>JBHELY010000006.1:0-88930 GCA_046262815.1 Chthoniobacterales bacterium | reverse complement strand
GGAGAAGAGTGGCGAAATTCCCGTCGAGCCGGTGCCGGACGTGGCTCTCCCGGATTTGCAAGCGGCGGCGAAGTTGCGTCAGGAAGGAAAGCTGGCCGAAGCGCGCGAGGCGCTGCTGAATTTTCTCCAGAAGTTTCCCAGCGGCCCGCACATCGAAGAGGCCAAGGACCTCCTCGGGCAGGTGAACATCGAGATGCTCTTCACCGAGTATCGCTCGCCCGACAAACAGGAGTACATCGTGCGGAGCGGCGACGTTCTGGCCAAGATCGCGCACAAAACCAAGACGACGCCCGAGTTGATCATGCGAACGAACAACCTGACGAACGCGATGCTTCGCGTGGGCCAGCGGCTGCTCATTTCGCATCCCGATTTTTCGGTTTTCATCCAGCGCAAAGCCCAGACCGTCATCCTCCTCGATCACGGCCAGTTCTTTAAGCGCTACCACGTGAAAGTGGTGAAGCTCTCGGCCAAACAAGCGCCCCGGATCAACACTCGTGTGGCCGAAGTGATGGCGTTCAAAGGCGGGAAGCGGGTCGGGTTCGGGACCAAGGAATGGGTCGGGAGCACGCGCTGGATCCGCCTGGCGCAACCGGGCTATTTCCTTTTCGTGGTGCCCGATCCCGGCCAGCGCGACGAATCTGGCCAGCCGCCGCCGCCGGGTCTGGGCCTCTCCGCGAGCGACATGGAAGAACTGAGCAGCCTTGTAAACAGCAAGACCGCTGTCACCATTACAGACTGACCGTGGCTATTTCGCCGATGGAATCGCATCCGCTCGACTTCGAAAAACCGATTCTGGAATTGCAGCGCCGTCTCCAGGATTTGAAAGACCATTCCGATCGGCACGATCTCGATTTCGATTCCGAGGTCGAGGCGATGGAAACCAAGATTCGGGAAACGCGCCGGCAGATTTACGATAATCTCACCGCGTGGCAGCGGGTCCAGCTCGCCCGGCACATCAAGCGGCCGTTCGCGCTCGATTACGTTGCGCGCTGTTTCACGAACTGGATCGAGCTCCATGGCGATCGCGTTTATGGCGACGACAAGGCGATGCCGAGCGGCCTGGCGAAACTCGGCCCGCACCGTTGTGTGGTGATCACCCACCAGAAAGGGCGCGACACAAAAGAAAACGTGAAACGGAACTTCGGCTGCGCCCATCCGGAGGGATATCGCAAGGCGCTTCGATTAATGCGGCTCGCGGAAAAGTTTCAGCTGCCGGTGATTTCGTTGATCGACACGCCGGGCGCATTTCCCGGGATCGGTTCGGAGGAACGCCACATTTCGGAAGCGATCGCGGTGAATTTGCGGGAAATGATGAATCTGCGTGTGCCGACGATTGCGGTAGTGATCGGTGAAGGCGGCTCCGGGGGCGCGCTCGGGATCGGCGTCTCGGATCGCGTGTTGATTCTTGAGAACGCTTATTATTCTGTGATCAGCCCGGAAGCGTGCTCTGCGATTTTGTGGAAGGACCGCCGGCACGCGGCTGAAGCGGCCGAGGCATTGAAGCTGACGGCGCAAGACCTGATGGGCCTGGGGGTGGTCGATGAAATCGTGCCGGAACCGGAAGGTGGCGCCCATCGCGATCCCGATACCGCGGCCGCAAATCTCGGCACTGCGTTGCGCCAGAATCTCGAGCGGCTTTCGGAGTTTTCGATCGACGAGCTGATGCGCAGCCGCTACGAGAAGTTTCGCAAGCTCGGCAAGTTCTCTGAAGAAATCGCGCCGCCGTCCAACGACGGGGACGCCGCGAAAAATTAGTCGCGCCCGAGTATGGCGCGATTGATCCGCTGGAATCTCAGCAGCCGGGCGCGGGAACTTTCCGGCGGCGACGCCATCGTGGTTTCGATTCCGAAGAGCGGTCGCACCTGGGTGCGCACGTTCCTCTGCGCCTATTATTGCAAGCGTTACGGACATCCGTTTTCGCTCGATCCCAAACAATACGGCGACAACCGAATTCCCCGGATCATTTATTCGCACGATCGCTTCGAACAACGGACCAAGGCCGATCGCTGGGATGATCTCCGCGGAAAATATTTCATTCCGGCCGGCGAACGACGCCGCGCAAAAATCCTTCTTCTGGCGCGCGATCCGCGGGACACGTTTGTCTCGCATTATGTCCAGCTCACCCGGCGCACGCGGGAAACGCCCGATCAGTTGAAGCAAAAAGAGATCGGCGACGTGTTGCGCGACGCGCGGCACGGCATCGCGTCCATGATCGAGATCATGAACGGCTGGCTCGAGGAATGGTCCGGCAAACCGAATTTTCTGTTGATTCGCTACGAAGAATTGCAGCAGGCTCCGGAGGAAACTTTTCGCGCTCTGCTAAAATTTCTGGGCGACACCGAGCCGGATGCGGAAGCGTTCGCGCACGCTTTGGAATTCTCGCGTTTCGGCAACATGAAAAAGATGGAGGCAGCGGGCGCGTTTACTTCGAAAATTTTGCAAGCGACGGATGTTGGCGATCCGGAATCGTTCAAGGTGCGTCGCGGAAAAGTCGGCGGCTTCACCGATTATCTAATCGGTGACGATCTCGTCTACGCGAACGAAGCGATGACGAAGCTCGATCCGCGGTTTCGTAGCGCTTAGGTCGAGAACAAATTCGCCAGCGCGATTGCGCGTTGAAGGAGGCCGCGCCGTTTATTTGCGGGCGCGATCTTTGCGACCGGCGGAGGCGGCGGCGGAAAAAGAAACCGCAATACCGGATCGATCCGTCCGGCCCACGCGCCTTCGCTATGATCGGCGCCTTCTACTTCCAGGTAATGGAGGTCGTCGTAAAGCCGCCATCCTTTTTCGATAAGACGATCTCGCAACCCTGCGGCGCGTTCCCAACCCGGCTCGCGGGTTCCGGTATCGAGCCAGATTTTCAGCGGCGGCTTTGTCCTTTCATCCACTTCATCGACGATGTCGTAGATCGCGCAATCGTCCCACCAGATCGAAGGCGAGAGGACGGCCAGGCGATTGAAATAATTCGGGAACCAAAGCCCGAGCGTGAGCGTCGCCAAACCGCCGAGCGACGACCCGCCGAGCCCGGTGAATTCCGCTTCGCGTTTCGTCCGATAATTCCGATCGATGAACGGCTTCAGCTCTTCGATGAGAAACCGGCCGTAATTCCGAAGCAATGCCTTGCTTCGTTTCCGCTTTGGTGGATCGATCCGCGCCGGCGTCGGCACGTATTCGTGAATGCGTTCCTCGCCCGTGTTCGCGATCGCGACGATGATCAGCGGCTCCATCAGTTTCTGCCGGATCAGGCGTTGCGCGGTTTCATCCACGCCCCATTCCACGCCGGCAAACGAAGTCGCCGCATCGAAGACGTTCTGGCCGTCGTGCAGATAGAGCACCGGGTATTGTCGCGTCGAGAATCGGCGATAACCGGGCGGCAGATAAACGAGAACGTCCCGGCGATTCTTCAGAATTTTGGAAGGGAACGCGCGATGTTGTTGGATGTTTCCGGTAAGCGTGTGCGGCGGCATGAAAAGCAAAACGCATCGCGCGGCGTTTCGGACTTGTCGAGAAATCTCTTAACTGTTTGGTTGGAGATTCGCGAATATTCGGCAGATGAACGAGCGCTATATCAAATGGTGGACGCCGCACTTGAGCCGCGATTTCGAGATGCTCGCCTTCGGCAACGGCGGCGGCAGGCCGCTGGTTTTGTTTCCCACCTCGTTCGGGCGCTATTCCCAGAACAAGGATTTCGGCCTCACCGATGCGATTGCCGGCTTCGTCGATAGCGGCAAGATCACGATCTATTGCCCCGATTCAGCGGATCTCGACAGCTTTTACAACAAGGGGATTCATCCCGCCGACCGGATGCGGACGCAGAACGCGTTTGAGCGCGTCATTATTCACGACGTGTTTGATCTCACGCGGCGCGAATGCGGAACTCATCGCGTGATGGTGTGCGGGGCCAGTCTCGGCGCGTATCACGCTGCTAATATCGCGTTTCGTCATCCCGACGCGGTGAGCAATCTCATTTCCTTGAGCGGCGCGTTCGATATCAGCTCGTTCTTCGACGGCTATTACGACGACAACATTTATTTCAACAGCCCCTACGATTACCTGCCGAACACGACCGACCCGTGGAAATACAATCACATGGGCATCATCATCGGCACCGGCGAATGGGACAACACCCGCCACGAATCGTATCAGCTCTCTGAAATTCTGAACTCGAAAGGCATCCAGCATTGGCTCGATGACGGCCGTTGGCGTGGCCACGATTGGAATTATTGGCGCGACATGCTGCCGTATTACCTTTCGAAAATCTGTGGATAACAATTATGAAAAAAATCGGAATCCTTTTTGGAATGGAAGGCAGTTTTCCGCCGGCGTTCGTCGAGCGGGTGAACCAGAAAACCGGCGGGAAAGAAATCATGGCCGAGTTCGTCCGGATGGACAAAGTGATCCAAGGCGAGCCGTGCGGTTACGATGTCGTGATCGATCGCATTTCGCAGGACGTGCCGTTCTATCGGGCGTGGCTCAAGAACGCGGCGCTCACCGGCACCGCGGTCGTGAATAATCCGTTTTGGTGGAGCGCCGACGAAAAGTTTTTTAATAACGCGCTGGCGACGAAGATCGGCGTGGCCGTTCCGAAAACGGTGCTGCTGCCGTCGCACGATCTGCCGCCGGACACGAAAGATAGCTCGTTCCGCAACCTCGCTTACCCACTCGATTGGGAAGGCATTTTCAACTACGTCGGCTGGCCGGCGTTCTTCAAACCCTTCGCGGGCGGCGGCTGGAAGAACGTTTATCGGCTGCATAACCCGGAGGAATTTTTCCGCGCTTACGGCGAGACCGGCCAGCTGGTGATGATGTTGCAGGAGGAAGTGAAGTTCGACATGTACTTCCGCTGCTACTCGATCGATCAGCGCAATGTCCGGATCATGCCCTACGAGCCGCGGCATCCGTATCATTTGCGTTACCAGACCGAATGGTCGGCGCCGCGGGAGATTTTGCAGAAGGTCGAAGAGGGCGTGCTGACGTTGAACCAGTACCTCGGCTACGATCTCAACACGGTCGAGTTCGCAATCCGCGACGGCGTGCCGATGGCGATCGATTTCTGTAACCCCGCGCCGGACGCGGAAGCCGCGAGCGTGGGCCAGGCGAATTTCGAATGGGTCGTCGATGCCGTTTCCGACATGGCAATCCGCAAATCGAAGGAGCATCAGCCCGGCGTTGATAATTTAAGCTGGGGCAAGTTTGTTCAGGCGGCAGTGACGCGGAAGTCGTTAGGCGATCTCGCGTAGCATCCGAAAAATGACGAATGACGAATGACGAATGACGAAGGAATGACGAAATCCGAAGCTGCGTCGTCGCTGATCTTTTCGTCATTCGAGCTTCGTCATTGATTCGTCATTCGTCATTCGAGCTTCGTCATTTTCAGTTCGCTCGCATGACAGCGCGGAGTTTTTGAGAGACATTGATCGCTCACAATGCCCGCCACGAACCATACGTTCACGCTCGGGATCGAGGAGGAATTTGCGATCGTCGATCCGGAGACGCGTGAGCTGCGTTCCCACATCCAGGAAATCCTCGAGGGCGGCAAGGTCCTGCTCAAGGAGCAGATCAAACCCGAGATGCACCAATCGGTGGTCGAGCTCGGCACCGAGATTTGCACTTCGATTTCAAACGCGCGCGAACATGTAATCGAGCTCCGGAGCAAACTCGCGTCGCTCGCGAACAAGGCGAACTTGCGCATCGGGTCGGTCGGCACGCATCCGTTTTCCAATTGGAACGATCAGCTCATTACCGAAGGCGATCGCTATAAACAGATCGTGAAAGACATGCAGCGGCTGGCGCGCGCGAACCTGATCTTCGGGTTGCATGTTCACGTCGGAATCCCGAGCCGCGAGTCCGCGATCCACGTTATGAACCAGGCGCGTTATTTTTTGCCGCACATCTACGCGCTTTCGGTCAACTCACCGTTCTGGGTGGGTCAGGATACCGGCCTGAAGGGTTATCGTCTTAAAGTGTTCGAGCGCTTTCCGCGCACCGGAATTCCCGACGCGTTTGAATCGCTTTCCGAGTACGAAGATTTCTGCAAGCTCCTGGTGAAGACCGGTTGCATCGATAACCCGAAAAAAATCTGGTGGGACATCCGGCTCCATCCGTTTTTCGACACCCTTGAGTTTCGAGTCTGCGACGCGCAATCGCGAGTCGAGGACACGCTTGCCATCGCCGCGCTGATCCAGGCTGTCATTGCGAAGCTCTATAAATTGCTCGGGCAAAACACGACTTTCCGCGTTTATCGGCGTCGATTGCTCGATGAGAATCGCTGGCGCGCCTCGCGTTACGGAATCGAAGGCAAGCTCATCGATTTCGGCCGGGAAACGGAAGTGGAAACGCGCAGTTTGCTCAACGAGCTGATGGAATTCGTCGCGACAGAAGTGGACGAACTCGGCAGCCGTCGCGAGATGGCGCACATCGAGCGGATCATGCGGGAAGGCACCGGCGCAGACCGGCAGCTGGAAGTGTTTCATCGCACCAACGACATGAAAGCCGTCGTCGATCAGATCGTCGCGGAGACGTACGAAGGATTAAAAATCGAGGACGCGTCCGCTGCGCCGGCCTAGCGCGATTTGTCCCGCCGATCATGCATTGCTTCGCCGCAAATTTCGCGTAAAGCTGACCGCTTCTTAAGCCATGCCGGACCGCGCCCATACCATCACTCTCGATCCCGAACTGCAGCCTGGGGCGCGAAACGCCATTCGTGATTGCCTGCGGCTGAAACCGGAAGAACGAATCACGATCATCACCGACGAAGCGACCCGCGAGATTGCGGCTGCGCTCCAGGCGGAAGTGGAAGAGATCGGCGCGCAGCATTCGGTGTTCGTTTTGGAAGAACATGCCGACCGGCCGCTCACGGACATGCCGGCAGTTATCCTGGAGGACCTGGCCGAATCGCAGGTGAGTGTTTTTTGCGCGCAAACTCAGCGCGGCGAATTGCGTTCGCGCATGCAGATGAGCGATGTCGTCAACAAAAACCACATTCGCCATGGACACATGGTGAACATTACCCGCCAGATCATGCTCGAAGGAATGCGCGCGGATTTTCGCGCCATCGACGCTCTCAGCCAGCGGTTGGTGGAGCGGGCGCGAGCGGCGAAACGGATCAAATGCAAAACCGCGGCCGGAACCGATTATGAAGCGGAATTTTCTCCGAAATTGAAATGGCTGAAGACGAGCGGCATCATCACACCGGAGAAATGGGGGAACCTGCCCGGTGGCGAAATTTTCACGTCGCCGGCGAATTCCCGCGGCATCTTTATCGTGGACGGAGTAGTCGGCGATTATCTCTGCCAGAAGTACGGCGACTTACAGGAAACGCCATTGCGCATTGAGGTCGCCGACAACCGGATTCGCGATCTGCAATGCGCGAACAAGGAGCTGCTGGAAGAGTTTCGCGCCTATACGAGCACGGACGAAAACAGTGACCGCGTCGGTGAATTCGCGGTCGGCACCAACACCGCGTGCACGCATGTGATCGGCAACATTTTGCAGGACGAGAAAATTCCCGGGATCCATATCGCGTTTGGTCATCCCTATTCCGAACACACGGGCGCGAACTGGATCTCCAAAACCCACATCGATTGCGTCGGCCGCGATTTCGACATCTGGTTCGACGACGAGAAGATCATGGAGAGCGGGAAATTTTTGGTGTAAGATTCGGGCATGATTGCAGACATCCGCCAGCGATGCGAACGCAGTCCGTTCACCCCGTTTTCAATTCGCACTTCCGATGGTCATGAGTATCCGGTGCCGACTATGGATCATATTTATTTCCCGCCGGGAGGCCGGCGAGTAATCGTGTCGGACGACAAAGGAATCGTTTCGATTCTTACTCCTCTGCATATCAGCGGCATCATCGAGCAAGCGCGAAGCGCTTAGCCTGAAGCGGATCTAGCGGGATGGATCCGCCACTTCGTTCGCGATTCAACGCTGACTTTTCGGCGGAGAAATATGACGCGCTCCTGCGTTGCGTAAACGAAACGGAAAAATGGCCGGCCGATTTCCGAATCTCGGAGACGCCAATTTTCCTAACGACCGAATTCACCAATGAAGTCGTTGCCGCGGCGGAGCAAATTGTTGAGCTGACTCAGACGGCTGAATTCGCGCGCCACTCGGCGAGCGCGATTCCGGCGGGGCTGGAAGTTCCGCACGAGTCAGCTCATCCGAATTTTATCGTCGTCGATTTCGGGATTTGCACGGAAGGCGGACGGCTGGTTCCGCGCCTGATCGAGCTTCAGGCATTCCCGAGCCTCTTCGGATTTCAACTGCTGATCTTGCATTGCATGCGCAAGGCCTATCCCGCGATCCCGCGGGAATGGACTTCGTCTTTCGGCGGGCTCAAGGACGACGCTTACGTTGCGCTTCTGCGACGAACGATTCTGGGGGACGCAAAGCCGGAGAACGTAGTCCTGCTCGAAATCGAGCCGGAAAAACAAAAAACGCGGATCGATTTTGCGGCGACCGAAACGATCCTCGGGATTCGCTCCGTTTGCCTGACCAACGTGATCAAAAAAGGTCGGCAGTTATTTTACGATCGCGATGGGCGCGAAGTGCGGATCGAGCGCATCTATAACCGCGTGATTTTCGACGAGTTGATCCGCCGGCCCGACCTGAATCCGCCATTTCGTTTTCAGGACGACCTCGACGTTACCTGGGTAGGACATCCGAACTGGTATTTTCGGATCAGCAAACATTCCCTGCCGTTTTTGAAAACGGCGCACACTTCGCCGGCATATTTTGCGGATGACTCTCCGCCTAACGAATCGGTGGCCGATTACGTCCTGAAGCCGCTCTATTCCTTCGCTGGTCTTGGGGTTGACATGGAACCAACCCGGGAAAAATTGGCGGCGCTGGACAAGCCGCGCGAATGGATCCTGCAAAAGAAAGTCCAGTATGCCGAATTCGTCCCGACACCGGACGGCCCGAAATCGAAAGCGGAAATTCGGATGATGTTCGTCTGGCCGGAAGGCGATAAATCACCAACGCTCGTCAACAATCTCGTCCGAATGAGCCAGGGGAAAATGATGGGCGTGGATTTCAACAAGGAAAAAACCTGGGTCGGATCGAGCATCGCCCTGCATGCAAGGCAGGGACGCCGCGCTGCGGCGTCCGGCTGAGCGACATTCGCGGATCCCGCAATTGCGGGACGCCGTCCCTACCTCAGCTCGGCGTTCGTCTCGGCGAACGCCTTGACGGCAAACTCGAGATCTTCCCGCGAATGCGCGGCGGACACTTGCGTGCGGACGCGCGCTGCGCCGTGGGGCACGACGGGATAAAAGAAGCCGATGACGTAGACTCCTTTCTCGAGCATGCGCGCGGCGAATTTTTGCGAGAGCGCGGCGTCGCCCAGCATGATGGGAACGATCGGATGGGTGCCGGCTTTGATCGTCAGGCCGCGCTCGATCAACGCCGAACGAAAGTAATTCGTGTTCTCCTCCAGCTTGTCGCGCAGCTCAGTCGATTCGCTCAGAATCTCGAGCGCCTTCAATGTGCCGGCGACGATATGGGGTGCGACGCTGTTCGAGAACAAGTACGGGCGCGAGCGTTGCCGGAGCAACTCAACGATTCGTTTTCGCGCGCTGGTGAATCCGCCGCTCGCGCCGCCAAGCGCTTTGCCGAGCGTGCCCGTGATGATGTCGATGCGGTCCATCACGCCGCGATATTCATGGGTGCCGCGGCCGTTGCGCCCAAGGAAACCGGTCGCGTGCGCATCGTCGATCATCGTGAGGGCCTGATATTTTTCCGCGAGATCGCAAATCGTGTCTAGATCGGCGATCGTCCCGTCCATCGAGAAACAGCCGTCGGTCGCGACCAGACGCAGCCGCGCGTCCTTCGCTTTTTCCAACTGCGCTTCGAGGTCCGCCATGTCGTTGTGCTTGTAACGAAAGCGTTGCGCTTTGCAGAGCCGGATACCGTCGATGATCGAGGCGTGGTTCAATTCATCGGAAATAACGGCGTCTTCCGCACCGAGAAGCGTTTCGAACAAACCACCGTTGGCATCGAAGGCCGATGGATAAAGGATCGTGTCCTCTGTTCCGAGAAATCGGGTGAGCGCGTCCTCCAGATCTTTGTGAATGTCCTGCGTGCCGCAGATGAAACGGACGGACGCCATTCCGAAGCCGTGACTATCGAGCGCTTCCTTTGCGGCTGCGATGAGCGCCGGATGATCGGCGAGGCCGAGGTAATTGTTCGCGCACATGTTGAGGACTTGCCGGCCGCCCGCGATCCCGATGTGCGCGTCCTGCGGCGAAGTAATAATACGTTCGGTCTTGTAGAGACCCTGCGACCTGATCTCAGCGAGGGTATTCGCGAGCTGCTGGTCAAATTCCTCGAGCATGATTTTAGCTTAACCAAAGAAGAGGGGGATGGACAAAGTTAATCACGACGCAGCCAGTCGGTGTCCGAGCGACACAATTGATGCGAAAAAACCCCTTGCATGGGGTTGTGAATAACTGTTAATAACCAGCGCGATTGCGTAACCGGAGCTTTTTTCTTCTTCTCTGTGCCGCGGTTTGCGCGCTTTGCCTGAGCGCGTGCGAAACAACGTCGACTAGTCGCCACACCACCGCGCTTCCGAAATACGAGCCGCCGCTGACGAAGCGCGATTTCCAAAACGTCCGGACCACGGCCTACACCCACACCGAGGCGGACCATCTCCCGTACGGGAACCACAACGCGCTCGGCGGCAAACTACATGCCGCGACCGGCGCGGTCCGCCGGGCGGAATATACGCCGCGCGCAATCCCGGTGAACCCGGCGAACGGCGAGGACATCGCCGATTATCGTCGCGCTTCCTATTCCGGTCCCGCGCTCGAGAAATTTTCGTTGAAGGAAACAAAGACGACGAAGCTGGTGAAAACCAAACACGGAACGAAGAAGGTGGTCGTTACTCGCAAGCCGCAGATCGGGAGTGCCGCCGCGGATTGGTCGCGCTGGCCGGCCGGCACGGTGTTCCGTCTTATTTCGACGGGCCAGGTTTATCGCGTGGATGACTACGGCTGGGCGCTCGCTGGCCGGAACACGATCGATCTCTACATGCCGTCGCGTCGCGAAATGAATTCATGGGGGGCGCGCGAGGAGAACATCCAGATTCTCCAGTGGGGCGATCCGAATGCGAGCCTGCGAATGCTGCAGGCGCATCAGGGTTACCGCCACATTCGCCGAATGGTGCTCGAGCTCGAAGGCAACGACGCCGCGGCGGCGAGCCTGGATTAGCTTTTCTGTAGCCGCTTCGCTGTGCGAAGCGCCCGGGGGAAATCATCGCTTCCGAAACGCTTCGCACAGCGAAGCGGCTACAGAAGAAGGCTACAGAAGAATCAGGCCGCCCAGTCGAGGACGATCTTGCCGGAGTTACCGGACTTCATCAGCTCGAAGCCTTCCTGGAAATCGGTGTAGGCGAAGCGGTGGGTGATGATTGGTGAAATGTCGAGGCCGCTCTGGATGAGCGCCGTCATTTTGTACCAGGTCTCAAACATCTCGCGTCCGTAGATTCCCTTGATGGTCAGGCCGTGGAAAACGACCAGGTTCCAATCGATCGCGGCGCTGCCCGGCATGATGCCGAGCATCGCGATACGGCCGCCGTTCACCATCACGTCGAGCATGTCGGTAAACGCTTTCGGGTTGCCGGACATTTCGAGGCCGACGTCGAAACCTTCGTGCATGTCGAGCTCGCGCATGACGTCGTGCAGATCGCGCTCGCGCACGTCGACCGCGAGAGTCGCGCCCATTTTCCGCGCAAGATCGAGCCGGTACGGATTGATGTCGGTGATGACGACTTTGCGCGCGCCGGCCATCTTCGCGATCGGCACGGCCATGCAACCAATCGGGCCCGCGCCAGTGATGAGGACGTCTTCGCCGACGAGGTCGAAAGCGAGCGCGGTATGAACGGCGTTGCCGAGCGGGTCCGAACAGGAGAGGACGTCGATCGGAATCTTCGGGTCGCAGCGCCACAGATTTGTTTTCGGCACGGAAACGTATTCGGCGAAACCGCCGGGCCGATTCACGCCAATGCCTTTTGTGTTCGGGCAAAGATGGCGGCGTCCCGCGAGGCAATTGCGGCAATGACCACAGACGATGTGCCCTTCGGCCGTGACCAGCTCGCCTTCCTTGAAGTCGTGCACGCCGGCGCCGATTTTTTCGATCACGCCGACGAACTCGTGCCCGATCGTCATCGGCACCGGAATCGTTTTCTGGGCCCACGCGTCCCAGTTGTAAATGTGAACATCGGTGCCGCAGATCGAGCCTCGCTCGACGCGGATGAGCACGTCGTTGTGCCCGATTTCAGGGACCGGAACTTCCTCGAGATTGAGTCCCGGTGCGCGGTCGCGTTTTACCAGGGCCGGCATCGTTTTGCTCACGGCGTTCAAGCTAGTTGAGCGTCGCCCGAGCGCAATCCTTCCCTTCCGCGCTTGCCATTGTCCGCATCATTTCCGATTGTGCTGAATGGCCGAAACGCTCGAGCGCGTGGCCGCACCAACAAAACCGTCGACGCCGCGCTCAGTTTTCTTTTTTCGTTTTGGAAGCACGCTCGTCCTCTGGTCGATCGCGCTCGGGATAATTTTTTCCGGCTACGAGATCGCGTTCTTTCTCCTGATCGGCACGCTGGGCCTGCTTTCGCTCTGGGAGTTCTACGGCATGCTCGACCACAAGGGCCTGCCGAATTTCAAGGTGACCGCGATGATCTGCGGCACCGTGATGTTGTGCGGGAGCTTCTATTATTTCTCCCGGATCGGGCCCGGCCATTCCTACGATTTCGAAGTCGCGGTGTTGCTTTTTTTCCTGCTCACCGTGTTCACGAGGCAGATGTTCGACAGTCTCCGCGACGACGCGCCACTGCGGACCATGGCTTACACGATCTTTGGGCTGCTCTACGTCCTGTGGCTTTACAACTTCATCACCAAAATCGTTTACGTCGTTCCGCGATCGCCGACCGGCGCGGTGACTGGACAGTTCTACGTCCTCTATCTGGTGGCGGTGACGAAGTTCAGCGACATGGGCGCGTATCTCACCGGCAGCGTGATTGGCCGTCACCAGATGATCCCGCACATCAGCCCCAAGAAAACGTGGGAAGGATTTTTCGGCGCGCTCGCGTTCTCGCTCCTGGCGAGCCTGGGGATGTGGAAATTGATGCCCGGCCATTTGTCGGCATTGAGCCTGACTCACGCAGTCGTGCTCGGACTGCTCCTCGGTTTCGCGGCGGTCATCGGCGATCTGGCGGAATCGATCATCAAACGCAGCACCGGCGTGAAAGATTCCGGCAGCTTTTTGCCGGGCATCGGCGGCGCGCTCGATCTGGTGGATAGCCTTCTCTTCACCGCGCCACTTCTGTTTTTCTATCTGCGACTCGTTATTCGGCTGGACTAATTTCGGCCGCGAGAAACGAATCTCCTTGGGATGAAACGAAAACGTGTGGTCGTCTTGGGCGCGACCGGCTCGATTGGCGAGAGCGCGCTCAAAGTGGCGCACGACATTCCGGAACGAATGGAGATCGTCGGGTTGGCGGCGAATCGCAACGCGCGCAAGCTGGCGGAACAGGCGAACCGTGTTCGACCGAAGGCAATTTGTCTCGTCGACGAATCGAAGATCGACGAGCTGCGTGATGCGCTCGAATACGAGCCGGATATTTTCAGCGGCGCAAACGGGCTGGTCGAGATCGCGTGCCTGGCGGAAGCGGAGATGGTGCTCGTGGCCGTTGTTGGGACGGGAGGATTGCAGCCGGCGCTGGCGGCAATTGAAGCGGGGAAAGATCTGGCGGTGGCGAGCAAGGAGATTCTGGTCATGGCGGGCGAGATCGTGATGCGGGAGGCGAAGCGGAAGAACGTGAGAATTCTGCCGGTCGATAGCGAGCACAATGCAATTTTTCAGTGTCTCGATGGAACGCCGTCGGTTGTTCAGAGACTAATCCTTACGGCCTCCGGCGGGCCGTTTCGGAATACGCCTAACGAGCAGTTTGATTCCATCACTGTCGAGCAGGCGCTGAAGCATCCGACCTGGAACATGGGACCAAAGATCACGATCGATTCGGCGACGCTATTTAATAAGGGGCTCGAAATGATCGAGGCGCATTGGCTTTTCGGCGCGGAGATGAAACGCGTCGAGGTCGTGATCCATCCGCAGAGTATTGTGCATTCGATGGTCGAGTTCAGTGACGGCTCGGTGCTTGCTCAGTTGAGCCACTCCGACATGTGTTTTCCCATCCAATACGCCGTCACCTGGCCGGAGCGGGTGCCGAATTCTCTGCCGCCGCTCGATTTCGGAAAACTGCGCCAGCTTGAGTTCGCCACGCCGCGCTATGAAGACTTCCCGGCGCTGAATCTGGCGCGGCGGGCAGGGGAGGAAGGCGGGACGCTGCCGGCTGTTTTGAACGCGGCGAATGAAGTGGCGGTCTCAGCGTTTCTTGATCGCAAGATTTCCTTCCCGCGCATCTGGGCGACGGTCGCAGCCGTCATGGACCGGCACACGAACGTTGCGCACCCCGATCTCAGTGCCATATTGCGCGCCGATCAATGGGCCAGGGACGAAGCGGCGAAACTCGCCACGCACTAACACGGATCGGGAATCAGTTGTCTAAGAAGTAGACTTTATGGGCCACATTCTGCGCGTCATTTTCATCCTGCTCGAAGTCGTTCTCCTTTTTAATTTGCTCATCGTCGTTCACGAGCTCGGGCATTTTCTGGCGGCACGGTGGCGCGGTCTCTATATAGAAGGGTTCGGCGTCTGGTTCGGGAAACCGATCTGGAAAAAGACGATCAACGGCGTCCAGTACTCGTTAGGCTCGCTCCCGTTCGGCGGGTTCGTGAAATTGCCGCAGCTCGCCCCGATGGACATGATCGAGGGCAAAGCGGACCTGGATCGCGCGGCGTTGCCGAAGATTTCCGCGCTCGATAAAATCATCGTCGCGGTTGCCGGCCCGCTCTTCAGCGTTCTGCTCGCCTTATTCTTCGCCTGCGTGGTCTGGGCCGTCGGTCATCCGGTCAGCGAATCGGACCTGACGACGGTGATCGGTTACGTTCAGAAAGATTCGACCGCGGAGAAAGGTGGATTGCAGCCGGGCGACAAGATTCTCGAAGTCGACGGCCGTTCGGTCTCGCGATTTTTCGGAATGAACGACAGCGTGGTCTGGAACATCGTCCGCAGCGAAGGCCCGACGATTCCATTCAAAATCGAGCGGACCGGGAAAGTCATGACGATCGACGTCGTCCCGTCGATCGCGGAGACAAGCGGCTGGCGGCGCAAGAGCACGCGGCAGGTGGGAATCCAGCCGGCGGTAACGCCGCTGGTGGACGGTGTCGAGAAAGATTCACCGGCGGAAAAAGCGGGCGTGAAGACTGGCGACATTGTGACAGCCGTGAACGGCAAGACGATCTTCAACGCGCTCACTTTGGTGGACGAAATCGAGAAACACCCGACCGACGAGCTGACCCTCGATGTGCGCCGCCACTCGGAAACGTTGCAATTAAAAATGCGGCCGGTGCCGTTGGAATCGCAGGGCGTGACGAAGCCGCGCGTCGGCATCAGTTGGGAAACCGGCGGCCAGCTTTCGCTCTCGCATCCCGACCCGGTCGAGCAGGTTTACAACAGCATCACCAGCACGCTCCAGACGATTGGCGCCGTCGCGTCGCCGAAATCCGACGTGAAACTGCAGCACATGAGTGGGCCGGTCATGATCGTGCGTATTTATTATATGCTGTTCGAGGGCGACAACGGCTGGAAGCTCGCGCTCTGGTTCAGCGTGATCCTGAACGTGAACCTTGCGATCTTGAACATGCTCCCCATCCCGGTGCTCGATGGCGGGCACATCGTGCTCGCGCTCATCGAGGGCGTCCGCCGCAAGCCGGTGAACATGAAAATCCTCGAGTGGGTCCAGACGGCGTGCGCCACGCTCATCATCGGCTACATGCTTTACATCAGCTTTTTCGATATCGGCGATCTGTTCGGGAAAAACAGCGACCGCAGATCGCCTGTGAAAACGCCGCCGGCGAAGACGCAATCGTCGCCCGCGCCGTAACGGACTGGCGGCTGGAATTCTGCCGCGACTGAGCCGATGCTCCGCTCATGGACCCAACCATGACAACCACCGCCTTTGCGCTCGACGGCTATCGCACCGTGAAAACGTTCGGAGTGGTGCGAGGAATCATCGTCCGATCGCGCTCGATTTTTGGAACCATCGGCGCGGGGCTGCAGACGCTCGTCGGGGGAAACATTTCCATCTTCACCGATCTCTGCGAGCAGACGCGGCGCGATGCGCTCGACCGAATGCTCGAACACGCGCGCGCGCTCGGCGCGAATGCGGTGATCGGTTTGCGCTACGACGCGACTGAAATCATGCAGGGCGTGACGGAAGTTCTTTGTTACGGCACGGCGGTCCTCGTCGAACCCGCTGCGTGAATTACTGCGAGAATCCATATCAATACCAGCGCCGCGTCACCCGCGAAGTGATGGTCGGCCGTGTCGGAATTGGCGGCGCGAATCCGATCCGGGTCCAGTCGATGATCACGTGCGACACGATGGACACGGAGGCATCGATCGCGCAGACGACGGAATTGGCGGAAGCGGGTTGTGAGATCGTCCGGATCACCGCGCCGACGGTAAAGGATGCGGCGAATTTGGAGAACATCGTGCGTGGATTGCGCGAGCGCGGCTGCGAGGTGCCGATCGTCGCTGACATTCATTTCAAACCCGAAGCGGCGATGGAAGCGGCGCGGTGGGTCGAGAAAGTCCGGATCAATCCGGGGAATTACGCTGACTCGAAGAAGTTCAAGATTCTCGAATACACGGATGACCAATACGCCGCGGAGCTGGAGCGAATTCGGGAGAGGTTCTCTCCGCTGGTGAAACTTTGCAAGGAACTCGGGCGCGCGATGCGGATCGGGACGAATCACGGCTCGCTCTCGGACCGGATCATGAATCGATACGGCGACACACCGCTCGGGATGGTGGAAAGCGCGCTCGAATTTGCGCGGATCGCGCGCGATCTCGATTACCACGCGTTCGTGTTCTCGATGAAGTCGAGCAATCCGAAGGTGATGATTGCCGCCTATCGATTACTGGTATCGCGACTGGAAGAGGAAGGTCCGGACTGGAATTATCCGATCCATTTGGGAGTGACCGAAGCGGGCGAGGGAGAAGACGCGCGGATCAAGAGTGCGATCGGGATTGGGTCGCTGTTGCGAGACGGGATCGGGGATACGATTCGGGTTTCGCTAACGGAGGACAGTATTCATGAGATTCCGGTGGCGCGCGCGCTGGTGGAAATTGTAGGGCAGGCGCATCGCCTGCCGAGCGACGATCGATGGCAAGCGGAGCGCCTGCCCTACAATCCATTTCAATATGAAAAGAGGCCGACGGAAACGATGGAGCGCGATGGCGTTCGGCTAGGTGGCGAAGAACTGATTCGAGTGGTCGTTAGGCAAGAGAACTTCGATAAGGTCGCGCACAAGATTGATCGGCTGGGGGATTACAAGCCGGAGATCGTTTACGAGAAAGCGCGGATTCAGGAAGTCGATCCGCGCGACGACTGCGCAATCGCAGCGTTGAACAAGAACGAAGAAGCGCAACTGGTCACGGTGCGCGACGATGTCGATCTTCCGGTGATCACAGCGTTTCGTTTGCTGGCGGCGAAGCTCGCGCCACGGCATCCGGTTCTGCTCAAGGATAAGCTTGCCAATGACGAAGGAACTGCGAGTTCGTCATTTCTCGACACTCTCCTAAAGGCCGCGACGAATATCGGGTCGTTGCTCTGCGATGGAATCGGCGATGCTGTTTTAGTCCAGGGCGAAGAAGCGCCCGGGCAGGCGTTGCGCTTGAGCTATAATATTTTGCAGGCGGCGGGCTCGCGGATTTTCAAGACGGACTACGTGGCATGCCCCTCCTGCGGGCGGACGTTATTCAACCTGCAAACGACGACGGCGCGGATTAAGGAAGCGACCTCGCATCTCAAAGGCGTGAAGATCGCGATCATGGGTTGCATCGTGAACGGGCCGGGCGAAATGGCGGACGCCGATTTCGGTTACGTCGGTGGCGCGCCGGGGAAAGTGAATCTCTACGTCGGCAAGACCGCGGTGAAATTCAATATTCCCGAAGCGGAAGCCGTCGGGCGATTGCAGGATTTGATTCGCGAACATGGCAAATGGGCGGAGCCGCCCGCCGCGGTCAAGGTGGTCGATGCAGTGGAAAGTCTTTCGCAGTAGCAAAGCGATCAGTCCGATCTACCATTCCAGATCATGAAGAATTTTTCGCTCGTGCTGTTCGCCGTTACGATGCTCGTTGCTGCGGGTTGTTCGCGTTCCAACAAACCGGAGACTAGCGTCAAGCCCCAATCCACGCCCGATGTGGAGCGGTTGAAATCCGATTCCGAGCGGTTGCAGCAGGCGACGATGAACGCGGCGAAGGAGAGGGAAAAGATGAATCAGGCATCTCCTACGCCGACCCCTTCCGCGCCTTAGCAGCGGTCTTGGGAGGTGCGGGTGGCGATGGCGGAGGAGCCGCTAACGCAGTTTGGGCGACGTTATTGGATCGAACGCAGATTGGTCGTGGCGCAGGGAATTTCCAAAATCGTATAGCGCGTTTTCAGGCGCTCTATCTCTCTGGCCTGACGTGAGAGTTGTTCCTGATAATCCACGGGAGGATTGCCCCAGCATCCAATTAGGTGAAAGAAACGCACCTCTCGACCGGCTTTGTCGACGAGCTTCCCTTCCTGGCACCGCGCTCCGATCCGGCCGAGAGTTTCGCGCACGGTCACGACTTCTCGCGCCGAATTTCCCACGGAAATCAGGGTGTCGTTAGTGACATCACTCGGCAGGCACGGAACCGAATCGGTTCCTTTCGCCCAAGAAGAAAAAGCGCAGAGCAGGAGAAGCGGAAAGAAGTTTTTCATCCGTCACTGCCATCACTCATCCATCTTCGCGCCCGGGCAACATTACATTTTGGTCATACACAAATATATGCTTGCCCGAATTTTTCAGGCCCTCTAAAAACACGACTCACCGCAGACGCGTAAAAATTCTCAACACCAACCCGGAGTCAGTCATGTCTCGTATCAAAATCATCACGTTAATTGCACTTGGTTCACTATTTGCACTCGTCCTTGCCTGGAATTTCAAGTTACAAGCCAAGAATAGAACCGCGCAGGTTGCGCCCTATTCCTCGATTACCAAAACCGGGAGTGCGCATGCCGATGCGGAGAACGATGAATTCTCCGAGGTTCCGGCTGAATTTTGGCTGGAGAGTGTTCCGGCCTCGGATGATTACCTCTGGGCGCCCAAACCCCAGAGTCGTCCCGCGATCGTCGACGAGCACAGTTCAATTCGTGACTCCGGCCAGTTCGGTGGAGCGACGACTGGTCCAGCCTGGAAATTCATCGGGCCGGCTCCGATTCCCGATGGGCAGACAGAACATTTAGCAGCCGCCAACGTGAATCGAAGGGATCCGGTGAGCGGCCGTGTGACTGCGATCGCGGTGGATAAATTCGATGCCAATATCGTCTATGTCGGCACCGCCCAAGGCGGTCTTTATCGGTCGTTGAACGGTGGAACGTCCTGGGTGCAGTTAATGGACAACGCCAACCAGGGACAGGCGGCGGGAACTCCGCTCGCGATTGGTCGGATAACGATCGATCCTTCAAACCGAGACCGAGTCTTTGTCGGCACCGGCGAGGGAAATCTTTGCGGCGGTTGCTTCTTCGGCACCGGGTTTTACACCATCACGAATGCCACCTTCAGTCCCACGATCAGCGGTCCATTTAACTCCGCTTCGGGTTCCGACCCACTCGGGGGAGTACCGCTGGGGGCCGATGTCTTTACAGGCCGGTCGATCAACGCCATTGCCGTCGATTCGACCAACTCTGACAACGCCTTTGTCGCGACGGGTTCAGGCCAAGGCGGTTTCCGCGGCACTACTTTTTCCGTTCTTCCGCGCCGCGGTTTGTTCCGCACCCAAAACCTGACCAGCGCCACGCCAACCTGGACCCGGCTCCAGGTTACCGGCACGACATCGAGTAACACGATCGTGCCCGACGTTGTGATCGAACCGGGCGTTCCGAACAATGTGACGGCAATCTTCTATAGTCAGGGCGCGACAGATCCCGCCGGAATTTGGCATAGCACTGACGCTTTGGCGGCCACTCCCACTTGGACGCAGTCCCTGGTACTCCCTAACGCTATCAACGGCAAGCTAGCGATTCAAAAGACGGGCGCGACCGTCACGATCTACGCGACGGCGGACCAAAGCTCCGGAACGCTCTATAAATCCACCGATGGCGGCGTGACCTTTGTCAATATGCCCGGAGCCAATGGCTTCGCCGGCGGTCAGGGATTCTATGATATCAGTGTTGCGGTCGATCCGACGAACGCGGCTAACGTGGTGGTCGGCGGGTCGTCGGGGAGTGGCATCTTCAAGAAGTCCACCGACGGAGGCGCTACCTTCGCCGTCGCGAGTGCAGGCAATCCCATCACGGACGGTCTTCACGCAGACGTGCACGCCATCACCTATGCCCCGAGCAATCCACTTGTGATGTACCACGGCAACGACGGCGGTATCTGGCGGTCGAACGATGCCGGCCAGACCTGGGTATCCCTCAACAACACGACCATCAGTGCCACCCAGTTCGTGGGCCTGGGGATGCATCCTAGTGATCGCAACTTCCTGCTGGGTGGAACCCAGGATAACGGAACGGAAGCCCTGAATTCAGCGGGGGTCTGGAATCGAGCGGATTTCGGTGACGGCGGGTTTTCGTTGATCGACCAGTCTGCACTCGATTTGACGACTGTAACGAGCTACCACACTTATTTTAACCAAAGGAATAACCTGATCGGCACGGGGCGCCTTTTGAATGGCCCATGTGTGAACCAGCCCGAACCGACGCCAAGCAGCGGAAACTGGAGCTTCCATGGCATCTATGGCGGGGCCGTCGATACGGTGACCGTGTATTGCGACGGAAGTCAGGACTCGTTCAACGGCATCTTGATTACCGACAACGTTCTGTTTTACGCGCCGCAGAATCTCGGTCCGGGCACTCCGAACAATTGGTACTTTGGAACGGACAAGATTTACCGATCCACCGACCAAGCTCAAACGGCGCTGGCGGTCAGCCAGTTCTTTGCTGACTTCGCCACTGACGTCGCGGTTTCGCCTCAGGATGACAATTATCGTCTTGCCGGGACGCAAGGACCGCCGAACGCAACGACCGGTGGAGTCTGGGCGACAACAACGGGAACCAATCCGATGCTCAAAATCTTCGGAGTTAGTGCGACCAACGGCCCGACGAATGCGCCCGCAGCCCCCGTAGAGAGACTCCGATTTGACCCGAATAACAAGGATGTTGCCTACGTCGCTTTTGGTGGTTTCGGTACGGTGGCGACTCCGATTACTCACTTGTGGAAGATTACCGGATTCAGTAATCTTCCGGCTGGAAACGTTACTGTTACGCCGATGTCCACCGGTCTTCCTGATGTTCCGGTCAACGGCATCGCGATCGATCCGCTACCCGTCTCAGGCGGCGCTTCGACCGATATTTATGTTGGCACCGACAATGGTGTTTATTTGTCGACGAACGGCGGTGCGAACTGGGCGGCTTATGGACAGGGCTTCCCTCACGTTTCTGTAACCACCGTGGAGATTCAAAGTCCGAACCGAATCCTTCGCGCCGCCACCTACGGCCGCGGAATGTGGGAGATCGCATTGAACGCAAACGGCCTGCCTCACTCAACCCCTACGATATCCACTCAGGCCTCGCCCACGACCGCAGTGCTGGGTAGCTCGATCCGGGATACCGCCACCCTGGCTGGCGGAGCGTCACCTACTGGAACTATTACGTTCACCTTGTTTGGTCCGAATGACGCCACCTGCGGCGCCGGAGCAATCTTCACCTCGACCGTTCCGGTCAATGGCAATGGTAGCTATGACTCGGCCACGTTCACGCCTGTCGCGCCTGGGACATACCGCTGGGTTGCCAGCTACAGCGGCGATGCCAATAACAACGCGGTGACCGCAGCCTGTAACTCTGCTAATGAGTCAGTCGTCGTGAATTCGCCGACACCTACGCCCACTGCGACGGCGACCGCGACAGCTACAGCTACCGCTACAGCTACCGCCACGGCTACAGCTACCGCTACGGCTACAGCTACCGCCACGCCGACGGCAACTCCGCCTTCGCAAGCGTTGAACCTCTCCACTCGCATGCGCACTGATACCGGCAATAACGTCGGCATCGGTGGCTTCACCATCACTGGCAGCGTGCCGAAGCACGTTCTCATTCGTGCGCTCGGACCCTCGTTGACCAAGTTTGGTTTCACGGCGGCTGAAGTGCTGGCTGATCCGACACTCGAAGTGCACGGCCCAGGTGCGTTCGGAACCATCACGAACAACAACTGGAGAGATTCGCAGGAAGCACAGATCAAGTCCGACGGGCTCGCGCCTACGAACGATCTGGAATCAGCCATCGACGCGACTCTGCCGCCCGGTGCTTACACCGGAATCGTCCGGGGCAACACCGGCACGGTCCAGGCGGGAATCTGTCTGTTTGAGGTTTACGATCTCGACACAGCAGCGACATCGAAGCTGGCGAATCTGAGCACGCGCGCCTTTGTCGGCACGGGTAACAACGTCGTCATCGCGGGATTCGTTCTCGGCAATCAGCAGGGTAACGACAACATCATCGTGCGCGGTCTGGGACCGAGCCTGTCGTCGTTCGGTATCGCCAATACCCTGGCTGATCCGACCCTCGAGCTGCGTGATGAAAACGGCGTCCTCATCGCTTCGAATAACGACTGGCAGGATGATCCAGCCCAGGCGGCGCAAATTACCGCCGCAGGCCTCGCGCCGTCCAACACGAAGGAATCCGCGATTGCGGCCAACCTGCCACCAGGTCTCTACACCGCCATCCTTGCCGGGTTGAACAACGGCACGGGCGTAGGAACGGTTGAAGTTTACGATCGCGGACCGTAGTCGTCCTCGAAATCGCACGAATCAGCAACAGCTCCACCGGAATTCGGTGGAGCTGTTTGCTTTCCGAGAAGAATGCACGCTCTTCGGAAACAGCGGGAACGCCGGGCGTTGGTCCAACCTTCAGCGTTGTTGGTTAAGCTTCAGGATGCTGTCCTTCATCCCTTCCTGAGCGACTCCCATGTTTGGATCGAGGGACAAGGCCTGTGCGAAAGCGTCAATGGCCTGTTGGTATTGGCCGAACAAAGCCAGGTATCTGCCGCGATTCACGAGCATGATCGTGTAGGCAGGTAACACCTTGGTTCGCACCACATCGTCGCTTTCAAACTTCAAGGTTCCATCGACCAGGCCTCGCAGCTTCCAGCGGACTTCGTCCAGTTTGTGGAAAGTACCCGTCCGCGGCAGGACCTTGAAAACAAGACCTTCCGGAACCAAATCGTAGTTAGCCGCAACCCAGGTCGTGAACTCCTTGTCTCCGCGTTCAGCGATCAAAAAGTCTCGGGTAAGATAGACGGGCGCCAGTTTCTCCTGGTTAGTAACGAAGGATCGAAGCATCGCCTGGAACTTGAGAGCTATCCGCAGTGAATTGCTCGTGTCGTTTCCGTAGGCGCTGGGATTCACTTCCCATTGCTGAACCTCCTCGGTAAAAGCGTCCGTTTGCGGTTGCGAACGGTTCACGAAATCGGGATAGCTACGTTTCAAGTAATCGAAATACCAGGCTCGCCGGCATAGTTGAATGTCCACGACGGTTATATCCGGACGATTCCCTGCGATCTGCCTCGCATATAACATCGGCGACGCTACCTGCCAGTCCAGGGTAAGGAGAAGCCCGTTCGGTTCGATGGAACGAAAGATATTTTCTACATAGTCATCAGCCAGGTAGTAATGACTGCGGTTATTAAATGGCCAGCTTGCTCGCAGTGGAACTAAAAGTAATAGTAAGCCTGTCGCTCCTATGATGTAGGTGCGCGACCGCCACCATCCTACTAGCATCAACCAGCGCAGCCCGGCTCCGCCCGCGAAAACGAGACACAGAAAGGCAGGCAGATAATAGGCGTCTTTATCTTCAGCAATGTCATAGATCAGCCCAAAGGCCAGATTGAATCCTACCACCAGAACGAGAAACCAGAAGAGAGTGCGGTCGCCTCGGAATAAGAATATGAAACCGGCCAGGGCGAAAGCTGGCCACACGGGCACCCAAGGCCAGCCAAATTCGCGCAGCGCCAGCCGCCCGAAATCGACGAACTGTTGAGCTATCGATTCGGGCGAGAAAGCAAACATCGATTGGTATTGGCGGCCCGTGATGTGGGCCCAGATAGCTCCGAAATTTCTCGGGTTGCCCCAGTTGATTACTGGCATCCGGGCCGCGGCCAGCGGCAGGTAGCTATAGACAAGAACGAGCGCAGTCAGGGAACACGCGCCGGCGACCAAGAGGTGACGGCTTTTAAAGAAGGCCAGTCCTTGGGTGCGGTAGACCAGTAAAGCGATCGCGGGCAAGGTGAGCGCAACCGTCACATGATGCACTCCGAGAGCCAGGCCAAAGATAACCGCCGCGGAATAAATTCTCAGGTGCGCGGGACTGGAGCTCGATGACTTTCGTAACTCGGGCGCAATCGGACTTAGAAGCTGGCGTCGCCACCGAAGAGCGAGATAAAAGATCGCCAGGATCAGGAGAGTGTTTAGGGTATAGACTTCGGTGACGGTGGCGTAGCTCCACAGCGTGCGAGAAAACGCCAGAAGCAATCCGCCGGTCAGAGCCGGCGCAAACAATTCGCCCGCTTTGGTCGCCGTGGGTGATTGGGCGACTGCTTTCCGCGAACGGCGATTTCGCTTTTGCCGCCCAAACGAGCGGGAACTCAAGACTTCGATGATTACCAAACTGAGAAGGGCCGCCGCCGTCGCGGCGAAAACGGCCGAAGACAAATTGAGGCGCCACGCGACGTTCCCAAAAGGAAGAAGAGACGCCAGGTGAGCCAGCATAACCCAAAGCGGAAAACCGGGCGGATGGGCTACGCCAAGCGAATGCGCGACGACAATAAGCTCGCCGCTGTCAACGAAGGTGACAGTCGGCGCGAGCGTGAAGACATACAGCGTCAGAGCGACAACGAAAACGAGACCGGCGCAGGCGAAGCAGGGCGCCGTGCCAGGCCCACGCGGGCGCGCATCCGAGTCTGATGGTGTTACCGAAGTGCCGCGAAGGAATCTGTTGGAATGTTTCTGAGCGATGTTCTTATCGTTCCGCACCCGGAACAATCCGCAAGTTCCATCGTCTCGACCTGAGATTTACCCGTCAGATTTCGGCGCGATTTGTATCCGAGTTAAATTGGACTCCTTTGTCCCACGGATATATACAATCAGCTTCATCTTTTGAGGCAGCCACACTCATATTTCGAAAGCGTCCATTAGAAGAGCTGCCTTGAAAAAGTCTGCCCAACAATCCGGCTTTTTTGCGCCGCGAGTTTTTCTCGCTTTCTTGTTGCTCTTCGGCGCGGTGTTTCTTGCGTTAAGCGGTTTCGGGATTCGCGCTGAAGCACAGCTGCCGCAACAGCCGCAAAGCGGGTCTGGCGTTGATGCCGTGGCGGGCCGTCCGGATGTGGTTCCAATGGTGGGTCCCTTTTCCGAGGACCGCGATCTGGGCTCGCTTCCTTATGTTCCCCCGAAGGAAGAAGAGGAAGAAGTGCGGTTGATGCGCCACCCACTGCCAATGGTCCCTTCAACCGAACCCTCGGATCCCGTGCAGGAAGTCAGGGAATTTATTGCGGCGACGATCGCGATGCCGACACCAGTCTCGACCTTCGCTGGAATGAACTCAGGGGCAGCGTGCGGCACCTGCCTGCCGCCGGATACGCATGGTGACGTAGGGCCGAACCATTACATCCAATCGGTCAATTCGAGCATCAAGATTTTCGACAAGTCCGGCAATACTCTCAGTGGCCCCACGACTTACAATTCATTCTTTTCCGCGATGGGGCCGACGACACCTTGCGGATCTAATCTCAATGATGGCGACGGTTTTGTCCTCTACGATCACCTGGCAGATCGCTGGCTGATCAGTGACTTCGCCTTCAGCGCCTTTCCGGGACCCGGTCCATTTTACCAGTGTATCGGGGTCTCCAAAACCAACGATCCGGTTGCGGGCGGCTGGTGGCTTTATGCGGTCCAAGTGGATCCCGCGAACACAGGACAGCTCGGCGATTATCCGAAGTTTGCCTTATGGCCCGACGCTTATTACTTCACGGTCAATTTGTTCTCGGGGCTAACGCAGCCGGCTGAGACCTTCGACGGTGTGCGGGTCTTTGCTCTTCCCCGTCTTGCCATGATCAATGGGACTGGCGCACCCAACCCGTCGGCCGTGGCCTTCACGATATCGCCCGCGACTCTGGGTGACAGCTACAGCCTGGTGCCGGCCACTTTCGGCACAGGCTTAAATCCGCCGGTGGGAACGCCGGAGTACCTGCTCGCTATCGATAGCCCGGCCAGCGGCGGCGTGCTTCTGACCGCGGTCCATGTCTGGCGGTTCCATGTCGATTTTGTTACGCCTGCCAATTCCACATTGGGTGTAGGCGGCACTCATGCCTTGAACGCTAACGTTACGGTCAATAGCTTCACGGATGCTTTTACAACTACCTCGCTGATCGTCCCGCAAAACGGCACCACCGCGTTGTTAGATACACTCGGCGATAAAATCATGACGCCGGTGGTGTATCAGAACCTCGCTGGCGTTGAATCGTTGTGGGCGTCCCATACTATCAACAACAACCAGGGAGGCACCGGCCCGACGGCGATCCGTTGGTATCAGTTCAACGTTACCGGCAGCACGATCCCAACGACTCCTTTGCAACAGCAGACTTTCAACAACGGCGCCGACGGCCTTTGGCGCTGGATGCCGGGCATCGGAGTGGATTCGCTCGGGGACATGGCAATTGGCTACAGTGTTTCGAGCGCCTCTTCGGAACCTTCCATTCGCTACGCCGGCCGCCTCGTGAGCGATACTGCGAATTCTTTAGGCCAGGGAGAAGCAATCCTGATCGCGGGCGGCGGTCACCAAACCAGCGGTAGCGGCCGCTGGGGAGACTACAGTGGGATGAGCATCGATCCCTCGGACAACCTAACGTTCTGGCACACGAACGAGTATTATGTGTCCACCAGTAGCGCGAGCTGGGCGACTCGAATCGGAACCTTTAAGTTTCCCGCAGTAGTTGGGACACCTACGCCGACTGCTACTGCTACTGCTACGGCGACTGCTACTGCTACTGCGACCGCGACAGCAACGGCCACTGCCACCGCGTCTCCAACTCCGAGTTCAACGGCTACGGCGACTGCTACCGCGACAGCAACGCCATTGACTTCTCCGACATCGACTGCCACGGCGACTGCGACCGCGACAGCTTCAGCAACAGCTACCCCAACTACAACCGCAACCGCAACGGCGACGGCAACGATAGCACCGACAGCCACGGCTACAGCTACAGCTACAGCTACAGCAACCGCGACAGCAACAGCGACGGCAACAGTTGCGCCAACTGCAACTGCAACCTCTACACCGACTGCGACCGCAACAGCGACCGCAACAGCGACGGCAACAGCAACAGCTACTGCTACCGCGACAGCCACACCGGCCACGCAAGCCGTCAACTTGTCCACGCGGATGCGAACTGAGACCGGTGACAATTCCGCCATCGGCGGTTTCATCATCACGGGTAACATTCCCAAGCACGTGCTCATTCGCGGAATCGGACCGTCGTTGACGAAATTCGGATTCAGCGCGGCCGAATTGCTCGCCGATCCGACGCTGGAAGTGCACGGCCCTGGATCGTTTCTGGTCACGAACAATAACTGGAAGGATTCGCAGGAATCGCAGATCAGCGGGACTGGCCTGGCGCCGTCGAACGATCTCGAAGCCGCGATTGATGTGACGCTAACCCCGGGTCAGTACACCGCGATACTGCGTGGCAACGGCGCCGCCGTGGGCATCGGACTGATCGAAATCTATGACCTCAATCCGTCTGCTTCGAAGCTTGGTAATCTCAGCACGCGGGCGCTTGTTCGCACCGGCGGCAACGTTGTCATTGCCGGATTCATTCTGGGTAACAACGGCGGGAACGATCGCATCATTGTGCGTGGCCTTGGGCCAAGCTTAGCCGCGTTTGGCGTCGCCAATCCGCTCCAGGATCCGAACCTCGAGTTGCGCGACGGGAACGGAAATCTGCTGAAGGCCAACAACGATTGGACTGATGACCCGGTCCAGGCCGCGGAGATAACCGGGGCGGGATTGGCGCCATCGAACCCGAAGGAGTCGGCTATCGCGGCATCGTTGCCGCCTGGACTTTACACGGCGATCCTCGCCGGGGTGAACAACGGCGAAGGCGTAGGCATTGTCGAAGTCTACGATCGCGGTCCGTAACGGTCGCGCGGCATCCGCGGCGTCTGTTTTCTGCGAATAGAGGATGGGGGTTCCTTTCGAGCCCAATCCACCACGACAAATCCTTCTATGAAAAAGACTCGCTCTTCACAATCAGCCCACGTTCGCGTGCGGCTTTTGCTCGCGGTCAGTCTCTGCCTGGCCGGCGTTTCGTTGGCGGTCACCGCCTCGGCTTCGTGGGAAGGTTTATCATTGGCACAGTGGATCAGTGCACAAAAACAAGCTCTCCTTCAGGAGAAACTAAAAATAAAGAAGCCGGGCGGCGGTTCAAAAAGCCCTTCATGGTCTGCATCGACGGCGATGAAAACCACTGCTACCGGCGGGGCCACTACTTCAGCTGCGGCGGGCCAGACGCAACCGTTCAACGGTGTGCAACCTACGGTCACGAAACAAACCAATACCCTTGGCCAAACCATTTACTCGATCGCGCCGTCGCACTTTGACGTTTCGCCGCCGCTGCGTGAGCTCGCCAAGCTTTCCGTTCCCGAACCACCGCGGACACAGCGCCCGGAACTCGATCTGCCGCCTTGGCGCACGCTTCACTCGAATAAGTCAGACCCGGTAACGCAGGTTGCGCCACCGCCCAGCAACGGTCCGCTGGCCCCCGACGCGATCGAGGCCGCCGCCACCGGCTTCAATTTCGAAGGCATTGACGGAAGTCCGACCGCCGGGTTCCCGCCGGACACCAACGGCTCAGTGGGCAACGACCAATACGTTGAGATGGTGAACACGAAATACCAGGTGTGGTCGCTCAACCGCGCCAACAACACAGTCACTTCGGTTGCCGGTCCGGCCTCCATCAACACGCTTTGGGCGGGCTTCGGGGGAATGTGCGAGACCGACGACGACGGCGATCCGATTGTGCTTTACGACAAGGTGGCGAACCGCTGGCTGCTTTCGCAATTTACTTCGAACGCCGATCCCGGCACAGGCTCATCAGACCCCAACAAGGGTAACTACTATCAGTGCGTCGCCATCTCTAAGACCGCCGATGCGGGCGGGCAATATTATCGCTACTCCTTTACCGTGCCGGACAAACTTTTCGGCGATTATCCGCACTATGGCGTCTGGAGTGACGGCTACTACGTCATGGCGCACCTTTTTGACTCCTCGAACAACTTTAACTCCGGTCTCTTTGGGGCCATGGACCGGACCAAAATGCTCGCTGGAGATGCGAGCGCTACCTGGGTTGTCGTCAAAGATCCTCAGGAAGGCGGCCACATGCCCGCCGACTTGGATGGTTTCGCGCCACCGCCGATAGGCGCTCCCGGCATCTTCACCTCAGTTCATGTCGATGGGATGTACCTCTATCGATTGAAGGTGGATTTCGCAGCGGGCAACGCCGCAAAGACCTTACAAGCGAAAATGCCGATTGCTCCGGCGACGGCGCCCTGTGGCGGCGCAGCGGGTCAGTGCATCCCGCAGCCGAACAGCCCGTTTGTTATCGATTCAGTCGGCGATCGTCTCATGTTCCGCCTCGCCTATCGAAATTTCATCGATCATGAATCGCTGGTTGTTTCACACTCGGTTGATCCGGGAATCACGGGCGTCGTCTCGGGCTCGCGGTGGTATGAGTTTCGGATCTCCGGACAACCGGATTCGGTCTGCAGTAGTTATCCGTGCACCTATCAGCAGGGAACTGTCGCGGATGCACCCAACGGACGTTCTCGCTGGATGTCGTCGGTCGCGCAGGACGGCAGCGGCAACATAATCATTGGTTACAGCGCCTCCGGGACGATGGACGGTACGGACAATCATTCGATTCGCTACACCGGGCGGGCGAGCGATCATCCCCTGGGAAAGATGACTCTGCCTGAAACGATCATCTTTACCGGCCAACGAAATATTGTGTCCGACCCAACCTCGCCCGTCCGGATCGCACGCTGGGGCGATTACACCAGCACAAGCATCGATCCCGCTGACGACTGCACCTTCTGGCACGCCAACGAGTATTACGCCTTAACCAGCGCCGCCAATCCCGACTGGCGCACCCGAATCGCTTCTACCCGATTTTCTCCGATACAATGCCCGGCGACCACCTGCACTACTCGCCCCGCGAGCGCGCCGTTGATTGGGACTGCAACAGCTATTGCGCCTAATCAAATTCAGATCACCTGGACGGCGATTTCGCCTGCGGCCGGTAGCTATGCTATCGAACGGGCGACCGGTGCTCCAGGTAGTGAAGGTCTTTATCAACCGCTGGGGTTCGTCTCTGGCGCGTCGACGACTTACATTGACAACGTGGCGCAAGGCGGCCTGACCTACAGCTATCGGGTCATTGCGGCGACGGATGCGAACGGCAAATGCCAGTCGTTGCTTCATAGCAGTGTAGCCAGCGCCACTGCTACTGGGACTTGTAGCTTCAAACCAACATTCGCGGGCGCGATCAGCGCCAGCAGTCTCGATGGACCGGCCTGCGGTATAACACTCACCTGGGCGCCGGCGATCGCTAATTGTCCTCTCGCATCCTCAGTAAAGTATAATATCTACCGCGGGTTGACGCCGGACTTTGTCGTGTCGCCTGCGAGCCGAATTGCCAGCTGCGTTGCGAATCCCAGCTCTTATGTAGACACGAACAACCTCACCAGCGGTCAGACCTACTTCTATGTTGTGCGTTCGGAGGACAGCACTACCGGACATGACGGAGCTTGCGGCGGGAACGAAGACCAAAACAACGTCGTGGTTGCGGGGACTGCTTACGCTTCCAGCACGCAGCCGACCGCGAGTACTTGGAACGACGCGGGCGGCGACCTTACCTCTTTCCTCCAACTGAACGCTCCTGGAGACAACGCCATTCTCGCTCCGGTCTGGCGTTTCGTCAGGGTAGCGGACGATGGCGGCGCCAATCATACTCCAGCCGGCGATTTCGCCTATCGGAACGCCGGACCTGGTCCCAATGACATTTATGGCAACAACGAGTGTGCGATAGCCCAAACGCCGGTGCTTACCGTCGGCGCGACCAGTCTGAATCTGACTTACTGGGAACGCCACCAACTCGAGAAAGGCTGGGACGGCGTTGCCATAGAATACTCGCGCAACGGCGGACCATGGACTGACGTTCCGGCGCCGAGTAACGCGACGGCTGATGGCTGCGTGTCGTCCGACCTAACGACCGACTATGCGAGCCTGGAATGCACCGAGCCCACGGCCGGCGAAATTCTCAACGCGTGCGGATTTATCACTACCAAGCCCGTCATTACAGGTCCGAACAATCCCCCACTCCCGCCGGGAGCAACGCTCGATTGCACTGTCTACATGACGGGCGACATTACCGCCTACGGTCGCCGCTGCCATCGCGTCACCGGCCTGACGCCGGGAGATACGATTCAATTTCGGTGGAGGTTCTCGTCCGATCCGGGCGCGGAATTCAAGGGCTTCTATCTCGATGATATCGCGGTGACGAACATTAATCTGCCGAACAGCTGCGCGACTACCGTACCGACGCCCACAGCTACCGCGACTGCCACGGGGACGCCCGGAGCCACAGCAACTGCTACGGCAACGGCAACGGCAACAGCAACAGCAACCGCAACCGCGACTGCTACACCGCCGACCCAAGCCATTAATCTCTCCACACGCATGCGAGTCGATACTGGCGATAACACTGCAATCGGCGGGTTCACCATTACCGGAAGCAGTCTCAAGCATGTCATCATCCGCGGGCTCGGACCGTCGTTGACGCAGTTTGGGTTTCCAAGTTCCGAAGTGCTGGCCGACCCAACGCTGGAACTGCACGGTCCCAGCGGCTTCGCCACTGTAATCAACAACAACTGGAAAGATTCACAGCAAGCGCAGATCCAGGCCACCGGATTGGCGCCGTCGAATGATCTCGAAGCTGCGATAGATATCACTCTATCTTCCGGCGCCTACACTGCCATTCTCCGTGGCAACGGCACCGGAGTCGGCATCGGCCTGGTCGAAGTCTATGACCTGAATATTCCGAGTTCGAAGCTTGCCAACCTCAGCACTCGCGCGTTCGTCCGCACTGGCAACAACGTTGTCATTGCCGGTTTCACGCTCGGGAATAACGGCGGCAACGATCGCATCGTTGTCCGTGGCCTTGGGCCGAGCCTTAGCGCATTTGGCATCGCGAACCCGCTTCAAGATCCCACGCTCGAGCTGCGTAATCAGAATGGAACGCTTCTCAAATCGGATAATGATTGGGCGGATGATCCGGCCCAGGCCGCGGAAATTACCGCGGCCGGTTTGGCGCCTTCCAATTCAAAGGAATCAGCCATTGCGGCAACGTTAGCGCCCGGCGCTTACACTGCGATCCTGGCGGGCAGTAATGGTGGCCAGGGCGTGGGCACGGTCGAAGTCTACGATCGCGGGCCGTAACACTAAATCGCGAACCCGGCGTCCGCGAAGTCTGTTTTCTGCGAATAGAGGATGGGGGTTTATTTCGAGCCCAATCCACCACGCCAAATCCTTCTATGAAAAAGATTCGCTTTCCTCAATCGGCCCCTGTTCGGTTTCGGCTTTTGCTCGCGGTCAGCCTGTGTCTGGCAGGCCTTGGTTTGGCGGTCACCGCGTCGATCTCGCGAGACGGTTTATCGATCGCGCGTTGGATCAGCTGGCAAAAACAGGCGCTCGTTCAAGCAAAGAGTTTGCTCAACGATCACAAGTGGAGCGGTGGCGCGATCAAACTGGACAAGTATCCGGCGGAGCGACCGCCAGGAACATCGCAAACGGAACCCGCTATTGCGGAGAGCGGACCGCCACAGGCTCTGACTCCGATCACGGCGGTTCGCACCGGGAAATTGCGGGACATGCCGCTGATCGATCCGGCGACGGTCGTGAATCATTATTATCAGGAACCAATTCCTCCCAAGCCTCCAACGCAACGCGGCGGCACGGCAGGACGGATCCAGACTATCGCGGGACCGCTAGCCTCGGCACCCGCTCCGACCGGCCTCACGTTTGAGGGCGTCGGCGTCGGCCTTGGTGGATTCTCCCCTAACAGTAATCCGCCGGACGTGAACGGTCGTGTCGGCGCGACGCAATACGTGCAATGGAATAACACCAGCTTTGCGGTCTTTAACAAAACCACCGGCGCTCTCGAGTACGGTCCCGCGTCTGGTAACACGCTCTTCCAGGCGTTGGGTGGCCCTTGCGCGTCGCACAATGACGGCGACCCAGTCGTTTCTTATGACATCCTCGCGGGCCGCTGGGTGCTCTCGCAGTTCGTTGTCGCCGCGGGACAAACCAGTTATTCCCACCAGTGCTTTGCGGTCTCCGCCACGTCGGACGCGACGGGAGAGTACTACCTCTACGACTTCCTGACCGACGCGGTTAACTTCGTCGATTATCCGCACACGGGCGTCTGGCCGGACGGCTACTACATGAGCGCGCATGTCTTCAACGCCACTTCTGGCACCTTTACTACGGGGCGCATCTACGTTTTCGAGCGGGAGAAAATGATCGCTGGTCTCCCGGCCCGCATGCAGAGCCAGAATCTCGGAGCGGAATTCGGATTTCTCCCCGGCGATCTCGACAGTTTAACTCCTCCGCCTGCCGGCGAGGCGGCGTTTGTTATTGGCCCTAACTTCGGCCTCACCGAACTCACCGACTCGTTTCGCGTGGCGGTGACATGGGACCCAACTCCAACAATGGTTGTGACAGCGGGGACTCCGATCATGGAGGGCCTCGGCAATGCACCATGCATCAGCGGCCAAAACTCTCCAGCTCGCGACTGCGTGCCGGAGCCTCCTCCGGCCGTCCCCACGGATTATCTCGACAACATTGGAGGCCACTACATGTATCGGTTGGCTTACCGCAACAACGGCACGCAAGCGGTGCCGCAGGAATCTCTCGTCACTAGTGGTCCCTCCGACGCCAGCGACGCTAACCACGGCTCTGTAGAATGGTTCGAATTCCGAAACGCTGGAAGCTCAACGACGACGCCGACACTTTTCCAATCCGGCAAGTACGATATAGACACCAACTACCGCTGGCTGCCGTCGATCGCGATGGACAAAGATGGCAACATCGCGCTCGGTTATAGCAAATCGAGCCTGACAGTCAGGCCTGGCATCTACATCACCGGCCGCCTTGCTTCTGATACCGCCGGAACGATGGGTGCGGAGGTAGAAATGCAGCAGGGCATTGGTTCGCAGCTGCAAGGTGGCAACCGCTGGGGCGACTACAGCGCCATGACCCTCGATCCGATCGACCAGTGCACCTTCTATTATACAAACGAGTACTTAAAGACGGACGGGCAATTCAACTGGTCTACCCGGATCAGTAGCTACAAGTTCCCGTCCTGCGTCTCGGCCGCGAATCTGTGGGGCACAGTCACCGGCACAATTACTTCGTCTGAAACAGGCGCTCCGATTCAGGGGGTAACTGTGTCCTTGAGTAATGGCTATGCTGGTGCAAGCAACGCGTCCGGCGTTTACACCATCCTCACTCCTGCCGGCAGTTACACGGCCACCGCCGCAGACGCGAACCGCAACTGCGCCTCCGCCTCGCCTTCTTCCCCGACCGTCGCACCGACCGGTGGCGGAACGGTTACGCAAGACTTTACCATGACCGGCACCTCGAAGCTCGAGGCGAACGGCTTTACCGTCTCCGATGCGCTGGGCAATAATAACGGCATCGTTAACCGGGCTGAGTGCGTGTTCTTGAATCTTGGCGTTAAGAACAACGGCTGCGCGAAAGGGACCGGAATCTCGGCCACGCTTACGACGACGACCCCGGGTGTCACCGTTGTAAATGGTAATTCCAATTATCCAGACATGCTGATTGACGGCGGGGGCACGAACGGGACGCCATTCAAGATCTCGGTCTCGGATACCTTCTCCTGCGGCACCGAGATTGCGCTTTCACTTAACCTCTCCTACACGGGTGGATCGACGTCCATCCCCTTCAACATTCCGACCTGTGCCGGAGGTCCGGATCAAACGATTCCGTCCTACACTCTCACGACGAGTGATTCGACTCAGACCGATCGGATTGGCCGGGACGGCCGTCCGAGCACCTGCAGCGGGAAGGCGAGTCCCGGCGGTGGTTTCACCACAACCGCCCCGCACTACTACAAAACGTTCACCTTCACCAACACGAGCGGCGGGGATCGTTGCTATACCGTGACGATCAACGCCGGTCTCAATGGTCCCGGCGATATTGAAAGCGTCGCTTATGATCAGACCTACGACCCGACTAACATCGACACGAACTATCTCGGCGACACTGGTATCACCGGCTTGGGAACAACCCTCGATCATGCGAGCTACTCGTTCACGGTTCCCGCCGGCCATAACTTCGTGATCGTCGTCAATACGACGGGGAATGCGACATCGGGAACGACAGCGTCCTCGCCGTTCAGTGGCACCGTCTCGGGCTTCATAGATAACACGGCCGGACCTGGCGCGTGCACAAGCGCAACCCCGACTGCGACGCCAACTGCGACAGCCACGGCTACTGCAACGGCGACTGCGACCATTGCGCCCACTGCGACAGCTACCGCTACGGCCACGGCCACAGCCACCGCCACCGCGACGGCTACAGCAACGGCAACTGCCACACCGACGGCGACACCAGCCGCCCAGCCTCTAAATCTCTCCACCCGCATGCGAACCGACACTGGTGATAACAACGGCATCGGCGGCTTCACCATCACGGGTAACGTTTCCAAGCACGTGGTCATTCGAGCGCTCGGACCGTCGTTGACCAGCTTCGGTTTCGCCACCTCCGAACTGCTGGCCGATCCGACTTTGGAGTTACATGGCCCCAGCGGGTTCGCTCCCGTTTCAAACAACAACTGGAAAGACACGCAACAGGCGCAGATTCAAGCCAGCGGCTTAGCTCCGAGCAATGATCTTGAATCGGCGATTGATATTACGTTGGCGCCGGGGGCTTACACAGCGATTCTGCGCGGCAACGGAACCGGTGTCGGTATCTGCACGTTTGAAGTCTACGATATCGACAGCGCCGCCCCGTCGAAGCTCGCCAATCTCAGCACTCGCGCCTTTGTTAAGACTGGCAACAACGTTGTCATTGCCGGCTTCATTCTGGGCAAAAACAGCGGAAACGACCGCATCATTCTCCGAGGACTCGGGCCCAGTCTGAGTTCCTTCGGCATCTCGAATCCACTGCAGGATCCGACCCTGGAGCTGCGCAACGCAAATGGAGCGCTTCTGAGATCAAACAACGATTGGACGGATGATCCGGTCCAGGCCGCGGATATTGCCGCTGCCGGATTGGCGCCCTCGAATACGAAAGAATCAGCCATTGCGGCGACGATGGCCCCCGGAGCCTACACTGCGATCCTGGCGGGTAATAACGGCGGCCAGGGCGTGGGCACCGTCGAAGTCTACGATCGCGGTCCGTAACGCTCGCCGGTTGACGTCCACCGTCCTCGCCTCCATATTCCGCGCTCCGAAATTGTAGGGCGGGCGCTTCGCCTGCCTTCGGCGGCAACCGGAGCGGTTGCCCTACAAATCCGGCTCACATGGATAAGATCCGCAACATCGCTATCATTGCGCACGTCGATCACGGCAAGACCACGCTCGTGGATCAATTGCTGCGGCAAAGCGGCACCTTTCGCGCGAACCAAAAAATCGAGGAACGAATGATGGATTCAATGGACCTCGAGCGCGAGAAGGGGATCACCATCCGGGCGAAGAACGCGGCGTTTCAATGGAACGGTTATCGGATCAACATCGTCGATACGCCGGGCCACGCGGATTTCGGCGGCGAAGTCGAGCGCATCATGAAGATGGTGGACGGCGTGCTGCTGGTGGTGGACGCGCACGATGGCCCGCAGGCGCAGACGCGTTTCGTTTTGCGAAAGGCGCTGGAGAACAAAGCCAAGCCGATTGTGGTCATTAATAAGATCGATCGCGAAAACGCGCGGCCGCACAAAGTGCTCGATCTGGTGTTCGATCTTTTCGTCGAGTTGAAAGCGACCGATGAACAGCTCGATTTCCCGATCATTTACGCGAGCGCGAAAAACGGTTTCGCGATGCGCGAACTGCACGAGAACAGCGAAGATATGAAGCCGCTCTTCGAAGCGATCGTGAAACATGTGCCGCCTCCGCCGGTTTCGCCCGAACCATTTTTTCAGATGCTGGTCTCGAATCTCGATTACAGCGATTACCTGGGCCGGATCGCGCTCGGACGAATCGTGAGCGGGCGCGTCAACGTCGGTGACTCGATCGTTTGCGTTCACCGCGACGGCCGCCGGGAACGCGCGACTGTCACCGGACTTTTCACTTTCGCCGGAATGGGCCAGGTCGAACTCCAGCACGCCAGCGTCGGCGACATCATCGGTCTCACTGGGTTTGAAGAAGTTTACATCGGTGAAACGCTGACCGATCGCGAAGAACATCCGCCGTTGCAGTTTGTCGACATCGATCCGCCCACGATTCGGATGCGGATTCTCGTGAACGATTCACCGTTCGCGGGCCGCGAAGGAAAATTCGTTACCGCGCGCCACGTCCGCGAACGACTGGTGCGCGAGACGCGCGCCAACGTTTCCCTTCAGATGAAAGACACGGAAGTCGCCGGCGCCTTTGAAATCAACGCGCGCGGCGAAATGCAGATCGCGATCCTGGTGGAGCAAATGCGTCGCGAAGGCTACGAGGTCATGGTCTCGCGGCCGGAAGTTATTTATCACCGCGACGAAAACGGCGCGCTTCTCGAGCCACTCGAGAATCTTTACGTCGAAATCCCGGGCGAAAACCTGGGCGACGTCTTGCAAACGCTCGCGGCGCGCAAAGGCGAAGTCGTGACGATGGACCACCACGGAACTCGCGTTTCGGTCGAAGCGATCATTCCCACCCGCGGCCTGATCGGTTTCGAAAGCGATCTCGTCAATCTCACGCGTGGCGAAGGATTGATGAGCCATCTCTTCCGCGAATACGCGCCGTTCAAAGGCGAGCTCGAAGGCCGGACGCGCGGCGTGATGGTTTCGATGGAGCCCGGCACGAGCACGGCCTACGCGCTCAATAACATCCAGGCGCGCGGCAAACTTTTCGTCGGACCGCAGGAAGAAATTTACGCCGGCATGATCGTGGGCGAGAACGCGCGCCCGGAAGATTTGCCCGTGAATCCGTGCAAGGCGAAACATCTCACCAACATGCGGAGCCAGGGTGAAGGCAAAGGCATTCAGCTCGAAGCGCCGCTGAAGATGAGTCTCGAGCGGGCGATCGAGTACATCAGCGCCGACGAGTTCGTCGAGGCGACGCCGAAATCTCTGCGTCTTCGCAAGCGCATCCTCGACGCGACGGCGCGAAAACGCGCCCAAAACGCTGCGTAGTTAGGGACGGCGCGCTGCGCCGTCCGTCATGGGAGCGCTGCCTACCGGACGCCGCCGCGCGGCGTCCCTACCATTTCATTGACAATAACCGCCAGGCACGGTTTAATTTCCGTCGTTAATTTGCCTCCTCGATAACGATCCCCTTCGAGGCTCTCCGGTTCCCGAAAGGAAAGTGGTCTGTCGGCAACTGCACAGAAATTCGCATCTCATGTCGGGACACAGCAAGTGGTCCAAGGTTAAGCGCTTCAAGGGCGCGCTCGATACGAAGCGCGGCGCGCTCTTCAGCAAGCTGTCGCGCGAAATCACCATCGCGGCCAAGACAGGCGGCGGCGATCCAAACGGGAATGCGCGCCTCCGCAGCGCGATTCTTTCCGCCCGCGCCCAGAGCATGCCGAACGACAACATCGACCGCGCCATCAAGCGCGGGACGGGGGAGGGAACCGAAGCCCAACATTTCGACGAGATCGTTTACGAAGGTTACGCGCCCGGCGGTGTCGCAGTGATCGTCGAAGCGGCGACGGACAACAAGAACCGCACCGCGGCCGAGATTCGCAGCATCTTTACCCGGAACCATGGGAACCTCGCCTCGAGCGGAAGCGTTTCCTACATGTTTCACAAAAAGGGGCGGATCACGGTGCCCCGGGGTTCCATTGACGAAGACCGCCTTTTTGAGGTCGCCCTGGAAGCCGGCGCGGAGGAGTTGACAACCGAGGAGGAGCAGTATGTTATTACCACTTCCCACGATCAGCTCTACGCAGTAGCTGAGGCGCTCAAGAACGCGGGCGTCACCACCGATGGGCAGAAGTTTACATTTATTCCAGATACGACAGTTCCGGTCCATGATGAGACCGTCGCGCTGCAGATCTTGCGCTTGTGCGACAGCCTCGAAGAAGACGACGACGTCCAAAACGTCTATTCCAACTTAGATATTCCCGACGAATTGCTGGCGAAATTGCCGGTGTAACAACGCCGCCGGTTTGAATGGCGGCAGGGCTGCTCCGGCGGCGAACGAGAACCAATCTCTGCATTTATGAGTGAAGAAAACGAGAACCAGCCACCGCTGCAAACCGACGCGCCTGTGGATCGGCCGCGCCGTCCGCGCCGCCGTTTCCCGCGCCGGCACAATCGCGGCCCGCAGGAACAGCGAGACAATTTCAACGGACCGGGTGATCGCGGCGATGGCGCCGTGGCCGACGAGACTTCGGGCGCTCCGCGCGTGAACGAAGGCGATCAACGCGATGAAGGCTCGGGTTCGCAGAATGGCGAGATCGAGCGCGAGCCGGAATACGGCGACGGTATCATCGAGATTTCAGGCAAAGGTTTTGGTTTTCTGCGCGACGCAAAACGGAATTTCGTCCAGACGCCGAACGATATTTTCGTGACGCCGGAGATCGTGCGGCGTTTCGCGCTCCGCGACGGCATGTGGATTTACGGCGAGACCCGCCGCGGCAATCGCGGTCCGCAATTGACCCGGCTCAACCAGATCAATGGTGAAGAGCCGACGAAGTATCAGGGGCTGCGCCCGTTCGAAGAACTGACCACGATCAATCCGAATCGAAAGATCAGGCTCGAGACGGTGCCCGATCGCTACACGACACGGATCATGGACCTAATGACGCCGCTCGGCATGGGCCAGCGCGGTTTGATTGTCGCTCCGCCGCGCACCGGCAAGACGACGCTGCTCCATCACATCGCGGATGCCGTCGTGAAGAACCATCCGGAGATGAAGTTGATCATCCTGCTGGTCGACGAGCGTCCGGAAGAAGTCACTGATTTCCGCCGGTCCTGTCCGCAGGCCGAGATCATGGCCAGCTCGAACGACAGCGACATCAAAAGTCACACGCGCATTGCGCAGCTCGCGGTCGAGCGCGCGAAGCGTCTCGTCGAAGCCGGGAAAGACGTTTTCATCTTGCTCGACTCGATCACCCGCACGGCTCGCGCGTTCAACAATGCGATGGGCGGCGGCGGCCGAACCATGAGCGGCGGTATCGACGCGCGTGCGATGGAAACGCCGCGAAAACTTTTCTCCGCCGCGCGCAACACCGAAGAAGCCGGCTCGCTCACGATCGTGGCGACCGCGCTCATCGAAACCGGCAGCCGGATGGACGAATTGATTTTCCAGGAGTTCAAAGGCACCGGCAACATGGAGATGGTTCTCGATCGCAAGATCAGCGATCAGCGCATTTATCCGGCGGTCGATATTTTCCTGTCTGGAACCCGGCGCGAGGAATTGCTTCTCCAGCCGTGGGAATTGGAGAAGATCAATTTGATTCGCCGCGGTCTCGCCGGCCACAAGCCCGGTGAAGCGATTGAGCGTCTCCTCATGTTCGTGAAAAAATTCCCGACTAACGAGCAGATGCTGAAAGGTATTCCGGGCTAGTTGCAGCGGCGGTCTATACCGCCGAAATCTTCATCGTGGCACTAGAGTCCACGCCCGACGGTCAGAGACCGCCGCTACAGGAAGTCGATTGGGAAGTTCTCCCGCCTGAGGAAAAACAAAAACGCCGCAGCCTCGAACCTCTCTTCAAATGGCTCGCGCTCATCATGGATGAAGTCATTCGCGTTCCCGGCACGAACTTTCGTTTTGGCCTCGATCCACTCATCGGGCTCATTCCAGGAATCGGCGACACGAGCTCGGCCCTCGTCTCGGCGTTCGCGTTGATTCAAGCGCTTCGGCTCGGCGTGCCGAGGATTCTCCTCGCTCGAATGGCGCTCAACATTCTGGCGAACGAAGTCATCGGAATCATTCCCGTCGTGGGCGATGCCTTTTCGTTTTGGTTCAAGTCGAACGCGCGCAATTACGAGATCATCAAGAACCACCGCCTCGGTTCCGCGCCTCCGAGCCGAAGCGACTGGCTTTTCGTCATCGGTGTCCTGGTTGCTCTGTTCGTCGTCGTCTGCGTGGGAATCGCCGTGAGCATCCTGGTTCTCGGCGCGCTGGCGCGGCTGATGTTGAGTCGGTGAGCCCTATTCTTCTGTAGCCGCTTCGCTGTGCGAAGCGCGGGAGAAATCGTCGCTCTCCGCCAACGCTTCGCACAGCGAAGCGGCTACAGAAGATATTTCGAATAGATCGCGTGAATCCCGGCGCGGGCTTTGCGATAGGCCTGCGCAAAATCATCCAGATTTTTCGCGCCCGAACGCAACGCCAACTTTTCCTGTTCCGCCTTATCCGCCGGCAAGATCGACACGCTCTTGTTTTCCCATCGCCGCAAGGCCGATCCGACCGCGCGCAGATAATCGTAATGGCTGCGCAGCTCTTCGGCATCGGGCCTCTTCATAACGCCTGCTTCAGCGAGTTGTTCGAGCGCAGCGATCATTCGTGGCTCCCAAATGCCAGACCGCATCTGAAGCGCCTGGATGAGAAACTCCGCTTCGATCACTCCCCCGAGTCCGGTTTTGAAATCGAGCTCGTCCGACGCGCTGCCGCGGTCGCGGCGGATTCGTTCGAGCATGGCATTGACCTGGGGGAATAGATCTGGCCGCTGTCCCGCGACGTGCCAGACATGCTGCGCGAGCTCCATGAATTCGTTCTGAAGCGGACCTGCGATGGGGCGCGCTCGAGTGAGGGCCTGCGCTTCCCACAATTGCGCGCGCGTTTGATAGTAGGCTTCGTAAGCGGTGATGGAGCGGGACAGAATTCCTTTCTCGCCATCCGGCCTCAGCCGCGCGTCGACCGTCCAAATACTTCCTTCCGCGGTCGTTTGCGCCATCGCGACGGTCAGATGCTGCGCGGCCCGCACATCCTCGCCGATAAAAAGGACGTCGAGATCGGCGCCGTAACCAATTTCGCTGCCGCCGAATTTTCCGAGGCCGATGATCGTCAGGTCGCTTTCACTTCCCCGCAGGCGATTGACGACAAGCAGGCATGCTTCCGCGAGCGCCGAATGTTCCGCGAAAACCGTTGCGAGATCGGCGAGGCCAAGAATGTCGCGCAGCAGAATTCGAAGTTGCTGAGTTTGGCGATAGGCGCGCAAGACGTCGAGCGAATCGCCGCTGAGGTTGAGCGCTTCGAGGCGCCGGAGGTGCTGGGCCAGATTGAGCTCACGATCGAGCACGCCTGGTCGCGTAACCTCTTCCAGCAATTGCGGCCGGCGAATCAGCAAATCGGCCGCGTGCCGGCTGGCATCGAACATTTTCACGAGCAGCTCGAGCAACTTCGGATTCACGACCAGGAGCTCGAAGAGCATGCTGCGCAATCCATAGGCTTCGACGAAGCGGATGAATTGGTTCAGCGCCATGTCGGGATCGGCTGCGCGCTCCAGCCATCGATACAAGAGCGGCCGCAGATTTCGGAGGACTTGCCGGGTTCGAGGCGCGACATGCAAACCGCCCGGCGCTTTCGCTAGATCGGCGAGCGATTTCGCGGCAGTTTTTTGATCGCGGAAAATGTGCAGGCTTTCCTCGATCGGCGGCGCCGCTCCGCTCGGCGTCGAAATCACCCGGCGAAAAATCGCGCGCACCTTTTGCATGTGTTCGCGCAAGGCAGCGTTGAATTTTTGCGCGGAAGAGAATCCAAGGCTTCTCGCCAAACGACGAAGCGCGTCGGAATTTTCCGGCACGGTGTGCGTCTGCTGTTCCGCTTCGATTTGGAGCCGGTGCTCGACGCTGCGAAGAAAACGGTAAGCGTCTTCAAGAATCCGCGCCTCCTGATGGGGCAGCAATTCCAGGTCGGCCAGAACTGGAAGAACCTTGAGCGTGCTGGTTTCCTGGAGAAACGCGTTCCGGGCGGCGTGCAACAATTGCAGCGCCTGGACCACGAATTCGATCTCGCGAATCCCGCCCGCGCCAAGCTTCACGTCGCGCTCGATATTTTCCTGACCGACAATATCGCGTTCGATGCGCCGCTTGATGCTGCCAATTTCCTCCAACACATCGCGGGTCGGGCTTTTCGGAAAAATGAATGGCTGATGTTGCCGAAGAAATTCGTAAGCCAGCTCGCGATTGCCGGCGATGCCGCGCGCCTTGATGAGGGCAAGGCGTTCCCAGGTTTCACCAAACCCGGCATAGTAATTTTCCATGCTGTCGATGGACCGGGCGAGCGGACCGGCGGTTCCTTCCGGGCGCAGTCGCAAATCAATCCGGAAGAGTGCCCCTGCCGGATCGTGCGCCGCGAACGTCTCGATGATTTTGGCGCCGAGTTGATTGAACCACTCGTGATAAGTGAGGTTCGGCGAGACCTGGCCTTCTTCGCCGTAAACAAAAATCACGTCGATATCCGAGCTGTGGTTCAGCTCGCGCCCGCCCAGTTTCCCGAGACCGAGAATGGCAAACGGTGTGTTCGGTCCGCCGCGCCGGCTGCGCAGTTCGCAATCCCAATAGGTGTAAACTTCGCGCAAGCAGATCTCCGCCAGCTGCGATAGTTCGCCTGTTGTCTCTTCCAACGTCGCGGCCGCCGCGATCTCGCGAAGTGCGATTCGCGTCATCTCGCGCCCTTTCCAGAAACGGAGCGCGCTGAAGTTTCCGGCAAACGTGGAGCCTTCGGCGATCCGTTGCAGGCCGACGAGCATCGCCTGCGCATGGCGCGGCTCGGTCGAAATTTCAGGGCGGGAAAGCCAGAGGAGAATTTCCGGGTGGAGGACGAATCGGGCCGCACAAACGCTGGAGACCGAGATCAAGTGAAGCAGGGCCGCTTCGCCTAACGGGAACGCTTCGATCAAATCAACCAACGGCTTCGCATCTTTCGGCCACGTTTCTTCAACGCGTTCGAGCGTGTTCTCGACCTGCGCAGGATTAAGCGTGTTTCCCGCCTTTTGCTCGATCCAGGTTCGCACCCCTATACTTGTCATTCTGAGCGGAGTTTCGCGAATGCGAAACGCAGTCGAAGAATCTCTGACTTTGTCTTCGTCGAGCAGCGCCGAAAAATTAGAGATCCTTCGACTCCGCTGCGCCTTCGCTCAGAATGACAATTAGAGCGGCAGCGCCTCAGCCCCGGCCGGCGATTTTCTCGCGCGCCTTCGCCAGCAATTTTCTCTCCGCCCGCGTCAGGCTTCCCATTCCTTCACGCGAAATCTTATCGAGCAACGGATCGATTTCCTGCGCGATGAATTCTTCCGGTGTCATCGCGTTGTGACGCTCGGCCTCGGCTCGGCGCTGCGAGAGCGCGCGTTGCAGAATCGAAGGCCGGCCGAACCCGAGCAAATGAGCGTAGAACCAGCCGGCGATGCAACCGCCCAGGAAAGAACTGTGCGCCACCGTTGCGGTGCGATCGAAAATAATTCCGAGCACCGCCAGGACGACGGCCGCGTAACCGAGATGTTTGGCTTTCAGTCGAATCGGCAACCGGAAAAGAACCATCGACGTTAATTCCAGCTCCGGAAGAATCGCCGCGTAAGCCACCACGACCGCCGCCGGTCCGCCCGAGGCCGCGAGGAGCGCGGAATTTTCGGGCATGAGAAACAAATGCCCGAGCTCGCCCGCGAGCGTCCCGGTCAGATACAGGAACAGAAATTGGCGTTGCCCGATGATCGATTCGACGTCGCGACCGAGCAGGTAAAGGAGGAACATGTTCCCGAGCAGATGCCATGGGCCATCGTGCAGAAATGCCGCGGTGATGAATTGCCAGCCGTAGGCGGAGCGGAGGCCGTGATCGCTCAGCGCCAGATATTCGCGGACGAATCCCGGCTCGTAGGCGTCGAGAAAAAGCTGGACGACGAAAACCGCGATGTTCGCGCCGATCAATCCGAGAAGCACTACGCGCGGCCGCTGGGTCCAGCGCCTGGTCGTGGGCGACGGTTTTCGGCCGGAGAGGCGCATGTCCCCGAGGTTATCGCAACGAAAAATTCTTGTCGATGGGCTTGTGGCTAGCGCGGCGTCAAAACCCGCAGTCCGCCCGCCCGGATCCTGAATTCGACCGGGCAATTCCCGATCAGCTCGCCGTCGATTTCCACCGGCACCGTTTCGTCGCTGCTGACCCGGAGATGTTTGGTTTTGAAATACTCGACCTCCGGCGACGAGATTTGCGGAGTGAACACGACGTCCTGGAGGTAACGGATGATGTCGAGGTAGCTCAGGCGCTTGAAAACGATCACGTCGAGCAATCCGTCGTTCATTACTGCTTGTTTGAAAAATGGAAAACGGCCTCCGTAAAGCCGGCCGTTGCCGACCAGGACGAACGATCCTTCAACCGCCACCGCATCCTCAGATTCGATCCGGAGGACCGGCGCCGTTCGCGATGCGATTTGGACCGCGGAAATCAAATAGCTCAGCGGACCGAAGCTGCGTTTGAACGCACCGCTGGTTTCCTTGACGGCTTGTGCATCCAGGCCCACGCCCGCGAGCTGAACGAAATGTTTGCGGTTCGCGCGCGGCAAATCCACCCGGTCGGTTTTATTTTCCTGAATGATTTGCCAGCAACGCGCGAGATCGTTGAGCGGCAGTCCGAGCTCGGCGGCGAACACATTCATCGTCCCGAGCGGCAGCAGCCCAAGGGTAACGTCATGGCCGGCGATGCCGTTCACGATTTCGTTGATCGTGCCGTCGCCACCCGCGGCCACGATTTTTTTGTAACCTTCCGCGACCGCATTTCGCGCGAGCGCCTCCGCCTGGCCAGCGCCCGACGTCGCGCAGAGAATCGAGTCCCGCGCCAGCTTCTCAACTTCCGCGCGCAAACGCTGGGTCCGTGCCCCGCGCGCGGCTGGATTGAGAATCACGATCGTATCTTTCACGGCAAAACTGGCTTTCGTCTTTTCTTCAAACTCCGGCGGCGTAACCTTCCGGCGTGCAAAAAATGAGCCGCATCATCCTGATCGGGCTGGGGCTGATTGTCGGCGTGGCGTTGCTCATTTTGCTCGGCGTGAACATGTATGTGCAGTCGCGTGGGACACAAGCGCGGATTCAGCAGGAACTCAGCCAGCGCCTCGGCATGGCGTTGCGCATTCAGCGGATCAGCGTCACGCCGTGGTGGGGATTGAAACTGACCGGGATCACGATTCCGCAAAGCCAACCCGGCGTTTCGCCCGATTTTCTCACCGCGAAAACGTTCCGGCTCCGGATTCGATTCTCGTCGCTCTTTGGCGGGCATCTCGTCATCAAGGAAGTTTCGCTGGTGAACCCGGAGATCGTCTGGGCCCAGAACGCCGATGGCAAATGGCGCGTGCCTTCACGGCCGCCCGAACCAGTGATGCCACCAACGAAGACCACCGCCGTGGAAACACCCGCTGCCGCGCCGCCAGGGGCCGAACAAAATGCGGCCGTGCCGGAACAGCCGGCGAGTTCGGCGCCGCCAGTCGTGGTTCAAACCGAAAACAAAAACGCCTTCACGCCGGAAGTTGAGCGGGTGAACGTCAGCCGGGCGCGGTTCCGTTTCCTCGACCAAAAATTGAAGAGCGTCGCGACGTTCGAAGACGTCGATTTCCGTTCGAGCTTTCGCACCGCGACCGAGCTGAGCGGCAACGTCACGATCGTCAAGACTTCGTTGCGCGATCGATTTTTTCTTCAGGAACTCCATTCGCCGGTCCGTTACGATTCCAACGAGCTGGAATTGTCCGGCATCACGGCGCGCGCGGGCGATGGGCGGATTGCCGGCCGTTTCCTGATGCAGCCCCAGGCTCAGGATTCGCCTTTCACGGTCAGCATCAGATTCAACGACGTGCAGGCGGACAAGATCGTCACCGAAGCCGGCGGCGCGCCCGGGATGGTAACAGGAAAACTGGAAGGCCAACTCGACGCGAGCGGCAAAACTGCCGACCCAAATGCGCTGGCCGGCACGGGCGAGATCGTTCTGCGGGATGGCCAGGTGCGGCAATACAGTTTGCTGAGCGCGCTCGGGCAGCTGCTCCAGATCCAGGAACTGCAACAGTTGCGCCTCGACGAAGCGCTCGTGAAATATCATATCGACCCCGGAGTCGTTACCATCGATCAGCTGGTTTTCCGTTCCGAGAACATTCGGCTGACTGCGACCGGCACGGTTTCGTTCGACGGCAGATTGCAGCTCGAATCGCAGCTCGCGGTGAACGAGAAGATCCGCGGTCAACTGTTTCGCCCGATTCGTGACAACTTCAAACCGATCGATGAACCCGGTTATACCGCTCTCAATTTCCAAGTCGGCGGAACGGTCGGCCGGCCGAAGACCAACCTGATGGACAAGTTGATTGGCCATGATCTGAAAGACTTGAGCAGTGTGATTACCGGGTTGCTTGGCGGCGGAAAATCCGAGAAGAAAAAAAAGCCGGCGCAAGAACCGGCGACTGAGGCCTCTGCCTCGCCGGCTCCAAGCGCGTCACCATGAGAGTGATTGCCGGCTCAGCGGGCGGCATCCAGCTCGATGTTCCGAAGAGTGGCGTCCGCCCGACAATGGATCGGGTGAAGGCCGCGATCTTTTCCAGCATTGGAGAGCTGGTGGTCGGCGCGCGTGTGCTGGACTTGTTCGCCGGCACAGGTGCGCTCGGCCTCGAAGCGTTAAGCCGCGGTGCGGCGTCAGCGTTGTTCGTCGAAGAGAACGCCGCGGCGATTTCTGCGATCGAGCGCAATCTTACGCGGACAAAATTTGAAGGCCGGGTCCGCAAGCAGGATGTGTTCGCCTTTCTGCGCCCGGCATCAACACGGGAACCGTTCCGGATTATTTTTGCTGATCCGCCCTATGAGAAAACAAAATCGGGCGACGCTTACACGCACTTGCTGCTCGACAGTCACGAGCTCGCCGGAATGCTCGAGCCCTCGGGTATCTTCGTCCTCGAAAAACGGCCCGGCGAAAAAATGCCAGCGGCCGCGTTGTGGAATGTAACTCGCGCCCGCCGTTACGGCGCGACGGAAGTTTTGTTCCTCCAACGAAGCGTCGAGCCGGGCACGAGCTGATGATCCGTCTTTTCTACAATCTTTTTTATCCGATCGGCCTGCTCTTCTTTCTTCCGGGCCAGATCACGAAGCTGCTTCGGCGCGGAAATTACCGGCACAAATTGGGGCAGCGTTTCGGATCGTACGACAGCGACGTGCGCGCGAGGCTGTCCGCCCACCGCTGCACCTGGATTCACGCCGTCAGCGTGGGCGAAGTTGCCGTCGCACTGAAATTGTGCGCGAAACTTCGCCGGCTCGATTCTGAGTTCTTTTGCGTCCTAACGACAACCACCACGACCGGATTTCAGGTCGCCAACGCCGAAGCGAACGACCGAATGGAAGTGCTCTACAGTCCGCTCGATTTCTGGCCGATCATGCGCCGCGCCTTCGCTGTCATCAAACCGAAGGGCGTAATTTTGGTCGAAGCCGAAGTCTGGCCGAACCTCGCCGCGGAAGCGCGCGCCAAGCGTGTCCCGCTCGCGTTGGTTAATGCGCGTCTCTCGAAACGCTCCGAAGCGCGTTTCCATCGTTTCCGGTTGCTCATCGCACCGACCTTCCGCTGTCTCGATGCAGTCTGCGTCCAGGAACCGGAGGATATCGAACGCTGGGTCGCACTCGGAGTGGCGCGCGAGCGCATTCATCACGTCGGCAGCATCAAATACGATCCTGGCGACGTGAAACTGCCGGACGCGCCGCTCGAGGTCCTGCGCAGTTTCGGCTTCGATTCATCCCGTCCAATCCTGTTCGGCGGCAGCACCCATCCCGGCGAAGAGGAAATTCTCGCGCAGATCGTTCAACGGCTTCGCACCGAGTTCCCCGATTTGCAGTTGATCATCGCGCCGCGCCATGTCGAACGTGCCAACGAGATTCGTTCGCGACTGCAACGGCTTGGCTTGACCGTAGCGTTGCGGAGCGAACCTCCGGTTCGACCGGTCGATTGTCTGCTCGTGAATACGACCGGTGAACTGCAAAGCTGGTACGGCGTCGCTACGATTGTTTTCATGGGTAAGAGCATTATGGCCCGTGGCGGACAAAATCCCGTCGAACCGATCCTGGCCGGAAAACCGGTCCTGTTCGGCCCGCACATGGAAAATTTTTCGACGCTCGCACGCACGCTCGTCACGCACGGCGGAGCGGTCCAGGTAGATGGACCGGCCGAATTGCAGGAAAAAATTGCCTGCCTCCTGCGCGATCACGAAGCAGTTTCGGTTCTGGTTCGTCACGCCCACGCGGTGATTTCCCAACACAGCGGCGCCACTGAGCGGACGGCCGCGCTCGTGACGCAGTTAACTTCTCACCACTAATGCTCAAACGACTCCGGCACGTTTTTAGGGTCTTCGCACGCTCGGGTTCATGGCGCTTTGCCATCGATGTCGCCCGGGCGCGAACCCTTGCCCGCTCAGGAGTGCGCGGAATGCCGCCGGCGAGACTGCGGTGGCACGGCCGCGATATCTTTTACCGGCCTGCCACCTCCGATCCGCTCGCTGTTTATCAGGTGTTGGTCCGGCGCGGCGGCAAAGCCGAATATTTTTTGCCGCGCGCCCTTCAGCCGGACGTGATCCTGGACATCGGCAGCAACATCGGCACGTCGATCCTTTTCTTTCGAGAACGGTTTCCGGCCGCGAAGATTTACGGCTTCGAGCCGCATCCCGACACGTTTCGGATTCTGGAAAAGAACATCGCGGGTCTTCCGGCGATCGAAGTCTTCAACTACGCGCTCGGCGCCGCGAATGCCGATGTTGCCGTCCCGTTCGACGGCGCCGATTTCAGCCGCTTCACGCTCGCAAAAGATCTTGGCGGCGACTGGTCCGGACCGCTCTCGCCCACGCGATGTCAAGTCAGACACGCCGGCGAGGTCGTCAGGAATCTTGGCCTAACGAAAGTCGATCTGATCAAGATCGATTGCGAAGGGGTCGAGTATGACGTGCTCACGGCGCTGCCCTTCGAACTTGTGCAGCACTGCAAATGGATCGTCGGCGAGCTCCACAACGAATCCGCTTTTCCATTGCTCGCCATGCTCGCGCCGCATTTCGATCTGGACCTGAAGAAAACGATGTTCGCGCCCTTCTTCCGTTTTCACGCCTGCAATCTCGCCTGCGCCCGCGAGCTGCGCGGCACCTTCGATCGCAATTCGCTCCAGCGCTGAATCCGGCAAATAACTTGCAACCACCGGGTCAGCTTCTGATATTGCCCCCGCTTTTCCTGACCCTATCGTCCAGTGGCCTAGGACACCGCCCTTTCACGGCGGTAACACGGGTTCGAATCCCGTTAGGGTCGCGATTTTTTCATCGTAGAATCGGGACCGAATGATATCGCGCGTTCTTCGGCTCGGGTTGGTGCCGTTGATTCTCTTGCTTGTGGCATTGCTCGTAGTCACACCACATGAAACGGCGACCAGTTCCAGTCAATCGCGCGCATTTGAGCCATCGCAGCATTTCCGTGCGGTCGTTTTCATTCTCGATAGCGCGGGGAAATCGGAAATGTTCGATCCGGAACTGATGCCGTTTCTTAGTTCGTTGCGAACGTCGTCGCTCTCGGGGCGATCGCGATCGTGCGCGGCGAAGGCGACGTTTCCCTGCATCAAAAGCATCTTCGAAGGACGCGAAGCGACGATGGGAACGACGCTCCAGGATTTCTCGGCGTTCGCATCGAGCCGGACGACGTGGCCGGCGTCGCTGGCCGCGCTCGGGACCAGGCTCGTGGTCGCGTCGGATCACACGTTGAACCGACTTTATCCGCATGCCTTTGTCGATTCGCTCAACTACGAAGATCTGCACGCGCCGCTGCTCGAGCGCGATGCGTTCGTTTATCGGAAAGCGCGGCAATGGCTCGATGATTCATCGATCGGCGTCCTCGTCCTTCACATCATCGGGACCGACAAAGTCTCACACGAATATCCGGTCCGAGGTCCGGAGTATCGCGCCAAATATCGCGAAGTTGACGATTTCATCCGGGAAGTGGCGGGTCGATTGCAACCGACGGATTACCTGTTCGCGATCAGCGATCATGGTCACAACGAATTAGGCGGCCATACCGAGGACGCTGCTTACCTGGCTCACGGACCGCTGTTCCCGGCTGGTGTCCATCAGGACATGAACGCGGAGGACATGCTGTTTTTTCTGAGCCTCCCGTACGGCCTGCTGCTCCCCGCCGATTACGAAGGACAAATCCGAATGGATTTGACGCGGCTCGTGCCGGACGCCGCGGAACGATGGCTGGCGGCGCAGGCGAACGTGTGGCGGGTGCCGATTGCCGGCTTGCCCCTCGATCAGGCGCAGGCGCGATTGAACGAAGAAATCGTTCGGCGGCGGACCGACGGTCAGCGCCGGACTGCGGTGGAAACAGCCTGGCGGAGCGCGCCGTTTCTCGCGGTTGCGGCGTTGTTTCTTCTTGCGGAATTGCTCAGCTGGCAGCGTCAACCGATTCGCGTTCTTCTTTTGCAGATTGCACTTGTTGCGGTCACGCTCGCGCTCGCGTTCTGGTTGTTTCCAGCAGGGCTGACCTGGATTCATGACGAGACGCATCGTCCACTGGCGTTCATTGCTTTCTATGTGCTGGCAGCATTGGGCGGCTTCGCGTTCGCGCGCCTGCGCAACGTCGATTCGTCGCGGATGCGAATTCTCGAAGTGCTTTGGTTTGTCGCGGTCACCGTCTGGCTTTTCGCCTATTTTGGGCCGCTCGGTTATTCGCTCGTCCGCCACGGTTCGCTGATCGTGCTGGCAATTTTCCCGATCGCGGCGGTGCTCATTGCCGGAGGTTGGCGGACGTTTTTCGCTGGACCCGCGCTTTTTCTTCCCGGCCTGCTGCCGTTGGTTTTCTACGATGTCGAATCATTCAATCTCAAATACCCTCTCTTAAATTGGACGCGCGATCTGCTGCCGGGCGGACAATTTCTCGCGGCCGGAATCGCCATCATGTTGTTTGTCGTTGCGCTTCCTCGGGTCGGCGGACGCGGCAAACTCACTGCGCTGGTTTTGGTTCTGGGGTGGGTCGGCCTCAGCCATTTTTTCTTCCAATTTGATCTCACGAAACTCCTCGGTGGATTGCTGGCGTGCTGCTGGTTCGCCGGTTGCCTCGAACTTTTCCGGCGGGCGCGCCTGCCAGTCCGCTGGTTCGCGTTGATCGCCGCGGTTTTTGTTTTTGTGCTGCTGACGTTTTTCCTGAACGGTTTCGCTCTGAGTCACGTCGATTTTCGATTTGCGTCGGACAAAATCTATCCGTTTGCGAAGGAGCTCTGGCGGGCGCCGCAATTGATTCTGTGGGCGGTCTTGAAATACGCGTTTGCCCTGGTCCCCGCTTTCTTCGTTCTGCGCCTATCGGCAATCGGCGATCGCGTTTGGCGCCAGATCCTCCTCCTCGGCTGGTGGCGCGAATTGACTATCGTCGCCGGCGCCCTCGGCCTGGCCATTTTCAACGCCCGCGGAATGCGCGATCTCTGCGAGGAAGAAATTTATTTCTGGACGTTCCTGAATGCCGTCTTCCTCGCGGCCGCCCTCGTCATGCCGCGACCGGCGAGCGTTCAGCTCGCGTCCATTGGCGAACCTGACGTCACGCGCTGAGCCCGAAAAGGGCCCGTTTTTCTTGTGGACGGATAAGCGCCGTTTCCATATCTTACCGGCCTGCTCAATCGAATGACCAATCCGGCGATCGCTGCTGCGACGCTCCTCATTCGCCACCTAAAGAGTCACAGTCAGGCGTGCGAACGCCGCACCTTCCCGTTATGTCATTGAATTCAAACATCGCCGCGCCGGAATCGGAGAAACTCGCCGAGATCAGTTTCGGGAACTTCGGCCTGAGCGATTTTCTCGTCGGGGACAGCAAGGATCCACTTCATCCGCCATCGGTTTTCACGAAATGGCACCAGGCGAGCGAGTGGGCCATCGAATTATACGAACCGCAGCTGCTTGGCCCGCCCGAGGCCCGCACTGTCCTGAACTACGGCGGTAAATCGCATCCGGTTATCAACCTTTGTTCCTACAATTACCTCGGACTCGCCAATCATCCTGAAGTAATCGCCGCCGCCCATGAAGCGCTCGCCACCCACGGCATGGGGGCTTGCGGTTCGCCGACTCTTTCCGGAATGACCGATCTTCATCGTCAGCTCGAAAAACGGATGGCGGAATTTCTTGGCTACGAAGACGCGATGCTCTTCAACAGCGGCTTCGGCGGCGCCCTCGGGTCGATCTCGGGATTGATGCGAAAAAGCGACGTGGCCGTGATGGACAATCGTTCTCACCTTAGCCTGCGCGATGGAGCGGTGCTTGCGCGAACTCGCGTCGATCGATTCGAGCACAATGATCCCGCTTCGCTCGATGCGGCGCTGGCTCGTCATAAAACGAAACGCCGCCTCGTGATTGTCGAAGGCATTTATTCCATGGATGGCGATTTCGGCCATCTCGACGCGCTCATCGACGTGGCTCATTCGCACGGCGCGAGTGTGTTCGTCGATGAAGCCCATTCGATGCTGGCCTGTGGGCCGACCGGTCGCGGCGCGGTGGAACATTTCGGCGTGAACAAACAGGTCCGGATTCTTTACGGCACTTTCTCGAAAGCGTTCGGAGCCCTGGGCGGTTTCGTCGCCGGCTCGAAGGAAATGCTCGATTACCTGCGGCTCTACGCGCATCCGTATGTTTATTCCTGTGCGCTGCCGCCGGTCGTGGTGGCCGCGATCCTAAAAGCGCTCGAGCTCGGCTCAAGCCAGCCGGAGTTGCGCAAGCGTCTTTGGGAAAACGCCGACTACTTCCACAAACAACTCGACGGGCTCGGCATCGACACCGGAAATTCGAACACTTACATCATGCCGATTGTGATCGGCGACCGCGACCGGATGCATCGGCTCTGTCACGAGCTTCGTTATCGCGGGCTCTGGGTGGCGCCGGTCGATTATCCGGCGGTGCCCGAGGACAAGATCTGTTTCCGCGCCTGTGTCACCGCGAATCACACCCGCGCCGATCTGAACGAAGCCCTCAACATTCTTTCCGACACGCTGCTGCCCGCGGGGAAACGCCAGGCGCTGGCCGCGCGTTGAAGCGGGCCGGGAATTGAGGATGATTTAATCGTATGACGCAGCGCTTCGTCTCGAACAAGAACGAGTCGGTCCGCATGTTCGAGAGCCGCTTCCTGGAATTCTTCTCGCACGTGCACCCCGCCACGCCGCTCGTGATTTACGGGCCCGTCGTTCTCTTCATGCTCGATCTTGCGCTGCGGCAGCGCGCCCTCGCTGCCGGCGTCGTGATCGCTTTTTTCCTGCTCGGCATTCTCATTTGGACGCTGGTCGAATACACGATGCATCGCTGGGTTTTCCATTACCAACCGACGAGCCGCTGGGGAAAGCAGCTCCATTTTCTGCTGCACGGCGTTCATCACGATTATCCGAAAGATGCCAGCCGGCTGGTCATGCCGCCCCTCGTCAGCATCCCGCTTGCCTTTTTGTTTTGCGGGCTCTTCTTCGTCGTGTTCGGCCGCGTAGCGCCGGCTGCGTTCGCAGGTTTTCTCTGCGGTTATCTTTTTTACGACATGGTCCATTACGCCACGCATCACTTTTCGATGAAACGCGGTGTCTGGCTTTGGCTGAAAAAATATCACATGCGTCATCACTACGATGACGACCATGTCGGTTACGGCGTCAGCTCGCCGCTCTGGGACTACGTTTTTGGCACGCGCGCACCACGGACCGACGCGTCACGCGATTTCGTAAGCGCGCCGAATCACTGAGAGGCAGAGCGCCGCTTCGTCAAAGGCAATCTGCGCGTTTTCCGGCGAACGAAAACTTGCCAGCACGTCCGGCAGCATCGCTGCAAACCAATCCGCGTGATGCGATCCGGCTGAGAGCGCGTTCTCAAAGCGTATTTCTTCATCGGGAATTCGAAGCGTGTCGTCATCAATCGCGATCTCGCCGCGATCACCGCGCAATCGCATCGTGTTTCGTCGCCGATCGGCGCGCCAGGTTAGAAAAATCTTCGCGTCGCCACGCGGAAAATGGAGCGTCAACGTCGCCTCATCTTCGATTCCGTTCGTCGCTCGATGCAACTTCGCCTCCAGGTTGCTCGGACCCTCTCCGAACCAATGGCGCGCCAGATAGATCGCATGCCAGCCGTGGTCCATCAGAATGCCGCCGCCGGAAAGTGCGGGCTCGCGTCGCCAGTTCGGATGATCCGGATCGACCGCTGCACAGTCTTCGATCCGCAATGTTTCAATTTCGACGGTCTGCAATTCTCCTATAGCGGCTGCACGCAGCGCTTCCGTCGCCCTGAGAATGATCGGCGCGTATTTCCAATTGTGGACCGGAACGACGGCGCGCCGTGATTCACGTCCGAGCGATCGCATCTCTTCGAATTCTCCGAGCTCGAGGAGAAGCGGTTTTTCACACAAGACATTCCAGCCGTGCGCCAGCGCATCCCGCATCGGCGCGCCATGCAGCGCAGGCGGCGTGCAGATATCTACAAAGTCAATTCCAGGACCGGCGGCGAGTCCCTCCATCGTTGCGAAAGCCGCCACGTTGGGAATTAATTCTCGCGCGAATTGTCTGCGTTCTTCCGTTCGCTCGACGACCGCGACGATCTTCGCTTCATTCGATTGCGCGTAGGCCGGCCAATGCCCGTTCGCGGCCACAGCGCCGAAGCCGATGATCGCTCCGCGCAGCACGGCTTTACTCGGCTTCGAGTTGCTCGAGCACGCCGTCGATAATCGCGAGCGCGGAATTTGCCTGTTCCGCGGAAAGAATGAGCGGCGGATGAACGCGGACGCGCGGCGTGTAACTCATCATGATGAGTCCCTTCGCGAGGCAGCGCTGGAAGAATTCGATGCAGCGTTCTTTCGGCAAGGGCGTTTTGGTTTCCTGATCTGCGACCAGATCAAACCCGATGAGCAAACCTTTTCCGCGGACGTTCGCGATCGAGCGGTGCTTTTTCGCAACCGTCTCTAAACCTTCGCGAAGCACTCGCCCAACTTTAGCCGAGTTCTCCACCAGCTTGTCCGCGAGAATCGTCTGGATCGTGACCAATGCCGCCGCGGCTCCCAGCGGATTGCCGCCGTAACTCGACGATGATGCGCTCGGCAGCGAGAACGGCTTCGCCGACATGATCTCCTCCGTTGAAACCAGCGCGCTGACCGGAAATCCCGAAGCCATTCCTTTTCCGAGCGTCATGATGTCGGGCACGGCCTCGTCGTGATCGCACCCGAACAGTTTTCCGGTCCTTCCGAATCCGGTGATCATTTCGTCGGCGAGGAGCAACGCGCCGTATTCATGCGCGACATCCGTTACTTCGCGGAGAAATCCGGGTGGCGGCACGATGTTGCCGGCCGTTCCCTGGATCGGCTCGATCACGATCGCGGCGGGCCGGCCGCTAATTTCTTCCTCGATCACGCGCCGCAAATTTTTGATCGTGGCCGCGCGACAATTATCCGGCGTGCCGTCGAAGCGCGTCGGATCAGCGTAAGGTGCGATGTTGTATCCCGGCGGCAGGGGACCGATCAGCGTTTTCCAATCGATGTCCGAGATCGGCAAGACGCCGGCCGTTTTCCCGTGAAATCCGCCGCTGAATCCGACGATGTCGGTCCGCTTCGTAAACGAGCGCGCCAGCCGGATCCCGGCTTCGACGGCTTCCGCGCCGCCGCTAAAAAACTGTGTGCGCGAAAGTTCGCCCGGCGCCAGCCCCGCAATTAGCCTGACGAGTTCAGCGCGGGGCGCCGAAGTAAAACTGCCGACGCTGACCGCTTCGAGTTGTTTCGTGAGGGCGGCGACGTATTTCGGATGGGCGTGGCCGAGGCTCGCGACAGAAACGCCGGCGTTGAGATCGAGATAGGTGCGGCCATCGAGATCGGTCAAGGTTGCGCCATTGCCTCGCGCGATCGCGAGCTTCGACAAGAGCGCAATCGTCTGCACGCCCGGCGCGATGAACTGCTGCTCGCGTTCGAAGAGCGCCTCCGTTTGCGATGGAGTTTCGGTCTTAGCCGGCATGGACACGTTTGGTAATGAAATCAGCGATCGCGTAAGCCGCCCGTTCGCGGCAAGGGGCGAATGACGGCCAATCGTTGAGGTCGATCAAGGTCAATTCTCCAGCGGGCGAGACGATAACGTCCCCGCCGAAAATATCGAGCCCGGCCGCGGCGGCCGCGTCATTACCGAGTTGCTGGAGCCGGGCGAAATCGAACGGATATTTCCGGGCGGTGCCCGAGTAAAACCAGTGGAAGAACGCGCCTCCAGCGACGCCGTAAAACTTTATCTCATCGCCGGGGCGATGCGCTTGCAACGCCGCCAGATTGATTCCGCGCCGCGTAAAGTCGGCCAGCCCCGCCTCGAGCCGCTCCCGCGAATCGATCCATTGCACGTCCGCCGTCACCGAGGCGTGAACGTCGCCGCGCTTCAGCCAAGTGCCTTTGTCCAGATCGAGGCCGCGCAAATCCGGACTCTGTTCTGTCGAGAAGAGATTGGTTCGCGGAAATGGCAAACGGGCCTCAACCATTAAGCCCGGCAACCGATCGCGATGCGTGTTCAGCGCGGCGCGAGGGCTGTTCATGATCTGGACGCCTTCACGTTCCCATTCAGCGAGATTTTCCAAGGCAGCGCGTCCCTGGCACATTGAGAAAAGGAGTTCGGCTCCCGCCCGCGCGCCGTTCGCCTCCTCGAGCGTCATGAGGTCAACCGCGAATTCCCGCTCGCGAAGCCGGTGCGCGATCTGGTCGAGCAGGAGAGCATCGTTCGATTGATGCCGGCCAGGCGAATACTGCTTTTCCCGATAGAGACCAACGAGGCGTTTCATCTTTGCGCGCTCCGAAGCAATGCTTCCGCCGCGGCGAGGTCGGCGGGGCGATCCACGTCGATCGATTCCGAGATCGGGATTCCGGCAATCTCGTAACCGCGCTCGAGCAATCGTTGTAAAAAATTCCGAAGTGCGGCGAGCCCATCACGCCGGGCGGCTTCGGCTTCCCGCAAAATTATTGGCCGCACTGAATAGACGCCAGCGGTCGCATATTCTCCGTGGCCGAACGCTTCGACGCGGGAGTCTTCCGCCCCCATCCGAACAAGAAGCGGTTTTTCGTCAGCCCCCGGAGAAGTGAGCGCTAAGGCGATCGCCGCGGTAAGAACGCGCGCCCGCTCCATGAAATCTGCATACGCCTTCGGGCCCGTCACGGTGTCCACGGTCGAAAGTAAAAATGGCCCGTCGTTTCCGTCGGCGGCGAGCGTTTCCACGAGACGCAGAAAACTGTGCATTGAAGTCGGCGTGGTCTCGACGATCCACCGGAGCGCAAACGGCCAGTCGTTCCGAGCGACGTGGTCCCGAACGGCCCGCGAATCTTCGTTGATGATAACGACAACTTCCGCTGCCCCCGCCGCCGCCATCGATTTCAAAACGTGCTCGATCAAGGTCTGATCGCCGATGCGCGCCAGCGGTTTTAAATCGGAGGACCCGCTGCGCAAACGTTCGCCGCGTCCGGCCGCCAGGACTCCCGCACGAAGAGATCGATCGTTCATGCCAGCGCGGGAGAAAGGATCGGAGCGCTGGCCAAATCGGCCAGCACCCGGAGCCGCAGATCCACGAGCGACGGCTCCGGACAATCGCGGGGCTCGATGCCTTCGAGCCATGCGGTCTTCATTCCGATTTGCTTCGCCGGCCGGATATCGCGATCGAACGAATCTCCGACCATCATGATTTCGCCGGGATCGCGGCCCATCTTTTCAGCGGCGTGGGCGAAGATCGCCGGGTCCGGTTTGAAAAGGCCGACGCGCCGCGAATCAACGATCACGGAAAGGAACGGGGCGTAACCGAAATCGGCGCAGAGTTTATCGACGTTGCCGCAGCCGTTCGAAACAACGCCCAGCTCGAAGCCGCGTTCTGCCAGTTCGGCGAGCAAGTTTACGTTGGCGGCCGCTGCTGTCCGCGCCGGCGCGATGAAGCCGGTAACGAGATGTCGCTCGAGCTCCGGGTTCGTTAGGCCAAGATGCGCGAGCTGCCACCGCACATAGAGTTCGATCATCTTTTGGAAATCGGCTGAGGCAATTGCTTCGTCGCTGTTAGCTCGGCGCTCCGCGTCGTCGAATGTTTCGCGCGAAACATCCACGCCGAAATTCCCGTAAAGCGCGGTGAACCGGTCCTGCCAGTGCAGGCCGTCGCCATCGAGCGTGCCGCCCATGTCAAAGAGGATCGCGCGAATCATTTGGGGTAGTGTCCTAATTTGAAGACAGCGGGAGCTATTAGTCTTCGAGGGTGATCTTTCTGGCGGTCGGCTCAGTGAAAAACTCCGTCTGCGGCTTCGGTTCTTTCGGCAAGGGGACGGGACGGCAAATTTTGAGCGGCTTCCCGTTCGCGCAATTAATGCGACCCGTCAGCTTCAAAAGGTCCGAGTTGTCGTACGTGTGCATTTCATCAACGCTAAGGGCCAACGCTGTGGCGAGATGCACCCCGTCAGATGGCTTCTTGCATTCTGGATGGCCGCGCATGAGCCGCCTGGATGCCACACCGATACGTTCATCAACAACCATCGGCTTGACCCATTTCTGTCGCAGAATGTCTTCGATTTTCTTGTCTTCCCCCTCAGTTAGAGGCTTCGCAGGAGAATCACATTTCGTCTTGAAGACCTCTGCGAAAGTGAAGAAAGACGTGTAAATCACAACCTTGCCCGCCGCTGCGTCCTCCCAAACGCCAGTGCATTCGTTGGACTTTCCTTGTTCCTGATTAATCAGGCCGAGGAACGTGCAAGAATCCCAATAGACGCGCTTAGGCAAGTTCCCCCTCGTGAAGTTGGTAGAGGTATTCGCTTGGACTGAGACCAGAGGTGAAATCTGGGTCGAGAACGGAATTTAGGTCGATGAGGGGAACAATCGGCATCTCTCGTATGTCGTGAGCGGCAATCCTAGCGAGCTTGCCGCCCGCTGCATAGCTAAGGTTGCCCTGAACGCCGATAGATTCGCCCTTCCAAATATCCTCCATCGAATGGGCGCTGCCGAACTTTGAAATGAGAGCTTCCGATAGCGTGCACCAGACGAATCCATACAACTCCGTGCGGATTTGAATGGCTGGCTGATTGCGGTACCGGCCCGCCGCGACCATTACGCCTTCGATCTCTCCGAACGCCTCCCGTTCGATCAAATCAGAAACATCAATTGCTGTTCGCGCAGCTATGGCGCTAGCGCCCGCGTCGGCGGTTTTGCGGTCAATCAGTAGAACGTCGCCATCAATATCGAAATCAATTTCGGTATTCCAGATGCCGTTCTGATTCCGATGGAAGAAATTCTGCACGGGCGCGGCTGCTTCTAAGCTCATCCAATCGGGCACTACGCCGCGTTGAATGATACTTCGCAGGCCGTGCGAAACCTCAGATTTAACTTTGCGAACATGCGCGGAAATGTCAGTCCCCGGTTTAGTCGGCTCTGCCAGCGCAGTGACTGTGAAGGGACTTGCCGTCGAGGCTTTTTCCAATCGCCAATCAAACGGATCGGATTCTCCTAGCGACTTCTCGGCCTCCTCGAATAGCCGGATTGCGTCGATGACTTGAAGCATTGCATCATCGACCCGCAGCAGGTCATCGGAGGACGATCTGGGGCTGATTTTGATTACGACGCGATTCCCGTTCATGGGTTCGTTCCTTTCAATTTAGGCAGCCGAGGCTTCCTCAAGCAAGGTTTCCCTCATCCACTCGGATAAGATCGTTTTTTTTGCCTGTCTGGCCGCGCGCCACAGGGCTGATTTTTCACTGTCTGTAAGCCTCAGAATTGCTGTTCGACGCCTTAATTCTGAGGCTTTCAGCCATTTTTTCCGGCCCTGACCCCTGCCCGGCCCCCCTCGATTTTCTTTCTTTTTTTCTTGCGCTGTCACTTTGTTTTGTTTAATGTAATACACGAAACAAAAGAGGCAAGAAGAAAATGAACAAACTGGACACGGAAAAGAAAACGACGGCGGTTGCGATGCTCTGCGAGGGCAACAGCATTCGGAGCGTCGAACGCATGACCGGCATTCACCGCGATACGATCATGCGGCTTGGCGTCCGAATGGGCGAAGGCTGTGAGCGCATCATGGACGAAAAGATGCGCGATTTGCCCTGCCGCCTAATCCAAGTCGATGAGGTTTGGGGTTACGTGGGAATGAAGCAAAAGACCGCGCGGCGCAATCGTGCGAGCGGCGGTGTTGGCGACGTGTGGACGTGGATTGCGCTCGACCCCGAAACAAAACTCGTTCCGACCTTCGCCGTTGGCGCGCGGTCCAGCTACATGGCGAATGCGTTCATCGAAGATTTGGCCGGTCGCCTCTCTCACCGCGTCCAACTTTCCAGCGATGCGTTCATGGCCTACGTGGACGCCGTAGAGCGCGGTTTCGGAGCGGAAGTGGATTACGGTTCAATTATCAAAACGTATTCCCACAGCGACCTTGAGGAGCAACGCCGGTATTCCCCTCCCGACATTCTGAACGTGAAGCGCGTTCCGGTGAGCGGCGACCCGGTTGTTGATCTGATCTCCACAAGCCACGTTGAAAAACAGAATCACACGTTGCGGATGCACTGCCGACGCCTCACGCGGTTAACCAATGCGTTCTCCAAGAAATTCGAGAACTTCAAAGCCGCCGTCGCGCTGCACTATGCGTATTACAACTTCGTGAAATCCCACATCACGATTCGATGCACGCCTGCGATGGCCGCTGGCGTCGAATCTTCCGCGTGGACGGTTCGCGATTTAGTGGAGAGAGTTGAAGCGTGAGCGAACGAATAGAAAACCTGAAACGCGCGGTTGAGTGGGCATATCACTGCAAGGCGCAGCACACATCTTCAACCCCGATTCTAGAGGTTTGGGGCGGAGAGGTTGTGTGGGACGGCGTAGTTGAAACTTTCGAATTGGAGGGCCACGTCAATGCGCGCTGCTGTTACGCCTTTCCCTTTGTTCAGAACGACCAGCCCGAAGTTAAAACGGTTTTGGGACTTCCGCCGATTGATTCCCCACGCAAAGCGGTTCAAGCCGCGATTGCCGCCACGGCGCGCAAGAAATGAAAAAATCTATCTGGCGGCTGATCGTTGGCGTTTTTCTCGTTGCCGGTTCCGCCAATTCGCTGCGTCAATTTCCACCCGGACCACATGATCCCGTTTACATTTTTACCCGCCTAGGCTTTACGGTCTTGCTTGCCGGAATCGGAGTGTGGCTCGCCGTCAGTTATCTTCGCTCCTCAAATTAGGACACTACCTCATTTGGCCGGCAGTTTACTCGATGACAGGCTCGCGAGAAAACGCCGATCCGCGCTTCGTTGCCAAAGCCAGAGGCTGGCGAACGCGATGTTCATCGGCACGAGGATGAACCCGAAGAACAGGTCCATCCGATGTAGCAGCGCGAGCACGCCGATGGCAAAGAAACGCGTGTTGTCTCCCAGGAAATTGCAGCCGCGCACGAGCGGATAAAAACTCTCGCGATAACGAGCGCGATCCTCGTCCCGCACTTGTCCGGCGATGGACCGCGACGCGAGCGCGCTTTCGACATCCGCGTGTCGTCCAATCACCCAGCGTTGCACCGTCAGGTAAATGAGGAAGAGCCAGCCGATCGGCGACCCAAGTTTTCGCAGCGCTTGGATCGGCACTCGCGCATCGGCGACGACCGCGATGTAAACGTGCCGGTGATAATCGTACATCCCGGCGTGAATCGCCGTCGCGATTCCTGCCGCCGCCATCCAGATAAAAATGGATGTGTCCGCACCGCGATGGAAGAGGCCGAAACCGATTGCGAGAAAGATCGCGGCATGCGTCGCGTATCCGCTAAGTCCATCGAGGACGCGTCCAAGTTCCGTAACTTTGCCGGTCAGCCGGGCAAGTTGCCCATCCGCCGAATCAAAGATGCTGTGCAAGATCAGCAGCGCGAAGGCGACTAATCCGAGCCTTTCGTCGTAAAGCAGGGCGCCGCCGGCGATGCCTATCATCGCTGCAATAAGAGTGAGACCGATCGGCGTTAGCCCAAGAGCACGGGCCGCGCGGGCGACGACCAAGCCGGCTGGCCGGAAAAAATACAGGTCGGCCAGCTCTTCGATCTCGGCGGATTTCAGGGCCAGGTCGCTATGAGGCATGACAAGGCCGTTGCTACTACTCGCTTTCCCGGCCTGCTCAAGACAAGATTACGACCGTGGGAAAAATCGAAATCACAGCGGTCAACTCGAACACCGACCGCGACGCCTTTATCAAGTTGCCGTGGAAAATTTATGCCAACGATCCGGTCTGGGTGCCGCCGCTGGTGATCGAGCGCAAGGAATTTCTCGATCGCGAAAAGCATCCGTTTTTCGAACACGGCAAAGCCGAATTTTTTCTAGCCCGCCGCAACGGGGAAGTCGTAGGGCGCATCGCCGCCAGCGATGATCCGAAGTACAACCAGCTCCACGGCTCGAACGTCGGTTGCTTCGGAATGTTCGAGTCGATCGACGATCCGGAAGTTGCGAATGCGCTTTTCGAGGCCGCAGGGAAATGGCTGCGCGATCTCGGCCGCGACGAGATCATGGGCCCGATCGATTACTCGACGAATTATCTTTGCGGCCTGCTCGTCGACGGATTTCAGCATCCGCCGATGCTGCTGACTTCGCACAATCCGTCTTACTATAGCCGCCTCATCGAGGGCTGGGGGTTTCAGAAGGCAATGGACTTTTTTGCGTGGTGGTTCGCCGAGCCGGCGAATGCGGCCGCGCGCTTGCGAAAACTCGCCGGCGCGCTCAAAAAACGCCCGGAGAAAGTTAGCCTGCGCCAGATAAATTTGCGCGACATCGGCGGCGAAGCAGGACGGATCCGTTCGATATACAACCAGGCTTGGGCCAGGAACTGGGGTTTCGTTCCGTTCAGCGAAAAGGAATTCGCTTACATGACAAAGGAGATGAAGCCGCTCCTCTTACCTGACCTCGTCTGGCTGGCGGAGATCGACGGCGCACCAGTCGGGTTCATTCTTTGCGTGCCGGACATCAACGTCGCTCTGAAAAAAATCAACGGCCGCCTGACCACCGTCGGTTTGCCGATCGGTCTGGCGAAATTGCTTTATCACAAAGGCCGGATCAAAACCGTGCGCCTGGTCGCACTCGGCGTGGTGCCGAAATATCGCCGGCACGGGATCGCTGAGATGCTGGTGCTTCAAATTATCGAGAATGCGATGCTCAAGCGCGGGTTCATCGGCGAATGCAGCCTCATCCTGGAAAACAACGTGATGATGAATCGGTTTCTCGAAGCGATTGGCGCCGAGAAATACAAGACGTATCGGATCTATCGCCGGCAGATTGCGGCCGCATGAGTATTCGCCGTGTGCTGATTGTCGCGGACGACTCCGCGGATTGGATGGTGGCCGGATTGCGCCAACTGGATCGCCTCGCTTTCGCGATCGACGAATTGGCGGTGGGCCCGGTGAGCGTTTGTATTTTTTGGCGGCCCGATCTCGATCAATCGCAGCGCTGGGTTCCGTCGAATCCGCAACTAACCAAGCTCGCTTTCACCACCGAGCTCGATGGACAACCATACGATCTCGTTCTGAACACGCGTCTGTTTCTCTATCGGAAAGCGATCGGACAGCTGCTCGGACCAACGTTTTCGGTCCCGCAGCCACCCTCGTGGGAGAATTATTTCAAAGCGGCGGCGCTGCGGGAACCGTCACGAGCCGGCGCGTGGGAACAGATCGCGAACGGCGACCAGATCGACGACATCGAGCGCAGATTTCTTCGCGGGACCGGCAAGTCGCAGGACGGTTTTGTTTCGCGTAATCTGAACCGCCCGATTTCGCGGGCGATGACCCGATTGCTCTTGCGCTTCCTCGTCACGCCTAACGGATGGACGTGGGGAATATTTCCGATTCCGATCGTCGCAGCGCTCATGCTTGCCCACGGGAATTACTGGTCTTTCGTCTGGGGCCTGGTTCTCTTTCAGGTCTTCAGCATTGTCGATGGCTGCGATGGCGAAATCGCGCGGGCAAAATTCATGGAGAGCGAGCGCGGCCGACAGCTCGACGATCTCTTCGACGTCCTGAGTAACATTCTGCTCGTCCTGGGTCTCGGTTTTGGCTTGCGACAGGCGCATACTCGCTTCGGCTGGCTGTTCGTTGCTGAAGGAATCGTGACCGCTGGATTGATTGCGCTGAATGAATGGAACCTCGCGCGCCGGAAACCAGCAGCGGCCGTGAACGGCTCGTTAGGCGACGCTCTTTATCCACGTCATCGCGAATTGGTCGCGCGTTCAGGCCTGCTCGTTTTCGGAGAGAAATTCACGACGCTTCTGATCCAGCTGACGAAGCGCGATGTCGCCGTCCTGTTCTTCGTTCTGCTCGCGATCGTCGGGCTACCGGCTTTAATCCTGCATCTGCTGTTTGCCGTTACGGCAGTTATGCTCGCGGTCGCGCTAAAGAGTCGATAATCGCGCCATCTCCTCTTCCGCGCGCGCGAGCATTTCTGGCGTGTCGACGTCCTGCCACCAGGCGTCCCCGATATCAATCGCGAGGGCGTTTCCTTCCTCCGCCATCAGGCGAACGCCATCGGCCAAACTGCAATCGTCGTTTCGTAAAACGCGCCGCAAATATCCGAAGATCGTTTCCGGACAGATGAAAATGCCGGTGTCGATCGCGTTGTAGTCTTCGAGCGCTTTGCCGATCGCAACCAGCCGGTTGCCATCTGTGCGGACTTTCATTGCGTCGTCGAGATCGAAAATCGAATCGATTTTCCTGTCGATCGCGAGGTTCAACCGCGACATGTCCGCGTCGCGAAGAAGCGCGGCGACGATGGACGACTCGAAGAGGTGATCGCCCATCGCGAGAAAAAACGGCGAACGGAGTTTGCCGGCAGCGGTCAGGAGCGAGACGCCGTTTTGCTTTTGCCAGGTCGGATTCGGAATCGGATGAAATTGGATGTGTCGCGGCAGCAATGGCGCCACCACCGCCGCCAGCTCTTCGCCGTTCGGGCCCACTACGGCGTGAATCCTTTCGATCCCAACTTTGTCGAAGGATTCGATCGCGTACGAAATCAGCGGCCGGCCTCCGATCGGGATCAGCGGCTTGGCGATCGTTTCGGCCGAGCCGCGCAGACGCGAACCGGTTCCCGCCATGAGAATGACCGCGTCCCTGATCTTCAAGTCGGCAGCTGGTAATATTTTTTCAAACCCCAGAGACGGACGCGCTGCGGCAGGAGACGAAAGATGACCGGCGCGATCGCCGCCTGGAAAGTCCCGCCGACGGTTACGCGCGGTGGCGGATTTTTTTCATCGATTAATTTCTCGATGCAACGCGCGACCAGGTCGGGCTTGGGCGCTTCCTGCATGTTTTTGTCGACCATCCGCCAGGCGTGTTCGACGAGCGCGGTGTAATGGGGATCGCCCCCATCGGTCCTCGCGACCGCGTCGTTGAACCCTGTGCGGATATCGGCCGGTTGCAGATCGATGACGTGAATGTCGGAGCCGGCGAGCTCGAGCTGGAGCGTCATCACGAACGAAGCCATCGCAGCTTTGGCTGCGTTGTAAGCAGCCATGAAGGGGACCGGCATTCGGGACGCCAGCGAAGTGACATTGATGATGCGGCCGCGGCCTTTCGTTTTCATCGAGGCGAGCGCGATCCGGCAGAGCTCAATATGCGCGAAGACCAGTGCCTGGAATTGGGCTTGAATCGCTTCGGCGCTCAGATGCTCGCCAGGCCCGAAGTGGCCGCTGCCGGCGTTGTTGATGACAACATCGAAGTGTCCGGCTTCGCGCAGCGCCATTCGGAAACCTTCGCCTAACGACACGTTGTCGCTCAGGTCGAGCCGGACCGGATGAAGACGCGGGAGCTGCGGGATTCGCGCCGGATCGCGCGAAGTTCCCCAAACTTCGTCGCCGCGTTCGGCGAGCAGCCTGGCCGTGGCGAGGCCAATGCCTGAGCTCGCACCGGTGATGAATATGCGTTTCATGCTGTCCTCTTTGCCGAATGCCGATGCTGCAACCAAGCGCCACCATAGATCACCAGGAACACAAGCACAGCGATGACTTGACTGGTCATTCCGTCGATCAAGAGCCGGCAAGCGACCGCGGGCGCGCCGGCAATACCGGCGGCGAGGAATGGCCGGCCGATATCGCCCCACGGGTTTTGCCAGCGAAAAACCAATCGCAGCGCGCGGTAACGCAAAATTCCCTGCAACACGTACGGCAGCAGAATCCCGAAGGCCGCGCCGGTCACGCCGAAGCGACTGATCAACCAAAGATTCGCCGTGAGCGCGACGAGGCAGGTAATGATCGAGTTCAACAAATTCAGCCGCGGCTTTTGGACCATGATCACGGTCTCGGCAAGACTGACGAAAGTATTCGTCGCGCAGGCCAGGGCGACGATGCCGATCCACAATCCACCTTGGCGAAAGACAGGCCCGTAGATTCTCAGAATGACCGAACCAGCCAGCGCAAGAACCGCGACGACCGGGAGCAAGATCCAGAGCATCCATTGCGAGACCCGCGAGAACGCGATTGCGGCGTGATCCTGGTCGCCATCCGCGGTAAGGCCCGCGACGATCGGCGCGAAAATAGGGTTAAAGGCCTGGTTTAATTTCCGGAGGCCGCCAGCGACTTCGACGCACGCGCCGTAAACGCCGAGCGTGGTCAACGTCACGCCCGGCGCCCGGCCGACGAAACATCCGAGCATCACGACATCGAGCCGGACAACGATCGAATTGAGCAAATCATAAGCGCTGATCGGCGCGGCGTAAGTCAGAAGATCGCGCGCTTCGGTGGCGAATTGAAAATCCGCGGCGTGCCCGGCCTTCCGAAAGAGCGAGGCGGCCAGGCAGAGCGCGACGATTCCAGACGCGCCCATCCCGACAATCACGGCGATCTCGGGCGCGAAGGTTTTGAAGCCAACCCAAAGCGCGACCAGGAACGCCGCGGTGGTCACGATCGTCTCGGTGATGCCGCGCGAGAAAATATCGTGGCGCATGACTTTCATTCCGCGGGAGACGGCGGTGTTGACGCGATAGAGCGCGATCACCGGCATTGCACAGAACATGACCGACAACGCGTCGGCCATTTGCGGATCGAGACCGAACCGCGCGCCGAGGAAACGAACGAGCGCGATTGAAATCACAGCAAGCAGCGCGCATTGAATCACTCCGAGAAAAAGCACAAGCCGAAACAGGGCTCGGCTTCGGGCCCGGTCGCCTCGCGCTTCGGCCCGCGCGATGAACGTGATGATGGTATCGTCGAGCCCGAAGATTCCGATCTTGCTCACGAGATCGGTCGTGGCCCACGCAACGGAAAAAACGCCGAGCGCGGCCGGACCGAGCAATCGCGCGACGAGAAAGGTGAACACGCCGCGGAAGTTCGAGGCGAGCATGGCGATAAAATTTACCCACGCACCACGTTTCAATTCCGGCCCCGGATCGACACGATGGACCACGCCTCCGGGTGGCGTGATCGGGCGGAGGAGCGTCTCGGCCGCGGTCATCGGCGGCCGCGCGAATGACTGCCGACGATCAATCCGTCCTGCATTTCGTGGATCCAATCGCACGCCTCGGCGATCTCCGGATTGTGCGTCACGAGGAGAAGCGCCTTGCGTTCTTCCTGCACAATCCGCTGGAGCAACTCGAAGGCGCGCCTCGAATTCGCGCTGTCGAGATTTCCCGTCGGCTCGTCGGCCAGGATCACACTTGGATTGTTCGCCAAGGCGCGCGCGACGGCGACACGCTGCTGTTCGCCGCCGGAAAGATGGCGGCTCGGCCGGTTCGCTTTGTTTCCGAGACCGACTTCATCGAGCAGATACGCGGAGCGCTCCAGCATTTCCGGTTCGCTCAAGGCATTCAATTTTCGCATCGGGATCATCACGTTTTCCTGCGCCGTGAAATCTTCGAGGAGAAAATGGAACTGGAAGATGAATCCAAGGAGCTCATTTCGTTTTCGCGCCAGGGCGTCATCGATCAAATGCGAGACGGCTTCGTTTTCGATCGTGACCCATCCGCTGTCCGCCTGATCGAGCAGACCGAGAATGTAAAGCAGCGTGCTTTTCCCGCAGCCGGATGGTCCGACGACCGCGTGCACCGTCCCGCGCTCGAGCTGCAGCGACACGCCGCGCAGCGCGTGGACACGATATTCGTCTTCGCCGAGATAGCGCTCGATCCCTTCGCAGCTGAGCGAGATTTCCGCCTCCATGAATTTTAAGGTAGCCACACTCGCCACGGCAGTGAAACCTTTTCGCGCCGCTTGCCTTGCTCAATGGATTCGCCGCGCCCGCAATTGCTCATCCTCGCCGATGCTCCCGACGCGCTCGTCGAGCTCTACGGCGTTTCGCTATTGGAACGACTCCTTCGAATCGCGCAACGGCTCGGGTTTCGCGAAGCGGTAATCGTCTCGAGAACGTTGGCGGAAATCGCCCCGCATCTGGCGAAGCCGTCATGGGCGCGCGCTGAAATTTCGCTAACGTTTCGCACTCGCGAGGCAGGCCCGGTCCTTATCGATAGGCTCGTTACTGGTCACGAACGCACGCTTCTCGTTTCGGCGGGTTTCTGTTTTGACGCGCGGCTTTTGAAAACCCTGGCCGAGCAAAGGACAACGACCATGCTCGTGGATTCAGCGCCGCCGGCTGAAAGCAGTCCGCTCTGGCGCGAGCAAAGCATGGACTTCGGAGGCGCGGCTCTTTTCGAGTCTGAGCAAGCAACGGAGCAAAGTAATCAATACGATGCCGCGACGGCGCCGACTTATGTGACCGCGCTTCGGAAACACGTGCGGCCCGTTTTTTTCCCGGCGCCGTCGCCGGAGCTCATTCCGCTCGCGGAAAAATATGTGCGCGACCTCGCGCAAAACGGCGTCCTGGATGCTCCCGGGTTTCTCGATTCGCCGATCGAGGATTGGATCGTAAAGAAACTTTGCCGGACCGCCATCCGCCCGAATCACGTCACGTTCGTGACGATGCTCATCGGACTCGCGGTGACAGCGCTGTTCGCGGCAGGTCGTCTTTGGTGGGGCGTCGCTTTGGCTTATGTGATCGAGGTCCTCGACGGCGTGGATGGCAAGCTTGCGCGGACGAAAGTGGAAACGACGCCGACGGGCGAATGGGAACATGAAGTCGATTACACCATCGAGCTGTCGTGGTGGACCGCACTGGCGTTTCACTTTCACGCCGCCGGGTTAGTGAGCGCTTACTGGCTGGTCGTCTTGTACGTCGTTTCGGATCTCGTCGATCGCGTAGCGAAGCGCGCCGTGAAAAATAAAGTCGGCCGCAATCTCGACGATGTCTCGAACTTCGATCGCTTCGTCCGCTGCATCGGCGCGCGGCGAAACATCAACATCTGGATTTTGATCGCGGCGCTTCTACTCGGCGATGCCGCGCACGGCTTTGTTCTGATCTGCTGGTGGGGAGCCGCGAGCGCCGCTGCTCACGTCGTTCGCGCGTTCCAGATTCGCGCCACGAACTAGATTTGCGCGGGGTGCGGCGGTTGCGTTGGCTCGGAGGGTTCCCGAGAACTGATAGCTTGCTTTATTAACGCCGGAATTCGCTTCGCGCGGTTGGCGATTTCTTTCGAGATCACGCTGACCGGCTTTTGAACGAGCAACGACGTGCTCACGGCGCAATAAACACCGCAGCCGGCCTGGCAACTTTTCTTGCGATAGTTCCCGTGCAGGTCTTCCGCCGTCACATCCATGATGTGTTTGTCGCCATGCACCATGCTGCATTCCCAGAATTTTCCCTGGGCCGAGACGAAAAAAAGTTTGTAGCCCGCGGTGCAGGTCCAATCGACCGGCTCGTTGCGCAGCAGACTTTTCTGGTACTGGAGGATCGCTTCGTTGGTGTGGATTTTTTCGCCGCGCCGTTTCCGTTCGATCATCGAATCGATAAACGCTTCCAGTTCTTCTTTGTTGCCACGCTCGACTCGGAACCGGCTCAGCGGATCGGCATGGACGAGTCGCACTTCCGTCGGAATCCCACGGGCGAGGCCAGTCTCGAGCACCGCCTTCGATTCGGGAAGCGTGTCCGCGCAAATCACGCCGGTAATGTGCAGGCTGATCTTCGAGTCCTTGAAGTAATCGAGCTTCGGTAAAATCGTCTTGAAGGATTTTTTGGTGATCGGGCTCGGCGTCATCCGATCGACGCTGATCTGCATGACCTGGAGCCCGGCTGCTTCGAGTTCCTTCAATAATTTTCGCGTCAGCAAGAAACCATTTGTCGTCAGGCTCGTTGCAAACCCGAGCTCGCGGCAGTAACGCACGATTTCGACCACGTTCGGATGCATGAGCGGCTCGCCACCGACCAGCGCGATCCGCATCGTGCCGAGGTCGCGGATCTTTTTGATCCAGAGCTTCAGGTCCTCCAGCTTCGGATGCGGCCGCGAATTGTCGTATTCGGTGCAATAGGAGCAGTCGAGATTGCAGCGGTCGGTCAGGTAAATGCTGCACTGAAGCGGCTTGCGATCATAGAGCCGCTTGCCCGATTCGAGCAGGTTAAAGCCGGAAAATTCCCGGCCAATTTTATCGAGCACGTTCATGGAGTCAGCGGGCTCGGAGTTTAAGGGGAAACAGGGCTGCTGTCATCCTCTTCTGTAGCTGTCGCCCTGTGGGCGACGCAGCGGATCTGTTGGCAAAGCTTGCTCCGGCGCGTCCCACAGGGACGCGGCTACAGAAGAGCGGTTACGCGCTGGAGCCGCGCAGGGTTGCCACCGGGGCGAGTTGCGCGGCGCGGCGAGCCGGGACGTAGCTCGCGATGAAGACGGCGATGATGGCGAGGATCGTGGCCCAGAGATAATGGCGCCAATCCCAGCTGACGAGAAAGTGGTTCGCGTATAACAGGCCGCGGACCTGGATCGGAATTTTCGAGACGCCCCAGGTGAAAAGGGCGCCGGCGAGGCAGCCAATCACCGAGCCGGCGGCGGCGATCATCGCGCCTTGCCAAAGGAAAATGGCGGAAATGTCGCGAGCGCGGTAACCCATCGAACGCAGAATCGCGATCTCTTTCAACTTTGAGAGCACCGACATTGTGAGGACGTTAAAGATGCCGAAACCGGCCAGGAGAATGATTAGCGAAACGGTGATTGCCGCGGAGATGCGCACGGTCATGAAGAGCTGGAGGTTCGCTTCCTCCCGGTCCTGCCAGCTTTGGGCTTCGTGTTGAAAGAGCGATTCAAAGGCGCGTGCGACCGCGGGCGCGCGCTCCGGATCGCGCAGTTTGTAAACGATCATCGAAGCAGCGAACGGTTTTTTCAGAAGCGTTTGCGCGACGCGGACGTGGCAATAAACGCGGACGGCATCGACGACGCCGACCCCGCTGCGCGCGGTCGCGGCGATGGCAAAGCGCCGATATTCGCCGCCGGGCGAAAGTAATTGAAGCGAATCGCCCGGAGCCACCTGCAACGCGTCGGCTAACCGCGAGCCGATGATGATCGCGTTCGGGTTGTTGCGAAAATCGTCGAGATCGCCGGCGGTCAATTGCTGACGGAGATTCGTGGTCTGGAGATGCTGAACGGCGTCGATGCCGAAGAGATCGACGGTCGCGTTGTCGAATCCGGCGCGCGCACTCACGGTTCCGCGCAGGACCGCGGAGCATGACGCGACGTCGGCGAACTGCCGGCTGACGCGCATGATCTCGGGCGCGTTCGAAATTCCATCGAGCGAATGGCGGCGCGGCTGATCCGGATTGCGAACGTTCTTCGGCGGGACGAGCAGGCCGGTCGCCGCATTTTCAAAGCGAGACCGCAACAAGAGCGCGCCGTTACTGCCGAGCGTCGAGTCGATAAAGTTTTTCGCGAAGCCCTGGGTCTGGGCCTGGGTGCAAATGAAAATGGCGACGCCGAAGACGACGCCCGACAAGCTAAGGACGAACGAACGCTTGCGATGCCGCAAGAAGCGAATCGCAATGTAGAGCGGCGGCGTCACTGCACGTTCACGCGCGGCGTGACTTTCGAGACGCGCGTGCGCACTGGCCGGCCGGGCCGCAATTTGTCCTGGTCCGAGAGCACGACGCGATCGCCTTCCGCCACGCCATCGAGCGCTTCCGAAAAATCGAGCGTTCGATAACCGATCTTCACCGTGCGCGACTGAAGAATGCCGTGTTTCACGACAAGCGCCTGGTCGACGAGCAACGCGCGGGTCGGAACCAGCAACGCATTCTCGTGTTGGCCCGTGATGATATTCATTTCGCCGGTCATCCCCGCCATCAGGTTTTCCGGCGGATCCTGGAGATCGAGCACGATGGTGTAACGCTGCGTTTCGACGTCCGCGGCCGGCTGGATCGCGTCAACTTTGGCGTGGAACGTCCGCGTCCGATAGGCGTAGACCTGCACGATCGCCGGCATCCCGAGCTTCACTTCGCCGACATCTTCCTCGTCCACTTCGCCGCGCACATAATTTTTGCGGGAGGAGACCGTGAACAATTCCGCACGTTCCGCGACCAGCTCGCCATCGATGGTCTTGATGCCGGTGAGAAGTCCGTCCATCGGCGCGCGGATCTCGGTATTCTTCATTTGCGCCTCGAGTTTCTGGGCGGCTTCCTCGAGCGCGGCGAGGTTGCGATCGCGCTCGATCCGTTCCGTCTCGACCAGCGCCTTGAGCCGCTTCACTTCGCTTTTCGCTTTTTCAAATTCGACCTGCGGCACGTTGCTGAGACCGCTGAGTTTTTCGAGCCGGCCCAGATTGTCTTCCGCGACCTTGAGCGCCTCGCTCGAAGGCAACGGCAACTGCCCGCGTTCTCGCGCTGCTTGAAGATCGGCCCGCGCCTGTTTCAACAACCGCGCCGTAGCTTCGTCGGAGATCGTCGCCAGGAGCTCCCCTTTTTCGACATTGCGACCAATCGCGCCGCGTCCCGCCGAAAGCGCTTCGCCGAATTGAATGAACCCCGAATTTTGCGCGCGAACAGGAATGACGAGCGACGGCTCGATGCGCACCGTTCCGTAGACCGCCGAAATCGCGGTGCCGCGCTGGACGATCGCGACTTCAGCGACTGGCAGCGTCGCAAAATAAATGGCCGCGGAGATCACCAGCACGGCGGCGATCGCGGCAATGATGAGATTTTTCGAGAGCCGAAATTTCAACGGCTGCAACTAACGCACCTTTGCGCCGGTGTCGTTTGAAAATTGAAAGTAACGCCCGGTCGCGCGGTCCCACTCGGCGCGGGCGATGTTTTGCTGGTAGGCGGTTGACAGGAGCGCGCCTTTGGTTTCCAAAAAACTGCTTTCGGCGGTGCGAAATTCGAGCTGGGAGGAAAGCCCTTCCGAAAGAGTGCGCTGAATCACGGTCACATTTTGCTCCGCGTTCGAGACCGAAGCGTTGAGCGATTTCCAACGGCCCTCGATCGCGCGGAAATTGTTCGCGATCCGTTTCACATCGAGCGCGGCGTTCGCTTCTAATTGGCGGAGCGAAATCTCGTTCATCTCGCGGATGGCGCGTTGGCGCGCGACCTGTCCGCCGATCCGGCCGTTGTCGATGACCCTCCATGTGTAGGCGACGCCGCCCGCGATCTCCGAGGAAAGGATGTTGTCGGAGGCACGTGCCGACCCGGTGCTCGCGGTGCGAATGGTCACCGGAATCCCGAGGCCGGAAACGACGGCGTCGAGCGCGGGATAATATTGCGCTTCGATGATCCGCTGGTCTTCCTCGGCGGCGCGGACCATCAGACGGGCGAGCTGGAGATCGGCGCGCTGCGAGAGCGCGGTCGATGTTTCCGAGGCGACATCGTAATTGATCGCGGCAAATTGGAGTTGTCCCTCGGGCTGCACCATTTCGTCGGCATTTCCCATCACGGTCGCGAGGGTGAGGAGGGCGCCTTCGTAACCGCGTCGCGCGTCCTGGATGTGAGGCTCGATCTCGCGCTCGAGGAGTTGCGCGCTCATGATCGCGGCGCGGTCGCTCTGCCCCGCGCGATAGCGGTCCGATTGGGTCGTGACGTTTTGCGCGAGACGTTCGCGCTGGGCTTCGCCGAGTGAGCGGAGCGATTCGTCGTAGAGCGCGGTGTAAAAGGCGACGCGGGTCGTGTGCAGATTTTCGACGATCGCGACGTTCAAGCGCTGCTGGGCGATCAGCACTTCGATGTTACCGCGGCGAAATGAAGCGGGAACCGCGGCGTCGAAGAGCGGTTGCGAAAAAAAGCCGCGCGCGAACGCGAACGGCCGGACCGACGGCTCGTCCGCGCGTTTGCCGCCCTGGACGCCTGCCGGGATTTGCATCCTCACGTCGGGATAAGCAGTGGACCGCAAGACGAGGCGGCGGCCCGCGGCTTGTTCGAGGGCGAGCCGCGCCTGCACGATCTCAGGATTTTTTTCCAGGGTCCGGGAAAGCGCGGTATCGAGCGTGATCGTGTTTGCATTCGCGCGGTGCGATGTGAACAGCGCGAAGGCGAGGAGAAAACAGGAGAGCCTCTTCATCGTCCGCCTCCCAGCGTTGCCGGCGGCGCGGCCACTTCCGCGACAGCTTTCGAGCCGGGCGGATTTTTTGTGACTTTCGGCGCGAAGCCTAACGAGTCCGGTTCGCGCGCCGTTGCGCGTGCGAGTTTGGCCAGAGCGACGTTGTGCAGATAAATCGCGCCCAGTCGGGTGGTCCGCGTTCGCGTCACATCGGAAGCGGCCTGTAAAACATCGAGCTGCGTTCCGAGCCCCGCGCCCAAATTGCCTTTCGCGATCTCGAGCGCTTCATCGGCATTCTGCACATTGCGCGTCTCCGATTGCAAAACGCGATCCGCCTGCTGGAGATCGAGGAATGCGCTTCGCACATCCGACGCGACAGAAAGTTTCGCGGCTTCTAGAGCGTGCAGCGCCGCTTCGCGACGGGCCCGCGTCGCCTGCATTCGGCCGCGGGTCGCGTAGCCGTCGAAAATATGCCAGGTGCCGTTGAGCCCCACGACCCAACCGTGATTGAATTCGGGCCCGACTTCCGGATCGCGTTCGCTGTAAACTTCGTAGCCGGCAAATGCTTCCACCCGCGGCCGCGATTCACTCCGATCGAGAACCAATTGCGCCTCTTCGATCTCGACGTCGATTTGGCGGGCGCGGATTTCCGGCCGCTGCACGTCCGCGTAGGCGAGGCATTCGCTCAAATCCGGATGCTTCGGCGCATATTGTAACTGACCCGACGTTTCGGCCGTAATCGGTTTCCCGGAAGCATCGAGCCCGATCAACTGCGCGAGATGCAATTCGGAATTTTGCAGGCGGGTCTGGGCATCGATCAATTCCGGCTGCTCATTCGCGAGCGCAACCTCGGCGCGGCTGACATTGAGCGAGCCGACGAGGCCCGCCTCCAACCGTTCCTTCTGCGTCTTCACTTCCTCCTCGTAAACGCCAACCGATTGCTCGCGCACCCGGATTTTCGCGCGATTCAAAAGCACATCGTAATACGCCATCCGTACGTCCATCGAAACGCGGTTCACGAGCGCCTGATATTCGAGCGCACGCTTTTCCTCGTTCAGCCGCGCGATGGTGAGCTGACTCGAAATCGCGCCGCTGGTATAAACATTCTGGATGACGCGCAACGAAGCTTCGTAGTCGTTGGAACGCAGCCGCGAAGATTCGACGGTTTCGCGTTTTCGCAGCAAACCCGTCGAGACTACGCCCGGCAAAAATCCAGACCGCGCCTCGACCACACCACCCTTGGCGGCTTCGATTTGTTTCGCCGCCATCAGGATTTCGGGGTTTTGTTTTCGCGCCTTGGCGACCGCTTCGTCAACAGTGAAGGCGGGCCCGGCCTTGGAAACGCCTGCTCCCAAGCCCGAGGCCATCAGCAGAACTACGGCCCACCCACGACGGCGCATCCACGGTATCTCACGTGCGGTCGGGCGCTTTATCAACAAAATTCCCATAACGCCACGAGGGAAAAGGCCAGCCGCCGGCTCAGCCGCGAAACACGACAGCTGTATTGCATCGCCGCGCTTTTGCTCTATGATGCCCACCTTTCCGCCTTGCCGAGTCCCTGCGGCTGCGGCTAATTTCAGAGTTTTCCTGCAATGAACAAAATCAGAATCGCCGTCGTCGGGGTCGGGAACTGTTTCAGCTCGCTCCTGCAGGGAATCAATTTTTACGGCGACTTCTCCCGCAACGGCTCGTCCGACGTCGGTCTCATGCATCGCCGGATCGGGCCGTACGAGCCGCAGGACATCGAGGTCGTGGCCGCGTTCGACATCGACCGCCGCAAGGTGGGATTCGACGCCGCGGAAGCGATCTTCGCCCGCCCGAATTGCACGAAGGTGTTCTGCCAGAATCTCAAGCCGACGGGCGCGGTCGTCATGATGGGCTGCGTTTTCGACGGCTTCGCGGAGCACATGAAGGAATATGACGCCGATCGCACCTTTCTCCCGTTGGGAAAAGAATCGACTCGCGAGCAGATCATCGAAGAGCTGAAGCGCTCGGGCGCGGAGCTTATGGTGAACTATCTGCCGGTCGGGTCCGAGGAAGCGACGCGTTTCTATGCGGCCTGCGCCCTCGAAGCCGGCCTCGGGTTCGTCAATAACATTCCGGTTTTCATCGCCAGCGACCCGGTCTGGGCAAAGCGGTTCGCGGACAAAAACCTGCCGGTCGTCGGCGACGACATCAAAGCGCAGCTCGGCGCGACCGTCTTGCATCGGACGATTGTCGATTTGTTTCGGAAGCGCGGCGTGAAAGTCGAACGCACCTATCAACTCAACACGGGCGGCAATACCGATTTCCTCAACATGCTAAATCGGAGCCGGCTCGCCTCGAAGAAAGCGTCCAAGACCGAGGCGGTCCAATCCGTCATTGGCGAACGCCTCGCCGACGAGAACATCCACATCGGGCCGAGCGATTACGTTCCCTGGCAGAACGACAACAAGATTTGTTTCATCCGCGTCGAAGGAAAACTTTTCGGCGACGTCCCGATGGAATTGGACGTGAAACTTTCCGTGGAAGATTCGCCAAACTCAGCCGGCGTCGCGATCGACGCGATCCGTTGCGCCAAGCTCGCCCTCGACCGCGGAATCGGCGGCGTCCTCCATTCTGCCTCCGCCTATTTCTCGAAGCACCCGCCCCAACAGATGACCGACGACGAAGCCCATCGCAGCGTCGAAGATTTCATCGCGGGAAAACGCGAGAGTTAATTCTTCTGTAGCCGTCGCCCTGCGGGCGACGTGAGCGAGCGCGATTACGCATTTAATCCCGGCGCGTCCCACAGGGACGGGGCTACAGAAGGCAAAGATCGCAACCGCTCCCATTCCGCTCCCAATTCATCCGAGTCGTAGGGCATGAATCGCCCGACCGCCGTCGCGAAAATTCCAGCTTGCACCTCGAGCTTCGTGATTTCGCGAACGGCCTTCCAGTAAGCTGAGACCTGCGGCCGATAACGCTGGCGCAATTGTTCCTCTACGCCTTTTTCGATTCGGTTCGTTTTCCAGTCCACGAGCAAGCAGCGGTTGCCCTCGGGATCGATGATCAGCAAATCGATCAATCCTTCGACGACGCCATGCGGGTCGATTCTCCACGCGAACGGAAATTCTGAATGCACGTTGTTCTTCGCGCTGGAGACAAACTTTTTGAGAATCGACTCACTCGCCAGACCGCGCCGAACAAGTTTCCATTCCGCTGTCGCTCGCGATTTGTCGGGCGACATCGGAAGGAGTTGTTCAAAGAGTGCGTCCGCCGCTTCGATCCCATCCCGCCATGGCATTCGCTGGAAAAAGGAATGCCACCACTGGCCATACAAGGTCGCTGGTGTGTCGGGCGTCGATTTCGCGCGAACTGACCGGTTGCTCGCTTCCTCAAAGGTGCCGACAATTTCCGGATCGTAGGCGCTGGGATTGAATTTGCGCACAAAATCGTTCGCGTGCTGGCGTGCCTTGTGTGCCGTTTTCGAATCGAGAGCCGCCAAAGCGGGGACGCCGTCGCCCTCGTCGAGGAGCTCTTCAAACTTCGCGGCGGAGGTGAGGGGACACGCAGCTGGAGTTTCTTCCAAGTCGGCAAACTGCGTCGCGCTTTTCTCCTCCTTCCACAACGTCAATTGCGCTCGGTTCGAGAGCGCGCCTTTCTTTTGAAAAAGGTCGCGGTCCAGCGCGAGGACGAGCGTGTGTCGCGCGCGCGTTGTGGCCACGTAAAGCAGCCGCTGCATTTCCTGGTGCTCCGCGAGGGTGCGCGCTTTCTTCAGTTCGTCGGTGGGATCTTCCTTGCTCAGGGCCACCAGAATTTCGCCCGAGCCCGGCGTTTTGATGAGCGACGGATAACGGGGCGACGGGAACCGGATGTCGCGCCCGAGAAACGGCAGAATGACGGCCTGCCATTCCGATCCTTTCGCTTTCTGCGACGTGATGAGTTGAATGCCCTCGACCGCTGACAGTCGCGCTTCGCGTGGGGTCTCAAAATCCGCGCGCAGCTTTTCGGCAAAGTCCGTGAGCGTCCCACCTTGTGCTTCGGATTCCGCGGCGAGCGCCAGGAGCGCATCCAGTTCTCCAGCCAAATCGTCGAAGTCTTCCGACGGCAGCGCGCTCAGCCGCTCGCGCAATTGGGTTTCGCGAACAAGAATCGTCGCCGCTTCGAAGAGCGATTTGTTTACGATTGCTTCCCGCGTTTCGGCGAGCGCGCGCAGTCGCGACCCAACGATCCCAGCCGTGCGCGGATCGTCGATCCGAAACCGGCTGCCGTCGCTCTCGGAAAAAATGGCGAGGTCCGCGTCCGCGATTCCAAACACTTCGCGCAGGACGCCCGCGATCTCGTAGCCGTTGAGCGGCTCGGCCATGACAGTGCAGAGCGCGCTGAGCCACGCGTAGGCGGGACTGTCGGCCTTAACCGCGCTCTCGGATTGCATCGCGACGGGCAGCCCGCGTTTTCGTAATGCCCGCGCCATCGTCCGCAGCCACGCTTTGCGCGGACACAGGATCGCGACGTCGCGCCACGAGCCGGCGCGCAATTTTTCCAGTCCGCTCGTTTCGATCCAACACGCGAGTTGCTCGGCCTCGATGTTCGCTTTTTCGTAGTCTTTCAAATCGGCGCGCTTCTCGAGGAGTTCTTCCCCAAGTGCCACCCGGATGACCTGGCCGGGCAGAACGTCCGGGCGCGGTTGCAGTTCAACGAAGCGGACCTGGCCGTTCTCCTCATTCAGGACGTGTCGAAAAGTCGCGTTGATGAAGTCGACCTGCGTTTGGTCGAGCCGAAACGTGACGGAGAAAACGAGCTCCTCGGCGGAACCGCTTGTGATGAGAGCTTCGTGCACTTTCCGGTAGTTATTCAGGTCGGCGCGGTCGCCAAAAATTGACTGCTGGAAATCGCCGACCATGCAAAAGTGTCCGGCGCGCGGCGGATCGGTTTTCGTTTCCAGCCAATAATCCGAAGCGTCCGGCGGGCGCGTGATCTCGAGCAGGACCGAGAATTGCGCGGGATCGGTATCCTGGGCTTCGTCGAGAATGACGCGGAAATTTTGTTCGCGAACACGGCGCCCCGCGGCCGGATGTTGAAGCAATTCGTCCGCGAGCGCGATCTGGTCGGCGTAGGTGACGACGCCGCGCTCGAGGCGGAAATCGCGATAGTCGCGCTGGACCTCAGCCGCCACGCAGAGCGCGGCATTGGCGACCCAGCGACGGAGCGGGGCGAGCGATTCGCGCCAGACCCCGGTGAACTTCGCGTTCGCGCTCGTGAAACAGTTTGGCCAGCGGAGAAATTCCCAATCGGAATCAAAGCGCGCTTCCCAGTCTGCCAATTCCTCCTGCGTTCGCTTGATTGTGTCTCGTCCGCCTGTGTCCCGGGAGCGGTGGACTTCGCTGAAGTTATGCTTCGGGCACGGCCCGATTTCTCCGGGGCGGAGAAGCGCGGACCCGGCCCGCCGCGCCAGTTCCATGATGTCGCGCGCCTGCGCGAGACGAAAGAGCGCCGCGCGATTTTCGTCGCTCAATGATTCACCAAGCCGCGGCTGTTGCTGGACGAACTCCTGCCAGAGGTCTTCGTCATCGGTGATTAATTCCAGCGGCGCGGGCAGGCCGAGATAATGCCCGTAATTCGTCAGCAACTTCATACAAAACGCGTGGATCGTGCCGAAGAACGCGCGATTGAAGGCGCTCACGATTTCCGCGTCGAGGTTCTCCGCCAGGATTTGCTGACGGCTCCGCTGTTGCATTTCGTCCGCTGCGCGATTGGTGAAAGTCACGACCACGAGACGTGGCAGGATTTCCCGGGCGTGCCGCGACCGCGCGATTTCCAGGACCCGGTCGGTGATCGCGCGCGTCTTGCCCGAGCCGGCCGACGCAACGACCGAAAAATTGCGATCCAGTTCGTCTGTGAACCGGTCGCGCTGCGCCTGGTCGTGCGGCCCATTCACCAGTAGGCCTCCTCTTCTTCCTTCGCCAGGGCGGGATGGGTCAGCTCCCAGCGCCGTTCGAGGATTTCCGGTTCAATCGCGAGGGTGGCGAGGGGATATTCGCGGTTGAAGGCCCACGCCGAGCGGACCGGGCCGAGCATTCCGAAAATTCCGGTCCGCTGCATTTTCGCAAGCTCGCGCAAAGCGTCGGCTTCTCCGTCCATTTGCTCGACGGAGAGCTGCGGCGTGACTGGCTTGATCGCCGGCGACACGAGGCTGAGAAAAATCTGGCGCGCGCCGAGCTGTCGCGCTGCAAGACCGTAAAGCGCCAGTTGCACAGCCGAGCCGTCGAGAATTTTTTTGTGAAGCTGCGACCTCCGCTTTTCCGTGTCCTCGCGCGCGGGGGCGAGCGCCTTTTTGTTCGCGCCGGTTTTGTAATCAAGAATCCACAGCTCATCCGCGTCCAGGCCGCGAATTTCCTGACGCGTCAGGATGAGATCGATTCGGCCGCGGAACATCAGGACGTTCTCGGCATCGATCCGGACCGGTTCGGCGCCGTCGATCGTCCATTCGACAGCCATCCACGGCCAGTCGCCGATCGTGGCGAGCTTCGCGCCGAGAATCCGGGCGAGACAAAACGCATTTTGCCAGCCGGAGCGCCACCAATCCGGCAGCGGTCGCCTCGCGGTTTCACTGAGCGCTTTGACTTCGGCATATTTTTTTTCCGCAGCGCTGCGAATCGCCTGATCGATCCCATCCGCGTCCGGGAGGCGTGCGAAAACTTTTTCCACGTCGGCGCCGGCGATACCGCTCAGCCAGCGATGCACCCACTGGCCCGTCGCTGCGCTCCACGGATTCGTTTCATCCTCCGCGCCTTCAACGCCGAGATACTTTTTCATCCAAACGAGGGCCGGCGATTTCACCACGCTTTCGAATTCGCTCACGCTCAGGATCGGATCGCGGCCGGACGGTTCGCGAAGGGCGAAGTCATATTCGCCGGATTTCGCTTCCGGATCGCGGCGGGCGTCGTAGGCCAATCGTGTTTGCATCGCTTCAGGCGAAGCGGCGCCAGTCGCTCGCGTTCCCAGCCACGCCGCAGCGTTCCGCTGCAGTTCTTTCAGCGTCGCCTGAGTCAACGGCCGAAGTTGCGCCTTCTGGTAAAGCTGCGTGAACAATTCGCTCGGGTTCCAGGGCCGATCGGGCGCGGTTTCCTGGACCAGACTGGCGCTAATCGCGATTCCGCCGGGCGCGGATTCGACCAGTGCGTGAAACTGTCGAAGCGCGATTTGCCGTTGCTCGCGCGGCCCGAGATAAAGAGAAAAATTTTCGCGAACCGCCGTGTGCCCTTCGCCCTGTCGTCCTTGCCCGGTCGCGCGGCGATTCAACTGCTGCGTTCCGCGATTGAATTCCTCGATCTCTTCTTCGCGAGCGAACTCCGCTTTTTCCGGCGGCGGCCAGCTCCCTTCGTTCCAGCCCGCGAAAATCAAATGCGACCAATCCTGTCCCTGCGCCTGCGGTACCGTGAGCAATTGCACGCGCGCGTAAGGATGATCTCCTGCCGCATCGCGGCCCGCGGTGAATGTCGAAGCAATCTCTTCCAGCCAGCGAAGAAACAGGACGCGCGAAAATTTTGCGGGCACGTTGGCCGTCCAGTCCAGGGTCTCGTTGGCGAGCGCCGACCAGTGGTGTTTCCATTGCAGGCGCGCGAACGCTTCTTGGGTCGCGTCGAGAAATTCCGAGAATGTTGCGCGAACCGGAAGAAATTGAATGAGTCCAAGAACGTTCGCGACTTCCTGCCGTTCCGGCTGCGGATGGGCGCGGCAATAGAGCTCCACCAGGGCGAGATCGTCGATCAGGATCTGGGCGTTGATCGAGCGCAGCGTTTTTTCGAATCGATCACAGAGCAGTTCGGGAAACAGTTTCGGCTGCGTCTGGAGCGCGCCGAGAAAACGCACCAGAGAATTCAGGCGCGGCCCGCGCTGCAGTTGAAGCCATGCTCGCCACTCCGCTGATTCAAACAATCCGGGAACCGGATGGCCAAAGCCGTCGTTGTGCGGGATCTCAAGATTCGACAGCTCGTTTGCAACAAGGCGGGCCAACGATCCGGCTCCGGAGAAAATGATGCCGACGCGTTGGCAATCTGCGTCCGCCAGAAAACGCGAACAGAGGAGCGCGATCGCCTCAGCTAGTTGAGCTGCGTCCTCGCCGACGAGGAAAGTGAAATCCGCCGCCACAGTTTCACCGCGCATCTCCGCTTCGGTAAAGAGGCTGTCGGTTCCGCGCGCGATCGGCGAGCTGACCGGCGTCGCTTCGCTCAGCAGTTCTTCCCACGAGCCGATCCAGCATTGATCGATCTCCGAATTTTCGCGCGGATATTCCAGAAGCACGGTCGCGTCTTTGGCGGCATGGACCGCGGCCCGGAGAAGGAACCATTGCGGCCAATGGGCCGAGTCGAAACCGGAAACGAGCAGGTTCGCAAAACACGGTGGATTTGTTTTCGAACGGCTCAGCAAATCGCGATCGTGCGCACCGGTCATCGAGAAATCGCAGGCGCGCAGTTGTTCGCGAAAACGGCGCACGATCGGTTGGAATGAATCGAGACCAAGCCGGTCAAAATCCCAGCCCGCGTTTTCCAGCCGGTCGAGCGTCCGCAGCAAATGGTCCGGCGCGCGAACGACCGCCTTGGCTGCGAGGTTGTCGCGGTCGTTTTCCTGTTCGGCCGCGATGGCGAGGAGCAAGCGGAGATGTTCGCGCTGGGCCAAAGCTCGGACGCGGTCGCCGCTTAGCAGTTCGCGCAAACCGGCTGGCGTAACGAATTGAATGCCGAGATGCGACTGACCTTCTGCGAGCAAACGGCCTTTGAGCCAGTGCGCGTGCGCTCGCGTCGGCACGAGAACGATCGTCGGCAACTCTTGCTTCCATGAGTTTGGAAGTACTTGGCGGAACCACGGCCCGATCGCGCCGCTCCACGCCTCTTGTGGCGATGACGCAATCCGGAGGGCCACTTTTTGTTTCACGCGTTCACTTTAGCAGACCGAATCAAATCCGCCGTTCCGTTGCGGAGCTACTCCGCGAATGTTAGCCTCGCCGCTCCGCGCATGAGCCAGAATTACAAGGACACGCTCAACCTGCCGAAAACGGATTTCCCGATGAAGGCGAGCCTCACGTCGCGCGAGCCGGAAATGCTCAAGCGCTGGGAAGCCGCCGCCCTTTATCAGCAGATCCAAAAGTCACGCGAAGGCGCGGAACTCTTCGTTCTCCACGACGGCCCGCCGTTTGCGAACGGCGATGTGCACATGGGCACGGCGCTCAACAAGATTCTCAAGGACCTCGTCGTGAAATCGAAAACGATGGCCGGATTTCGCGCGCCGTATCTGCCCGGCTGGGATTGCCACGGATTGCCGATCGAATACAAAGTCGTGAAGGAATCGCGCGGCCTTTCGCCGCTCGAAGTGCGCAAGAGATCGGAGGCGTTCGCGCGAAAATTCATCGATATCCAGCGCGAACAATTCAAGCGGCTCGGCGTTTTTGGCGAATGGGAGAATCCGTATCTGACGCTGAATCCCGGCTACGAAGCCGAGATCCTGCGCGCCTTCGCGATCTTCGTTGAGAAACGGCTCGTTTACGAAAGTCTGAAGCCTGTGTTCTGGAGCAGCGGCGCGCAGACGGCGCTCGCCGAAGCCGAAGTAGAATATCAGGACCGCGAAGACACCGCGGTATATGTGAAGTTCCCGATCGTCTCCGGCGATCTCGCCGGCAAAGCGAGCATCGCGATCTGGACGACCACGCCGTGGACGTTGCCCGCCAATCTCGCGATCGCGGTGCATCCGAAGGAGCTCTACGTGAGGCGCGAGTTTCGGAAGGAAGGTGTTTCCGAAACGCTGGTGCTGGCCGCGTCGCTCGTAGAAGCATTTTGTGCCGCGACCGGATTTGAGCCGACCGGCGAACCGCTCAGCTCGTTTCCCGGCACCCAACTCGATGGCGTGACGGCGCAGCATCCGTTCCTTTCGAGAACATCGAGCGTCGTCGCCGCGGATTTTGTAACGATGAATTCGGGCACCGGCGCGGTTCACATCGCGCCTGGGCACGGTGAAGAAGACTACTCGTTAGGCCGGGCCAAGGGATTGCAGATTCTTTCGCCGGTCGACGATCACGGCAAGTTCACGGAAGAAGCGAGCTTGCCGCATTTGATCGGCAAATATGTTTTCGATGCGAACGCGGATATCGTGGCGCTGCTCCGCGAAAAGGGAATGCTGCTGGCCGAGCAGATTTACCAGCACTCCTATCCATATTGCTGGCGCTCGAAGACGCCGATTATTTTCCGCGCCGTCGAACAATTCTTCATTCGGATCGACGACCTGCGTGCGAACGCGCTCGCCGCGATCAAGGGCGTGGATTGGATTCCGGCCTGGGGCGAGAATCGGATCGCGGGCACCGTCGAGTCGCGGCCCGACTGGGTGATTTCGCGCCAGCGCAGTTGGGGCGTGCCGTTGCCGGTTTTCTATTCGGCCGAAGGCGAGACGATTCTCGATCCGAAAATCATCCGGAAGCTGGCGGACGTCGTCGAGCAACGCGGTTCAAACGTCTGGTTCGAATTGGACGACGCCGCGCTCGCCCGCGAACTCGGGTTGCCGGAAGGCACGCGCCATCGCACCGACACGATCGACGTCTGGATCGATTCTGGCGTTTCCCATTACGCGGTGTTGCGCACGAATCCGGAGCTAAAGGATCCCGCGGACATGTATCTGGAAGCGACCGATCAACACCGCGGGTGGTTCCAATCTTCGCTCATGACAAGCATCGCGATCCATAATCGTTCGCCCTACAAGGCGTGCGTCACTCACGGATTCGTCGTCGACGTCGACGGCAAAAAGATTTCGAAATCGAGCAGCTATTCGAAGCCGATGGATGCCGGCCATTTCGTGGCGAAACACGGCGCCGATATTCTGCGGCTCTGGGTGAGCAGCATCAATTACACGGATGACGTGCCGTTCTCCGAAGAGATGTTCACTCGGCTCGGCGACACGTATCGGCGCATCCGGAACACGCTGCGGATTTTGTTGGGCAATCTTTCTCAAGGAACGGCGCTTTCCAAACCGCCGTCTTCCGGCGTGACGGCAGAGGGCGGTTTGGAAAGCGCCCCTCCTTGGGGCTTCACGCTTGTCGATCGCTGGATCTTGGATCGGCTGGAGAACGTGATCGCGGAATGCCGCGCGGCTTACGCCGCCTACGAGTTCCACAAGGTTTATCACACGTTGAACCAATTTTGCGCCGTCGATTTAAGCAGCCTGTACATCGACATCACCAAAGACCGGATGTATTGCGACGCTTCGGATTCGCCACGCCGGCGCGCGACGCAGGCTGCGATGCACCGGATCTTCGATGCGCTTTGCCGGTTGCTCGCGCCGATTCTTGTCTTCACGGCGGAGGAAGCATGGGGCTACCTCGGCGCTTCAAGTTCGGTCCACGTCCAGACGTTCCCGGAGGAATCTCCCGAACTTCGCAACCCGGAGGCGCACGAACAAATCGAGCGCTTGCTCGACCTGCGCGCCGTCATCGGTCAATCGGTCGAACGCGCGCGGCAAGAGAAGCTGATTGGGAACGCGCTCGAAGCCGCGGTCACGCTAACGTGCGACGAGAAAACGATCGCGGCGATTCCGAAAGAGGAGCTCGAAGAGTTTTTTATCCTGAGCGACCTGACGTTGCGGCCGGGTAAAGAACCAGCGGCTGCCATTTCAAAAACGCCGCATCAAAAATGCGCGCGTTGCTGGCGGCATCGACCAAGCGTGGGGAAGAGCCCGGCGCATCCGGATTTGTGCGATCGCTGTGAATCGGTGGTCGCGAATCGATGAAATACATCCTGTTACTCTCGCTGCCGCTTTATCTCCTTGATCAGCTCACGAAGGGTCTCGTGGTCCGATTCGTTGGCGTTGAGGACATTCACGTCGTCGTGCCGGATTTCTTCGCGGTCGTGAACGTAACCAACGACGGCGCGGCCTTTGGTTCGTTCAAGAACAACAACGCATTCTTCATCGTGCTGTCGTGCGTCGCCTTTGTTTTTGTGTTCGCGCTGCTTCTCCGGCGGACGCGGTCACGCGATCGGCTTCGCGACGTTTCGCTGGCGTTGCTGCTCGCCGGAATCATGGGGAACCTGACGGACCGGTTCCTCTACGGCCACGTGATTGATTTCGCGCTCTTCGATTTGCACGTGCCACTGGCGCATCCGTGGCCGGCCTTCAACGTTGCCGATTCTTGCATCTGCATCGCCGTCGTCTGCTTCATCATTCACTCGCTGCGGAAGCGAAAGGAGCCGGTCGCTTCCCCGAATTCATAATCGCACGACTACGGGGGCTGGTTAGCGCGGGAACTCTGAGCCGACCTGCGGCTCGGGAAGGTAGAAGAACAGGATCCCGAGAATCACGTAGACCGAGAGCAACTGCACGCCCTCGATCCAATTCGTTTCGCCGTCGCCGCTGATCTGGAAAATGATGTAGACCGACGCCACGACGGCGAAAATCTCCGGAAGCGAAAACTCGAAGTCCATTGGGCGACCGAAGAAGTAGGAGAGAAAAACGAGGAGCGGCGCGACGAAGAGCGCGACCTGGAGACTGGAGCCGATCGCGATCCCGACGCTGAGATCCATTTTGTTTTTCAACGCCATCACGATGGCGGTGGAATGTTCCGCGGCGTTACCGACAATCGCGACCACAATTACGCCGACAAAAACTTCGGTGAGGCCGAGCGTAGTGCGGACCGCTTCGATTGTCCCCACGAGGAATTCCGAAAGCAGTGCGACGACCGCGGCGGCAACGATCAAAACAACCACCGATTTCCAGCGCGGCCAGTGTTCCACTTCTTCCTCCAGCTCGCCTTCGCACCCGATGAAAAAATGCTTGTGCGTGCCGAGGGTGAAAACCAGGACGCAGACATAGGTGACGAAAAGGACAACGGCGATGCCTAACGAGAGCTCGTGCTCCACCTTCGGGCTCCAACCGCTCGGGCTCGCGGCCGCGGTCATGTGAAACACCGTCGGAATAATGAGAGCGATCGCGGCCAGCGAGAGTGAGATCACCGATGTGCGCGCGCCGGTCTGGTTGAAGACCTGCTCCTTATGCTTGATTCCGCCGCACAACGCCGAGAGCCCCAGGACGAGCAGAATATTGCCGATGATCGAACCGGTAATGGAGGCTTTGACGACACCCGTCAGTCCTTTCGATAACGCGATGCCGGCGATGATGAGCTCGGCGGCGTTGCCGAAAGTCGCATTCAATAAACCACCGAGCGCTTCGCCGACGCGCGCGGCCAATTCTTCCGTGGCACGCCCGATCCAGCCGGCCACCGGCACAATGGCGATCGCCGAACAAATGAAGAGCGCCGTTGGATTCGAGATCGCGGGCCAGTAA
>JBHELY010000005.1:6262-89932 GCA_046262815.1 Chthoniobacterales bacterium | reverse complement strand
CTGCAGAAGGATACGCAGCGCAGGAGGAAGGTTGGCTGGCGAGTCTGGTCCTGGCCGACCGAGGGCGTATCGCAAGACGCGATAAACCGTGAGATCAGGTTGGGTGTCTCCGTATGTAAGCCCGTGAGGTCCTTGATGAGCGGTGTAAATGCGAAAAAGCGGATCGGCTTCGGTGGCGTGTAGCGCCACAAGCGGAACCACAACTGCCGTGATTAGGAGTAAGCGCGCTGGCATCTAACTACAATTAGACGACACAAAGTCTCGTCTAGTTCGGCTGTTCTCCTGAGGAGCGCCTGGAAAAAGCGGACGGGGAAACATGATGCTGTCGGATTATGCGCGACTGGGGTCGCGGCGACAAGGGCGGAAATCGGCTGAGGAGCGGGGCGGCTAAAGAGCGACGAACTCCCGACCCTGATTCCCAAGTCACCCCCGTTCTGTGCCGTAGCTACAGCACGAGTCGGCGGTCATCCACCTTTGTCCCGCAGAGCGGGATTACGGCGCGACAAGTAGACTGCCGCTGCAGTTATCGCTCGCAAACGATCCGAGGCCGAATTAAGAACAGCGGACATGGCAGCGCAGAAGGTTTCGGTGGTGACGGGTGGGGCGGGGTTCCTCGGGTCCCATCTGACAGATCGGCTTTTGGCGGAGGGGCATCGGGTCATTGCGATCGATAATCTGGTCACTGGGAACCCGGCGAACATCGCGCACCTGGGAAAGAACGAGAATTTCCAGTTCATCAAGCATAACGTCTCGAGTTACATCCTGGTCGAGGACGCGGTCGATTACGTTTTCCATTTTGCGTCGCCGGCGAGCCCGATCGATTACCTGGAGCTGCCGATCCCGACGTTGAAAGTCGGCGCCCTCGGGACGCATAACACGCTCGGGCTCGCGAAAGCGAAGAAGGCGACGTTCGTCCTGGCGTCGACCTCGGAATGCTACGGCGATCCGCTGGTCCATCCGCAGACGGAAGATTACTGGGGGAACGTGAACCCGATCGGGCCCCGCGGCGTTTACGATGAAGCGAAGCGTTTCGCCGAAGCAATGACGATGGCCTACCACCGCTATCATGGGATCGACACCAAGATCGTCCGCATCTTTAACACCTACGGGCCCCGGATGCGGTTGCGCGACGGCCGGGTAGTGCCGGCGTTCATCGGCCAGGCGCTCAGCGAGACGCCGCTTACGATTTTTGGCGATGGCTCGCAGACGCGCTCGTTCTGTTACGTGTCGGATTTGATCGACGGAATTTTCCGGCTGGCGATGAGCGATTTCCACGAGCCGGTGAACATTGGCAACCCGCGCGAGATGACGATCAAACAATTCGCCGAAGAGATTATTCGGATAACCGGAACGAAATCGAAGATCGAACATAAGCCGCTGCCCGTGGACGATCCGAAGGTGCGGCAACCGGACATCACGCGTGCGAAGAAAGTGCTGGGTTGGGAACCGAAGGTGAAGTTCGAGGAAGGAATCGTGAAAACGATCGAATACTTCAAAGGCTGCCTGGAGCGCGGAGAGCTGGGGGAACGAATCACTTAAAGGAAAATCCCAAGGAAAAGTGCGCCGATTCCGGCAGCTTTGACCTTTTCATGGCAGCGATCGGCTTGGTTGCCGATGTATCTAGGCGTCTAGATGCGATGGCGCTGCTCGGCGCGCGATCAAGCTTGACTAGGCTGAAGCCTCCTGAGCTAGATCGCAGAACTTCGACTCAACCCCAATTCGGTGATCCTGCCCTAAATCTATGAACATCTCGCCCCAACCCCATTCACCGGTCAAGAAGTCTCCATTCCACCGGAAAGCGCGCGTCGTTGCGATCGCCTTAGTCGCCGCGTTCCTGGTGTCCTCTGCGTCCGCGCAATCGCAGTATATCTATGTCGCGAACGCGGGCGAGGACAGTGTTTCGAAAATCGACATTAACACGAATCTCGAAGTAGCCCGGTATGCCACTTGGTGGTCCCCTGGGGGTGTTATCTCTGTGGCGCACGCGACAAACTTTGGACCCGCCCCCTCTCGTCTCCTGGAGGACCCACTGGGAAATTTGTTCGTCCTAAACCGTTTCTTCCCCGCTGCTACCGGGCATGCCCCGGTTCTAGTGAAGATAGCTCCGAGCGGCGGTACTGCCGGGACTACTACCTCGAATGGGAATACGGCCCTCGCTTTGACCGACAGCAACGGGAGCGACGACATAGACTCTAATGATGCAAAGGACGCGCGCATTGTTTGGGGCAAAAAAGTCGGTAACCCCGGCGACTTAGGGCGGGCTCTCTGCATGGACACGCATGGAATCTTGTGGGTTGGCATGTGGTATGGGAAGGCGTACTACAAAGTCGATCCGGTCACAGGCAATGTGATCGGTGCTCCTATCCCAACTGGGACCCATCAACCCTACGGTTGCCAAGTTGATAGCAGCGGAACGCTTTGGAGCATTGATGGCGACGGCGAGTTGCTGGAAATCAACACGGCTACTAGTGTGATCGCGAGCCACGTTCATACAAACCTAGGTATGAATTATTCGTTGTCGCTCTTCGACGGTTGCGGCTCCGCACCCAACAAAGTCTATCTTTCCAGTCGAGGCCGACCGAGCCCGACCCCCACCGTTTCGCCGAAAACCTATATCGCGTACGACCAACAGAATTCGTTCACCGTTCCACCGCTTGCCCCTACGGAGCAGTTCGAGTCCAATTCGGTAGGCGTCGACAGTTGGGGCAACATTTTTTCCGGATACTCCGAGCGTAATCTGGGAGGGCGAATCATTAAGACCGATCCGACGGGAAATGTCTTGTGGGACACCGACGTACCCTCCGCCGGGCCTACGGTCCATATGGTAGACCTTCACGGCCTGATCGTCGACAAGCATGACGATGTTTGGGCGGTCGACTTGACTGGCAACCAAGTGGTCAAGTATGCCGGTGGAAATGGCCACTACATTGCCACGACCCCCGTGGGCTTTAGTCCCTACACCTACAGCAACCCACCGCCGCCCACCTGTCCATGCGTCCAAATTACGGATCGAAAAATTGCGTGTGAACAGAACGAGAATGGAACCACGACCTATTCCTGGTCGTTTACATTTGTCAATCACAGCCCTTTTCCGACGCCGGCTACATCCATCAGCATGTCGTCGAACCAGGCTACGAATATCACGCCGTCGCAGGTAGTATTTGCGCAACCCGTGCTTCAAAACGGACAAGAGACGGTCTCCGGCACATTCCAGGTCGCCAATCCAGTGGTGGGCAGCATGGTCTGTTTGGACGTTAAGTTGAGCGCGGCGGAGGAGTGGTGTTGTCGGACGGAAAGGGTGTGCTTCAGCATCCCCGATTGTGCGAAGTGCGCTCAGCTCGAGGGTCATTTCATATGCGACCGTGGGCACCATATCCTTCAGCTAGCAGTTACGAATCAGGGACCCACCGCGGCAGCAGCTGTGCAGGTGTTCTCAAATACTCCGGGCGTGACCGTGACGCCGCCAATGACGATGCAGAATTTCCCTAAAAACACAGCCGTAACGATTCCGCTGACCCTCATCGGGGCGTCGCCCGGGCAAGCGATCAATTTGATCGTGAACATGCACGGCCCCATATCTCCGGAGACCGGAGTCTACAGCTGGTGTTGCTCAAGCAACGTGAGAGTAACTAATCCGAGTTTCGTTTGTCCGTGGTGGATCGGCGGTGATCTCTTCCAGGATGCCAACGGCAACGGCGTGCGCGACTCGGGCGACAACGAACTTGCGGGATGGACGGTGACTCTGACACCAGAGAAAGGAAAGACGCACACGACGACGAGTGACGCCGCGGGCGCGTACCACTTTGACGACATCGAGCCAGGCAAGTGCCGAGTCTCAGTTCAACCTCCGAAAACCTGGCGCGCGACGTTTCCGAAAACTGGCGCTTACCTACTTTCTGTCGAAGCACCGCCACAGGGAAAACTCAACTTCGGTTTTGCGAAGACGCAGCGGTGACGGATGCTGGTCTCGTGCTTGTCGTCAGCGCTTCCTTGGCTGTCCCTTTTTATCAAGAAGATGAAAGTCTTGGTTTGCCCGTCCCTTACACAGCGAAAGGAATTACGAAGACGATCGAGTATTTCAAAGGCTGTCTGGAACGGGGGCGAATTGGGAGAACGAATCGGCTGATGCCAAAGCTCCAAATCTCAAGCTCGCCACGGCGAGTCCGTCCTGTGGCGGACTCCAAAAAAATGCCAAATCCCAAGCTCCAAAGTGACGAAACAAGCGCGGGCTGATCTCGCCGATTGTAGGCCGTCTGTGTCAGACGGCTCGGTACCGCCTAACGAGGACGCGATCCTCTGTCCGGTATGCGGCGCGGTGGTGGTGCAGGAGAAATGCAAACTGATTTGTCACAGCGACATTTGCCGCGGTCGCGTGGTGATGAACTGCTCCGAGTTCTAAGCGATGATGCGATTCGAGATATGAACGCAGATGATTTGATTGTGCAGAAAATGCGGATGGCGGCGGAAGCGGCGATGAAGAACGCCTACTACCGTTATAGTAACTTTTCCGTTGGCGCGGCGGTGTTGTCGGCGGACGACAAAATTTCCGCGGGTTGCAACGTCGAGAACGCATCCTACGGCCTAACGATGTGCGCGGAGCGGAACGCCATCTTCCAGGCGGTTGCGAAGGGCGAGCTGTCGAAGGACCGGAAACTGAAGGCTGTTGTTATTGTGACGCCGAAAGAAAAACTGACCGCGCCCTGCGGAGCGTGCCGGCAGGTGATCTACGAGTTTTGCGAGGAGTTGGACGCGGACATTTTTATCTTTGGCGGAAACAACGTCGGCTCATTTAAGTTATCAGCGCTCCTGCCGCACGCGTTTGGCCCGAAACACCTGGGCAAATGAAAGCGCTCGCGCTCGGGGCCGTGGTGCTTTTCATAGTTAGTGGCGCATTCGCACAGACACGGAGCGCCGATTTCCAGCTGACGAAGATCACGAAGAACCTCGTGAGCACGCCGCAATTTACCTATACCGGCGCGCAACAATATCCGACAAACCAGCGCGATCGCTGGTTGGAAGTGGAAGTCGAATTTAGCGCGACGCCGGATTTCACCGACGAGCTGACGTTCAAATACTTCATTCTGATGAACGGCAAATTGCTGACCGGCGAAGTGACGCACGTGAACGTCGCGGCCGGGCGGGACAACCGCTCGGTCATGTACGTTTCGCCGCGGGCGCTGACCCGATTCGCGGGCAATGGCGGCGTGACGTCGAACTCGATCCAGAACATTGCGGTGCAAATCACGCAGAAAGGCGCGATCAAGGACGAGCTGAGTTTCAGCCGCGGACCCGCCCAATGGTATGCCAGTCTGCCGGCGTTGCCCGGGTTTGTTCTCAACAAAAACGAAACGCCGTTTGCGTCGTTGTATTGGGACCGCTACGAGCAAATCAAAGCAAAGTAGCGGGAGTTTAAGATTTACTTGGCATTTGGGATTTGGGATTTGGACGGTCGCTCATGGCTGCCGCGACCCGCATTCTTAGTCTAAATCTCGGGACGCACACGATCGGCGTCGGCGAATATCACGCGCAGCCGAACGGCGGGCTGGTTCTGAACGGCTATCGGTTGCGCGAAGTTCTGGCCGATCCGGCCAACGAAGGCACGCGCGACGCGCAAATCGCCGCGGCCTTGCGCGAGATGCTGGCCGAGCTCGGAATCAAAGGCGGTCCCGTCAATTACGCGACGGCCGCGCAGTCGGTCTTCGCGCGGTTCGTGAAATTGCCGGCGGTCGAGGAAGAAAAGATCGAGCGCATCATTGCGTTCGAGGCGCAGCAGAACGTGCCGTTCCCGATCGACGAAGTGGTTTGGGATTACCAGCTCGTCGGTGGCGGCGCGGACGAACAGATCCAGGTGGTGCTCGTCGCGATCAAGGAAGATTTGCTCGAAGCGGTGAATGCGGCGGTCGAAAGCGCGGGCCTGCGAACGTCGATCGTCTGCGTGGCGACGATGGCGCTCTACAATGCGTTTCGTTACAACTACAGCGATCTCGCCGGTTGTTCGCTTCTGGTCGACATCGGCGCGCGCACCACCAATCTGCTGTTCATCGAGCCGGGGAAAATTTTTTCACGGAGCGTGGCCATCGGCGGCGCCTCGGTTACCTCCGCGATCGCAAAGGAATTCAACGAGCCTTTTGGAGCGGCCGAATTCCGGAAGAAACGCGGCGGCTTCGTAGGTCTCGGCGGCGCCTACGCCGATCCGGCCGATCCGGAAATAGCGCGCGTTTCAAAAATCGTTCGCGGCACGATGACGCGGCTTCATGCGGAGTTAATGCGCTCGATCAGTCATTATCGCGCGCAACAGCAGGGAAATCCGCCGGATCGTTTGTTTCTCTGCGGCGGGAGCACGAGCACGCCGTACATGCGCGAATTTTTCCAGGAAAAACTCCAGGTGCCGGTGGAGTTCTTCAATCCGCTCCGCAACGTCGCCGTCTCGGAAACCGCCGCGATCGAAGTCGCGCAGTCCGCGCATTTGCTCGGCGAGCTGACCGGGCTGGCGCTCCGGAGCACGACGACGTGTCCGATGGAATTGAATCTGCGGCCGCGGAGCGTGGTTCGCCGGCAGGAATTGGAACGACGGCGGCCGTTCTTCATTCTCGCCGCGGCGTGCGTTGTTCTCGGCTTGCTGGCGTGGAGCGCATATTTCTGGCGCGCAGCGCAGGTGGAAGATCGTGCCTCGGCAAAGCTCCAGGAAAAAGTGGACGGGATGCGCCGGATCGAAGCGCAAATGAGCCAGGTGCGGAAACAAACCTCCGCGCTCGACAGCGAATCAGCGCCGCTCGTGGCCGCAATCAACGAACGCAGTTTTTGGCCGCTGATTCTGGAAGACCTCAACACGCGTCTGCCGAAGGAAGACATCTGGATCACCGACCTGGTTCCGACTTCCGCAGGGAAACCGCTCGCAGGTGCAGAAAAGCGCGCCGTCGTTGCGGTTTCTCCGACAGCGACGCCCGCGCTTCCGCGGCCCGGCGCAACCCCGGCGGCGCCCGTGATCGACGGATTGCTCGTGCGCGGTTTGTATTTGTTTAACCCGAAGCAGCAGGAAGTGGTGGTCGATTACTTCCGGAACCTCGTGAGCTCGCCCTGGTTCGCGATCGATCCAAACAACCAGGCGAAAGTGATCAAGCCGACGACGCCGAACAATACCGAGTGGGCGTTTCCGTACGAGCTGCGTCTCGACCTGAAAAAGCCGGTGCCATTGCCATGAATTGGTTTCGCGAAAATCGCTTTCTCGGAACGTTCCTCGTCGTCTTCGGCGTGGCCCTGATCGCGGCGATCTGGTTCCTGTTTAGCGCGAAGGGCGATTGGGACGATGCGTCCACGCGATTCACGAACGCGAAGACCGAGTTGAACCGCCTCGAGCGGCTCGCGCCGTATCCGAGCGCCGACAATCTCCGCAAGATGAAGGCGCACGCCGAGGATTATTCGACTGCCCTCGCGAAGCTGAAAGATGAATTGAAGACCCGCGTCGTTCCGGCGCAGCCGATGGCGCCGAACGAATTTCAATCCCATCTGCGGATCACTCTCAATGTGGTCGCGGACAAGGCGCGCGCGAACAAGGTGAAGTTGCCGGATAAATTTTATCTTGGGTTCGACGATTTTGTGTCTGCCCTGCCGAGCGAAGCGGCTGCGCCGGCGCTCGGCCAGGAGCTGGCGGAAATCGAATGGCTCATGAACGGTTTGCTCGACGCCCACATCGATGCGGTCACTGCGTTTCATCGAGAGCCGTTGCCGGAAGAGCACAACGCGTCCGCCGCCGGGACGCGCGCCACGCCGGCGACCGCGGTCAGTAAACTGTTTCAACGCAACGTCGTCGAAGCGACTTTCTTTTCCACGCCGGGCGCCTCGCGCAAGGTCATCAATCAAATCGCGGCAGCGAGTCAGCATTTCTGCATCATTCGAGTCCTGCACGTGCGGGACGAGCACGAGAAGGGGCCGCCGCGGGAAAATGCGGGGGAAACTGCCGCGCCCAGCGTTCCGGCCGCGTCGCCTGCGGCCAAAGGGACGCCTGCTCCCGCGCTGAATTTTATCGTCGGTAACGATAAGATCGAAACGACGGCGAAGATCGAGTTCGTGAGGTTCACGCTATGATGCACGCGCCGAATTCATCTTCTGTAGCCGCGTCCCTGTGGGACGCGCGAGAGCGGACGTCGCGTTCAGGTGATCCGATGCGCGTCCCACAGGGACGCGGCTACAGCCGCGAAGACTTATGACGTGGGTGCGTACAAATTTCGATCGCCTGCTGGTCTTCGCCGCGGCGTTGTTCCTCTTCGTGTCGGCGTTGCTCATCAGCAAAAGCGCGTGGCAATTCGGAGACAATCTGGGGTTGCAAAGCGCGCCGCCTCCGAAACCGGCGGCCCCGCCGCCAAAAGCCGTCGAGATGGACCAGGCGATGGAAAAATTAAAACAGCCGGCGCAATGGACGTTCAGCAGCCGTTCGGGCCTGTTCGTCCCGGAGAAACATTTCATCGGCGCGAACGGGTTGCCGGCTACGCTCCAGACCACGGAGGTCCATCCGCCCGTGCCTAACGAGTGGTTGGAGCAATTCAATCTGCCGATCGCCGACGCGGACGTTCTCACTCAGGACCCGGACAGCGACGGGTTCAACAACCTCGAAGAATGGCAGAATCACACGAATCCGACCGACAAGGCGTCGCATCCGCCGTTCATCGCGAAGTTGAAAATGAAATCGTTCGCGCAGGAACCGTTCCGGCTCGTGTTCGCATCCTGGGTTGGCGACACGTTTGCGTTGAACACGAGCGACCTGAAAGAGCCGACCCAATTCCTCAAGCTCGGCGACACGATTCGCGGGACGAAATTCAAGATCGTGAAGTTCACGGAGAAACACGAGCCGAACAAATACGGGACGGACGTGGACGTTTCGGAATTGACCCTGGAAAATCTCGACACGCACGAGCCGGTCACCCTGGTGAAGGAGAAAATCATGATCTCGCCGGAGTCGGTGGCGAATTTTGTTTACGAGTGGGGGGAGCGAAAAGAATTCGCGGTGAAAAAAGACCAGGAATTTTCATTGAAACCCGATGAGCAGATCAAATACAAATTGATCGATGTTCAGCCGGGCAAAGCGGTCATCGTCGATACGCAAAAGCCTGACCAACCTATCGAGGTCCCGCCGCTCACTCCGTAACCCAAGAAACGGCGTTTTCGAAAGCGTCGAGGTAATCCGCCTATGAAAAAATCAGCGTGGAAATTTTTGTTGGCGGCGGCGCTGACGGTCATGATTTGCAACGGAGCGTTGGCGCAGGCCAGCGCCGTCGCGGACCGGGAAGCGGCGCGGCGGGAAGCGAACCTGCCGCGCGGCCAGGAAGCGCTCGGGCGCGCGAAAGCGGCGATGGCGGAGCGAAATTATACCGTGGCGCACGAGGAATTTCGGCTGGCGCTGAATTATTTGCCGGATGCGGTGGTGAGCGAGAGATCGCACGACGACGCGCTCAGCGGTTTCTGCGCGAGCGGATTGAAATTGGCCGAGCAAAAAATTGCCGAGGGAAAATATGGGGAAGCGGAAGGGATCTGCCGCGAGATCCTGAGCAACCGGTACGATCCCAATTGCCGGCCCGCGGCCGAAATGCTGGCGCGTTTGCAGGAGCCAGGGGCCGTCAATCGCACGATGGGCCCGAAGTTTCTCTCGAAGGTCGAGGAAGTGAAGCGACTGCTGAGCGACGCGGAAGGTTATTACAACAGCGGCCGTTACGATCTCGCGTTCAAAAAATACGAACAGGTGCTCGGGCTCGATCCGTACAATGTCGCGGCGCGCCGGGGCGAGGAGCGGATCAACCTGACGAAAACGCATTACGGTGACGAAGCGTATAACGAAACCCGTTCACGCCAGCTCTGGCAGGTGCAGAAAGGCTGGGAAGAACCGGTAAAGAAATACGGCGAATCGGTTGGCCCGATCACCGACGCATTCACGAAAGACGCGACCGGCACCGCACGGATCACGAACAAGCTGAACACAATCATCATTCCGAAGATCGAATTTCGCGACGCGAGCATCCGCGAAGCGATCGAGTTTCTGCGGCAACAGGCGGCGGAAAATGATCCCGGGTGGGATGGGCGCAAGGGCGTCGACATTGTTCTGCGCTTGACCACGCTGGGAACGCGCGCGGAAACCACTGCGACAACCACGACGACCAGCGTTGTTTCTTCGACTACGACCGCGCCGGGGGTTTCACCGGAACCGACCGCGATCCCGCCGTTGCCGCCGCCCGCGACAGTTTCCGCGCCCGCGATTAATCCAGCCGACGCGCGGATCACGATCACGTTGAATCAGATTCCGCTCGGCGAAGCGCTGCGCTACATCGCGAGCCAGGCGAACTTGAAGGTGAAGATCGAGCCGTACGCCGTGTCGATCATCCCGATCAGCGAGATGAGCAACGATCTGCTCACGAAACAATATCGGGTGCCGCCGGGATTCATCAGCGGATCGCTGAATGCGAGCACGTCTTCGTTGAACCAGCCGGCGACGAAGAGCGCCCAGACGACCGGCACGGCAAAAGATACGCAGGAATCGACCGGCGGCCGGTTGCTGGTGAACCGGGAAGGCGCGAAGGAATTTCTCGAAAGCCAGGGCGTTTCGTTTACGGTTCCCGGTTCGAGCGCGAATTTTCTTCCGCAAAGCAGCCGGCTGATCGTGCGCAATACGGCGGATAATCTCGAGCTCGTCGACGCGATCGTGGAGCAGGCCAACGTGTCGGGCCCGAAACAGGTCGAGATCGAGTCGAAGTTTATCGAGATCAATCAGACCAATTTGAAAGAGCTCGGCTTCGACTGGTTGCTCGGGCAATTTAATATTCCGGGCTCGACTCGCGTTTTCGGCAGCGGCGGAACGACGAGCAATGCGCCGCCGCTGGTGCCGAGCAATTATCCGTTCATTCCGCCGGGAGGCGATCCGATCGGCCAGTTTCCGGTGACCGCTGGAAATCGAAGCGGTAACTTCGCGATTAGCGGCAATGCAATCGATTCGCTCTTGGGCATGGGAACCGGCAGCGCTGCCGTTGCTCCGGGGATCTTCGGACTAAGCGGTGTCTTTACCGATCCGCAATTCCAGGTCGTGATTCGAGCGTTGAACCAGAAAAAGGGCATCGATCTTCTCTCCGCGCCGCGGGTGACGACGAAGAGCGGGCAGCGCGCCGTCATTGAAATCGTGCGTGAATTTCGTTACCCAACCCAATTCCAGCCGCCGCAAATTCCGCAGACTTTTGCAGCGCGCGAAACGGTGAGCGGCACCGCGTCAGTGAGCGGCAATAGCAACGGCGCATTTCCGGTAACGCCAACCACGCCGACCGGGTTCGAGACCCGAAACACCGGCGTGACGCTCGAAGTCGAGCCGGTCGTGGGCCCGGATGGGATCACGATTGACCTGAATCTGGTGCCACAGGTCGTCGAGTTCGAAGGGTTCATTAATTACGGCAGCCCGATTCAGACCACGAACACCAATCTGCTTGGCATCACGACAACCAGTGTTCTCACGCCGAACATTATCAACCAGCCGATCTTCAGTACCCGGAAGGTCACCACGAGCGTCAGCGTGTGGGACGGGCAAACCGTCGTGCTCGGCGGTCTCATGCGCGAGGACGTGCAGAAGACTGAGGACCGCACCCCGATCCTTGGCGATATTCCAATCTTCGGCCGGCTTTTCCGGTCGAACGCCGAACAGCATATCAAGCGCAACCTGGTAATCTTCGTCACTGCCCGCCTCGTCAATCCGGGCGGACAACCAGTGAACTCAACCGAGGAAGAGGAAGAATCCGAATTGATCGAGCCGCCGATCCTTCCCGAAGTTCCATTTTATAAGAAATAGCCGCATGAAATTTACTCGCGTCTTTGTGGTTTTGCTTTCCCTGGCAATGCTTCTGCCCATCACCGGGTTTGGCGGTTCGCCGAAAAAGAAGCCGAGTTCGCCGCCGATGATTCAATCGCCGACGATCGCGGCGGTAACCGCGGACAGCATCACGGTGAAGGAAGCGCAGGTGACGAAGACGCTGGCGATCACACAGTTCACTGAGATCAACGTGAATGGCCGCAAAGCCACGGTCGCCGAGCTCAAGCCTGGCATGATCGTGAATGTCACGCTCGGGACCGATCCGTCGAAAGTCAGCCGGATCAACGCGACCGGGAAGTAACGAATTGGATGGGCGCTGTCCCGTCCCAAAAAAATGGGACGCCACAGCGGGCGTCCCTCCAATGATCAGCTATTGCAGGTCCGTCGCGCTGACGGGAATCGCAGGGGTTTCGTCGAGATACTTTACCACGACGGTTTGCCCGTTTCGCGAGATGATCGGAAGTTTCAATCCGCGCGGAAGCGTGGTCTCGCCGTAGGGGATTTTGATTCGTACCGGCTGAGTGAGGGTCACGAATTGCTGGGCAGCGGGAGGCGGCGCAATCACTTTGTTTGTCGTCGCGGGTGTCGATTGCGCGACGACGGCGCCGCTGGACGAGAAATCGCACGTCACTGGCAAATGATCCGACGCTTTCGAAAGAGTGATCTGTGCTTTCGACGGCAGCAGGTTCGAAGCAAAAAGATAATCGAAGGTGGCGTCGGGATAAGGTCCGTTGCCCGGATGAGTCACACGCTGCATCAGCGCCGCGCCTTGCCACACGTTCCGAAATCCGGCCGAGGTTAACGTCACCAAAGTCTTTTCCTGGGCGAATTCCGTCTGGTCCAGGTTCGTATTGAAATCGCCGCCCACGATGAAGCTTTTCACCATCGGCATTGCGGGCGCGATGACGTCGCGTCTGTGATTGAGGAGTTGTTCCACCGCGACTTCGCGTTTGCGAATGTTCTTTTGCAGCTCCGCCGCCTTGTCGCCGTGCATGATCAAATTGCTTTTGAGATGGACGGCGTAAACGCCGACATCTGTCCCTCGAATCTTGAACCAGGCGAACGCAAAACCACGCGGCGGATCGACTCCACCCATCGATTTCCAGGTTTCCGACCACGCGGCTTGCGCCGGTTCTTTCGCCAGAATCGCCACCTGTTGCTTGCCGAGGCCCGGCTTGAACGGTTCCCTGAATGCCGAACAGATTGCTACGCGGTAAGTGTGGGGCGAGATCGTCTCTCCCAGTCGCGCGCAAACATCGTAATCTTTGACTTCCTGCAACAGGATGATGTCGGAGTTCAACGGTCGGAGGACGTCTGCCGCCGCGGCAATACGTTTGTCTTGCTCCGCAACCGGCCTTTCTTTCGGCGACCCGTTCGGAAACCATTCCAAGTTCCAGGTCGTCACGCGAATGGGCGCGGCAAACGCGGAAGCGGCGAATGCCAGCCACGCGATAACTAGAATGAGAACGTTCTTCCGGCTTTGTTTCACGACCCCTCAGCGTCTGGAGGAGATCTGAGGCGAACGATTGTTCTGGGACTGCCCAATATAATTGCGTTTGGCGGGTTGGCGATCTGGATGTTGCTCGTAGGACGCGCGCAGTTAATGTCAGCACCGCGATGCGTTCCCGCCTAACGACTTCGATCGCCGCTACCCTTGCGTGGTTGTTTCTTGTCTCGGCAGGGCAAGCCGAACGCCGGTCGTCGCAACCACAAGGCCGGACCGGCGGTCATGGTGTCGATGCGGCTGCCGCGCGCAACCTCAAGGCGTCGTCGGAGTTTTCCGCGGCCATCGATATTAACGGAGTGCGCCATCTGGCTCGCGATTACCACCCGAAAATGCCGCCGTGGATAGTAGAACAACAAAATGCGGTTCCGCCTGAATATCCTTATTACGATCGGCGCGACCATCACCAGGGAGTTGGCTTTTTTCGCCTCTACCTGGATGTAAGGAACGGCGGCGTCGGGCGAATCGAAATGGTCAAGTCGACCGGTTACGAGACCCTTGATCATGCGACGATGAAAGCATTACAGAAGTGGACTTGGAAACCGGCCCGCTGGAAACAAATCGATATACCAGTACGCTTTGTTATGTCTTCCCACTCGAGTCGCAGCAACTAACCTGGAATAATTCGTTAGGTATGACCTTCGTTCGCTACTTCATTTCCATCGTTGCCGGTGCGCTGGTTTCATCAGCTCTGGGCGGCATTTTTGCATGCATAGTGGCCTGGATTTCGCCGGAATTTGTTGGCGAACTTTTTAGTCACGGCGCGCCCGGCTCCCTCGTGCGTTACGCCGCCGGCGTCGGGATGATCTGGGGATTATTTTTGGGAACGGCGGTGATGGGATTTTCACTGTTGCTCGTGACATTGATCCAGATCGCGCGAGTCATCCGAAGGAAAAACGACGAGCAGACAGTCGCTTGAGTTTGTCTGCATCGGCCGCTGAATCATGCCGGCAATTGGAATAACAGGCGGAATCTCAACTGGGAAAACGAGCTTCGTGGATGGTGTGCGCGAGCTGCTTCCTGACGCTGAATTTTTTGACGCCGATCGAGCGGCGCGAGACTTGGGAGACAAGGACCCGGAGGTGAGGGGGCTGATCGAAAAGGAGTTCGGCATTGCGGTTTATTCCAAGAGCGGGGACTTGAATCGAGAGCAAGTTCGCTCGATAGTCTTCGCCGACGCGGACAAGAAACACGCGCTGGAGCAAATCCTGCATCCACGCATCCGTCGTCAGTGGAGTCTCGAAGCCGAGCGTCATCGTAACTCCGACAAACTTTTTTTTGCTGATATCCCACTCCTTTATGAAACCGGCGGTGAAACCTTGTGCGATCGAGTTGTGGTCGTGGCCTGCTCGCCGCGCGTGCAGCTCGAACGGCTCACGGCTCGGATGAGTTTGGAGGAAGCCGAGGCGCAACAAATGATTTCCTCGCAAATGCCGCTGACGGAAAAGATCGCGAGAGCGGATCACGTGGTTTGGAACAATGGCGGACGCGACGAGTTGAAGGAACAGGCGCGGTTGCTGGTGGATTTGTGGAATGAACGAAAACGAAACAACGCCTGAGACGCCGAAGGTCGAAGAAACCGAAGCATCGGGAGGGACGCCGCCGGTTGAAGGAGCGGCCCACAGGGCCGCTGCTACAGAAGAGCCGCCGTTGAATTTGCCGGCGTCGGTCGACGTGAACGAGCTCCAGGCGATGGCGCCGGAAAAGCTCGAGAAACTTTGTCGCGATTTTCAATTGCGAGTTTATCCCGGCCGCTCGCGACACCATTTGATCCTGGATCTGGTGCGCGCGGCATTGGGACGAAAGATTCCCGTCGTCACAACTGGGTTCTTCGATCCGGTCGCGGACAACTTCGGCCTGTTGCGCTGGCCACGATTGAATTTTCTCCCCGTGCCGGAAGACGTTGGCATCCCGCGCGCGATGATCCAGCAATTCAATTTGCGGCCTGCCCAAAAAATCCGGGGAACGCTGCGGCTGCCGCGGGATCGGGAGAAGCTGATCATGCTCGATGAAATCGAAGCGATCGAAGGCGTGCCGATTGCGGATTGGAAAGCGCCGACCGCTTTCGACAACCTGACGCCGCTTTTCCCGGAAGGGCGGATCATGCTCGAAAACTCGAAGACGAATTCGATCAGCGCCCGCGCCGTCGATCTGCTGACGCCGCTCGGGCGCGGACAACGCGGTCTGATCGTCGCGGCACCGCGGGTCGGTAAAACGATTTTGCTCAAGGAAATCGCGAAGGCGATTCGGGCGAATCATCCCGAAATCATCCTTATTATTCTGCTCGTGGACGAACGGCCGGAAGAAGTAACCGATCTTCAACGCGAGGTCGATTGCGACGTTTACAATTCCACCTTCGACGAAAACTCGAAGCGCCACGTGGAAGTGGCGGAGCTCGTGCTCGAACGCGCGAAACGCCTCGTTGAACAAAACAAAGACGTCGTGGTTTTGCTCGACAGCATTACGCGGCTGGCGCGCGGTTATAATTCACTTCAGCCAGGCAAAGGCCGGACGATGTCAGGCGGCGTGGAGGCGAAAGCGCTTCTGAAGCCGAAGAAATTTTTCGGCGCCGCGCGCAACTGCGAGGAAGGCGGGAGCCTCACCATCATCGCGACCGCGCTGGTGGATACCGGCAGCAAGATGGACCAGGTGATTTTCGAGGAATTTAAGGGCACGGGAAACATGGAGCTGCATCTCGATCGCGCGCTGGTGGAGAAGAGGCTTTATCCGGCGATCCACTGTTTGATGTCGGCGACGCGGCGGGAGGATTTGCTTTATCACCCTGAGGAATGGGAGCGCGTCCAGTTGCTCCGCAAAGCGATGGCCGCGCTGCCGCCGATCGAAGCGATGGAAAAACTGATCGACAATTTGAATGCGACGAAGACGAACGCGGAACTGCTCCTCAGCGGCCTCCGCTGAGGAGAAATCCCAAATCCCAAAATCCAAATCCCAAGGAAACCTGCAAAATCACAAACCGGAAATGAACCAAACATCGGCGCGGAGTGAGAATTTGAGATTTGGGAATTGGAATTTGTTTGGGATTTGGTGCCTGGGATTTGGGATTTTCGAATCATGATTCAACGCGACGCCCAACTCAAAGAACTGCTTCCGAAACTGGAGGCCGTCGATCGCGTTGCCGTCGATACTGAAGCGGACAGCCTGCATTGTTATTTCGAAAAACTTTGCCTGATCCAGATCAGCATTCCCGGTCACGATTATCTGGTCGATCCGCTGACGGATCTCGATCTTGCGCCGCTGGCGGATGCGCTGACACCGAAAGAAATCGTGCTCCAGGGCGCGGACTTCGATCTGCGTTTGCTGCGGCGCAGCCTTGGGTTCGTGGCGACTCGGGTCTTCGACACGGTCATCGCCGCGCGATTGATCGGCATGCGCTCGTTCAGTTTGGCAGCGCTGGTGGAAAAATTTTTCGGCGTCACGCTGGTGAAGGGCTCGCAAAAAGCGAACTGGGCCCGGCGACCGCTGCCGAAGCACATGGCGGAATACGCCATGAACGATACTCATTACCTGTTGCCGCTCGCCGAAAAACTCGAGGCCGGTCTGCGTGAGCGCGGACGATTGGATTGGTTCCGGCAATCGTGCGCACGAGCGCTCGAGCAGGCGTCGGTGCAGCGTTCGCGCGATGACGAAGAAGCGTGGCGAATTTCCGGCGCGGGCAAACTTACCGGCCGCGCAAGCGCGATTCTTCGGGAGCTTTGGACCTGGCGCGACAAAGAGGCGCAGGCGGCGGACAAGCCGTCGTTCCACATCTTGCAAAATCATCTGCTCATTCAGGCCGCCGAGCGATTCGCCGCCGGCGAGACACCGGATTACCGGCATTTTTCCGAACGACGTCGCCAGGGTTTTCGCGAAGCGGCTGAACGCGCTTTGCAGCTGCCGGAATCCGAGTGGCCGGTGCGCCCGAAGCGCCGGGGAACGCGGCCGACCCGCGAAACGGAACGTGCGGCGGAAGAATTGCGTCGCCGTCGTGATGCGATAGCGGTTGCGCAGGGGCTCGAACCATCGTTGATCGCGCCACGCGGGGCGCTCGACGCGCTGGCGGCGGACGAGAGCCGGACAGAGTCGCTGCTCGTGCCGTGGCAGCGCGATTTGCTGGAATTGTAGGGCGTTTCTGCGAAACGCATCTTCGGGCACGGTCAATGGCGTCTGACACAGACGCCCTACAAAGCTTTCCTTGCTTGACGCGTGGAATCTGGAGCGCCACAACTAGGCGCTCGTGATGCCCGGCGTTGTCCATCGTGTTGGCCTGCGTCTCGTCGCCGGTTTGCTGGCGGCGATGGCCTTGCTCGTGCCCGCGAGTGCGCTCCGCGCCCAACAAGTGCAGGTCCAGGATCGCGCGCGACTGCTGCGCCCGCCCACTTCGCCCACCGATCCTTACTCGGAAGAAAACGGGGTCGATAACGGGCGCGCGGCCGAAAGTGAGAACGACGCGGACATTGGCGAACAGGAAATCCTGAAGCGGATCGAGCGTTACGAACCGTTTACCGTATCAATCGCGACACCCATTTATTACACTTCGAACGTGGCCTTGGTCCGAAACGGCGAGCAGAGCGACACGATTTTTGCGCCCGCGGCCGGAATCACCTACGCGCCGCGGTTCACCCAAACTCTTTACGGCTCGTTCACCATCCAGCGGCAGGAATTTTACTACGATAAATTCAGCGCGCTGAATTTCGGCAGCTTCGATGTTCGCGCGGGGTTATCGACGATTTTGCCGAAAGCGCACAACCTGATCCTACGGGCGGAATACGATTACAACCGGCTCACCTTCACCAACAGCTTCAACGATTTTTTTAATAACCACTCGATCTTTCTCAGCGCCGAGGTGCCGTTCCGCTTCGGGCGTGCGCAGCAGTTGTCGATTGGCGTAGACACCACTGTGAGCCTCGGTGCGAGCCCCTCCGCGCCGCAACGCGACGAGTTCGATTTCTACGTCGGCTACGCAGCCAGCCTCACCCGCGCCCTTTCCGTGAGTGCGGTCGGCCGGATTTTCATGCGCGATTATCGGACGATCGATCGCACCGACGTGAGCGAGGTGTTTGCGTTGACGGCCAACTATCGCTTCAACAAATACATTTCGGCGGGCGCGGCCACGACGCTCGCCTGGAGCCGGTCGAACAAGAGCGTGTTCGATTACGACGTGGCTAACATCGGCGGCGCGCTTTCGTTGACCTTCAAATTCTAGCTCAATGAAAAGACGATTGATATTTGCGGGCGCGGCTTTGAGTTGGTTGGTCGCGAGCATCGTATCGTTGAAAGGGCAGGGCGTGATGAAGGAAGCGCGCGTCACGCAGGTTGTGAAGGACGTGAAGATTCTTCCGGCGCAGGCGGCGCCGCGTCCCGCCACGCTCAGCGATACTGTGCGCGGCGATACCGCGGTCCGCACCGGCGTGGAATCGCGCGCGGAATTGACCTTCGGCGATCTCACCATCGCGCGCCTGGGCGCGAACACGATTTTCAGTTTCAATGAAGGCACCCGCACCGTGGACCTGAACAACGGCGCGATCCTGCTCCGGGTGCCGAAAGGATCCGGCGGGACGAAAATCCAGACGGCTGCTGTCACCGCCGCGATCACCGGCACAACCGTCATCGCGGAATATCATCCAAAGTCTTACGCGAAGTACTTGGTCCTCGAAGGCACGATGCGCCTCTATTTGAAGGGAGTCCTCGGCGAGTCGGTTTTGATGCACGCCGGCCAGATGATGATCCTCAATCCGAACACGACCCGGCTTTCCGAACCGGTTGATTTCGATCTGGAGCGGCTCTTGAAAACATCGCTGTTTATCCAGGGATTTCGTCCCTTGGCCAGCGTGCCGCTGCTGGCGGATGTGCAACGGCAGCAGCTGGAATTAAAAGCCGCCGGGGAACTGATCGATACGAACCTCGTTATTTTTGGGCGAGGCACACTCGTCACGATGACCGACCCGCAGTCGTCAGACGTGATCGATCGCAAGACGGCTGCGGTGACTTTGCCGACGCCAACCGCGACGGCCACTTCAACGCCACGTCCCACGCCGACCGCGAGTCCGTCGGCGAGCCCGACTCCAGCACCCACTCCGAGCAAATTTGGGACGCCGCCGCCGATCGTGACGTTCGTGCCGTATCCAATTGATAACGGCACCGCGCTCCAGACCGATCCGGCCATCGCGCGCGCCGGCGTGACCGACTTCGGAAAAATCTATCGCGATTCCGGGCAGGATGGGCCGTTCTCGGCATGGGCGTTCACCGCGACGACGCCGTTCGATAACACTGCCGGCATCGATACTCTCTACAGCGGGAACGTTCCCCTGGCGGCGCTTAAGTTCACCTCGCTGCAACTGGTCGGTAATCCGACGATCTCGACCGCGAACGGCGGGGCGACGAATCTGGCGTTGATCTCAGTGGGCCCGATCACGTCGGCGCCGGCGGGCAACACGACGTTCACTTTCACGGGTATGCAGAGCGTGCTGATCGCCACGCAAAATGGCTCGATCACTTTGTCGGGAATTGGTTTCCAAAACATTCCGTTGCTCTTCTTTTATGCGCGCGGCGCCACCTCGACCCTGGCGCTGGGCGCGCCGATCGCGAACTCGCAATTGCTGCGGCTCATGGCGGAAAACAATATCGCGATTAATGCGCCAGAGAGCCTGTTCGGCGGAGCCAATGGCGGGACGCTGGTGGGGACAGCGGGCGGCGGCATCACTGTAAACAGTCCAATCGACACGCCGACGGCTTTCCTTACCACGGGGACTTCTGGGAACGGTGGAATGGTGACGCTCTCCGCGCTCGGAGGAACGTTGACGGTGAACTCCCGGATCCAGACTTCATATAACGATCCCGACCCGAGCGTTCCGGGGACGCTGATAAGGCGAAGCGCTCAGGGTGGACCCATCGCACTCTCCAGCAGCCTGACAACGGGGACCGGAATTAATGTGACATCCGGGGCGAGTTTGCTTTCGCTCTTGAACGCAGCTGCGCCCGGTCCTCCCGGCGCCATTACTCTGTTCACGACCGGAAGCGACATCGTCGTCAACAACGCCACGCTCCAGGCGGATCGCGGCTCTATCGGGATCGCGCAAACGGCCGGACCTTCGGCGGGCACAGCCCAGATCACTCTTAATGGCGGCACGTTTACCAGCGAATCCTTATTTGCCAATTCCCGTGGCAACCTGAGCGTTGGCACGACGTCGCCGGTGAACATCTCCGCCGTCTCCCTAACGTTTGTCGCGACCAACGACGTAACCTGGAGTGGTGGCACTCTTGTGGCAACGGCGAGCAGAACCGGTGGCAACGTTACCATGCAGGCAGGTGGCAACCTCACCATCGCCGGGCCAGCCGACATCGAGCGTTTCAACGGCGGAGTTTTCACCGGGATCAACGCGCTCAATATTCTCCTCAGTGCCGGCACCACTTTCCAGGCGAACGGAACGCTGCGTCTCGTGACCGACGCCAGCGGACTAACAGGTAGCGGCCCAAGTAGTGGAAATATCTCGCTTACTGGCGGGACGATTACGCTGACTCGCCTGACAAACATTCAGACCGGCCCAACCACCGGTGATCAGAACACCGGAAGCAACATCACGCTTTTGGCGGGAGGGCCGGTTACCGTCAGTAACATGTCCGGAGTAGTTACTATTGGGGCCGGCCGAACTTTGGGCTTCGGCGGCAATGTTTCCTTTACGGGTGCTTCGTTCACCGGCACCGGCCCGGACCTCGAGCTGGATTTGCGCGTCAACAATTCTTCGCCGGGCGTCATCGTCACCGGAGGAAATGTCACGCTGAAGATTGACGGCAGCTTCACCACCGCTCCCGGCGCTTCGTTGAACCTGGAAGTGAACAATACCGGCGGAACAATCCAAAACGGGGGCAACATTAACGCGACGATTGGCGGAACCTTCTCCGCCGACCTGGCAACAGTTCAGATCGATAATAGTGGCGGCTTTCTCCCAACCAACACCGGGATCAACTTTAGCGTCGTCGGCGCGACGAACGTGAACGCCGGCCTGAGTTTCGAGATCCTGAATTCGCCCGGCGGCACGTTTGGGTCGAATGCGTTTATCAACGTCACCTTGGCCAACGCAAACGTTGGCAACCTGACCGCGTTCATCGATAGCGTCGGCGGCAAGATCGGCGGCACGAGCACCGTCACTCTCCAGATCAACGGAACCCTGGCCGTCACGAATCGAATCGATGTCCTTGGAAGCCTGACGAGCACCAGTCCAATCACCGCGAATCAATTGTCCGCGACGAATGTGAGCGCGCCGAGCATCACTGTCGGCAGCCTCGGCATCACCCGGTTCTCGTTCCCGACGATCCTGAACGAGATCACGATTAATCCGCTTCACACGATCACGACCAACGCGCTCATTTCAACGGGCGGAATTAATTTCAACGGGCCGGATGCCGGCACCACGCCAGGCGGCTCGGTCGACGGCGGCTTCCTCACCATTAATGTGCCCTCGCTCAGCTTTGGCGCATCGGCGGCGGATAACATCCAGGGCGCGGTCACTTTCAATGGCGGCGCCACTCCGGATAACTCTCAGGCGCCCGGCAACGGCGGTGTGTTTACCGTTAACGCGACCGGAAATATCACCGTGAATTCTCCGATCGAGGCAACGACGGGACAGCAGCCCTCGGGTTCCGAACCAAACGGCACGGGCGGGACGGTGAACCTGAATTCCACCGGTGGCACCATCTCCGTGGCCGCGCCAATCACAGTTTCTTCGGCCGACGCTGCGGCGGGCAAACCGCGGCGGCACAGTCAATCCGGCGGCAACATTAATCTGACCAGCAACAGAACTGGTGCCGCCATCAACATCAGCAACACGGGACAACTTCTGTCGTTACTCGAGCCGGTCGCGGCTGGACCCGGAGGCAAGATCACGATCCTGGCCACTGCAACTGGCAGCAGCATCAACGTCACCGGCGATTCCGGGTCGGCCGGTACGCCGCCGTCGGACACCATTCGCGCCGATAAAGGCACGGTGGATATCCGCAATACCGGCGCAGGCGGCTCGATCAGTCTCACCACGGCCCAAATCTCGGCGGACACCGTGAAGATCGCGGCGCTCGGCAGCAACGGCACGCTTTCCATCGGCAGTGGCCGGATAAACGCGGACACGCTCCTGCAACTCTACGCGACTGGATCGAATGGCACCGTCGTTTTCGTCGGCAACGCGCTCTTGAGCGGCAACAGCATGAAGATCATCGCGGGCAATACGGTGACGGTGAACAACGGTGTGGTCGTTCAGGTGAGCAACAACCCGGCCGACATTTACGTGTCGGACATTAATCACGCGAACTATTCGAACTTTAACGGTGGCAACAGCACGACCACCGGAGTCTTTATTATCGAGGGCACTTCTGGCTCGCCGGTCTCGGGAGCGAACACGCATCCCGGCGTTCCGCCACCGCCGTTTGGTGTCGGACACTAGAACTTATCGACGCCGCCGATCGTCAAGATAACCGGCGCCGAGCGCAATGCCGGCGATGATCAATGCTCCCGCGGTCGCGAACGGAACTGGATCGAATGGTGCGGGCGGCAACGAAATGATTCCGTGTTCGTCGGTTCGCGCGGGCCGTCGAACGTAACGTCCGTGGCGCGGCGCCCGAAAATTTTCGGCGAAGCGTTCGAGGCGCGCGCTCAACTCCGAATCGCTCCGGGGAATTCCGTGTCCACAACCGACGACGTTCGCGCGCAGCTTCGCAAGTTCCTTGACCGAAAGACGAGTCGCGCCCCAATCCGTATTAAACGGTGCTCCGGCGCGCGCGAACGTGCTTCGCCCGGTCACGAGTCCGCTCCACCAATCCATGTTCATCGTCGCGAAGGCATCGCCGGCGAGAAGCACTCGGTCCGACGGACGAAAGAGCGAGAGGTGGCCGGGCGAATGTCCCGGCGTGGCCAGCCATTCCCAGCCGGGCGCGCCGGGAATTTCGTTCGTCTGCAATTCGCGAATGCGTCCGGTAAGATTGCGCGCGCCGTGCGGCATGAACCGCGAAAGGAACGCGATCGCGCCGCCGATCGTTGGATCGGGCGGGGGATAATCGGATTTGCCCGTCAGGTACGGCATCTCGAGCCGATGCGCGTAGATCGGGACGTTCCAGTATTCAGCCAGCGGAAGGGCCGATCCCGCGTGATCGAAATGCCCGTGCGTGAGTACGATCGCTTCTGGGGCGATACCGGCGCCGAATCGCGCTTCAGCGGCTTCAATGATTTGGTTTGCCCGGCCCGGAAGTCCGGCATCCACAAGCACCCAGGAGCCGCCCGCGCGTCCGAGAAAATAAACATTCACGAAACTGACCGGCAGCCAGCCGACGTCGGGCGCGATGCGAGTTGTGGTGGTCACGGAGCGAGGGAAAGGTTACACGGTTAATTCGTGCCAGGAGTCGCGGTCGCGCGTTTGCGGGTTCACGGAATCGTCAGGGTCATGCCGGGCTTTAACTTCGTCGGATCATCCAGAACGTTTCTGTTCGCGTCCCGAATCTTTTTCCAACGGCCGCTCGACTTGTAAAACTTGCGCGCGATCGAGGCCAGCGTGTCGCCTTCGCGCACCACGTAGGTTCGTGGTCCTGCTCCCGTTTGTTTGTCGGCCGTTTTCTGATCAGCCACCGCTTTCTCGGGTATCCGATGCGCTCGCAGGTCCTCGACTTCCTTGTGCAAAGCGAGGTTTTCATTTTTCAAACGCGCCGCTTCCGCCCGGCTCACGACCGCGTCACCGGAAAGCGCCGTGCCCAGTTCGAGCTCGGCTTTCTTCATGAAATTCTTGGCATCGTTCGCGTGCGGCCCACTGGGCGCGAGCGTGAGATAGCGCTTGAAATGATGGAGCGCGTGCAGCGGATCGTGCAGTTTGTCGTCGTAAAGCAACGCCAGCCGGTAGTGCACATCCGCGGCGCGCGGCGAATCGTCCAGCGCGCTTTCATAAAGCGCGATCGCCCGCAGATAATTGCCGTCGGCCACCTTGTTTTCGGCGTCCTTGATGATCTGCGCGCTGCGCGGCGTGATCATCCGGTCGCAACTTGCACTGGCCAGGGCAAGGCCGAGCGTGATCGCAGTCGCGAATTCCTTCAGGAAATCAAATGTCATCGGCGTCTAACTACGGCATGAAGGTTGAGATTGTTCCCCGGCGATTCTCCTTACGCGCGATCTTGCGCAGGCCGCAATGTTTTTTCGTCGCGCTGCTCTTCGCTGTCGCCAGCGTGCATGCAGTCCAGTTGCGTCCCGGAAATACCTATCCGCTCGTCTTCACCGACGTCGATCGCCACCAGCTTTCGACGGCCGACGGCCACGTCACGATCATTTCCGTCGTTACCAACCGGGACGAGGCGAAAGCACAAACCATCGGCGACCGCGTTACCCAGATAACTTTGGGCGACCCGAAAATCCGCCTGATTAATCTGGTGAATTTTCAGCAGAATATCCTGCCGCCATTCCGCGGGATGGTCTCGGCCATTATTCGTCATCGCCTCGACACAGAAGCGAAGGACATCCAGAAGACGTATGCGCAGCGCCATATCAACCGAAACGCGCGTGACGATGTTTACGTCGTCGCGGATTTTGACGGCAAAGCGGTCACCCAGCTCGGCATGTCGCCGATCTCGTCCGAGTTCGGTGTTTTTATTTTCGACGGGCACGGACGGCTGGTGCGGCATTGGAACGACGTGCCGACCTTGGAGATGCTGACGCAGGCGATCAAAGAAGCGCGCTGATTTAATACCGCGGAACCGCCGGATCGATTTCAACCGACCACGCATCGATCCCGCCTTCGAGATTGACCGCATTTTCGAATCCAGCTTCGCGCAAGAGCCGGGCGGCGTGTTCGCTGCGACCGCCGCTATGGCATTGCAAGACGAGCGTGCCGGTCCGCGGCAATTCGTCGATCCGCGTCTCGAGCTCGCCAAGTGGAATCAAGCGCGACGCCGCGATATGCGCGATGTCGTACTCGAACGGTTCGCGCACATCGATCAACGTGAATGCTTCGCCGTTGTCCATTTTTGCTTTGAGTTCCTTCGCGGAAATCGTCGGGACACCTTCCGGCGCGGCGAACCAGTCCGGTTCCGCCGGTCCTGCGCAAAACTGTTCGTAATCGATGGGCTCGAAAATTGTCGGAGTGTCGCCGCAGACCGGGCATTGCGGATCGCGCCGCAGATTGAATTCGCGGAACTTCATTTTCAGCGCGTCGAAATGAAGGAGCCGGCCGGCAAGCGTGTCGCCCGCGCCGATGATCAGCTTGAGCGCTTCGGTCGCCTGGATCAGACCGATGATTCCCGGCAGAATGCCGAGCACGCCCGCTTCCGCGCAGCTCGGCGCCGCTCCGGGTGGAGGCGGTTCCGGGAAAAGACAGCGATAACATGGGCCGCCAAGATGCGGCGCAAACACGCTCGCCTGGCCTTCGAATCGGAAGACGGATCCGTAGATGTTTGGCTTGTTCGCGAAAACGCAAACGTCATTCGAGAGATAACGCGTCGGAAAATTATCCGAGCCGTCGATGACGAGATCGTAGTTCGCGATGATTTCCGTCGCGTTCGCGCTGGTGAGTCGCGCTTCGTGCAAGACAATCTCAACGCCCGGGTTGAGCTGCTGCAAACGCGCCCGCGCTTTCGCCAGTTTCGATTCGCCTACGTCATCGGTCGCGTAAAGGATCTGGCGCTGCAAATTCGATGCGTCGACGCGATCGGCATCCACCAATCCAAGCGTGCCGATTCCGGCGGCCACCAAATAAAGAGCTGCGGGCGAACCGAGTCCGCCCGCGCCGATGCACAAAACGCGCGCGGCTTTGATTCGACGCTGGCCCTGCGCGTTCACCTCCGGCAACAAGAGCTGACGCGAGTAACGCGAGAGATCGCCGGCGTTCAGCGCGATCTCAGTCAGCCGCGAAGGGTCGATGATGCTCACGCGTTAAGATTGCACGAGCGACCAATCGATTCCCACGATTCGTTGGCCTTCGAACTTCTTCAACGATCTCGGAAACGCCACAAAACGCGCGCCCGGTTTCTGATGAAAGCCGACCTCGCCGAAATCGGTGCCGCTCTCCGTCGGGCGTACGGTCATCACGCGATTATTTTTCAGGAGCGATTGAAAATGCCGGTCCGCTTTCGGTTTTACCCACAAAGTGTAAACTTCCGGTTTCCCGCATTTCTCGACGACAACGCCGAAGCGCGCAGTTTTGACCTTGAGGAGCTTCATGTTCGAATTGTAGGGCGTCTGTGTCAGACGCCGTTCCAGTTTTCGCGATGGCGTTTCACAGAAACGCCCTACAAAAAAAAGTCCGCCAGAGAACTACGGCAAAGAGGATCAGACTACCGTTGCTGCATTCCTGCTCTGGCGGGGTTCGTAAGTCCTCAGTCCATAGCCCCTGACGGAACGAAACTCTGCGCGCAAGAAGGCGCCCGCGCAATCGGCTTTTCGCGCTTTCTCTTTGGTAGGGCGAGACTCTGTCGAGCCGATGGATCGACACGTTCGCGGCTCGACGGAGTCTCGCCTACCAAAAAAACCTCAAGCGAACGGCAGGTTCGCCTTGATCCGGGCTTCGTCGGTCTTGTGAACGCGAGCGGATTTCGCCATCAGCCTTTTGCGTTTCGCGCTCTTCGCGGAAAGCAAATGGCGGCGCGACGCGTGCTGGCGGAGCACCTTGCCTGTGGCGGTGATCTTGAACCGCTTGGCGACGGCTTTCCGGGTCTTGCTGCGCGCAATCGGCTTTGGCATAAGGCGCGGAAGATAGCGCACTCCCAGCGCGTGACAACCGCTTTGTCTTCTGTAGCCGCTTCGCTGTGCGAAGCGCAGGCGGCAACGGCTCACGCGTCGCCCACAGGGCGACGGCTACAGAAGATAGAAAATGCTCGCGTCTGTTTCTGGGACGCGGAGATTGCACCGATGGAAAATGCACCTCCTCGCAAGCCGCAGGTCGTCATCGTCGGCGCCGGCTTTGGCGGACTCGAAGCCGCGAAGTTACTGATCAAGGAGCCGGTTCGGATGACGGTGATCGACCGGACGAACCATCATCTTTTCCAGCCGCTGCTCTATCAGATCGCAACCGCGGCCCTCTCCCCGGCCGATATCGCCGCGCCGGTCCGCGGCATCCTGGGCCGTTGCAAGAACACAGAGGTAATTTTAGCGGAAGTGAAATCGGTCAACGTCGAAGAGCGGACCGTGAACACCGGCGACCGCGAGATCAGGTACGATTACCTGATTCTCGCGACCGGTGCGCGCCATTCCTATTTCGGGCACGACGAATGGGAAAAACTCGCGCCTGGATTGAAGAGCCTCGAGGACGCGATCGAGATTCGGCGCCGCCTGCTTCTCGCGTTCGAGTACGCGGAGAAAATGACGGACGAAGCGGAGAAGAAAGCGGCCATGACCTTTGTGATCATCGGCGGCGGACCGACCGGCGTGGAAATGGCGGGGGCCATCGCGGAGATCGCGCGCTACACGCTCGCGAAAGATTTCAAACACATCGATCCATCGAGCGCGCGCGTAGTTTTGGTGGAGGGCGATCAGCGCGTGATCTCCGCGTTTCCGGAAGATCTTTCGGCCAAGGCGCTCGAACAGTTAAAAGAACTCGGCGTCGAAGTGCACACTGGCGTTCACGCGACAAATCTCACCGATACCGGACTTCAGGTGGGCGACGAATTCATTCCCTGCCGGGTGAAAATTTGGGCGGCGGGGAACACCGCGTCGTTTGTCGGCAAGACAACGGGCGCGCCGGTCGATCGCGTGGGCCGCGTGATCGTGAACGACGATCTGACGATTCCCGGCCATCCTGAAGTCCAGGTCATCGGCGACCTGGCGAACTTCAGTCACGATGGCGGCAAACCGTTGCCTGGCGTGTCGCCAGTGGCGATGCAGCAGGGCCGGCACGCTGCCCGCAATATTCTGGCGATGATGAACGACGAAAAGCCGCAACGCTTTCGCTACTGGGACAAAGGGAGCATGGCCACGATCGGCCGGAACCGCGCGGTCGCCGATTTGCATTGGTTCCACTTCAGCGGCTTGCCGGCGTGGCTCGCCTGGCTCTTCGTCCATATTATTTTCCTGGTCGGCTTTCGAAATCGCCTCGCGGTCCTGATTCAATGGGCATGGGCCTACGTCACGTTCAATAAAGGCGCGCGGCTGATCACGCGGAATTTCCAAGCCGAAACACGGCCGTTGACGTGATCCGCGTTCTGAATCGGCAGCGCCGGGTCCCGGTGGATTCGCTGGCGCTGGAAACATTCGCGCAATCTGCGCTTTCTCAGTGCCTGAAGTTAGGCCAGCGGAAATCCGGTGTGTTGAAAGAGTTGACGGAAATCAGCGTCATCCTGGTGTCCGACAGACGGATTGCAGAAATCCACAAGCAGTTCATGAACGAAGCCGGCCCGACGGACGTGATTACATTTCAACACGGCGACATCGTGATCAGCGCCGAGACCGCGAAGCGACAGGCTCGTCAGTTCGGGACCACCGTTGCCCACGAGCTGCGGCTCTACGTTGTCCACGGCCTCCTTCATCTCTGCGGTTTCGACGACAAGACTTCAGCGGGCGCGGCTGAGATGAAACGCGTCCAGGATCGCATTGTCCGGTCGCTGTCTTGAACGCAACTTACTCTGTGATACGCTTAATTTCATGAATGGCGCCACGCGAGTTGGCGAGGGCATTGACTGAACCGTAACCGAATCGCCCCGATGCAGAGTTCATTCGGATCGTCAGTCGAAAATCCGGTCATCGAGCAGGAAACGAGCGCGGCTGAAGAGCTCGATCTTCCCTGGCAGGTCATCGTCCACAACGATCCCGTCAACCTGATGAGTTATGTGACGATGGTTTTTCAAAAGGTCTTTGGCCTAACGAAAGAAAAAGCCGAGAAGCACATGCTCGAAGTGCACCAGCTCGGCCGGTCGATTTTGTGGAGCGGAATGCGCGAGCGCGCCGAGCTCTACGTCCAGCAGCTCCACGGTTATCTGTTGCTGGCCACGCTGGAGCGGATCAATTAACGCAATGGAATTTCGCCGCCAGCAGGATTGCCTCGAAATTACCGAGCTCGATCCTTTTCTGGCGGAGTTACTCCGGCAAATCCCCGAGAGCTGCAACGTCGAGGGAGTCGAGGCCGCGCAGCAACGCGTCTTTAGCGCGCCGGCGCCCGCGAGCGAAAAGGAAGTCTGCGCGGAATGGAAAGTTTACGTGGAACCGGAGCTGCGCCGATTGTTTCGATCCGCTACGGAAACGGTCGAGGCCGACCTGCAACAGCTAAACGGCTGCACGAAACCGTTCGCCAACTGCACGCTGCGCATTCCGACGGCGAACGCGGAAGCGTGGTTGAATGCATTAAACCAGGCGCGGCTCGCCATCGCCGCGAAATACAACTTCACCGATGGCGAGCTCTGCGATCATTACCGTTCGCCGATCGGATCGCGCCGCGATCTCGGTTTGTTCCAAGTGAACTTCTACGGGTTCCTGCAGGAGTTTATCTTGCAGGACCTGCAACTGTAGCCGCTTCCCTGTGGGAAGCGGGCGCGTCGCGCACAGCGCGACGGCTACAGAAGATTACTGCTGCTGCCGGTTCCGCACCATCGACATCAAACGCTCCTTGAGCGCGTCGGATGATTTTGCCGGACGCAGGCTAAGCGCGAACGCTTCGTGCATCGAGTAGCACTTCGCGATGAAATCCTCAGCCTCCTGGCCCAGGTCTTTGCGAGCGAGCTCGAACTCTTCCAGCTCCTCCGGCTCCAACGCCCCAATCACGTAGAGGCGCGCCTGGTTCTGGAATTCGTCAAAGCTCATCGCGTAGTTCTTTAAGGCCGTCATAAATCTTTTTCAGACCCAATTCGAGCCTGGTCTTGACCGTCCCTAACGGTGTATTCGTTTTTGCCGCGATTTCGCGCTGACTCATCCCGCGAAAAAATGCGAGATTTATTGCCTCCTGCTGAGCGACCGGCAGGGTGTCGATGACCTGGCGGACGAGGTGCCGCGTGTCGCCGAACGTAATTTCTTCCTCGGTCGCGTTGTGGACCCAGGCGTCCGGCTGTTGTTCGGTCTCCGTTTGCAAACGCTCGCCGGCGCGCGCGTAAGCCTGCTTTTTACGCAACCCATCGATCGCCCGCCGCCGCGCGAGCGTGACCATCCAGCCGAGAGGTTTGCCTTTTTGGGGCGAGAAATTCTTGGCCTGGTTCCAGATTTCCATGAAAATTTCCTGGAGAAGGTCGTCGGCCTCGGCCTCGTTGTGGATGACGCGCAGGATAAGCGCTTTGATGATGCCATTGTAGCGGTCGTACAATTGCGAGAGCGCATCGGGATCTTCGGTTTGGATCCCATGCATCAACTCCAGGTCGGTTGGCGCACCCGGCTCGAGGACGGGAGCGGCGGCCGGGAGCCGGGCGTTGCGCGTCTCGGCCGTGTCCTCGGGCAATCCAGTCGTCGACGAAAAATCCAGCGCCATGTTCGGCAAGATTTAGTGGCAAGTATGCGCGGCGTCCAACGATTTGAATTTCTCAACGGAAAAAGATTGCGCCTTGTCAGTCCCGAGCCGCGCGAGAACAATACGCCGATGCGCGGTCCCGGCTTTCGACTGGTTATCTTCCTCGTCCTCTTCGTCTCTGTGACCAGCCGGCTCTTCGCCACTACAAAAGGCCTGAGCGAAATCATCACGCCGGACCTCCAGCCGGAAGGTGATCTATCGCTAAGCTTTCAAGCCCAGGACAAACTTATCGGAAATCCGTACCAGCTTCAGTCGGAGCTGGGACTGACCAAGTGGGCCGAGGTCGCAGTCTTCAAGGGCTTCCGGCCTAACGAATTGATTTTCGGAACCGAACTAGGCATTCTGACCACCGAACCGTGGCTGCTCGCGACGGGCTTCGCGAATTGGTCTCCGCATAGCCGCGTCGATCCGCAACCTTATCTCGAAGGCGGTTACTACACCGAGCACCAGAAATTCATCGCCGGCGCGATTCATGCCGGATACCGGAACGAAGTCATCCTTGGTTACGCCTACGATTTCAACAAGCAATGGCGCGCCCAGGTCGATTTCCAAAGCGGGAGCGGAAACTCTACGGCGTTCGGTTTTACCTGGAACATGACGCCGGACTTTCAAATGAACCCGGCGCTCTATGTCACGAACGATGCCCCGCACAAAATCCTGGGCTACGTCGTGTTTACCTACACGTTTCATCTTTGGAAGAGCGCGTCGGCGAAGAGCGATCCGACTGTGCCCGGCGGTTGACGTGAAACGCGAGGCGCCGCGCCGTCAAGGTATCCTCTTGACCCAGCGGATGCGCGCGAGCTAGCGTCGGCTCAAGGATTTTTCGGAGAAACAACCACATGCGCTCATTTGTTTTTGCCATCGCGTTGCTCGCCACGGCGGCGTTCGTTCGGGCGCAGGATGCCGCTTCGACTCCATTTCTCGCCAAAACGCCGGCCGCTCCCGAAGAAAATCCCAGCCCCACTCCGACAGCGAGTCCGAAGCCAAGATCCACGCCGACCGCGAAACCATCTCCGAAAGCAACGGCAAAGCCGCTTGAAACCGCCGCGCCGGAAACGTTCGAAACACCGTCACCCCTTCCGACCGAAGGCGAGACGCTGTCGTTGGTGCCGCCGACACCGGTCCCAACGCCATCGCCAATTATCATCGCATCGCCAGTTCCAACTCCACGAGCTGTGTTGTCGGCATCGCCTACTGTCTCAGGCAAGCCGCCGATGACATTCCCCACCGTGCGTCCGCTTTCCACGGCGAGCGGATCCCGCCCGGCCGCTTCCTCGACGCCGCGCCCCGGCCCGACGTTAACCCCGCGACCGGCATCCAGTCCGAAACCTTTACCCACGCCTTCACCGAAACCGACGCCATCGCCGTCGCCAACGCCGAGTCCCAAGCCGACACCAACACCGAAGCCATCTCCTTCGCCGACTCCGACCGCCACGATTAAGCCAACGCCGTCGCCAAAACCGACTCCGACGCCCAAGCCGAGCCCAACGCCAAAAGCAACTCCGAGTCCGACGCCAAAGCCCACTCCGTCTCCAACGCCGGAGCAGTCGCCGTCCGTTGAAACTTCGCCGGCGACCGACGATACCACCGCACGAATCAAAGAGCTCGAATCCCGCTGGGAAGCTTCCCTCACGACTCACGACACCACCATGATCGAGAAAATCGTGGCCGATGATTTCATCGGGACTTCGTCGAGCGGCAAGACCGGCGACAAAGCGACGTTGCTCGCCGAAGCGAAACGGGACACCAGCACCTACACATCCGCCGTTTCGAGCGACATGAGCGTGCGCATGTTCGGGCCGAACGTCGCGGTCGTGACCGGCATCGCGAAAGAGACCGGCAAGACGAAGGCCGGCAAAACGTTCACGCACACCTACCGCTTTACCGACACCTGGGTGGAGCGGAACGGCGAATGGCAGTGCGTCGCCGCGCACGCCATGGTGTTGCCGAAAAAATAATTTTCTTCTGTAGCCGCTCGCTGTGCGAAGCGCGAGAGAAAGCGTCGCCGACAAACACGTCGCCCACAGGGCGACGGCTACAGAAGAAGATCAACGCGATTGCGCCATCCTGATTGTTGCGCCAACTGTCTAGTCTCATGGCGAACGCGACGCAGGATCCGGCCGTAGACACGCTCTGGTACAAAGACGCCATCATCTACGAGGTGCACGTGAAGACATTTCACGATAGCGACGGCGACGGGATCGGCGATTTCCGCGGGTTGATCGAGAAACTTGATTACCTCCAGGAACTCGGTGTGACTGCGCTCTGGCTTCTGCCGTTTTATCCGTCGCCGATGCGCGATGATGGCTACGACATCGCCGACTACTACGATGTAAATCCGAACTTCGGCACGCTCGATGATTTCCGGGCGTTCCTCGACGCCGCGCACCAGCGCGGGCTGCGCGTGATCACCGAACTGGTCATCAATCACACGTCCGATCAAAACCCGTGGTTCCAGAAATCGCGACGGGCCGCGCCCGGTTCGCCGGAACGAGAGATGTATGTCTGGAGCGATACGCCGGAAAGATACAAGGAAACACGTATCATCTTTAAGGACTTCGAGACGTCGAACTGGGCCTGGGACCCGGTGGCGAAAGCGTATTACTGGCATCGCTTTTATTCTCACCAGCCCGATCTGAATTTCGATAACCCGACGGTGCACGAAGCTGTCGAGAAGGTGCTCGATTTCTGGCTCGGCATGGGCGTCGACGGCCTGCGGCTCGATGCGGTTCCGTACCTCTACGAACGCGAGGGAACGATCTGCGAAAACTTGCGCGAGACCCATGAGTACCTCGTGAAACTTCGCGCGCACGTCGATCGAAAGTTCCAGGGCCGGATGCTGCTCGCCGAAGCGAACCAATGGCCGGAAGACGCCGCTGCTTATTTCGGCAAAGGCGACGAGTCGCACATGAATTTCCATTTTCCGCTGATGCCGCGGATGTTCATGGCGCTCCAGATGGAGGACCGGTTCCCAATCATCGATATTTTGGAGCAGACGCCGCCGATTCCTGAGAACTGCCAGTGGGCCATGTTCCTGCGCAATCACGACGAGCTCACGCTTGAGATGGTGACCGACGAGGAGCGCGATTACATGTGGCGCGTTTACGCGAACGATCCGACCGCGCGCATTAACCTCGGCATCCGTCGCCGGCTCGCGCCGCTCCTCGCTAACAGTCGCCGCAAAATCGAGCTGCTCAATATTCTCCTCTTCTCCATGCCGGGCACGCCGGTCCTCTACTACGGCGACGAGATCGGGATGGGCGACAATTTTTATCTCGGCGATCGCAACGGCTGCCGCACACCGATGCAATGGAGCCCGGACCGCAACGCCGGTTTTTCCAAAGCGAATCCGCAACAGCTCTATCTGCCGATCACGATCGATCCGGAGTATCATTACGAAGCGATCAACGTCGAAAACCAGCAGAAGAACTTGTCGTCGCTTCTCTGGTGGACTCGGCGCGTAATCGCGATGCGGAAAAATTTCCGCGCCTTCTCCCGCGGTTCGCTCGAATTTCTTTTTCCCGAGAACAACAAGGTCCTCGCTTTTCTCCGGCGCTACGAGGAAGAGACGATCCTCGTCGTGGTGAATTTGTCGCGATTCGCGCAAGCCGCGGAGATCGATCTTTCCCGCTTTGCCGGTTGCGCGTTGATGGAAGTATTCAGCCAGAATTATTTCCCGGTGATTGGGAAATCAGCCTATGTCATCACGCTCGGACCGCATTCGCATTACTGGTTTGTTCTCCGATCGGAAACCGCGGCATCGGTCGCGACGAAAGACCGCAAGATTCTAATGCTCGATCTCGCGCCAAATGTGGCCGCGCTTCTGGACAAGGGACAGCGCGCCCGGATCGAGCGCGACGTTTTGCCAGCTTACATCCGTCATTGCCGATGGTTCGGCGCGAAGGCGCGGACGGTTCGCCAGATGCGGATCGTGGAACAAATTCCTGTTGCCGGTGAGGACAGCGCGCAAATCTGGTTCGTTGAAGTCAGTTATCTCGACGGCCCCACCGAAATCTACGCGCTGCCCGTCCAGATCGCCCGCGACGACGACGCCCGGATCCTCGAACGGTCCGCACCACAAGCGGTGATCGCGCGGCTGCACGGCGACGGCGACGCCGTTTTGCACGACGCCGTTTACGACGACTCGTTCCGCAAGGCCCTCTTCAAGTTGATGAGCGCGGGGCAATCAACGCGCGGCCAGCATGGCAGCGCGTCTGGCCTAACGAGCAGTGCATTCCCCAAGGAAGCCAAAACGAGGACGCGGTCGTCGCAGGTCCTGAGCGCGGAGCAGAGCAATTCGTCAATGCTCTTCAAAGACAAATTCTTCCTGAAACTTTATCGGAAACTGGAGGACGGCGTGAATCCCGACGTGGAGGTGACGCGCTTTCTGACCGAACAAACGAAGTTCCCAAACGTGCCGGCATTTCTCGGCGCCATCGAGTATCGCCGGCCGAAGACCGAGCCGACCGTCGTCTGCCTGCTTCAAAGCGCGGTCGTAAACGAAGGCGACGCCTGGACGTTCACGCTCGACGCCGTCGGCCGCTATTACGAACGCGTCCTCACTCGCAAAGCCGATTTGCAAAGCCAGAGCGCGCCACCGGGGCCGCTTCTCGAGGAATTGATCGGCGGGATTTATCCCGAGAAGGCGAAGCTGCTCGGTCAACGCACCGGTGAATTGCATCGCGCCCTGGCGGCGAACCCGGACGACCGCGCTTTCGCGCCCGAGAAATTCAACGCCATGGCCCAGCGCTCTGTTTACCAAAACATGCGTGGCTCGCTCCGGCGTAATTTCGATCTGCTCGAAAAGAAATTATCGACGCTGCCGGACGCTTTTCGTGACGAAGCCGCGCAGGTCCTGGCTTCCGAAGAACGGATCCTCGCCCAGGAACAACGCCTTCTCGATCGCCGCGTCAACGCGACCAAGATCCGCATCCACGGCGACTACCATCTCGGCCAGGTCCTCTACACTGGAAAAGATTTTGTCATTCTCGATTTCGAAGGCGAGCCAGCCCGGCCCTTGAGCGAAAGAAAATTGAAGCGCTCCGCCTTGCGCGATGTCGCCGGCATGATGCGCTCGTTCCAGTACGCGGCTTATAGCGCGCTCTGGCAACCGGCGATGCGCGTCGAGGACGTCCCGTTCCTGGAACGCTGGGCCGATCTCTGGTATCGCCAGATGAGCAGCGTCTTTCTCCAGAGTTATCTCGCTGCCACCGACGGCGCCGATTTCATTCCGCCCGACCAGGAAGATTTTCAGGTAATGCTCGAGGCCTATCTGCTCGACAAAGCCGTTTACGAAATCGGTTACGAGTTGAACAATCGCCCGAGCTGGGTCGTCATTCCGATCCGCGGGATCAAACACATTTTGGGAGCGACTTGATTGTGAGGAACGCTCTTCTGTAGCCGTCGCCCTGTGCGCGACGCAGAATGTGGTTACGTGCGCTTCGCACAGCGAAGCGGCTACAGAAGAAAAAAGGTCGCGCAATCCGAAATCCACCATTAGAACCAACGCATCCGGAGAACCCAAATGAACAAACACCTCGACAGCATCGACGCCCAAATCGCCGCCAAACATTTGCTCACGCATCCGTTTTATCTCGCGTGGACCCGCGGTGAATTAAGCCCCGCCGCGCTGGCCGATTACGCGCGGCAGTATTACCACCATGTCGCGGCGTTCCCGACCTATCTTTCCGCCGTTCACGCAAAGTGTGACGATCAACCGACCCGCCGCCAGCTTCTCGATAACCTGATGGACGAAGAAGCCGGCTCGCCGAACCACCCCGAGCTTTGGCTCCAGTTCGCCGAATGCCTCGGCGTTTCGAAAACCGACGCGCAATCGACAGAAAAGTGGAACGAAACCCAAAATCTGATCGAGACATTCCGCTCGGTCTGCGCGAGCGGCCGAACCGCTGAAGGCCTCGCGGCTCTTTACGCTTACGAAAGCCAAATCCCAGCGGTTTCCGAATCGAAAATCAAAGGCCTGATCGAGAACTACAACGTGACCGCGGCGCGGGATTACGAGTACTTCACCGTTCACGTTGAAGCCGATCGCGAACATTCCGCCGCCGAGCGCCAGATGCTTTCCGAATACGTCACCGACGAAAACGCCGCGTCTGTTTCCGCAGCGGTCAATCGCATCCTGAATGCGCTTTGGGAAATGCTCTCCGGCGTCTGCCGCCGCCACGCCATCGCATGCGCCTAATTTTTCGCATTACTTAGCGAGGCGAAAAACGCCGCGAACACTTCGATGCCGTCCCAGAGATTCTGGAGACGAAGATTTTCGTTGGCGGCGTGCTGGTTGTCGTCGTGGTTCGCGATCGGGAAAGCGATCACGGGTGTGTTGCTCGCGCTTTGAAAAACATCGATCGGCAGGCTGCCGCCAGAGGTCGGTAATAAAACCGGCTCATGTCCGGCGGCTTTCATGATTTCCGCCAGCTCGCGCGACAGGGGCAAGTCCAGCGGCGTGCGGGAAGCGGGATAACCGGCTTCCCAATCCATTTTGATGATTTTTTCTTTCGTTTGTCGCATCGCCGCGTCGGGCGTGTCGTGGGCAATCGTGTAACCCTGCTCCGCGATGTGTCGCTCGACGAGAGGTTTGATTGAGTCCGGCGTTTCGTCAGGCACGAGGCGAAAATCAATCGAGGCGCGTGCTTCAGTGGGAATTTGGTTCGCGGCCTGCGCGGCGGCGTGGCCGGCTTCGATCCCGCGCAAGTTCAGCGCCGGCTGCATGATCAATTCATTCAGCGATTTTCCGTTTCCTTCGGCGGTTGCGATCTGGAATTCGCGGCGAAGATCGGCTTCGACATTCGGAATTTTCGCGAGCGCTTCTTTTTCAGGGGCGGATATCGGGCGGACATTGTCGTAGAAACCTTTGATCAGAATGCGGCCGTTTTCATCGCGCATCGAGTCGATGAGATGGGTGAGGCGCACGATCGGGTTCGGCACCCAGTTTCCGTAGTGGCCGTCGTGCAACGCTTTGATGGGACCGTAAACCGTGAGCTCGAGCCCAATGGTGCCGCGTGCGCCGAAGACCAGTTCCATCCGGCGGCTTTGATGGACGGGACCATCGCAGAAGACCCAGGCGTCCGGCTTCGCTACGTCCGGATATTTTTTCAGATATTCGGCGAGATGCGGTGAGCCGGCTTCTTCTTCGCCTTCGAAAAAGAAGCGGAGATTAACCGCCGGCGTGGCGCGCTGATCGCGCAATGCGTCAAGCGCTGCCAGCATCGCGATGATGGCCGCCTTATCATCGCCGGCCGAACGGCCGAAGAGCCGCCATTCCGGATCAAGGGATTTCGCGTTGCGCCAATCAATATCCTTTCCGTCGCGATCGCGCACGACCGGTTTCCATGGATCGCTCTTCCATTGGGATGGATCGACCGGTTGGCCGTCGTAGTGCGCATAAAAGGCGATGGTTCGTTTCGCATTCAGCCCAGGAAGGTCCGCGATCACCACCGGTGGCGCGCCGTCGAGGGTCAACACCCGGGTAGTCAGTTTCCGCTTTTCGCACATCGCGCGGATCGCTTCCGCGTTGCGCTGAATGTTGGCCGAATCGTTCGCGAGATTCGGGATCGAAAGCAGCTCGGCGAATTCTGCCAGGATCTCGCGTTCGTGATTGAGCCGCCACGCTCGAGTGTCTTTGCCGGTGGAGGTCGCGTCGGCCAGCAGGGGGGTTTGAACTCCGAAAAGACAGAGAATGAGAATCAGAATCGTTTTTATTTTTGGGCTGGCGCTGTTGCCGTCATCATCGCACGTTTCAGTCATGAAACATTTTCGCCGCAACATCCTGATTTCGCTATCATTCGTGGCTGCCTCGCTGGCCATCGCCGCAGACAAGCCGCGCGTCAGCCCGCACGAAACAATAACCGCCGACATTGACGGCGCGACCGTGACCATAGTTTACGGCCGGCCTTACACCAAGGATCCGAAGACCGGTGCTCCGCGCAAAATCTGGGGCGAGCTGGTTCCATTTGGTAAAGTCTGGCGGACCGGCGCAGATGAAGCGACTCTGCTGACGACGACGCAGCCGCTCGATATCGGGGGCACAAGCGTCCCGGCTGGAACCTATTCGATTTTCACGCAGCCCGAACAGAGCGGCAGCGCGAAATTGATCGTCAATAAACAAACCGGCCAGTGGGGAACGAAGTATGACGAGAAACAGGACCTCGTTCGAATCGATTTGAAGAAGGGCGCCGTCGAGAAGCCGGTGGATCAATTCACCATGGCGCTCGAAAAAAATCCGGCGGGCGGCGGAACTTTGAAGCTGACCTGGGAGAACACTCAGTATTCCGTTTCGCTGAAGGCGAAGAAGTAGTCAGGCGACAGAAAATCTGTGCCGCAAGACGCCGGCACCGAAATCTTCAAACCAGGTGACGTGTTCGGCGACCATGTCGAACTCGATGATGTAATCGCCCGTTTGCTGCGGCGCGCGAAAAGCGAATTCGATCTCGGCGCTTTCACGGGGCGACAGATCGCGGGGAAGAATCGCGCGACCGCCATCCCAATTCACTTCATCTTCATCGGCTCGTAGCAAATGGGCACCGAGCCGAACGATTCCTTTCGCCTCGGGCGCACCAACGGCCGGCCAACGCGCGTGTCCGGAGTTTGTCGCGCGCAGTTTGAAGGCGACGCTTTCATTCGGCTGCAAGACTGTGGGAGGCGTGCCGACGAAACTGAGGGTGGCGGCGAAATCGTGGACCGTGCTGGAAACGGCGGACGAATCTTTGCTACAGACGAGGACCGCGCGGTCGCGTGTCACGTTGAACACGTTTACCTCCGCGAAACCGGTGTTGATCAATAACGCACGCAACGCTTCGGGGCTCGGCAGAAACCAATTGTAAACCTGCTCCTTCGCTTCCGGGGAATTCTCCGCGTAGAAAAGCGGATGAAGCGTCTGCCGAATCTCGCCGAGTGACTGCACGAATGACGGCGGCGTTTGCTTGGGCGGAATGATGGCAGTCTCGACGACGAGCGATCCCCGGGTGACGTCATAAAGCCGTTCGAGTGCGAGAACGAGATGCTTGAGATGATAGACAAGTCCGAGCGCGAGGGTGATGTCGAAAACGCCGACCGTTGCCGGATCCAAATCGTAAACGGAGAAGCGGCGAAACTCGAGATCGAGGCCAAGAACTTTGCGAACGAAGAGCGCCTGGCGGATATGCTGCCTCTGGCCGTCCACGCCGAGAACGCGCTGCGCGCCGCGCCGTTTCGCTTCGACGCAATAAAAGCCGCTATTGCATCCGACATCGAGCACGCTTTTGCCCTTAAGATCCGCCGGCAAACATTGTTGGACCACTTCCCAGGTTTCGCGCGGATGATCGACCGGCTCACCCATGACGCTCTCGGTCTTGGTGAAGATTCCGTCGCCGAGATCGATCCGGTGAAACCACGGCTCAAGAATTTTCAGACCAGCGAGGATTTCGTCGCGCGTCATACGAAATCAAAGAGTCTTGCGTATGGCGGCGGCGGCTTCTTCCGCGCCCGATACTTCGATCATGATCAAACCGAGCCGGTAATCCGGCGAAAAAAATGGAAGATCGATCGGCGTTTGCGTGCCAGCAGTCAGGCCGCGCTTCTCGATCGTCGCGATGGCGTCGGCGAGATCTTCCGTGAAGCAAAGCGTGAAGATGCGTTTGCCGGATGCTCGCTCGAGCGCGCTGACGAAGCGCCGCCGCGATTCCGGACTGGCGAAACTTTCGTAACTGCGAAGACCGATCACGGGCGCCTTGCGATTGAGCATGATCTCGAGGCTGGCGGTTTTGATGCTGCTCTCGATCCAAACTTCGACCCCGGGGAACCGGACACGATCCGATTTCGGACTAAAGCTGGCGAGCGAGCGGCGATCGCGAAACAGATAGTGCGCCTCGCGCTTCCAGGCGTCCGGATATTTGAAAAAGGTGGGGCGCCCGCTCCACTCCGTTTTCGCGGTGTATTTACAGGCGAGGATCGCCTGCGCGCCTAACGAGCAGATGACAACCACCCCGATCGGAATGAGCCATCGTTGTTTCATCGCTTGAACGACGAGCGTTACCAGCACGAGACCGGCGAGCAATTCCAGAGCGAGCGCGTAACGGATGTAGCCGGTGCCAAGACTCCACAGGAGTGATCCGGCCAGCGTCAGGAAACTGAGTCGGCGAAGTTGCGCCTCGCGCCAGGCCACGAGCCACGCGACGAAAGCCGCGACAAAGCCCAGCGACAAGCGGCCGGAATAAACCGACAACTCGGACGCGTGATCCGGGCGAAAAAACATTTTTACCGGCCAGATGAGCAGTTCCCAGAAACCGAACGAGCCCCATCGAGTGTCCCACCCGCTGTTCCGCGGCCAGTAGGGGGATTCAAAAACGCCGTTCAACATCGGGAAAACCGGGCTGCCCGTTTCGAGGTAGAGATAAATCGTAAAGGGGAGAACAGGGAGCAGAAAAGCGCCAAGGGAAAACAGAACCGTGCACCCCACTTCTCTTGTCTGAAAGGGCTCATGAAAAAATCGCCATGCGCAGAGCAGCGCGATCGGGAACGCCGTGACCACGTAGATGAGCTTGAAAGCGACGCTGAGGCCGAGGAGAAACGCGATCCGCGTCACCTGCGCGGTGCGATTCTCAGGCGCGATATGAGCGAGGCTGAGCCGCGTTGCTTCCAGGAGCAGCGGCACCGCCAGCAGATCCATCATGTAGGTATTGATCACAAAGAAGGAATGTTCGACCGCGAAGATCAGCAGGATCGCGGCGGCGCGCAGCCAGTCGTTCGCGAGGTAGGCACGGAGTAATCGCTCGATAACGCGCGCGGCCCAGAGGAGGCTGAAAAGATTGATCAACGTTCCCAGCCGATAACCAAAGACAATACGCGTGATTCCCATCGCCATGTCTGGGGCGGTGTTGTAAGGCGCCGGCGTCGGGAAAAAATCACCGGGCCAGTAAAGGAATCCGTGGAGACCGCGAATGCCGTGGAAGAGGCGATAGTTCAAAACATCAAACGAAACGTCTGGGAATGTGACGCGAAGCAGAAAACAAAACGTCAGCGGTAGAATTACCAGGAGCCCGAAGGCGAGGGACATCGGCTGTCGCGCTTCATTCCTCGTGACGACGTAGAACCATAAAACGAGCACGGCGAAAACGGCGGCGAGGAGCCACGCGATCGCGTTCGGAAACGGGGTCCAGCACAAATACTGGCGAAATATTGTGGCGACGTAGAGAAAGAGGAGCGCGTCGCCAGCTTTCAGGCGATCGAGAAAGAAGCCGATAATGAAACGCTCGCGGCGCGCATACTCCACGGCGACGCGTTGAGTCACGCCGCCCTCACCGCTTCGCTCGGAAATCGGCATACGAGGCGGAATGATAGCCGCCACTATCAAAACCGGAAGCGCGCATCGCACTCGTTTTGCCGGAGGCGAAAGGTGGGTATGGTGACGGCGTTATGGCGGAGCAAGTTCTGGCAGGAAAAGTTGGTCTGGTTTTTGGCGTGGCAAACAAGCGCAGCATCGCTTGGGCGATCGCGAAGGCGTGGGCGGCCGCCGGCGCGAAATTGATTTTCAATTACCAGGGCGAAAGGCTGAAGGAAAATGTCGAGGAACTGGTCGGCGAATTCGGGGAGGGGACGCCGCTCTGGCCGTGCGATGTTTCGCGAGACGAAGATATCACGGAATTTTTCGGCAAGGTGCGCGGCGAGACGGAGCGCGTGGATTTGATGCTTCATTCGGTCGCGTTCGCCCCAAAGGAAGCGCTCGAGGGCGATTTCGTGAGCACAACGCGGGAAGCTTTTCGAACGGCGCACGACATCAGCGCGTATTCGCTGGTGGCTCTGGCGCGGGAAGCGGCGCCGTTAATGACCAAGGGCGGCAGCGTCGTGGCGATGACCTATTACGGCGCCGAGAAAGTGGTGCCGCATTACAATGTGATGGGCGTGGCGAAGGCGAGCCTCGAAGCCTCGACCCGTTATCTCGCCTACGATCTTGGGCCAAAAAAAATCCGCGTGAATTGCATTTCGGCGGGACCGGTGAACACGCTGGCCGCGCGCGGGATCAGTGGGTTCAGCGCGATGCTGAAGCATTATCAGGAGCACGCGCCGTTGAAGCGGAGCTGTGAACCGGCCGAGCTGGGCGCGATGGGCGTTTTTCTGGCGAGCGACGGCGCGGCCTCGATTACCGGCCAGGTCATCTACGTCGATGGCGGTTATCAAGTGATGGGAATGTGAAAGACGTGCTGGTCGAATTGCTCGGCGCCGACTCAGTCGTCGATGCGCCGGAAGTTCTGGAAGCGCACGCCGGCGATAAGTGGTTTGCGAGTCACACCCCGGAAGTTGTGGTCTTTGCGGAATCGACGGAGCAGGTGAGCAGGCTGCTGAAGTTTGCCTCCGCAAACAAAATTCCGGTGACGGCGCGGGGATCGGGGTTCGGATATGTGGGCGGTTGCGTACCGAGCCGCGGCGGGATCGCGCTCTCTCTTGCGCGAATGAATCGGATCAAGGAAATCAATTTCGCGGACGCGATCGCGATCGTGGAACCCGGCGTGATCACGGCCGAGCTCCAGGCGCGAGTCCGGGAGCAAAAACTTTTTTACCCGCCGGACCCGGCGAGTAAGAGGGATTGCAGCCTGGGCGGGAACGTGGCGACGAATGCGGGCGGGCCGCGCTGTCTGAAGTACGGCGTGACGCGAAACTATGTGGTCGGGCTCGAAGTGGTGCTCGCGAGCGGCGAGGTTCTGCGAACCGGCGGACGCGTTCACAAGAACAAGACGGGATTCAACCTCATCGGGCTTTTCGTTGGCTCCGAAGGAATGCTCGGCGTGGTCACCGAGATCACGTTGAAGCTGCTGCCGTTGCCGCCGGCGCGGGCGACGTTGTCCGCCTCGTTTGCGAGCATGAGCGAAGCAGCTGCGACGGTGCAGAGAATTTTCGCGGCGGGATTTTTGCCGGCCGGGGTTGAGTTGGCGGACGCTTTCACCCTCGAAGCGGCGCGACAAGATTCGGAGGCGGGCGACGTGCCGGAGGGAAATGCCCATCTGCTCGTCGAGCTCGATGGACAACCGGAGACAGTTCTCGTCGAGATGGAAAAATTGCGGGCGTTGGTGAGTGAGTCCAAGACGGTCTCGTTACAGGTGGCTACGACAGAAGAAGCTTGCGAGCGGTTCTGGGCGCTGCGGCGAGCGTTCAGCAATTCATTGCGCGCCACCGGCCTGACGAAGTTGAACCAGGACATTGTCGTGCCGCGAAGCAAGCTCGTGGAGCTGGTGGAATTTGCCGAGGGCCTTTCGAAACGTTCCGGATTTCCGATCGCGTGTTTCGGGCATGCGGGGGATGGAAACATGCACGTCAACATCATGGCGGACCGATACAATCGCGACGCCGAGGTGCGCGAACGGGCGGAGCACGCGCTGGACGAATTGTTCGCGCAAGTGCTGGCGTTTGGTGGCGTGATTACCGGCGAGCACGGGATCGGCCTCGCAAAAAAACGCTGGTGGCCGCAGGCGACGAGCGATGTGTCGCGCGAAATTCATCGCGCAATCAAGGACGCGCTCGATCCTGAGGGGATTCTGAATCCTGGGAAATTTTTGTAGCGTTTATTGCAGCCGGAACACCGCGTTCACGGCGCGGTGATCGCTCGATTGCGGCGAGGTGTTTGCGACCCACGCTTTCACGAGCGTCACTCCGCGATAAAAAACGTGATCGAATGACGCGGGCGGATAACGCAAATCGCCGGGGACAGTGATTCGTGAGTTGAACGGAATTCCTTCCCAACCCCAGCGGAAACCGTCGGCGCGAATACTTGCCAACGTTTTCTCACTCGCGAAGCGTGGCTCGTCGGGCGCGGTGTTGAAATCACCGCCGACGATCCAGCTCACCGCACCGAGTTTTCCGTAAGCGGTGTTCATGTCTTTCATGTGCGCGATGAGCTGTTGGATCGATTCCTCGCGGATGCGCATGTCCTCGTGGATTTCACCGCGATTGCTTTTGAGATGGAGCGCGTAAACGAGAAGGAGCTGGCGCGGCGCGACCTGATAAGCGGCAAAGGAAAAACCGCGCGGCGGGACGAGCGCGCCTGACGGTTTCCATAATTCCGACCACGCACTCAACGGTTGAAGCCGGCTGGTGATCGCGACCTGTTGCGCTTCATTCTGTCCTTCGCGTGGCGGGAAAGAGGAGCAAACGTCCACCTTGAATCCGGCGAGCGGCTTCACCGCCAGCGCGGCGTGATCGTAATCGCGAACTTCTTCGAAGGCGACGATGTCGGAATTCAGTTGGGCGATATCGGCATGGACTGCTTTGATCTGGCGATTTTCTTCGGCGTGCGAAGCGTTCGGGCGGCGGCCGGGAAACCATTGGACGTTCCAGAAGGTGACGGTGAGCTGAGCCGGCGACGGCGCGGGATCTTGCGCGCGAAGCGGGAGGACAAGAAGTGTCGCGACAAATAATGCGAGGAGAGTTCTGGGAGACATGGCGACAGGAACTGTAGCCGTCGCGCGGTGCGCGACGCGAGCGCGAAGTGAAATCAAAACCGACGTCTCGAGCTTCGCACAGCGAAGCTGCTACAGAAGATGCGCTATCCCGGCTTGATGATCTGGCGGAGCTGTTCGATTGCGGCGGCTTCGGCTTTCACCGGATCGTCGTAGCCCCAGGCGACGATCTCGAGCATCTGCGTGCCGATGTCGCGTTTGCCGCGCTTCACGGCGTCGAGCCGTCCGGATGCGGTCCAGTTTTCCTGATTGACCATGTCGGGCGTCGGCAGAGTGCCATCCCAGTAGCAATAGAAAACGTGAAGCGGTCTCCCGGCATTTTCGAAAACGTAAGCGCGCATCGGCAACGGCACGCCATTCACATTGAGCAATTTGTTTTGGACGCCGCCGCGCTGGATCATGCCGCTCGCGGGCAAACAAATGTCGGGCCGATGATTTTTAATGAAGAGGCCGGCGGTGCGGCCCGGCAGCCATTTGAAAAAATACATGCTCCAGTTGTGGCCATCCGCGAACCAGTCCCCGCCGCCGCCTTCGTTGTAACGAAGTAATCCCTGGGCGGCTTCGTCGACTGGAACTTCTTTCCAATTCGCGGCCTGCGTCGGCCACGCGATCGTCCACGGCGCGAGCTGGGCGGTGCGCGCTTCATGATAGCGATACCAAGCCTGGGTGCCGGCTTCCCCGGTCAGGATGAGCACGAGTAACGTGATCAGAATGGCCCGCGGAATCCGAAATGGTTGCGACGACGCGGCGATGCGCGGGAGCTCCTGATCTTTCCGCGCAAGAATCCAGCTCAAGCCCCACAAGCCTAACAAACAGACGGTGAGAATCGTGTAGCCGGCGGGATCGTGCCAGTTCTTGATCGCCTGAAATCCGTGCTCGGCGCCGAGATAAACGAGGAGAAACGTGCGGACGAGATTGCAGAAGAAGGCGAGAAACGCGCCGGCGATGATGAGGATGACGCGGCGCAGAACGGAGAAGCCGTAGAATTCGCCAAGAAACAGCGAGACCATAAACGTCGCCTGCAACGATCGAATGCCGGTGCACGCTTCGTCGATGCCGACGTAACCGGCGCCGACTTCGATGACGTTGCCGAGTTGCACGGCGGGAATCCCGATCGCAGTCAGAAATTCGACGTTGATGAGCGCGTCGATGCGCATCAATCCCTGGATCACGATTTGTTCGAGGCTCGTCGGCCACGGAACCGCAACGAGAAAAAACAGGATCGGAAACGCAAAATGGCGTAGCCAACTTGCGCCGCCGGCGAGATAAATTCCGGCGCCAGAAATGAGGACGGCGCAAATTGCCATCGTCCAACTGAGCAATCGCCAATCGGGATTCGCTTCCTGGATGAGACGAATCGGAACCAGAACCAAGGCCGGCAGAATGATCAACGCGATCAGGATGACGCGCGCTTTCGGCGCAACTGCCGGCGGAGCGCTTTGCCAGCGTCGCCAAAATATGTAGGCGGCGAGGACGGGCACGGCCCAGCCGTAGCCGTATTGCGGGTTTATCGACCATTCGAAGCGCAGTCGCGAAACGACTTCCAGCCAGACCAACGCGAACACGGCGACCGGAAACCAGGCGATCGCTGGCGAAGCGTTCGCGATATTCGGCGGCGGCGCGGTGGCAACAGCATTCATAAAAGGTGGCGCCCGCCTTTGAGCAGGATACAAGCCGGGAGCCTCGCAGCGATGGCTTGCGGGCTGCTACCGTTGAAAGGCATTGGTGGCTTCACGATCGCCTCGGCGGATTGACTTTGAAGCGAGCCATAGAATGCTTCACCCAACTTGGAACATCCTCACGACAAAATCGAGCGCTCGTTCCTGAAGATCATCCTCTGGACGGTCGGGGTCATCCTGGTGCTTTCTGTCGGTGGCGTCGTGGGTTTCCAACAATTTCGCGCCTGGCAGCAACGGCGGCTCGTCGCGGAAGCGAACGCGCTCGTCAACGAAGGCGATTATCGCCGCGCCAGTCTCGATGCCCGGCGCATTTTACAAATCAATCCGGAGAACGCAGAAGCCTGCCGGATTCTCGCGCGGATTTTCGAAAAGACGGGAAGCCGCTCTGCGCTGGAATGGCGGCGGCGGGTGATGGAGCTCGGTCAGGCGACCCCGACGGACTTGATTCTTCTCGCTCGCGCGGCGGTACGGGTGGACGATCGCCAAACAGCCGAGGTTGCGATGAGCAAATTGCCGGCGAGCGCGAAAGAGACTGCGGACTACCACGCGCTGCTGGCCGACATCGCGTTTGCGCAACGCAACGGCGTGGAGATGGAACACCAGCTCAGCGAAGCGGCCCGGCTCGATCCGTCGAACAAGGACTACATGATGCGACTGGCTGCGCTGCGCCTCGGCGCGACGGACCGGGACCTGCGGGCGAAGGGCAAACAAACGTTGGTGGAAATGCAAAAGGATCCGGCGTTGCGCCGCGAGGCAACGCGTTTCCTGGCCGAAGACGCGCTCCGCCAGAATATGACTTTGACGGCCGTGGAACTCGCGCGCCAGCTCGACAGTTTTCCGGACAAGACATTTGCGGATCGTCTGCTTCTTCTCAGCGCGCTCGACGCCGCGAAAGACAACGGCTTCCCCGATTTCCTCACGGAGATGAAAAAGGAATCGGCAGACGATCCAGAACGAGCGGCCGCTTTGTTGACCTGGCTCAACATGCACAAACGCGAAGCCGAAGCGATCACCTGGAGCGGGACTTTGCCGCCGGGAATTCTCGGGCAAAAGATGGTGCAGATCGCGCTCTCCGATTCATACGTCGCTGCGAAGGACTGGACCGGTTTGCAGCGGCTCGTGAATTCCGGCAACTGGGGCACCGTCGATTTCCTTCGGCACGCGCTGCACGCCCGCGCGCTGCGCGAGCTTGGGAGCGAGCCTGAATCCGCGACCCAATGGAACGAAGCCATGAAGCAAGTCGCGCCAAGTGCGCGAGAAGCGTTGAACCTCGCGGAGACGGTCGAGAAATGGGGCTGGCGCACGGAAGCGGTCGAGCTGCTTTGGGTTGTCGCGAAGGATCCAGTGAGAGGCGACGATGCCTTGCGCGCCTTGTATAATTATTTCGCGCGCGCCGGCGACACGGAAAATCTTTACCGGGTGCTGTTGCACGAGGTCGAGCTCCACCCGGACGATCCGAACGTGCAGAACAATTTCGCGCAACTCTCGCTCCTGCTGAGTCTGAATACCGATCGCGGCCAAAAAGCGGCGCGGGAAGTTTACGACAAGGATCCGAAGAACCCGGCTTACGTTTCGACTTACGCCTACGCGCTGCACATGGCGGGAGACTCGAAGAAAGCGCTGGCCGTTCTCGAGACACTGGCACCGGAACAACTGCGCCAGCCAAATGTTGCCGCGTATTACGGCGTCATTCTCGCGGCGGCGGGGGATCAGGCGCGCGCGGCTGAGTATCTCGACCTCGGCGACAAAGCGAACCTGTTGCCGCAGGAAAAAGCGCTGGTGGAAAAAGCGCGCCGTTCGCTGGCGCAACCCTGAATCCTGGGCGAGATTACGCGCGAACCGGTCCTTCGGGCCGATTCTTTATTTAAACAGTTTCATTCCGGCTGCGGTCCGGCGTTGTATGAAACCAGGAAAATTCACCCATACCATCGCGGTTCTGCTTTCGTCCATCACGGCGATGTTCACCCATTCGGCTCCGGCCGCCGTGCCGAAATCGAAAGTGAAGGTGAGCAAGAAATCCAATCCATCGAAGGGCGAGAGTTTGCTCAAAGTCGATCCGATTTCCTACACGCCTTTGGTCAATGACGATGCGCCCGTGACCAAGCCGGGCGAAAAATTTCCGTGGCGGAAAGATATTGTCACGACGGTTTTCTGGATTGGCGAAAAACCGACCGCAAATAATCCGGTGCCGAACCGTTCCAGCTCGTGGGACGGAAGCTGGACGAAGAACTACGGAGGGTTCGACGATCCAGAAAAATCACACCGGCGCGATTTCATTCCGGCGAAATTCACTCCGCGGCAGAACCCGTTTTATTGTGCGCTGCCTTACAACGACAAAGCCGCGAATGGTCATCGGCCGGAAGCGCCGCGGGTCGTCCCGTGGTTCAAGGAAGCGTATCAAGGTCCCGGTGTTTCCACGTGCAAAGACCGTTGGATTGCGATCCGCAAAGGGAACAAGGTCGCCTACGCGCAATGGGAAGATGCCGGCCCCTTCCGAACCGATAACTGGCAATACGTTTTCGGCAACGAACGCCCGAAACCGAACCTGAACAAAGGCGCCGGCCTGGATGTTTCTCCGGCAATCCGCGATTACCTTGGCATCGACGAAACCGACGTGACCGATTGGAAGTTCGTCGATTTCAGCGAAGTTCCGCAGGGCCCGTGGTCGAAACTTGGTGACAACAACACGTTTGTGATCAACGCCCGCAAAGGCGAAACAATCCTGGCCGAAGGTCGAAAGCCGGCCGGCATAACCGTCCATCCATAGACAGTCTAGAACAATTCCGGGTGATCGTCGGCGACGGGTTGGGGGCCGATGATGGAGCGGATCTTGGCGAGGAGATCGTTAAAGTCGTACGGTTTTTGGATGGTGTCGATGACGCCCGCCTTCAACATCTCGGAGCGGATCGTTGGCTCGAGATAACCGCTCGCGACGATGGCGCGGACGCCGGGACGGTTTTCTTTCATTTTCAGAAACGCTTCGCGGCCGCCTAACCGCGGCAGACCGAGATCGCAGACGACGAGGCCAATCTCGTCGCTGTGCGTCTCGAAGAGAGCCACGGCTTCGACGCCGTCTTTCGCCGGGAGGACGCGGAAACCTTCGCTCTCTAAAATGGAGACGCCGAGTTCGCGCAACATGTCTTCGTCTTCAACCAGCAAGATGGTCTGCGGAATGTTTTGGCGCGGCGCGCCGGTTCGGTCGGGGCCGAGTTGCTCGGCGGCGGCGTGCTTGACCGGCAAATAAATTATGAAGCTGGTGCCGGCGCCGGGGTCGCTCTCGACGTGCACCAAACCGCGATGGTTGTTGACCACGCCATAGACGACGGAGAGTCCGAGACCCGTGCCTTTCCCTCGCTCTTTCGTGGTGAAGAACGGCTCGAAGATGTGGGACTTTACCTCGCGGCTCATGCCGACGCCAGTGTCGCGCACGCGGATGCAGGCATAATTCTCGGCGTTCACACCCGAGAAAATTTCGGCGAGATCGGAGCCGGGAGTGATGCCGGTGCTAAGCGTGAGAGTGCCGCCCTCCGGCATCGCATCGCGCGCGTTCACACAAAGATTCAGCAAGACTTGGTGAAGCTGGCTTTTATCCGCGGTCACGAGCGGAAGGTCGGATTGGAGCTCGAGATGGAAATTAATTGTTTTGGGAAATGTCGCCTGCAACATGCGCTCCAGATCGCGGACGAGCGCGTTGAGATCGACCGAGGAAAAACGCGCTTCAGTCTGACGCGCTGAGGTCAGCAATTGCTGAACGAGCGCCGCGCCGCGATCGACCGCTTCCTTAATGATTTTGATCGCGGAGGGAAATTCGTTAGGCCGGGCGTGCGAGCTTTCCAGCTTGTTTGTGTAACCGAGAATGATCGCGAGGATGTTATTGAAATCGTGCGCGATGCCGCCAGCCAACGTACCCAGCCCTTCCATTTTCTGCGCGTGGACAAGCTGCTGTTCGAGGCGTTTTCGCTTCGTGTCGTTGAAAAGATAAACATGGAGATCGGTCAGGTCGCCATTCGTGAAGTTTCCAATGAGCCGCGCGACGACATAGACCGGGTCGCCGTTTCGCTGTCTCATTTCCAATTCGTGACGATCGACCACCCCGTGTTGACGCACCATTTCGAGCAACTCGATGCCATCCTGCCGGCTGCGCAGGAAGGAAAAGAAATTCGCGCGTTCTACTTCTTCGGCGGAATCGAAACCGAGAATGCCGACGAGCGCGGGATTGCAGGTCACGATCTGGCCATCCGTGCGAATGACGAGGACGCCGGTAAAATCCTCAGCCAGGAATCGCCGATAGCGATCGTTGTCCCTCGGCTGCGCGGCGTTTGGTTGCTCTTCCATTATGGCGCGTGCGCGGCGGGCGTGGCGCTCGGACGAGCTGCACTGCGGCTCCGGAAGTCATCGAGTCCGCCCGAAATGAAAACGTAATAGAAGGCGAACAGGGCACCTACGACGACCGCAAAAAGGAAAATGAAACTGGCCATGCGAAAACTGCGGTAAGGGCTTCCCGCCTGCTCGCGCTCGGCCCGGCGTTGCGCAAGCTCCAGATCGAGGAGGCGCAAAACCTGATCCGGATCGTTCGCTTCGGGCTTGCCGTCGCTGTGGGGATTCATCGAGAAAGAATCTTAACCATTCCGGCGAAAGACAAATGGATTCTGCGCAACCCAGGTCAGACATGAGAAAACTCGTCGCGTTCACGCTGCCCATGGCGGTTTTCATCACGCTGCTCGGGCTAACGAGTGCGGGCAACCGGCCGGAGACCAGTTCGTGGCTCTCGTATCCAATTTACTGGATTTACCCCGCCCAAACATTGATCTGCGGCGCGCTCATTGTTTGGTTCTGGCGCGAGTATGAATTTCGCGCGCCGCGGAACGTTTGGTTCGCGTTGGCGATCGGCGTTGGTGTGTTCGTCCTGTGGATCGCGCCGCAGCAATTCTTCGGCGCCGGTCCGCGTGTGATCGGATTCAATCCGGACGTTTTTCAGAAGTGGTCGACGCTGTATTGGGCGAATGTTGTTGTGCGTTTTGTGCGGCTCGTCGTCGTCGCGCCGCTGGTGGAGGAAGTTTTCTGGCGCGGGTTTCTGTTGCGTTACCTGATCAACGAAAAGTTCACGACGATAAGGATCGGGACGTTCTCATGGGTCTCGTTTCTCGTGGTGACATTCTTGTTCGGTATTTCCCATTCACGAGCCGACTGGATCGCAGCCTTCCTCTGTGGAGCCCTTTACAATTTGGTCGCTTATCGCACTCGAAGCCTGGCTTCATGCGTAGTCGCTCACGCAGTCACGAATTTGCTTCTGGGCCTGTGGATTATGCAGACCCGGCAATGGGGATTTTGGTGACGGGAGAGGCACCGCATTTGCTTTCTCAAAGGGGCTCATGCACGCGACCTTTTTCCAGAAAGTCATCATTTGCGCCATCGCCGGGTTCCTGGCTGCGGCGCTTTTGGAATGGGGCAAAATGTTTGTGACCGGCGCCGACGATGCCCTCAACAAGGGCTATAAGCATACCGCGCCGGGGATCAGCCTGAAGAAGCCGTAGTTTCGTCGCTTCCCTTGCCGAGGTTCTGCCCGCACATAGTTTGCGGCCCATGAAAATCGGTTTCGCCCAGATCAATCCTACGGTCGGCGATTTGAGCGGAAATTTTGAGAAGATCCTGGGCGCGTATGAGCGGCTCGCCAATGCCGGCGCCGATCTGGTGCTGACGCCGGAACTGGCGATCACCGGTTATCCGCCGCAGGACCTTGTTTTCAAATCGCGGTTCGTTCCGCAAAACCTCGAGGTGCTCGACAAACTTCAGTCACGTCTCGGCAAAGCGGCGTTGCTTGTCGGTTACGTCGAGCGGAACCAGGACCGGGGAAAACCGTTTCACAATGCGGCTGCGCTGCTCCAACCGGGCGCGCCGATTCAGAAAACGCTCAAGTCGCTTCTGCCGACTTACGACGTGTTCGACGAGGACCGCTACTTCGAGCCGGGCTGCAACTCCGCGCCGGTAATGCTGGGCGCGAAAAAAATCGGCGTCACGATCTGCGAAGACATCTGGACGGAACATTATTTGCCGCGCCCGTTCTATGACGTCGAGCCGGTGCGCGCACTGGTGGAGCAGGGGGCCGAGATCATCGTGAACTTGAGCGCGTCGCCGTTCAGCCTCAACAAACCGGCCGTCCGCCATGAAATGGTTTCCGCGCTGGCCCTGGCGCATCGGCGCGCAATCTTTTATTGCAATGCCGTGGGCGGAAACGATCAGCTGGTCTTTGATGGGAATTCGATCGCGGTAAATGCGAATGGCGAAGTGATTGCGCAGCTACCTGGCTTTCAAACCGCCGAACAAATTATCGACACCGACGCAGCGCGAACGATCGAGTTCAGCCAGCCCGAGCGGAGCGTTGATCTGTTTGCAGCCCTGTCGTTAGGCGTCCGCGATTATCTGGCGAAATGCGGGTTCAAGTCCGCAGTGCTCGGATTGAGCGGCGGAATCGATTCGGCCGTTGTGGCCGCAATCGCCGTCGACGCGCTCGGCGCCGAAAACGTTGTCGGCGTTTCCATGCCGAGCCCGTACTCGTCGCGCGGCAGCATCGACGACGCTCTCGCGCTTGCGAAAAATCTCGGGATCAAGTGCCTCGAGATCCCGATCGGGAATGCTTTCGCCGCTTTCAAGACACAGTTCGCGGAAATCTTTGCCGGTCGCCCGGAAGACACGACCGAAGAAAACATGCAAGCCCGTCTGCGCGGCATGACTCTGATGTCGCTCTCGAACAAGTTCGGTCACATTGTGCTGAGCACCGGAAACAAAAGCGAGCTGGCGGTCGGTTATTGCACGATATACGGCGACATGGCGGGCGGGCTGGCTGTGATCAGCGACGTGCCGAAGACGATGGTCTACGAGCTGGCGCGCTGGATGAATCGCGACCGCGAGATCATTCCGCGATCGACTATCGAGAAACCGCCAAGCGCAGAATTGAAGCCCGGTCAAAAAGACCAGGACACGCTGCCTCCCTACGATGTCCTCGACGAAATTCTGCGGCTCTACGTGGAGGAAAATCTGAGCGCGCGCGACATCATCGCGCACGGGTTCGACGAAAAAACGGTGCGCTGGGTGCAACGTCGCGTGGACGTCAACGAATACAAACGCGAGCAGGCCGCGCCGGGCCTCAAAGTTACGAGCCGCGCGTTTGGCGTCGGTCGCCGCATGCCAATCGCGCAACGATATATTGATTAGCGCCACGGAAAATGCACCGCGTTGGAATCGAACCAACAACCCAGTGATTAAGAGTCACTTGCTCTGCCAATTGAGCTAGCGGTGCGTTTTTGTCCGGGCGAAGAGCCGCACTTTGCCGCAAATTTCGGCGCGAATCAACCGCTGTCGGCGATTAGGCAGCGATCGAGGCCGCAGCCACCACCGCAACCGCGGGAAGCCGAATGCGAAAAGTGGTTCCCCGGCCGATCTCGCTTTCGATTTCGAGCATTCCCTGGTGGCGTTGAATGATGCCGAAGACCATGGCGAGTCCGAGACCGGTTCCGTTTTCGCCCTTCGTCGTAAAAAAAGGTTCGAGGCAGCGCTCGCGCACCTCGGCACTCATCCCGGCGCCGGTGTCGCTCACTTCAACGATGGCCGCACCGGATTCGCTCCGCGTTCTCAACGTGATGACACCCGGTCCGGACATCGCATCGATCGCGTTGAAAATCAGGTTGGTCAGCACCTGACGCAGATCCGCCGCGTTGGCGATCGCAGTGACGTTGCGGCCTAAATCGGTTTCGAAGGTCACGGCGTTTTTCGAGCCGCGTTTGGCGCCGCGCGGCCTGGAGAGCGAAATGGATTCCGTGACGATCTCGTCGAGCGCTAGTGGTTCCAGGAGATCGGCCGCGTCGCGTGGCCGATAAAAATCCCGGAGCCGGCTGACGAGGTGAGCGCCGTCGCGGCCGGCGGTGTTGATGATGCGAAGATATTCGAGCGCAGTCTTTTCATCGGCGCGTGTCTTTTCGCTCTTCAGCAACATGTCGCTGTAGCCGATGACCGACATGAGGACGTTGCTGAAATCGTGGACAACGCCGCCGGCCATCTCGCCGAACGCACTGAGCCGTTCCTGTTGGACGAGGCGCTGTTGGGTCTTCTGCAAATCGCTCAACGCGGTTTCTAATTCGCTGGTCCGCTGGCGGACGCGATTTTCGAGGAACTGATTGTGTCGTTGGATCTCAAGCCGGAGAAAGTGAGCGTGGAGCAGGTTACGAATCCGCAAGCTGACTTCGGAAATATCGAAGGGCTTCAAGAGAAATTCTGTCGCACCGGCGGCGAGAGCGCGGCGTTTATTTTTCGCTGATGAATCGCCAGTCAGGACGAGAACGGGAATCTCGTCGTGGCCTGCGGGGCCCGCGCGTAAAGTTTCCAGCACTTGAAACCCATCGATATTCGGCATTTGCAGATCCAGCAGAATCAAATCCGGCCGGAAACGTTCCACGATTTCGAAAGCGCGGGTCGAATCGTTCGTGCTTTCCAGACGGCTGTAACCGACGCGATGAAGGAAGTTCGTCATCATGCAGGTGCTGTTGACGTCATCATCCACCATCAGGATGCGCGCTTCTTTCAATTCACCTTCGTTCATCGCGATTCCCGCGTCGGTGTCGCTTCGAATTTCAAGCCGCGATTGCGGGCGGAGAGAGCCGGTCGACTTCGGCCAGAAGAAGTGAAGGCTCGACGGGTTTGGAGAGAAATCTCATGCCGCCGCTTTCCCTGGGAGCGGCGCCAGCTTCACTGCGACTCACCAGCCCGGTGAGGAACAAGATCGGCACGTCGCGCAGGCGCGCATCATGCGCGGCTTCGCGCGCCAGCTCCCCGCCATCTTTCCCCGGCATATCCACGTCGAGGAGCATGACCTGGGGATCGAATTGAACCGCCGCCCGCAACGCTCGCGTCGAATCATTCACGATCATCACTTCATATCGGCCCGAGCTTTCCAGGATCATTCCGGCGAGCCGCGAGAGATTAACATCGTCATCCACCACCAAAACCCGTCTCTTGCTCATGGGAATTTTATAAGCAGGGATTATGCGCGTTGCGAGTTGCGGTAACTACCGAGCGGACGATCGCCCGTCGCAACGACGCAGCGCCGTAACGCGTTTTTGCAAGGGACGGAAAAGGATTAATGCCCCCATCGCCGCCGCCACCCAAGTAGACGTTTCCGGGACCGGCGCGACCTCTGCGATCTGCACGTAGTCCGGCGATTCCATTGCTGTTACGAAGGTCGCGTAGTCCGATCCGCTAACCTGGCTAAACACCATGTCGCGAGAAGGTATGGGTGAGGCCGGCGCATCGAATGCGCTGGTTGAAATCAAATCGAGAGGAAGAGCCATGCTGCTGAAACCCAGTGAGCTGGTATTCGTTAATGGATCGAGCGATGATACCTCGAGCGAAACGGCTCCGACCGGGCCAGCGCTGTTCGCCGCGGTCGTACCAAGACAAGTCCCGGCTGTCGTCGCGATAACGGGCTCGGCGCCCCGAACAACCGACAGAGGCAGGAGAATAGCGACTGCGAAAACGAAACAGCATCGGAGGCTTTGCATGCCGTATCAAGCAAGCAAGCCAAGGGCGCAATGCCTCTGCGGAGACTACGCAGAATTAGCGGTCCATCAGCGAGGAGTGGCTGCTACGCGTAAGCGCCTTTGCCGGAATATCGATCCCACCCGGGACGAAACGCGATTCAACAAAGCCGAGTCACGATTCCGACGCGCCGAATCGCGATTCCACGCAGCAGAGTATCAGTTCGCTGAAAGAAGCATGATTTGGCGAACATTAACGCCGCCTCAAACTGACCGCTCCGGCATTTGGGACAGGGGACTGCCACCTCGCGAGGGACTGGCCGGGTAAAGTTCTTCGTGTGTCAGCGCTTTTTTTGCAACGCCATAAGAGCGATTTCACTTCCTCGAACGATTTGAGTTTCTGATGTGCAAGCTTGCTGGCGCCAAACCGAATAGTGTCAGCCGGGGACCTCAAGTGATTGCACGCGCGAAAAGGCGCTACAAATTGATTGACTTGAATTTTGGGGCACAACTTCATTTTGCATATTGCCGGGCCCCGAAAAGGGCTGAACAAGCTCGGTTCAGATGAACGTCGACAATCTCGATAGACTGGCAGCGCTCATCGAGCAGGAGCGTGACGCTTTGCTCTTGAGCTGGCGGCTGCAAGTTCGGGAACTCCCCTCGGCTCGCAACCTCGAGGTCCCGGTGCTCAACGATCACATTCCGTTACTTTTGGACGAATTGATCGCCGCGCTTCGAATTGACTCTCGCCAAACGATCCCGGAAGCGCTGGCCGAAGTCAGTCCGCCCGCTCACGGATTGCAGCGTCTCCAGGAAGCATTCGACATTCAAGAGGTCGTGGCCGAGTACAACATCCTGCGCGGCTGCATTCACGATCTGGCGGAGAAAAACGGGTTGAATTTGCAGGGCGAATCTTTCCACGTTCTAAACCGCGTCCTTGATCAGGCGATCGGCCTGGCCTTGCAGACCTATGCAACTCAACAAGCGCTGGAAGTGCAGAAGCGCCGGGAAGAGTATCTCGCTTTCGTAGCGCACGATCTTCGCACTCCTTTGAACGCCATCTCCCTGGCGACAAGAGTGCTGGAGCTGACGTTTGGAGAAGTAACCGCCCGCGCTGAAAGTGCCAAAATGTTGAAAACCCTGGGCCGAAATGTTCAGCAGCTTCGCCTCCTGGTCGAAAAGGTTATTGAGGAGAATACGAACCTTCGCACCGAAACTGGCGTCAAACTGGAGCGCCGCCATTTCGACTTATGGCCGCTGGTTGAAGCGCTCATTCACGATCTTCGTCCTGTCGCAGGCACCGGTAGCACTCAGTTGCGGAACAAAGTTCCTCATCGCCTCGTGATCTTCGCAGACGCCAGTCTAATGCGGCGCGTCTTTCAGAACTTGATTGCCAACGCAATCAAACATACCCCGCGCGGAAAGGTAATCATCGGGGCGCGAGCCCTGGATACGGAAGACGACGTTGAATGTTGGGTGAGTGACAATGGTGTAGGCTTCCCGGAAGCCCAGCTTGAAAAAGTGTTCGACGAACTGGAACCCGGCGCCGCGGAAGCGGGCGGATTGGGTCTTGGGCTGGCAATTGTTAAGACCTTCGTGGAAGCTCACGGCGGACGCGTGCGCGTTGAAAGCAAAGAAGGATCCGGCTCCAAGCTTTCTTTTACACTACCCGCTAGAGCGGATGAAGCTGGCAAAGTAAATCCCTGAAGAAGCCTTTGCGAAAGCCGTTGCGGGCGACTTGAATTCGGATGCCTTATTGCTGTTAGCATCTGTGGGAACAATGAACACCACGCGCCGAAGGAGGAGATGACATGGTATGCCCAAGGTGTAAGGGAGCAGGGAAGTTCACCTGCGAAGAATGCCGGGGAACCGGACGCCGCGGCGGGCTCGTATGTTCCAAATGTGAAGGTCGGGGCGGGCGATTTTGTCGCGAATGTAGGGGAGCCGGCACGGTTCCCGACCCACCGAAAAAGGTTCAGCCCCGCTAGTCTCCCGCCGGCGCGGTCGGATGCGAAAGCATCCCGCCGCTCTTATTAGACATTGCCGAGATTGTAAGGCCGACACTTCTGTCTCTGTCTAGCTACTTTGGTTTAATTCTCCGAAACGCCAACTCGGCGCCGAAAGCGCCACACCCAACTCAATTTCAGAATTTGCCCGAAAGCGAATATGCAGTTTGAGGGTAATCGAATCTCCCAAATTCGTCCGACCGAATTCCATCACCAGATATAAGGTTGACGAACACCAGATCCGTCGATTTGAAGATCTCCTCCCTGGTTTTGTATCAATGGTGATGTGCCGTAGACAGATGTGTGAAGGGCTTCGGTCCTTTGTGCCAACTCTGCCGTCAAACGGTACCTGTTACTCGGAAGATACAATGCCGGACCCTTGTAATGTACGAGGCATCCCCCGCCATTGAGCCGTACCGGTGCGCTGCTATGACGATATAGTAATCGCTTTCGTCAATCTGCCGTTGAATTAGCTGCCGCTGGCGGTCGTCCGCGGCGCTGAACATTTCCATCCCAACAGGGATGTGACCTAGTTCCAAATGCACATGATGGAACATCGCGCCGCCATACGATCGCCGACGTTCCGTTAATTACCATCGCTGGAAGACTCAAAACATTCATCGTTTCGATTGGCCACTGATATGAAAACTGCTTGGCGGCGTCAGTCCGGTTCTCATCGAGATAGTTCATCATGAGAACCGCGTACCCCTTCATCTGGGCGAAGTCGGAGGTGTCGGTCATTGCAACAAGTTCTGCAAATCGACGCAGCCGTCCGGCAGCTTGCGGAGTTGGTCCAGATCATCGCCGCAGTAAATGACGCGCGTATTGACGAGCGCCGAGGGTTTGGCTGGCACACCGAAGTTATCCGGCTCTCATGGCTCGCGTCAACGAGAGTGGGAGGTGCGCCAAAAAGATGTGGGAGACGGGCCCAGGAGCGATCGAGAAAGGGTTTGTTCTGGCTTTTCGGGGATAATTAGTTACTACCATAACCGTGATGGATGCGAACCGGGTGATCCTTCGTCGGTCGCTTAGTTTGCCACAACGGCGCGGCGAACCGACCCCTTCTCTGAACCGGGCGCAGCCGTGACCGCCACTTTTTCCACTCGTCGAGTTTTCCCCGCTGGTGCTCGCTGGTTATTGGAAGTTCTCGCGCTCGCCGGGATTTATTTTTTGACGGCCCGGCTCGGATTGCTAATGGCGCTTCCTGGCGGGCACGTCACTCCCGTGTGGCCGCCTTCTGGCATTGCGCTGGCGGCGTTGTTGTCGCGAGGACAGCGGCTGTGGCTGGGTATCTGGCTTGGATCGTTTGCGGCCAACATTTTGGATTTCTATGGCAGCCCAGCAAACCTCGCGACGGGGCTGGCCGTTTCCGCGGCATATGGGATTGGTGCGAGCCTCACTGCCTTGTGGGGAGCGCAACTTCTGCAGCGGTTTGTCGATAAGCGTCATCCGCTGGAGCGAGTTCCGGACGTTTGCGCGTTTATGCTCCTAGGTGGGGTGGTGAGCTGCCTTGTCAGCGCCACCATCGGCGTCACGACATTGGATTTGGCCGGCTTCGCACTTTGGTCGGGATACGGGCAGGCCTGGCTGACCTGGTGGCTGGGCGATGTCGGGGGCGTCTTCATCGTTGCACCGCTGTTCCTAGTTTGGACCGACCCAAGACGGCGGCTGACAATAGCGCGCTGGGTAGAGCTGTTAGGCGGGTTCGGCTTGCTGGTCGCCGTTACCTATTACGTCTTCATCGAGCACACCACTGTCTGGTCAAGAGATCGAGGCTTTACCTTCGCCCTGTTTCCGTTCCTGATCTGGGCGGCGTTACGTTTTGGACGGCGCGGGGCCGCCAGCGCAGCGGGCTTGGTCGCGCTGCTCGCGGTGTGGGGCACGATCCACGGCTTCGGGCCTTTCAAACTGGGTTCCCGGAATGAGTCGTTGCTTGCTCTGGAATTGTTCCTCAGCGTCATCTCGTTCACAGCTCTGTGCATTGCCACAATGGTGAGGGAAGCCGACAGGAAGCGCCGCCAAGTGCTTGAGCAACTGGAATCGCGCGTGGCGGAGCGGACCGCGTCGCTTCAAAGGGCGCAGGAACAATACCGTTCGATCTTCAATAACGCCATAGACGGAATCTTTCGAACCTCACCCGATGGAAGGTTCCTCGTCGCGAATCCCGTGGCAGCCCGCATCTTCGGGTTCGATTCACCGGAACAACTGATTGCGGAGCGGGGCGACATCGCGCGGCAAGGTTATGTCGACCCGAGCCGTCGAGAAGAATTCCTGCGGCTGATGGCGGCGCAGGGGGTGGTGAACAGTTTTGAATTCGAAGCTTATCGAAAGGATGGGAGCCGGGTCTGGATCAGCGAAAACACCCGTGCCGTCTATTCGCCTGACGGGGCGATCGAATACTTCGAAGGAACTTTCGAGGATGTGACGGCGCGGAAACAGGCTGAGGCCGAGTTACGGGAAGAAAACGTGCGTCGACGACTGATCGAGAACGAACTCAGGGAAAGCGAGGCGCGCTTTCGTTTGATGTTCGAGAAGAGCGCGGTGGGCATGGCGCTGATGACGGTCGACAGCGTCTTTCGCCAGACGAATGCGGCGTTTTGCGCGCTGCTCGGACGTACCGAGGCGGAAGTGGTGGGACACAACACCGCGGAGTTCACCCATCCCGAGGACATTGAGAAGAGTGTAAATCCGCAGACAAAGGTGAGAGAGGACGGCGTTCGCATTGTTGACCTGGAAAAACGCTACCTGCGCAAAGACGGCGCGACAGTTTGGGCTCACGTTACGGCGGTCCTGCATTTGGATGAAGAGGCGGTTCCGCTTTATTGGATTGCGATCATCGAGGACATCAGCGAGCGCAAAAAAACGGAGGAGGCGCTGCGACGGAGCGAGGAAAAGTGGAAGGCTCTTTTCGATCTCGCGCCGGTCGGCATTTCCGTTTTGGATCGGGAACACAACGTTGTCGATGTGAATCGGGCGTTGGAAAAAATCACCCGTCTCTCCAGGGAGGAATTACTAAACGGGTCTTCGCGCCGGCGCGTTTATCTAAATGCCGATGGCACCCACAAGCCGACAGAAAACATTCCGAGCGTGCGCGCCGTCGCCGAGAAGCGGCCCGTCAATGATGTTGAAACGGGCATCGTCTCGGAAAACGGTGAAATCATCTGGACCCGGGTTAGTGTGGCTCCGCTCGATCTGCCGGATGCGAGCGCGGTAGTGATCACCCAAGACATTACGGAGGGCAAACGCACGCAACAAGCGCAAGACCGCTGGCTCTCCTTAACGCTGGCGACACTGGAATCGACCGCCGATGGCATTCTCGTGGTTAACACCGACGGGAAAATCGTGACGTTCAACCGCCTCTTTGCGCAGATGTGGCGCCTATCGGAAGAAGTGCTCGCGTCCAAGGAGGACGCTGATGCCCTGGAAAGCGTGCTTGGCCAACTCACGGAACCGGAAAAATTCCTGGAGAAGGTTCGCTACCTCTATGGGCATCCCGAGGAAGAGAGTTTCGACCGGCTGGTCTTCAAGGACGGGCGGGTTTTCGAGCGCTATTCTCGCCCGCAGCTAATCGGCGGCGAAGTGGCGGGGAGAGTGTGGAGTTTTCGGGACATCACCGAGCGAAAGAAGACGCAGGCGGCCCTGCGAGAAAGCGAAGAACGTTTTCGTTTCCTCGCCGAAGTAACGAACGACGCCATCTGGGACTGGGACTTGGTGACCAACCAACTCTGGTGGAACGAGGGGTTCGAAGCTCTCTTCGGCTATGACCGCGGTGAGATCGAGAAAACGATCGACAGTTGGTATAACCGAATTCATCCGGCGGAACGCGCCCGTGTCATTTCAGGCATCCATCGCGTGATTGATGAGGGCGGAACGACCTGGTCGGATGAGTATCGGTTTCTTTGCAAGGATGGCAGTTATGCCTATGTCCTTGACCGCGGCCAGGTCATCCGCAACCCAGACGGTAAGGCGCTTCGGATGGTGGGCGGCATGCGCGATTTGACGGAACGCAATCTCGCCGAAGCGGCGGTCCAGGCGCTGCCGGGGGAGTTATTGAGAGCGCAAGACGAGGAGCGGCGGCGGATCGCGCGCGAGCTGCATGATTCCACCGCGCAAGAGCTGGCGGTGGTGTCGATGAATCTGGGACGCCTCGAAGAATGGATGGAAGGAAAGGATCCATGGGCCGAAAATCTCCTCGCCGACAGTCTCGCCGTCCTAACTCAAGGAAATCGCGATTTGCGGACCCTGGCCTATCTTTTGCATCCGCCGATGCTCGAAGAACTCGGTTTGCTCGGCGCACTGCGAGACTACGTTGAAGGCTTTTCGGCGCGCAGCGGTATCCAGGTGGAGTTGAAGTGCACCGAGGACTTCGAACGTTGCTCGCCCGAGATTGAAACCGCCCTCTTTCGAGTCGTTCAAGAAAGCTTGTCTAATGTCCACCGACATTCGGCAAGCGAAGTTGCGCTGGTCAAACTTATCCGGAGCGGCGATCTTATCGAACTGACAATTACGGATCGCGGGAAAGGTTTACCGCGCGGCCTTCTTCTCGGCACGGCTGACAAAGCCCGCGTGGGCGTTGGTATATCGGGAATGCGACAAAGAATTATTCAGTTACAAGGCCATCTCGAAATCGTCTCGGATGAAGGTGGCACGACGGTCTGCGCTGTTCTCCCTTCTTCCGTAAAACGGGAGTTCGTGTCCGAACCGTCTGCATGAAAAAGCTGCGAATTCTTATCGCGGACGATCATCCTCTGGTCCGCCATGGCTTGCGTTCGGTCCTGGAAGCTCAGGAAGGCTGGACCGTATGTGGGGAAGCGGAGAACGGCCGCAGCGCAGTAAAACTCGGTTTGGAATTGAAGCCGGACGTGTTCCTGATCGATGTCACCATGCCGGAGCTAAACGGTCTCGATGCGACGCGCCAGATTTGCCGGGAACGTCCAAACGCTCCCATCCTCATCCTAACGATGCACGAATCGGATCAGCTCCGCGCCGATCTCATCCGAGCTGGAGCGCGCGGATGCCTCTTAAAAAGCGACAGTCCACGCCAGTTGCTTGCCGCCGTCGAAGCAATCGCGAACGGCAACTCATATTTTACTCATCGCGTCACCGTCGCGACTGATACTAACGCGCGCGGTCCGAATCATACGACAGCGCAAACTTCGGCCCGTTTAAGCGCCAGAGAAAGAGAGATCGTGCAACTCCTTGCCGAAGGACGGACGAACAAGGAAATCGCCGCCCTTCTCAGCATCGCCTATAAAACCGTGGACGCGCATCGGACAAACATCATGAAGCGTCTGAACATGCATTCGGTGGCAGAATTAGTTCGTTACGCGGTGCGCGAACGCATCATCCAGGCCTAGCTATAAGGCTAGGGTTTTTCCCCTAAGGTAAATCTTCGTCCGAAATAGGGAGGACGGAGCCGGACTTCAGCACGATGCTAGAGTGCCATGGTTGCGCACAAGCAACATCTGCTCGTGAAGTTAACCGCCGCGCTTCAGTCGTCGAACGAGCAGGAAATTAGTCGCGTGGAGTTTCTCGAAAATTCCACTCTGCTGGGCACTTCGCACCGCCCCTGATGGTATGAATACGGATCCGTCCCCTCAAACGATGCCAGGCAATTCCGTCTTCACTCAAATTGCCGCGGTCTTCGTCTTTTCGCTGGGAGCAACGATTCTGATCGGCTGGAGGCTGGGCTTGGAACCGCTTAAGTCTATTATTCCGGGCGCCATCGCTATTAGGCCGAACGTCGCAGCCGAAATGGTGCTTTGTGGCGCAAGCCTGCTGCTATTGTCATGGGGTGCCTTCGACAAGTTGCGGGTTTGGGCTGCGACATTCGCAGCCGCGGCCGTGGCCGTGGTGGTCGTTACACTGATGGAGATCATTTGCGGCTGGAATCTTGGTATCGATGACGTTCTCACCCGCGGGTACGCGCCTCCCAGGGATGAGCTAGATCCTGGATGGCGGATGCTGCCTGCGACGGCGTTCTCCTATCTGACTATCGGTGTCGCCTTACTTCTTTCCACGCGTCGTGCAACTCCATCGCGGACAGCCCTGATAGCTGGGTTAAGCGCGAGTCAGCTTATTCCGGCTGGCCTCGGTCTGATCACGTTCTTTGTGCTTGGAAATCGCTGGAACCCGCTGGGGATGACGTCATCGGGAGTAACAACCGCGATCACGTTGTTCTTGTTAGGAGGCGGGCTCTTGGTGTCGCTCCGGCGGCAAGGGTCGTTAGTTTGGTCGTTGAACAAGTTCACGACCATCGGGTTTGGCGTCGGCATTTTACTTATGGTCATAACGACCGCGACCGCTTTCACCTACGCGAGGCGAATGTTGGAAACCAATACCTGGGTAAATCATCGCCAGGAGGTTATTAAAGAGGTCGAACAAAGCATGACAGCCATGGCTAAGTTGGCGGCCAACGAACGCATTTATACGATCGTCGGCGAGGAGCACTTGCTCGAAGGGCGGGAAGAGACGAAGGCCAGCTTGCGAGTTAATCTCAGCGAAATCCGGCAGCTCACGGCGGATAACCCTGGTCAACAACACCGATTGGATCGGGTCGAGCCGTTGATTGCGCAGCGAATGCAATGGGAGGATCAGGTCATCGCGGTCCGGCGCCAACAAGGATTGGACACCGCTGCAAGCATGATCGCTTCCGGGCGCGGAATCACATTATCGCGAGAGGCCCTCGCGATCCTAAAGGAAATGGAAAATGAGGAATACCGCCTCCTCACCGGCGATCGCAAAGGCGCTGAGGTAGCTTCGAACGCGACTTTCGTCCTTCTGCCGCTGGGCGTATTCCTAAGCCTGGCAGTGTTATCATTGTGTATTTTCTTTCTCAACGTCGGTGCAGCGGAACGGCGAGCGGCGCAGGCGCGAATTCGGGAATCGGAGCAGCGTTACCGCGATATGTTTGAAAGCAATCCCTTGCCAATGTGGGTCTACGACCGCGAGACACTTCAGTTTCTCGCTGTGAACGAAGCTGCGATGTGGCATTACGGTTATTCAAGGGAAGAATTCCTCATCAAAACGATCAAAGACATTCGGCCCGCGGAAGAGCTATCGGCCCTCGCCGAGGACATCGCCCATATATCCCCAGGATTCGAATCTGAGAATCAGCGACTCTGGAAGCATCGGAAAAAAGACGGCACGATGATCGACGTTGAGGTCACGGCGCATGATCTTCGGTTTGGGCGACGACTGGGCCGCCTGGTCTTAGCCAACGATGTTACGGTGCGCCGTCACGCCGAGGAAGAGATTCGCCGGCTGAATGCCGATCTAGAAAAGCGGATCGAGCAGCGCACCGCTCAGCTGCAAACTACCAATCGGGAGCTCGAATCTTTTTCCTACTCAGTTTCCCACGACCTTCGGGCTCCGCTGCGTCACATCGAAGGCTATGTGGAACTAGTCGTTAGGCACGCCGGCGATTCCTTGAATGAAAAAAGCCGGAAACACTTGCAAACCGTCTCCGAATCTGTCGCCGAAATGGGCCAGCTAATAGACGATCTCCTCGATTTTTCCCGGATGGGCAGAGTTGAGATGCGACAGACCAGAATAGATCTGGATCGATTGGTCGGCGAAACGATCGGGAGCTTGGAGAGTTCGCTCGACACGCGAAACATTATCTGGAAGCGTCGCCCGCTTCCGCCAGTCGAAGCAGATCCGGCGCTTTTAAAGCAGGTTTTCGTTAATTTACTTTCTAACGCGGTCAAATACACTCGGCCGCGCGACCCAGCCGAGGTCGAGATCGGCTGTCTCAGCGAAAAGAACGGCGAGGCGGTGCTGTTCGTGCGCGATAACGGCGTCGGGTTCGATATGAAGTACGCCAGCAAACTTTTCGGCGTTTTCCAACGGCTTCATCATGCCGACGAGTTCGAGGGGACCGGTGTCGGCCTGGCGACGGTCCAGCGGATCATCGTTCGTCACGGCGGACGGATCTGGGCCGACTCGACCCTCGATCGCGGCGCCACGTTCTTTTTCACGCTCCCCAAAGCGCACCTTGAAAGGAAGAATGGCAATGGACGGACCTAAGCGAATCTTACTCGTCGAAGACAGTGCAAAGGACATTGAGCTGGCACTCGAAGCGCTCGGCGAACACAAACTTGCTAACCAAGTAGCCGTAGTGCGGGACGGCGCCGAAGCGCTGGATTATCTCTATCGCCGCGGCCATTTCGCGAATCATCCCGACGGCTTGCCGGTTCTTGTCCTACTCGATCTGAAAATGCCGAAAGTCGATGGGCTCGAAGTCCTGCGTCAGATGAAAGCCGATCCGGTTTTAAAAAGGATCCCGGTAGTGATGATGACCTCATCGCGGGAACACAGCGACCTTACCCAAAGCTATGAGCTGGGCGTGAACTCCTATGTGGTGAAGCCGGTAAAATTCCAGGAGTTTATCGACGCGGTAAAACATCTTGGGTTGTATTGGGTGCTGGTGAACGAAGCGCCGCCGGCTGTCGTATCTGGGCCCGCTCCAGCCGAACCGTCGTGAGAAAGAAATTGTTTTGAAAAGCCCGCCGAAACTGTTGGTGCTCGAAGATAGTCCTCGCGACCTCGACTTGTTGCGCGCGCGGCTCGAGGATGAAGCGTTCGAGTGCGAATTGGTCGTCGCGAGAAAACAGACCGAGTTCGAAGCTGCGATCAAGCAGGCTTCCTTCGATTTAATTATCTCCGATTACAATTTGCCGGATTACGACGGGCTTTCGGCTTTGCATTTTGCGCATCAGAAGCTGCCCGACGTTCCCTTTATTTTTCTTTCTGGCACCCTCGGCGAAGAACGCGCGATAGAGAGTCTGCAAGAAGGGGCGGCCGACTACATTCTTAAGAACAAACCTGCCCGGTTGGTGCCTGCTATCCGGCGGGCGCTCGAGCAGGCAGGGGAACGTCACGAAAGGCTGACGGCTCAGCAAGCTCTGCATGAAAGCGAAGAACGCTTTCGCCAGCTCGCGGAGCAAAGTACCGACGGATTCTGGTTTATGGAGCTAGAACCGCGACGCTTTACCTACGTCAGTCCCGCGATGACAGTGATCTGGGGCGTGGTGGCCGAAAGGTTCTACCAGGAGCCACGCGCGTGGGTATCGGCTATCCACCCGGAGGACAGGACGCGCGTGGAAGAGACCTTTGAGGCGTGGCTTTCCGGCACGGATGCGTCTCTGTTACAGGAATATCGGGTCGTTAGGCCGGATAGGTCGACGCGATGGGTCGAGGCTAGCGGAACTCTTATTTTTGACGAAGCCGGAAAAGCGATCCGGGCCAGCGGCATCGACCGCGATATTACCGAGCAAAAAAATGCCGAGGAACGGTTTCTTCGGACGCAACGGCTCGAAAGTATCGGCACCTTGGCCAGCGGTGTCGCCCACGATCTCAATAACATTCTCGTTCCAATTCTGATGGCCGCGCCGCTGCTCCGCGAAAACATGGCGGAGGAAGAACGCGAGAAACTTCTCGCCCTGGTGGAATCGAGCGCGGAACGTGGCGCCAGCGTCGTTCGGCAAGTCCTAACATTTGCTCGCGGCACGGACGGCAACCGCCTGTTGCTCCAGCCGATTTACCTTTTGGAAGAGGTCGCCAAGATCGCGCAAAGAACCTTCCCCAAATCGATCGCGATCCGCGCAAATTATAGCGACAACATTCGGACGATCGAGGCCGATCCGACGCAACTCCACCAGGTGTTGCTAAATCTTTGTGTGAACGCGCTCGATGCCATGCCGGACGGAGGTACCTTAACCCTGAGTGCGGAAAACTTCGATATCGACGATCACTACGCGAGTATGACTCCCGAGGCCAAGGCGGGCGCCTACGTGCTTCTCGAAGTCACCGATACCGGGATCGGTATTCCGCGCGAGCTGGTAGACAAAATTTTCGATCCATTCTTTACCACCAAGGGAATCGGCAAAGGCACAGGACTCGGACTTTCGACGGTCGTTGGAATTGTAAAGAGTCACGGCGGATTTGTGAATGTTTCGAGTGAGCCAGGCCGGACGATCTTTAAGATATTTCTGCCGGCTGTCGGCGAAGGCGATTCCGCGATTCATACCACTACCGGCGAAGTCGCACCGCGCGGCAATGGCGAAACCATTTTAGTAGTCGACGACGAACCTTTCTTCCGTGAGGTCGCTGAAACCGTCTTAACCAAACACGGCTACAGACCTCTTCTCGCCGAGGACGGAATTGAGGCTCTGGCGTTATTCGCCCGGCAGAGCAAGAAGATCGCAGCTGTTGTGACCGACATTGTGATGCCCTTTATGGATGGGCTCACCCTGGTGCGAACCCTTCGCCGAATGGAGCCCGCTATGAGAATAATCATTTCGACCGGGCGCGACGAAGATTGTCAGAAAGCCGAGATCATGGCGCTGCAGTTGAACGGCTGTCTGTCGAAACCGTACACGGGCGCCACATTGGTTAAGAAGCTCAGCGAAGTGCTCAGATCGATCCATGGCTGAAACCCGTTTGCGTATTCTCATCGCTGACGATCACGACGTGATGCGGCAAGGCACCTCTGCCGTAATCGAACACCATCCGGGCTGGGAAGTTTGCGGCCTGGCCGCGAATGGTCGCGAGGCTGTCGCCCGCGCGCTCGAGCTCAAGCCCGACATTGCAGTCCTCGACATGACAATGCCTGGGCTAAATGGGCTGGATGCCGCAATTCAAATCAAGCGCGACTTGCCCGGCACCGAGATTCTCATGTTCACGGCGCATGAATCAGACGATCTGATTCGCAAAGCGTTCGAGGCCGGGGTCAAAAGCGTCGTCTTCAAGGCCGAGGCCCATCAGTCTCTGCTCGAGGCCATCGAATCGCTCGCCCGGCACAAGCCATATTTTACGACGAAAGTCTCCGACGTTTTATTTTCCAATATTCTTAACCGCGCCGAAAACCGGCGCGAGGAAACCGAAGCTGGTGAACGCTTGACCGCGCGCGAGCGCGAGATCGTGCAACTGATTGCGGAGGGAAAGAGCAACAAGGAAGTGGCCGAAGCCCTCGGAATCAGTGTTCGCACCGCCGAGACCCATCGCGCCGCGATCTTGCGCAAGCTCAAGCTGGATTCTGTTGCCGGCCTTGTTCGCTACGCCATCCGCAACAATATGATCGAGCCCTGACGCGGATCGCGATAGGTAAATCCCGCGCGCCGTTCCCAGTATAAGCCGCTGCCCACACGGCGCGTCCGACGCTAAGTATCCCTTGAACTGAAAATGAGAGTCTTTCGACGAACTCCGAAGATTGCCCAACCGATTCAAGCATCGCTGCCCAAATCGCCTCCGCGCATCATTTGGATTGCGTTGTCGCAGGAACAAAGAACCGCATTATCGGCGTCGATGACGGTTGGGGAGACGAATTCGTCTGACGCAGACGGAACGAATTCCGATATCGCGCCGGGCCGGATTGTACCGTTCGAAAACCCCAGGAACCAAAACACTATTCCGGACTGTTCAGTCGAGCTGTCGCCAGCGGTCGGTGGCGAAAAAAACTTCCCGATCATCTAGGTCTCCGGCGAGCAAGACGCTGCACAGGCCAAGGGTAAACGCGAATTATCACCGCAAGCGTCTTGACGCAGCTTCGGCGGACTTGTTCTACTTCGACTATGTCGCGTGTCGCTGTCGGCTTATTGTGCGGGCTGATTTTCGGCGCGGTTGATGTCGCGCTGATGTTGCCGATGTCGTTTCCGGATAAGCGAACCGCGTTACTGGCGGCGTTCGCCAGCCGGTTCGGTATCGGGTTCGTAATTCCGCTTGTTCAACTGCCGTGGCCGGGCTGGCTGATCGGTCTGGCTATCGGACTGCTTCTTAGTCTGCCCGATGCGATCGTGACGAAGGCTTATGCGCCTATCCTACTGTCCGGCGCGGTCGGCGGATTAATTATCGGCGGTTTGACCCACGGTTGGGCGATGCGCGCCTAACGAGTGGTTGCGACTACTTCCGGCGGAGCGGAACGATGATTTCCTGGTCGCGGCGCGCGAGAATGACGCGACCGTCCTCGATCGCTTTAACGGTCAGCTGGTAAGTCTGGTTGCCGAGCTGCAAACCAAACACCTGACCTTCCTGCATCGGTTTGCCGTTGATAATCGCAAAGCGCGCGCCTTGATCCAGGGTGATGGAGCTAACCACGAAAGCCGTGGGAAGAATGTCGGGACCGGTGTGCTCGGTCGTCGTCTGCGCGCGCGCAACCGGTTTCCAGCCGATCGGCCAAAACGGATTGCGACCGCTGGCGTCCATCGTGAAGGCCGATTTGTTTTTGAGATCGATCGCGGGCGCGTCTTCCGCGCGGACGCAGGCAAGGGAGACGGCGCTCACGCTGAGGATGGCGAGAATCGTTTTCATCGTTTTACCATGGCCGTGCCGGCAACTATCGTGACTTGCTGAAATTGCGGATCGTCCGGCAGCGCCTTAACGCTGAAACGGGTGATGGAAAGCAGCGGTTCGGCGTTTTCGAGAGCGGCGATGGCTTTGCCCAGGCTCGCGAAATCAGCTTGCGGCAACTCGATGACCCAGTTGTAGCGCATCCAGTTGACGAGATCCGTTTCCTTATAGGCACTGCTGTTTTCCAGGCGCGCAGTCGCTTTGTCGATTTCCTGATTGGCGAAAAAGGCTTTCATCCGCGGCGGGAACCAGGCGATAGGCGCGCCTTCCGGGCTGAGCGCTTTGAGCGCGGCGAAACGATTCGTGGCGGTCTCCGCCTGTTTCTCCAGGTTCGCCGTTTTCGTCATTTCGTTCTTCGAATTGGCGACCTTGCCTTCCAGTTCGGTGATCTGTCCCAACATGGTGTCGCGGCTGTTGTTCAGCGGTCCGAGAAAGAAGCTGAAGTAAACGTAAACCAGGACGACGAACCCCATCCCGCTCAGCATAAGCTTTTGAATCTGGTCCTTCGAAAGTTTTACTTTGATCTGCTTCATGACCTTGGTTAACCCCGAACTTTCATTCGTGGTCCCGGCGTGGGCGAAGGCTTGCTTACCTGCGTCGCAAAAGTCGCGTTGATGCCAAACCGCGCCATGGCCTGGTTCGCCCCGCCGATTTTCACGATCGTGTCGAGATCCTCGAGCGCTTTAAATTCCACCTTCACTTCCTGGTAACTCTGGCCAAGCTGTTCCAGCAAGAGCTGGCGCAATTCTTCCGCCGCGGCGCGCGGTTCGCGGCCGGCGGCAAGACCTTCGATAACGATGCTGACCTTCCCGTCGTCGAGGACGGTGCCATCGATGCTGGTCAGTTGGGCATTGAGCGCCACGCAACGGGAAAGTTTTTCCAGGAATGGCGCCCAGAAGAAGCGGCCGTCGATCATTCCATCGAGCACCTTGGTCGTGCTAATGATTCCGTTCAGCTCGGCCGCACGTTTCTGCGCCGCTGTGACTTTCGGTTCGACTTTTGACCAATCGTGCTCGGTCTGGCTGAGCCGGTTGCGAATTTCGAGCACCTTGTAGGCGTTCCAAAGATAATAGAGGAGCATCAACGCGCCCAGGCCGCCGAGCACCATCATGCCGATCTTGAGCGGATCGCGCTGGCGCTGGCGTTGTTCGAGGATTTCCTCGTGGAGGAGGTTGAGATGGAGAGCCATGGCCGCGTTCTAGTTTCGCAAGTATTCGAAGGCCGCGCCGCAGGCGACGTTGAGCGACACAAATTCGTTAGGCAACGCCTGGCGCTTGGCCGGCGGCAACGCTACTTCGCAGGTTTCGAGCGGGTCCCAGATTTCGCAGGGCAATCCGAGTTCGTCGCTGAGCGTTTGCAAAATCGTTTCCGTCTTGGCGAGGCCGCCGGAAACGAAAATCCGGTGAATGCTCTGTTCATGCTGGCCTTCGTAGAAGCCAATTGAGTTCCGAACTTCGGTGGCAAGTCGCGTCAGCGAGCTGCGGCAAATCTCCGCCATGCCGGCGTCGCCTTCCTCGATCATGACGCGCGCCGCGTTTGCGTCGAGGGCGCCGTCGGCCGTGAGCGCCTGGGTCAGCGCTTTGCCGCCGTAATCGATGCTGCGGACGAGCACCAGTTCCTTCTTGCTGCCGATGAGCACTGTGCTTTGCAGATGGCCCATGTCGAGTAACAGGAACGCGTCGTTCGCGAAGATCTGCGGATAGGCGAATTCGAAAGCGTTGAACGAGCAGACCGGCGCCAGCTGAAGAATGTCCGCCGACATCCGCGTCTTGCAGCACGCTTCGGAAATTTGTTTCACCGTCGGCCGCAGCATTCCGCCAACGAGATATTTGGTTTTGGTCACGCCGTTGTGACCGTTGACTCCATCGTCGGCCAGATTATTGCCGTGAGCGCCGTTGGTTGCATGGCCGTTCGTTTCCTCAGCGAGAACAGGCGCGCAATCCAAAACGAAATCTTTGCATTCCTGGTTTAAAACGGCCAGGCCGTTGAGCCGAAGTGCGTTGCGGAGCAAATCGATCGGCGTATCCGGTTGCTCGATAATCCGCAGGAGGGAGGCCGGGTCGGAAATGGCAACGGCGCAGCCTTTCGCGCTGCCGCCGAGATCTTTGAACAGAAGCTTGAGATGTTGCGCCAGTTCTTCCGGCGTCTTCAATTCCTCGGGAACTTCACGCGAAGCGTAGCTCGTCAGGACAAAACGATTGTCGCCCTTTCGTTGCAGAAGTACGCCTTTGAATACGTGCTTGCCAAGATCAATGCCGAATACAGAGTTTCCGCGCCGCGCCATGGTGGTGTTCTCCCTATAGCCGGAAGCGTGCCGACACTCGTGGTTTTCTGCCTGCGGCTAACCTGTGGTTCCCTCGGCCGAAACGCCCACCAAACCGCCTTCTAATTCCGTGCGGGAGCCTGATATCCGAAGAACTGCCGCTCCTTGATCATTCGCCCGACTTCCGGCGGTACCATCGACTCCCAATTTGGATCGCCGGACTGCAATTTGGCGAGCGTTTCGGGCGGATGAATGCGCAAAAATTCTGGATTGTACTCCGTGATCTCTTGAATGAATTCGTTCTCGAGCAGATACCGATAGAGCGACCGCAAATTGGGCGCGACCTCGAGCTTTTTCGCCGTCACCAGTTCGCCCGATTGCTCATCGATCATCGGGTAAACGTAAAGCTTCAGGCCGCTCTTAAACATCCGTCCGAGCGCTTCCAAAATCCCGCCCTCGAGGTTCAGATAATACTTTTCGTCGAAAATCTCGAGGAGACTCGGCACGCCCATGACCAGCCCAATCATCCGAGTGGTGTACCGCGAGAGATACGACGCCAGCCGATAATATTCGCCAAACTTCGAGATGATAACGGTGCGGCCGAGAGCTCCAAGAATATCTACCCGCGCGAGAAAATCCGCGTGGTTCAATTGCCCTTCTGCGAGAAGATTCTCGAGCGTCATCTCCATCAACACAACGAGATCAGCGTCCGAGCTGCCCGATTGTTTTAGAAACGCCGCCCGCGCCCCGTTCAACATGTCGTTGGTCGCATAAGTCACCGGCCGGAAACTGCCGCGCTCCACCAGGATCGATTTTTTGTAGAGAATGTCGGCAGCCTGGATTACCTCGCCGTCGGCGGTGAAAATCACGGCATCGGTCAATCCCTGGCTAACGAGTTGCAAACTCATCAGCCGGTTGTCGACGTTCGCGTAGGCCGGGCCGGAAAACTTGATCAGGTCCACCTGCATTCGATTCGGCGCCAAATTTTCTTGGAGCGACGCGATCAGTTTCTCGGGCTGCTGATAATGGAATGCGCCATAAAGCAAATTCACTCCGATGATCCCGAGCGCTTCCTGTTGGTCCACGTTCCCTTCATCCAGCATCCGGACGTGAATCACGATCTGGCTTGGCTCGCCCCGCGGCTCGTTTTGGAAACGAACCCCGAGCCAGCCGTGCGATTCGTTGTGCTGCTTGAAGCTGCGCGCGGCCACCGTGTCGGCAAAAACAAAAAACGTCCGGACACTGCCGAGCTTTTTGTCCAGGCGCTCGATCAGCAGCTTGTATTCATGATCGAGCATCGTCTGGAGCCGGTCGCGGCTCACGTAACGCTGCGCCGAGCCATAGATCGCGTCGCTGAAAGTCATATCGTAAGCCGACATCGTTTTGGCGACCGTGCCCGACGCGCCGCCTACGTGAAAGAAACGCCGCGCCACTTCCTGCCCGGCGCCGATCTCGGCGAACGTGCCGTACTTTTTCGCGTCGAGATTAATTTGGAACGCTTTCTTGTCCGTTCCGAGATCCATCTCCGCCTTCATCGTCCCGCAAGATGCGGGACTTTGGCGGGGTTCACAACTCGCCGCGCGCTACATCCGCACCCGTTGTGCCCTCGACGCCGGAATCCAGCCACGCTGGTCGTTCGGCAATGCGGCGTAAACCCAATCGCCGCGTTCGCTCAGGATTTTGATTTCGCTTCCCGCCGGCAGAACCAAGATGCTCTTCGCGTTGTCCGCCGTTGCCAGTCGCGCTTCCACATCTTTACCAGTCACAACCGCCAGCGCATCTCCGCGCGCGCCATTTTCCAGCGTAACGATCGCGAAGATTGAAATGCCACAAACAAGGACGCTCAGCACAATTAGCGCGATCCGTCCCGCGGATCGCCGCGAGAAAAACAAATAAGCTGTGATAAAAAGGGCGAACCAGAACGCGACCGCAGCCGCAATCAGGTATTGCTTGACTGTCGCCATGCTCGCGTAGCGCTCGATCCAATCACGCCGCAATTCCAAAGCGCGCCCTTCATCGCGCGCGAGGCGCAAGTTCGCTTCCGCCTCCGGATGTCGCGGATCCAACGCGAGCGCACGCTCGAAATTCAAAATGGCCTGGCCGAAATCGCCGAGGCGGTACCGCGCATTACCCAGATCGTAAAACAGGTTCGCGTTCCAATTGCCGGAACGAATCAGCTTTTCGTAACCGGTTGCCGCTTCGTCGAAACGTCCTTCCGCGTAGGCCTGGTTCGCCTTCCCAAACGCACTCTCATCCGCGCCGTTCGCCGTGAAAGTGAAAGCAATCAGCAGGATGACCAAGCCGAGTCGCGTCTTCATGTTCGCAGATTGTCGATCAGCTCCAGAACTTCATTTCGCGTTTCCGCCGGCAGCAATCGAATGCCGTTGTGAGTCCCGCTGTAGCGCGCTTCGTCGCTCTTCTCGAATAATCGCCGGAGCCGAAGTCGCGTCGCTTCATCCATTCGAAATGCAGAGGCCGCGACATCCGCATCCACCGAATTCGGGTCGACATTTCGCAGCAGCGCGGTCTTCAACTGAACCGCGCGCGAAGCCCGCGAAAAATATTCGTCCGGCGAAAACTCCTCGCGATGGAGGCTGCGTTGGAGAGCCGCGGCTTCGTGTTGCAACGCTTCGCGGCGCTGCAATTCACGGTTGTTTAGGTGTGCGGCGCGGATTTTCCAGCCGATGAATCCGAGCAATCCGACAAGCGGAATCAACTGCGCCAGCCAGAAACTGCGCTGCTCGAAAAGCGGCCTGAACGATTGCGTTGCCGCCGGCAGTTCCGTCACCTGATGCAGAATTTCCTGCTGAGTCGTCTGGCGCGGCGCGGCAGAGGGCGCATTCGCCGGCGCTTGCGGCGCGGGCGCAGCTGTTGTCTGCGGCGCGGTCCCGCCCTCCACTCGAACCGGGATCGGTTCCGCGCGCAACGTCACATATTGTTCCTTCGCCGGATCGAAATAACTGAAGAGCTGCGCCGCGATTTTTTCCTTCCGTTCGTTGGCGCTCAGCACCGTCTCAAATGTTTTCGTGCCGCTAATGCCGACATCATCATCCTGTTTGAATTCCGACGACGGCGGATATTTGTGCCACCCACGCTCATCTTCGAACGCCGGCGCCGTCACTCGATCGAAATTTCCGCGGCCGGTGATCGTTGCCGTGACGGTGAACGGATCGCCGACTTGCGCGCTCCTCGGTTTCGCGTCAGCCGCGAGCGTGAAGTTGCCGACCGCACCGCCGAATTCCGCCGGCGCCCCAAGCGGCAGCGCCTTCACATCGAGCGTCACCGCCTGACTCTTGAATCGAATCTCCTGCGGAACACTCGGCGCAAAAAACGGATCGCTGAAAAAGTTGTCCATGAACGGATCGTTCAGGTCGAACAGGTCGCGCGGCATCTGATTACGCGACGGGTTTCGCGGCAGACGCACGATCGCGGTGATCTGCACCGGACCGATATCGATCTTGCCCGCGCGCGCCGGCGACAGCGCGGTCTTGAACGTGAAGACCTGGTAAGTTTTTCCCTCAATGCTTTCGATCGTCGGCTTTTGATCGCGCATTTTCTGCGCGGTAAATCCCTGGCCGGTGATTTCCGCGCCGTTGTAGGACTCGACCGGCGTCCGAATATTTACCCCGACTCGGAGCACGGCCGGGATCATCTCGCCCACGTACGCCGTCGTCTTGCTCAAGGTGAGCTCGGCGAATGCGATCTTCGTAGGATCGATGGCGCCGCTCGATCGATTCGAGGAGCGTGGCGCTGGTGCGCTGCCCGAATCGGCTACCTGCAACGTGAGCGCGGGCGTGTGCAAAGCGCTTCCGCCTGCCTCGACCATTTGCGGCGGGATTTTGAAAGTGCCCGCCCGCATCGGTAGGATCGTGTAATTGAAAACGAAACTGTAAGTGAATTGGAAATTGTGTCCTTCCAGCAACTGCGACTGGCCCGTGTAACGAATCTCGAGGCCGTCGACGATAATTTCGTTTGGTGATTTTACGTTCGATGAACCGGTCACTTTGATTTGCAGCTGGACCATTTGTCCCACGACCGCGTTGGAGTTGCTCAACACCGCGGTTACGCTCGGACCGGCCGCGCGAACGGATCCGGCAGAAACCAACGCGCAGATCGCCACCACGATCGTGCGCAGAAAAAGATTCAATCGATTCCGAAACATGGGGATGGAGCGGTTCCTACCAATCCTTATAGACATGGCGTGCTGCCCTGCGTTCATCAAGCTGCACCCGCTGCTCTTCATCCTTCATCGATTGTAACAGCGCCTGCGCCTGTTTCTCGCTCATCTGGCCTTCCTTCTCTGGTTCCACTTCGGCGGCCTGCGCCTCTTTCGGCGGTTCTTTGGGTTTGTCTTCGTTCGCCGCTTCCACTTTGCCGGTTAACGGTTTGCCCGGTGATGAACCGGGACTCGCGCTCGGCGAACCCTGAGGCTGCTGACCTTCGCCGGAACCGGGGGACGCGGAAGGCGTGGCGCTTGCATCATCCGATGGAGTCGGCGACGGCGAAGCGTCCGGCTCGCCCTGTTCTGGCTGCTGTTTGTTTTGCTGTTTATCCGAGCCGGTGCCCTTGTCGGGGGAAGGGGAGGGCGATGAACCGGATTGGTTCTGTTGTTGGTTCTCGCCCGGGGACGGCGAAGGCGACTCGTCAGGCGGCGGTTGTTGTTTCTTGTCGTTCTTCGCCTGTTGCTGTTGCTGTTGCTGATCCTGATCGTTTTTCTGCTGCTGATCCTTCTGCTGATCCTTCTGCTGTTGATCGTTCTGTTGCTGTTGTTTTTTTTGCTGATCGTTCTTGTCCTGATTCTTGTTTTTCTGGGACTGCGGCGGCTGCGGCGGCGGAGTTGGCGATTGCTTCGGATGCTGTTTCAAGCGCTCGATCTTTTTCTTCACCTCTTCGAGGTTCGCTTTCGCGCGCTCGTCGTTTGGATCCAGTTTGACCGCCTCTTCGTAATGCGACTGCGCGTTGTTTAGTTCGCCGAGCGCTTTTTCATTCGTCTGGGCTCGGTCGGCGCGCTCTTCCAGAGTGCGCCCGATGTTATAGTGGCTTTTTTCCTGGATGGATTTGTCTTTCGAAAGCAGCGAGCGGCTGAACCACTCCAGCGCTTTATTGTAATCGCCCAATTTGTAGGATGCCGTCCCGGCGTCGAACTCGATCCTGTCGGCGGCGTGCGTGTTCGGATGTTCCTGCAGTGTCTTCTCGAATTGCTGGTACGCTTCCGTGTAGTTGTCGTTCCGATATGCGTCCAATCCCGGTGCGGCGGCGAAGCCCGTGGAGCAAGACAGCAAAACAATCGCAGCCGCTGCGAGCGCGGGCTTCGCCCCAGCGGCTAATGCCGATACCCGACTGCGTTCGCGTTTGCGTTCGCGTAACAAAAACGCCGCGCCAAAAACCAGGAGCGCCGCTCCGAGCGGCCCTTGATAGCGTTCGATCGGCTGCCGCGACAGGCGCTCATCAATCTCGCCGGCCTGCATCTTGGCCAATCCGTCGTCAAAGAGTTGTTTCATGGTGCGGGGTCCGTCTTCCAAATGAATGTAGAACCCGCCGGTCGTCTCCGCGATTTCCTTCAAACGCTTTTCATCCAGCTTCGATTTCACGACCTGCCCGTTGTCGTCTTTAACAAATCCCGTCGCGCCTCCCTCCGTTGTGATCGGAATCAACGAGCCTTCCGGTGTCCCGACCCCCACCGTGAAGACGCGCACGCCGGCGTCGGCCGCAGCCTTCGCTGTCTTGATCGCATCGCCGCTCAACTCTTCGCCGTCGGTGAAAATAATCAGCGCCCGATTTCCGATCGCGCTTTTCCCGTACGTCTGGACGGCGAGATCGATCGCGGCGGAGATATTCGTGCCGCCTTCGGGAATCGTGTTGGTGTCGAGATCGTTGATCGCTTCAACCGCCGCGTCGTAATCGATCGTCAACGGCGCCTGAAGGAACGCGCGGCCCGCGAACGCCACGAGACCGACCCGATCGCCTTGCAGTTCGCTCAGCAAATCCTGGGCGGCGAGTTTCACCCGCTGGATCCGGCTCGGCGCGACGTCGTTCGAAAGCATGCTGCGCGAAGTGTCGGCCGCGAAAATGAGATCGAGCCCTTTGCGTTTCACGTCCTGGTAAGTGTAACCCCAGCGCGGCTTGGCCAGCGCGGTGATCGCGAGCACGGCTCCCAAGAGCGTCAGGGCGAACCGGAATTTTCGCCGGCGCCGGTCGACGGTCCGGGCCAGGTTCGGCAGCAACCGATCCGACACGAACGAGCGCAATCGGAGCGCCGCCCGTTTTTCCGCGCGAGCAAACAACACAACCAGCAGCGGCACGAGCAACAGGGCCCAGAACCAGCTTGGCGCGCCGAAATCAATCATGGCAGTTTTTTCCAAATCGTTTGCGACAACAGAAGCTGCGCGACCAGCAAACTCAGTCCGGCCGCGATGCAGGCCGGAAAGAGATCGCGGTATTGCTGATATTTTTTCACCGAGACCGTCGTCTTCTCGAACTTGTCGATGTCCTTGAAAATCTGTTCGAGCGATTGCGTGTCCGTGGCGCGGTAAAACTGTCCGTCGGCGATCTTCGCCACTTCTTTCAGCCCCGATTCGTTAAAATGGACCTGCGAATTCTGATAAAGTATGTTGCCAAACATGTCGGTGATCGGCTTGCCGGTTTGGGCATTGAACACCGGCGTGGGCGCGATGCCGTTGATCCCGGCGCCGATCGCGTAGAAATGGATCTTCAGCGCCTTGATCGCTTCGGCGGCGGTGTTCGGCGGAATTTTACCGGTGTTGTTTTCACCATCCGTCAGCAGCACGATGACATGGCTCTTGGAACGCTTGTCGTTCAACCGATTCGCCGCCGCCGCCATCCCGGAACCAATCGCGGTTCCATCTTCGACCAGCCCGATCTTTACCCGCTCCAGGTTTTTTAGAAGCCAATCGTGATCGAGCGTCATCGGGCTGACGACGTAGGGACGGCCCGCGAAAGCAATGATTCCGATTCGGTCGTTAGGCCGGCCTTCGATGAATTTCCGCGTGACCTCCCGGATCGCATCGATCCGAGTCGCTGATTCGCCGCCGACCTTGAAATCCTTCGTCAGCATCGAAGCCGAAACGTCGAGCGCGAGGATGATGTCGATCCCGCTCGCTTCTACTTGCGTCAGGCTTTTTCCCAATTGCGGTCGCGCCATTGCGATCGCAAAAAAGACGAGACTGAGCAGCATCAAGGCGCGAAGAAATTTTCCCGCCCGCGCCGCACTCGATTTGCCGATCGCTCGCAATGCGGTCGTCGAGGAAAACGTGAGCGCGGCGGCCGGACCGCTCTTGCCACGGAACCACGCCAGGAACGGGATCGCGAGCAGGAGAAGGAGGAACCACGGCTGCGCAAAAGTCAGAGCCGCACCGCCTGAAAACCAATCACGCGGGTTCAAGCTTCCCTCCTGTCACGAATTGCTTTGCTTCCTCGAGGAGCCGTTGGCTGTCGTGAATGGTCGCGTCATAGCGCGCGAATTTGATGAGGTCGCACCGGTTGAGGAAATCTTCGAGGAGCGACTTCTCATCGTCCGAGAACGGCGAACTCTTCGCGAGCATGCTGAGAAACTCGAACGAAGTCTGCCGCGTCACCGGCAATTGAAATTGTTCAGTGACGTAGCCTCGGAGGATGTGGGAAACGGCGATGCTGAATTGGTATGGCGTCATCGTTTCCATTTCGCGCTCGATCTCAGTCAGGGCATCCAGCGCGCGCTCGCGCGGCGAACGAATCGGCTTTGGCCGGAGAGCGCGTTTTCGAATCCACCACGCAATCAAACCAAGAACGACGAGACCGAGCGCGATTCCGGCGTAAATAACCCAGGGAGGCACCAGCGAGTAGTCAACCGGCGGCGCAATTTCGTGAATGTCGCTGACGGCAAGGAACCAATTCATCGTATGGCCATCCGGCGTTCGCGTTGTTTGAAAAACGAACGGAGCGCAGGCAGATAATTTTCTCCGGTTCGCAACGACACCGCGTCGATATTGTTCCGCCGCAATGTCCGGTTGAGTTCGGCGCGGTGTGTCTCGGCCAGAGCGTTAAAGCGCGCCCGGGTCGAGCGGTCCGCGGTATTGATCTCGATCTGTTCGCCCGTCTCGGCGTCTTCCAACGTAATGATGCCGACGTTCGGCAAATTTTCTTCGCGTTCATCCTGGATATGGAGCGCGATGAAATCATGCCGCCGCCCGCTCACTGATAGCTCGCGAGAGAAATCGCCCGTCTGAAAATCGGAGATAAAGAATACGACCGCTCGCCGCGTCATCACGTTGTTCAGGTAATCGAGGGCGAGCGCCGGCTTCGTCCCACGTCCCTCCGGTTCAAAGAACAGAATCTCGCGAATGATGCGCAGCGTGTGGGAACGTCCTTTCTTCGGCGGAATGAAAAGCTCGACCCGATCGCTAAAGAGCATCAGCCCCACTTTGTCGTTATTCCGGATCGCGCTGAACGCCAGGACGCACGCGACTTCCGCGGCCAGCTCGCGCTTCGATTGCGCGACGCTTCCAAAGTTTCCCGACGCGCTCACGTCCACCACCAGAACGACAGTCAATTCGCGTTCCTCCGTGAATTTTTTGACGAACGCCGTCCCCAGCCGCGCCGTCACGTTCCAATCGATGGCGCGAATTTCGTCGCCCGGTTGATATTCGCGCACGTCCTCGAAGTTCATCCCGCGACCTTTGAAAACGCTGTGATAGTCGCCGGCAAACATTGTTTGCACGAAGCCCTTCGTCTTGATTTCAAGCGCGCGAATTTTCTTGAGAATTTCCGCGGGGGTTTTCCGATCGCGAGCGCTCACGGCACGGGCAGACCGGCGAAAATCCGATCGACGATCGTTTCGCTGGTGATCGATTCTGCTTCGGCTTCGTAGCTCACGATGACGCGGTGACGAAGGACATCGGTCCCGATGCTCTTCACGTCCTGCGGAGTAACGTAACCGCGACCGTTGAGGAAAGCGTGCGCACGAGCGGCCAGCGCGAGATAAATTGTCGCCCGCGGCGAAGCGCCGTAGCGCACCAGGCCTTCCAATTTTAAATTGTAAGCGCCTGGATCGCGGGTCGCCCAGACGACATCGACGATGTAATCTTTCACTCGATCGTCGATGTAGATCTCGTTCACGATCGAGCGCGCGGCGATGATGCGTTGCGGATCCACGACGGGCATGACCGTCAGGTCCGGCGCGGACGTTGCCATCAAATCGAGAATCAGGCGCTCTTCGGCTTTTTGCGGATAGCCGATGTGCAGCTTCAACATAAAACGATCGAGCTGCGCTTCGGGAAGTTGATACGTCCCTTCCTGCTCGAGCGGGTTCTGGGTAGCGAGCACCAGAAACGGATCGGACAACGGATAAGTGGTTTCGCCGATCGTGACCTGCCGTTCCTGCATCGCTTCTAGCAGCGCGCTTTGCACTTTCGCCGGCGCGCGGTTGATTTCGTCAGCCAGGATCAGGTTCGAGAAAAGCGGCCCGAGCTTGGTCGTGAATTCGCCGGTCCGCGGATTATAGATCAGCGTGCCGATGAGGTCCGCCGGCAGAAGATCGGGCGTAAATTGCAAGCGCTGGAAGCCGGTTTGAACGCAGGCCGCCATCGTCTTGACGGTGAGCGTCTTCGCCAGGCCGGGAACGCCTTCGAGTAGGATGTGGCCGTTCGCCAGCAACCCGAGCAAGAGTCGGTCGACGAGATATTTTTGCCCGATAACCACGCGGCCAATCTGTTCGCGCAGCGGCGGAATCCATTGCCCCATTTCCTGGACCTGTTGCGTGATTTCCTGCGTCGATTTCATAAGAAAGGTGAGACCGTACGAGCGGAAGATCGTTCGATCAAACCCCGGCTACGCCTTCTCGCTGCGCGCGCGGCAGCTGAAAAGAACCGGTATCCCGGGGAACGGCCAGGCCACGCGGATACGTCGTTCGAGATATCGGGAATAGGTGTCGCTCAAGAGCTTCGGCTGATTGACGAATAAGACGATCTTCACCGCTTCCAGCGTTTCCTGGTTTTCGGCCCCCTTTTGCGTCGCATAAAACAATTTCAATCGCTTGGTCCCGATCATGGGCGGCGGACTTTCCTCGAAGGCGGCGCGGAGCAACCGATTCAACACGCCGGTGCCCAGTGGCGTCTGCGCAGCTTTGCGCATCATCTTTATCAGCCGAAAAAGTTGATCCACGTTTTCGCCCGTGCGCGCCGAACCCACCAGGACCGGCGCATAGTCGAGAAAGAAAACACGTTCGCGGACGTCGACGATTGTTCGCTCCATCTCCGGTTTCGCGCCCCGGGCCGGTTTCACCAGGTCCCACTTGTTCAGAACAATCACGCAAGGCTTCTCCGCCTCCTGGATCAGACCGGCAATGCGTTTGTCCTGCGATGTGACACCACTCGTTAGGTCGATCACGAGCACGCAAAGGTTCGCGCGCCGGACGGTGCGTTCGGCGCGCATAACGCTGAAGACTTCGACAGAGGTGGAATGTTTGCTTCGCGCACGCATCCCGGCGGTGTCGATGAGCAGGAACTTTTCGCCGGCGCGCTCGTAAAGAATGTCGACTGCGTCGCGCGTTGTTCCCGGCAATTCGCTGACGATGGTTCGCGTGTCGCGCAGGATCGCATTGATGAGCGACGATTTTCCGGCGTTCGGCT
>JBHELY010000005.1:0-6252 GCA_046262815.1 Chthoniobacterales bacterium | reverse complement strand
GACGGCGAGAGAGAGGGGAGAAATTTCAATTTTCGATTTTCGATTTTCGATTGCCAATTCCGGGAGGAGCGAGTCGATCGCTTCGAGCAGGGCCGTAATGCCGCGACCATGAGCGGAACTGATGGCGACGGAATTTTCAAAACCCAGTTCAGCGAAATCCGCTTCGAAAGCTTCGTGCTTTTCGTGATCGATTTTGTTCACGACCAGGACCACGGGTCGCTTTGATCTTCGCAGAAGTTTGGCCAGGTCCCGATCAATTGGGTTCAACCCGGCCTGGCCATCAACGACGAAAAGAATCACGTCGCTCTCGCGCATCGCGGCGTCGGCGGCAAGGCGCACCTGCGTTGTCAATTCCGTCTCGCCGGCACCACCGATTCCGCCTGTGTCCCACACGGTGAATGGCCGGCGGCCCCGCGTCGAAGTGGACGCGAGCCGATCGCGCGTGATCCCCGGTTGATCGTGAACGATCGCGATATTGCGGCCGACCAGCCGATTAAACAGCGCCGATTTTCCGACGTTCGGCCGCCCGACGATGGCGACAGTCCCCGCGCTTTCCTCGATCGGTTTCGAGTCCATGAGCGTACCCGCGCGCTAACCGAGCTTGGCGTTCGCGTGGCCTTCCGCGGATAATTGCCGGGCGCCGTCACGGACGTAAATGACGCCGGAAACGAAAGTGAAAAGTCCTGCGGCGCAGACGATGTAGATCAGTGGGATAATTCGCATTTGCAGCATCACCCACGCGATCGCCGCCATCTGCAACACGGTCGCGACTTTTCCCGTCCAACTCGGCCGCACCCGGACTTTGCCGTTCAATATATGAAGGACCGCGCTTCCGAAAAGAATCACCGCATCGCGCGAGATCACGAGGACGGGGAACCACGCCGGGAATTTTCCGTAGTGCGGATCTACCTGGCTCCAATTGCTAATGCTCAATGTAATTATTCCGCTGAGGAGAAGTCCCTTGTCGGCGATGGGATCGAGAATTGCGCCGAGCGTGCTGCGTTGATTGTAGCGCCGCGCCACGTAGCCATCGAGCCCGTCGCTAACGGCCGCCAGGAGAAACACCGTGATCGCAGTGAAGCGCATCCAATCCTGGGGATGACCTTCCTGGATGCTTTCCCCGTAATAGATCGCGAGCGTGACGAAGATCGGGATCATCAGGATCCGGATCACCGTGATTTTGTTGGCGGTCGTCATGAGCGGGCCTCGCGATCGTGAAAAACTTGGAGGACGGGCCGCCTGCGTTGCAAGGCAATTTGCCTCGCTACGTTTCCAGCTCGGCCGTCGCCGCGGATTTCGCGGCGTGTCGTCCTTCGCAAAATTCTTCGATCATCTTCGAGTTGAAGGCGGGAATGTCGTCGGGTTTGCGGCTGGTGACGAGCCCGTTGTCCACGACAACTTCCTCATCGACCCAATTGCCGCGGGCATTCCGCACGTCGGTCTTGATCGCTGGCCACGAAGTCAGCGTTCGTCCGCGCACGACTCCAGCATCGATCAAAACCCACGGTCCATGGCAGATCGCAGCCACCGGTTTTCCTTCCTTGAAAAAATGGCGAGTGAATTCGAGCGCCTCGGGCGTTGAGCGGAGCGTGTCCGGATTCATCAAACCGCCTGGGATCATGAGTGCGTCGAAATCCTGCGGCCGCGCGTCATCCAAGGTGATATCTACCGGCACCGTGTCGCCTTTGTCGGCATGATTCATCCCCTGGATCTTGCCGGACTTGATCGACACCACGCTCGTTTTCGCGCCTGCATCTTCGAGCGCCTTCTTCGGCTTGGTCAGCTCCACCTCCTCAAATCCATCCGCTGCCAGAATCGCCACCTTTTTGCCGGAAAGTTTATTGTCCATGTTCGCTCTCGCTTTCTTGCCGAAAAATCACGGCCTGCCTTTGTGCCGGTTTTCTTAAAGCTACGAATTTCGGCGACGACGCGGACGTAGTGAACTACCAGCGTTAGAATGCGGCCGCTGTGTCGGCTTTGATCTGCTCTGACACTCCCTCGGCCTTCTCGCGCTCGACGCGGTCTTTTCGTGCCTGGCGCAGGTGTTTCTGCCAAACCGCGCCACGAATGTAACGCTGCCAAGTGAAGACGAGATCGAAAAGGACGCCGGCAAGCCACCACAGATAGAGAAAGACCGCGCCGCTCAGCAGGAGAGGCCAGAACGACTTGCTCGGCGCCTGCGAATGGGCACCGATCCGCTTCAAGACGAGAAGCACGGTAGCAATTCCTCCCCAAATCAAGAGCGGTCGCATTCCGCGGGCGATCAATCTGATGGGCGGCCATCGTCGCAGGAATGCTTTGTTCCGATCGAAAACGAGCGTCAAGAAAATCGCGGCCGCAGCGGAGACGAGCGTCCCGGCGATCATTCGCGGTCCGACGATTGCGTTGGAGGGATGAAATGGATCGCGTAAATGCACTCCGCCGATCAGGGCTGCGTAACAGCCGGCAAAGAAGACGAAAACAAAAGTCGCGACCCATTTCCATTGGACATGTCGCGTCAGGCAAAGAATCCGGCTCGCGACCGTCGTCCCGGCCAATAACGAGGCCAGGGCCAACATGTGGCGCGCACTTGTTCTCCAGGGTTCGCTCAGCGAAAGGTAAGTATTCACGCCGGTATAAAGCGCGTAAATCGCCAAGAACAGAATCCCGCCGATGACCAGATACGGCGTGAAGTAGCTCGAAAGCTTCGCAATCAGGCGCGTCTGGGGCGGATTCTTGATCTTTTCATCGTTGGCTTTCGGAGAACATTCCGACGGCAGATCAAAAACGTCCTGGATGAAATGACCGAAGACATACGGGTCGTTCCAATAATCATTGTGTGCCTTGCCGGGCAGAAAGTAGCGCGAAAACCCATGATCGTGTTTTTCGTCGAAATCGAAGAATCGATCCCAGAGATGGTCTTTGAGCCAATCGCGAGCCGTGTCCAGTTTGAAGCCAACCGGATCGGCGTAATCATAATAATTTCGCCAGCGGATCGGTTGGGGGAGCTGAAGAGTTGGATCGGGATTTTTCAGATTTTCCCACATCCCTCGCCAGAGAATGAGGTGCTTGTCGATCGGCGAGCCAATTGTCATCAATCCTCTTACTTGTTTTATCCACGCCGGTTGCTTCTCGTCCTTCGCAGGCACGGAGAGTGCCCGGAGCAGCGCCACCAAAGCGACCACCGTTCCTTCGCTGTGTGACACGATGTACAGCTCCGAGTTTGGGTTCTGGGTGTACACTTTCTCCAGGATTCCCCAGATCTGCTGGCGAATCCGGTTCCGGTAATTGGCGAAGTCCGCCACCAGTTGAACGTCGCCGACGAAAGCGGTCAGCATGGGTTCGAGCTCGAATTTCGGAAACCCCATCTTTTCTGCCAGGAAAAGCAGATTGCTGATGACACCGATGGCGTCGATCATGTCCTGGAGGGCGGCGATTGCGCTGAGGTAATCGGCCGAGCTGAGCGACAGCCGCTTCTTCAGTTCGTCCTCATATTGCGCCTGCACCCGTTCGACGACAGTTCGCGCCCAAGCCTTGGTTTCTTCAATCGTGTAACCTTCTCGCTGCACTTGCCGCGGAATGTCTGCCCAATAGGCTTCGACGAAACCGATCGTGCTCATCGGCGGAGTCACGTCCGGTGGCGCGGTGGCGCGAAACACGTGGATGTCGCCGTCGGGCCCATAGAAACCTCCCAGCGGAACGGGAGTGGCCCGGTTGAAACATCGGCCGAAGATGCTCACCACCGAGCGGACGGTGGCGTTCTTGTATTGATCGCCAATGCCATGAATGGCGATGACGATTTTGTCGCCGATGGATTTCAGCGCGGCATCGAGTTGGGGAGTCGCGGCGGGATCGCTTTGGGTGGACATCTCCGGGCGGATACAAATGGTCTACAGAAAACCGCAACCTTACTTCAAGCCTTTTTTTCAATGTCGCGCGGTGGCAGATTCGGAAGTGGTCGCGTTCCAGAAGTTGGGTAAGCTGGCAGCGCAGCCGCCGATGTGGCGAAATGGCAGACGCAACGGACTTAAAATCCGTTGGGCTTAACCGCCCGTGCCGGTTCGAGTCCGGCCATCGGCAGCGTTGCCTAACGAGTCGACAAAATGGAAGACAAACCGCTTTACATTCCAATCATTCTCGGCACCGCCCGCCAGGGCCGGCAGAGCGAGCACGTCGCGAATTTTCTTCTCAGCGAAATGAAGAAGCGGCCGGAGCTCGAGACGGAGTTAATCGATGTCCGGCAGCTCAAGATGCGTCTCGACGACGCGGGGGAGGAGATGAAGGACCCGGAGTTTGCCGAAAAAATGACGCGCATGGACGGCTTGGCGATCGTGACGCCGGAATACAATCATGGTTATCCGGGGCTGCTGAAGCACGCGCTCGACATGTGCCTCGAGGAATACATCCACAAGGTGGTCGGCCTTGTCGGCGTTTCAGCGGGGCCTTTCGGCGGATCGCGGGTGATCGAGCAATTGGTCCCGGTCGTCCGCGAACTCGGATTGGCAGTCACTTTTACCGACGTGAATTTCAGCAAGGTCCGCGATGCGTTTGATGAGCAGGGAAAGTTGAAGGACGAAAAATATGTCGGGCGCGTCGCGAAGTTCTTGAACGAACTGGTCTGGATGGCGCGCGTGTTCCGGCACGGACGCGAGAACATTCCGCCGCTTTAAAATTCCGTGCTGCGCGAGTCCGAGCTGGAGGAAACGTTCGCGCGGTCCGGCGGTCCCGGCGGACAGAACGTCAACAAGGTCTCGACAGCGGTCACGCTCCGTCATTTGCCGACCGGCCTGAGCGTGACGGTGCAGGATTCCAGGTCGCAGGCGCAGAATCGGAGGCTGGCTCGAGAACGGTTGGCCCAGCTGATCGAGCAACGAAACCGTCAGCGAATCGCGGCCGAAAAAGCGCGAAGAGAAAAGGCACGGCGCCGTTCTTCGCCGCGACCGCGTGCGTTAAAGGAACGCATTCTCGAATCAAAACGGCAACGTTCGCGGACGAAACGATTACGTTCGCGAATCGAAGACTGACCCGACAAAATTCAAAAAAACTGCGCTCGAAATACATCTGGTTGAGGCATCTGCGCCGAATCGTTCTGTGAAGGAACAACTTCAACTATGAAAAAACTTATCATTCTTACGCCACTTCTGGCGGTCGCTTTGGCTCTGACGTCCTGCACCACCGTGGTGGAGAAACCGGCGCCGACGACAACGACAACGTCGACGACGACAATGAAGAAGAGTACGGTTCCGACAACGGAAACGACAACCACGCGCGCGACCAACTACTAGCGGTCGAAGCGAATCAGAAATCTGGAAGGGGGTCGCCACGGCGACTCCCTTTCTTTTTCATTCCTTCTCGGCTGGCTCGGTCTCCGCTTCGGCTTCCGCGGTTTCCTGACTGACGACAGGCGCGATTGCCTGGAGCTTTTCTGTTCCGCGCAAATCCATCAGCTTCACGCCCATCGTGTTTCGGCCAACGGCACGAATTTCACGAACGCGGGTTCGCACCATCTGACCCTTCGTCGTGATCAACATTAATTCGTCACTCTCCGTGACGCTGAGCGCACCAACGACGTTGCCGGTCTTTTCGCCGGTCTTCATCGTGATGATGCCTTTGCCGCCGCGCTTTTGTTTTCGGTAATCTTCAAACGTAGTGCGTTTGCCGATGCCGTTTTCCCCTGCGACCAGCAACATCGCGTTTGAATTCACCACCGCGATCGCGACGACCCAATCCTTTTTGTCCGGACGAATTCCCCAGACCCCCACGGTGTTTCGCCCCTGGTCGCGCAATTGTTCTTCATGAAAGCGCAGGCTCATTCCTTCGCGCGTGATGAGCACCAGCTCGTTATCGCCGCCGGTTAACTTCGCGTCGATCAATCGGTCGCCCTCCTCAATCTGGATCGCGATGATCCCGCCTTTGCGGACGTTGCTGTAATCCGACAGGTTCGATTTCTTCACGATGCCCGACTTTGTCGCGAACACGATGTGCAACTTCTCGTCCCACGTTTCGTCCGTCTGCGCCGCGCCCGTCCCCGATTTTTTGGATTGAACCCGGATCGTGGCCGCGATTTTTTCGTCGGCTCGTAATTCGAGGAGGTTTGCAATCGAGCGGCCCTTCGCCGCGCGACCCATCTCCGGAATCTCGTAAACTTTCTCGACGTAGGCGCGGCCCGACTCCGTAAAGAACATCAGGTAATCGTGGGTGGTCGCAGTGAAGAGATGCTCGATGAAATCGCCTTCCTCCTCTTCGGTCGCGCCCTCGCGCGTGGTCATGCCG
>JBHELY010000004.1:0-94340 GCA_046262815.1 Chthoniobacterales bacterium | reverse complement strand
GCTTTGGGCGCGGTTGCGCGGCGTGTATGTGAAGATCAAGCGCGATCCGAAGAAGTGGGAGTATACGGATCTCGCGCTCACGCCGGTGACGGATGAAGACATCGAGACGCTCGAGATTTTCCATACGCATTCCGCGCCCGCGTTTCTGGCGCAGGAGCAGCGCAGGCAGCAGGCGAACGCCGAAGCGCGCGAGCATGCGGCGGTAGCGTAGCGATTCAAATGGCAGCTTAGTCCCCCTCGCCTCCTCGTTCCCAAACTCTGTTTGGGAACGCACTTGTCCCCGAAACTCCGTTTCCCTCCCCGAACCGATGCGCAGCCGTTACCGCGTCCACACTCAAGACGCTGCGTATTTCATTACGTCGACCATCGTGGAATGGCTACCGGTGTTCACGACGGCAGAATGTTGTGACGTCCTGGTAAACTCCTTCGAATATTGTCGCGCATACAAAGGCCTGCGCATTTACGCGTGGGTAATTCTGGACAACCATTTCCACGCGATAGTCTCCGGCCCTGATCTTTCGCGCACGGTACGCGACCTGAAGAAATCACAGCCCACGCAATTCTCAAACAACTCAAGACCGAAGGTCGCGATTGGTTGTTGAACCAGTTGAGTTATTTCTGCGCCGCCCACAAGGCTGCCAGCATGCACCAGGTTTGGCAAGAAGGCGTGCACCCGCAGTCAATCGTGACTGACGCGATAATGCTGCAGAAGCTCGAGTATCTGCACGGTAATCCGGTAAAGCGCGGACTGGTCGCGTCGCCGGAGCATTGGGTGTGTTCGTCGGCGCATGAGTGGCTGCCGGGCGCGATTCCGGTTTTGCGGGTTGATTCGTGGCGATAGCGAAACCAGCAACAGGGTTGCGGGGACAAGTGCGTGCCCAAACAGAGTTTGGGAACGAGGGGCTTGCGCCTCGCACAGCGAAGCGGCTACAGAAGAGGCCAATTTTCACTGTCCGAGCGGGGCAGGTCGTGTATGGTGGGAACTTCTGGAAGGAACGATGGACGCCCCTGCCCTAACGACAACTAGCGAGCCAAACGAGACGCCCCGACAGAGCGGGGCGGCTACAGCGAAACGGTTCTGCCTGATCCTGATCAAGCCGTCGCATTATGATGACGATGGCTATGTGATCCAATGGCTGCGCTCGACGATTCCTTCGAATTCGCTCGCGGCCCTCTATGGTCTGGCGCGGGATTGCCGCGAGCGACACGTCCTCGGTGACGATGTCGAGATCGATATTCATCCGTACGATGAGACCAATGCGCGGATCCGGCCGAAGGAAATGGCGGCGATGATCCGGGAAGCGGGCGACGGGATGGTGATGTTCGTCGGCGTGCAATCGAACCAGTTCCCCCACATGCTCGACCTGGCGAAACAATTCCGCGAGCTCGGGATCCAAATCGCGGTGGGCGGGTCCCACGTTTCCGGAACCATGAGCATGCTCGGGGGCAACGACGCGGACGTTCATCGCGCGAAAGCGATGGGCATCTCGCTTTTCGCCGGAGAAGCGGAAGGCCGGCTCGAGATGGTCTTGCAGGACGCCTACGCGAAAAAGCTCAAGCCGCTTTACAATTTCATGGCGGACCTGCCGAACATCGATGGAATGCCGATCCCGCTCATCAGCTCCGTCCGCGCGCAACGCACCGCCGGTCACGTGACCAGCTTCGATGCCGGCCGCGGTTGTCCGTTCCAATGTTCCTTCTGCACCATCATCAACGTCCAGGGACGCAAATCGCGGCGTCGGACGCCGGACGACGTGGAGCGGATCATTCGCGAAAACTCCGCCCAAGGGCTGCGCAGCTTCTTCATTACCGACGATAACTTTGCCCGGAACAAGGATTGGGAAGCAATCCTCGACCGGATGATTCACCTGCGCGAAGTCGAGAAAATGAAACTCGGGTTCCTGATCCAGGTGGACACGCTTTGCCACAAGCTGCCGAACTTTATCGAGAAATGCGCGCGGGCCGGTGTGCGGCGAGTGTTTATCGGGCTCGAGAACATTAATCCGGACAACCTGGCTGCCGCGCACAAGCGGCAGAACAAGATCACCGAATATCGCAAGATGCTTCTCGCCTGGAAAGAAGCCAAGATCATTACCTACTGCGGTTACATCACCGGCTTTCCCAACGACACCGCGGAATCGATTAGGCGCGATGTTGAGATCGTGAAGAAAGAACTGCCGCTCGACGTTCTCGAATTCTTTTTCCTGACGCCGCTTCCCGGCTCCGAAGATCATCAGAAACTCGTCAACGCCGGCGTGCCGGTCGATCCCGACCTCAACAAGTACGACCTGAACCACGTCTGCACCGCGCACTCGAAAATGTCGAAGGCGGAATGGGAACACGCTTATCTGACCGCGTGGAGAACCTACTACACGTTTGAGCACATCGAGACGGTCCTGCGCCGGCTCGTAGCGAAGAAAGGCCGCGCCTCGAATGCGATTGTTCTCATGATGTGGTTCATGAGCGCGATTCATCTCGAAGGCATTCATCCGCTCGAGAGCGGCGTTTTTCGGCTGAAATTCCGGCGTGACCGCCGGCCGGGTCTGCCGATCGAGCCGATTTGGAAATTCTATCCGCGCTACTGGATGGAAAGCGCGATCAAGCTTGGGCGACTCGCATTTTTATATGGCCGCGTCCGGCGCATCTACGAACGGATCAAGAAAGATCCGAATCGGTCCAAATACATGGACGTGGCGCTGACGCCGGTGACCGAGCACGACATCGAGGATCTGGAGATGTTCCATACTCCGTCCGCGCCGGCGTTCGTCGCGCAAGAGCAGCGGCGCGAGGCCACGAATGCAGCGGCTCGCGAGCACGCGCATTCGCACGCGGCGGCGTAGTTGTTGCACCACACCTGTGAAATCCCCCTAGTTACCTCGTTCCCAAACTCTGTTTGGGAACGCACTTGTCTCGGAAACTCTATTTCCTCCCCGAACCGATGCGCAGTCGCTACCGCGTTAATAACGAGCGCGCCGCGCATTTCATTACGTCGACGATCGTCGAGTGGTTACCTGTCTTCACGACCGCCGCTTGTTGTGACATTGTGGTGCGGTCGTTCGAGTATTGTCGCGCACAGAAAGGCCTGAAGATTCATGGCTGGGTGATCTTGGACAATCACTTCCATGCCATCGTCTCCGGTCCCAACCTTTCGCGGACCATCACCGATCTCAAAAAATTCACAGCGCGTACGATTCTCGAACAACTTAAGGCGGAGGGTCGCCAGTGGTTATTAAACCAGCTGGCGTACTACTGCGCGGCGCACAAACAGGCCAGCGCGCATCAAGTTTGGCAGGAAGGCGTTCATCCTCAGTCGATCACGAGCGACGATATGATGCTGCAGAAACTGGAATACCTGCACAATAACCCGGTGAAACGCGGCTTGGTCTCGTCGCCGGAGCACTGGAGGTATTCGTCCGCGCATGAGTGGCTGCCAGGCGCGATGCCGGCGCTGCGAGTCGATCCGTGGCGGTAGAAAAGGCAGCAACAGAGTTGCGGGGACAAGTGCGTTCCCAAACAGAGTTTGGGAACGAGGGCGTGTGGAGCGAGGCGCGGCAAAATTAAGCCTTGCAACGTATCGGTCGGTAAGAAGCAATAGCGGCCGATGCGCGATCTCCACACAACGGCGGGTGCGATGCATGTAATGCAGGTGCTCAGCTCGGCAATGCTCGCGATTTTGTTTCTGCAATCGGGGATCGATAAAGTCGTGGATCGGCGCGGGAATTTGGAATGGTTGAAGGGACATTTCGCGAAGAGCCCGCTCGCGGGCGTGGTGCCGGCGATGGTGACGATCATCACGATCATGGAACTGGCTTCGGGAGTTCTGAGCGCGCTCGGTTGTCTGCTGATCTTCGTCCGGCGAGACTCGACGCTCGCTTTTTACGGCGCGGTCATTGCGGCCCTCTCGGTGCTGGCATTGTTTTTCGGACAGCGAATGGCGAAGGATTACGCGGGCGCGGCGGTGCTCGTGCCGTATTTTTTGCTGACTCTGGCGGCGATCTATCTACTGGCGATATAACTAACTTGACTTGTCCCGCGCGAGACGCTGAGATGGCGACCCTTCAACAAAGGAGCAACCATGGTTAAATCAATGGCAGTTCTCTTCGGTCTCGTATTTCTCGTCGTCGGAATTCTCGGGTTTGTCCCCGCCGTGACGAAAGATCAGATGTTACTCGGCATCTTCCACGTCAACACGGCGCATAATTGCGTCCATCTGCTATCCGGCGTGGTCGCATTGTTCTGTGGCATGGCCGGGGTGGGCGCGTCGCGGATGTATTTCCGCATCTTCGGGCTTGTCTATGCCGCGGTAGCCATAATGGGATTCCTGAATCCCGGCGACACGATGTTGCTCGGCATGATGAGCAACAACAACGCTACCACCTGGCTCCATGTCGTGATCGCAGCGGTTTCGCTGCTGCTCGGCTTCATGCCGGCAAAAGCAGAGACGGCGTAGTTTCGTTATAACGCGGCGAATTTTTCCAGGCGATCGATCGTCTGGACGATGTCCTGTTCCGTGGTCCGCGGATTGATGGTGCACAGGCGGAGCGCAGTCACGCCTTTGAGCGTCGTCGAAGTGAGGAAGGCGAATCCGTCTCGGAGCATCTCTTCGACCAGTCGCGTTTGAAGCGCATCGTCTTTGCCGAAACGAAAGGCGACGATCGCCATTTCGGCGGGCGAAAGAATTTCGCAATTGCGCCGGCGCCGCAGCTCTTTCTCGGCGAACTCAGCCAGCTCGAATCCTCGCGTAACGGCATCGCGAAACGCCGCCATCCCAAAAGTATTGATCGATAGCCACACCTTCAAGGCGCGGAAACCGCGCGACAATTGAACGCCGTAATCGGCGGGATTGTTTTCCTCGGTATTGCGGTGCACGTCGCGCATGTACTCGGGCATGAGCTGAAATGCCGATTTCAAACCGGCCGCATCGCGAACCAGGACGCAACCGCATTCGAATGGTTGAAAGAGCCATTTGTGCGGATCAAGCGAAAGTGAATCGACCCGCTCCAATCCGGACAATTTTTGCCGGCCCCGTTCACAGATCATCGTTGCGGCACCGTAGGCGCCGTCGGCGTGCAACCACATTCCTTCCGCCGCGCAAAGGTCCGCGAGCTCGGGCAACGGATCGACCGCCCCGGTGTTGGTCGTGCCCGCGTTTGCGATAATGCAGAAGGGACGCAGCCCCGCATTTGTGTCCGACTGGATTGCTTCGCGCAACCGATCGAGTGGCAGGCGAAAGCAATCGTCCGACGGAATTTTGCGAAATTGCTCGCGCGCAAACCCGATCACGCGCAAGGCGCGCTCTACGGAGTAATGCGTTTGATCGGAGAAATAAATCATCGCGTTCTCGATTCGGTCGCCGAGTTTTGTCGCCCGCGCCGCGTGGAGCGCGGTGAGATTCGCAGCTGAACCGCCGCTGACAAAAAGTCCGCCAGTTGTTCCGGGAAAACCGCAGAAGCCGCGGAACCAATCGATGACGTTGAGCTCGATCGCCGCGGCAGCCGAGCCGCCGAGCCAGGTCCCGTTAAAAATGTTGAAGCCGGAAGCGAGCGCGTCGGCCATCGTGCTGACGAAATTTCCTGGCCCCGGAACGAAAGCGAAGAAGCGCGGATGATCGACGTGAAGATTGTTTGGGAAAACATCTTTCTCGAGGCGCGCCAGGAGCTGGCGCATGTCCGTCGGGCTTTCGGACGGGCCGCCGGCGAAGCGCGCGATCAAATCGGCAGGCGTTCCTTTCGCACCGACCCGTTCATCACGTCCGTCGGCGAAATGCCGAACGAGAATATCGACGACACGATAGCCGAGCTGGCGCATCTCGTCGGCGGAAAGTTCCAGAAGAGCAGGTGTGCGGTTCTCGTTCACCAGCGAATTGTAGGGCGTTTCTGCCAAACGCCAATCTCTTCAACGCTGTAGCCGCGGCGCTCTGTCGCCGCGCCGAACGAAATCGTCGCAGAAATGAAGCGGCGACAGAGCGCCGCTGCTACAGCGCGTCAGCGCTACGGACTGAGATCGATCGTTTCCCCGCTGGCCGTAATCGTGACCGACATTTTGGAATAGGTCCACGTGCGGCCGGATCTCTTTCCGACAACATAAATCGTCCCCTTCCCTTTCGGGCCGGTGATTGGGATGCTCAGGTCGGCGTCGCCCGCATCGTTATTCGTATTGACGCTCCCCATGGGAAAGCCGTCCTCGATCGGCGTTCCGAGAGCCGCCACCACGTTCTCATTCGCTTTCGCCCGCGCGAGCGCTGTCTGGTACGGCTCGGAAGATTTGAGCACTTTCGATATTCCCGAGATGAGGCCGAAGATTCCGACTCCAAAGATCGCAATCGCGAGCACGATGCCGATCAACGAGCCGAGGCAACAGCCCGTCGGCAAGAACCATTTCCAATTTCGGCTCCACCATCCTGGTCGCGGAGCTGGTGATGCTGCGGGTGGGGTCGCTGTCTCCATACCTCCTTTTTTCTGAATGCCGGCGCGCCGTCGAGCATTTTCTACCGGCGAGCACGGATTTGGATTGTGCTCGAAAGCGCGGGCGGATAACGTCGCGCCCTATGAAAATCCTGCTCGCCATTTTGTCCGCATTCGTGCTCGCGACCGCTTCGGTTCGCGCGGCAGATGACACCGTTCTGCTCAACACGCTCGGCTACACGACCGGCCAATCGGTTTTGCTGACCCACATGGCGGTCGGCACGCTGGCCGATGCTTACGTGGGCAAGGCTTACAAGCAGGACCAGGCGACGACGTTCATCAACACCTACATCAATGTTACCAAAGGCATGAAGGACCAGATGAAGAAGCTGGTCGATGAAGGGACTCTTAGTAAGAACGATAACCAATTTGTGGAAAACACGATCGAGGTGCTCGATCTCGTGTTGCGCGAAGCGGACGACCTGAAGGATTACATTAGCAGCGGCAAGCAAGCTGACGCGCAGGCTTACGATAGCTCACGGAAAAAGGCGCTGAAGGAAATCAAGACGCTGCTGAGCATCAAGGACTGAGTAAGGTCCTTTAGTCTTCGGCAGAGAATCTAGTCTCTCGTTTTGAAAACGAGGAGGTAGGGAACGGCAACCAGGCCTTTGCTATCCTTGAAGTTTTGCAGCTTCTCGGAGTTGATCCAAACGGCGTAGGTCTTGCCGGGCTGCAGTTTCACTGGAAGAACACAGGTTCGCTTATCCTCCAGATACTTCGGCGACTCGGAAGTTCCGGGATAACTTTCCTTGTTGATCATTGCCCATGACCACGCGCCGGGCTGCATGTCTTTGCTAAAGGTGACCCGAACCTCCGTGATACCGGGGTCGACCGCGGCGCTTCCGGATTCGGGTACGCATTTGGTGACGACAGGACGGGCGGTATCCAGAGTGATCTGGTCAGCAAACGCGACTGGCATCGCGCTCGCGAGCAACAGCGAAAAAAGCAATTCGATTTTCATGTGCTTGTTCTTAGCCATTGGAAGCCGATTCTGCGAGGAATTACGTCAGTGAAACGTTGCCGAGAATAAAACGCGTTCACTTTTCGACTACGAACGAGCCCGGCAGGCGAAAGGTCTCGCCCTTGTCCGCGTCCACGGCCCACGCGGAAATTTCCGTCGCCCCCGGTGGCAGGCGTTCAAGCGAAAAAGTGCCGCGCCATCCCAAATCGCGGCCCCCGCCATTCGGTTTGTTCGGCAGGTCGGGCCGGTTCTCACGTTGATCGGACAACGCGAACGCGGTCCAGGTTTCGTTTTGGCCAAAAGCAAACACGACACACGCAGCCGGCCGGCTCTCCGCCGGCAGGTATGACCAACCGGACGCGACGACCAAGTCGCCGGTTTCGCGCTTCAAGTTCTCAAACGCGCCGTACTCTTGCGTCGAGCGCCGGACTCGATTTTCGCCCTCCTGCAAAGCGGCGGTCTCTCGTCGTGGTGGGAATGTGAGCTGGCGGCGATCAAGGGTCGCCAGATAACGCGCCACGATTTCGGGGCCTTCGCGAAGGAAAAGAGTCTCGCGAAAAATTGCGTCCGCATCCAGGGCCTTGGAGAATTGCAAAGCGGCCTTGCCGTGACTGCGGACCGCCCAGTGGACCTCAAGATAACGGAACACGAAAACGAAGTTGAAGGCGTAAAGGATCAGGCCAAGACCAGCGGCCAGAAGTCCGGCCAGTTTTCGTTTTGTTGAAGGACGCTCGAAGTAGAGGTAAGCGGCCAAACCAACGAGGCTGACCAGCAGAATGGTAGCAATCGTTGTATAACGCGAGTCGAGTGCACGCTGCGCGCTGAAATGTGCCCGGGTGGCGGCCGCCAGGAACGCGCCGCCAACAGGGTACACGCCAAGGGCGAGCCACACACCGACGCGCTCCGTGACCCCATGGCGGAGGCAGGAAATCAGCAGACCAACATAAGCGGCACACAAGACGGTGCCGAGAATGACCGAAACCGCCATCGAATTCGTGTTTGGAATCTGGGCCAGTGGTGCGCCAAGGAACGCAAAAAAGAAAAGCGGATAGTCCCACCAATGCAGTACGGCCCGGGTCAGGTCCTTACCATGATAGCTAAAGAAGTATCCACACAGGATGACAAGAGTGACTCCGCCCCAAATCAAAACGCGTCGTCGCGTTTCTCCGCGGGCAATCATCAACAGGCCCACGATCGGCCAGATGAGCAGGCCGTTGCCGAAAGAGAGCGAGCCAGCGACGGCGAAGAGAGCGGCGAGTGCGACTCGGATGGGGGTACGAAGATTCGCCATTACTGCGATCACCGCCCCCGCGACGCATAGATTCGAAAGGAAGATCTGGAATTGAAAACCCCAGAGCCAGTTCTCCGCCTGGATTGGCGAAAACAGCAAAAGATTAATGAGCGCCCAGAGCGCAAGGGTCACCGGCCAACCTGTGCAAACCGTGCGCCGCAAAAGATAAAGAATGCCGGCCGAAGTCAGTACGCAGACAAACAGCGAAAAGAACATCTCCGCCCGGACGTTCCCGTGGGCCATCTCCGCGAACGCCAGAAAGATCAGGCGCGGAACAAAAATCCGATGGCCGTTATGCGGCCGGATCAGATCGCCGAGGGTAAGCTGTCCCGCGTCCCACCTTTCCACCAGAATGAGGTTCGACCACTCGTCGGCATAAGGAACGTCGACGCCGTATCGATCGATAATGAAGCCGACGAAAACAATTGGAACCAGGGCGAGAAGGAAAAGCAGTGCGCCCAGGTGCTTTCGGCGCGGTCGGGGAACGTTTGCCGCCGCAGGGCCCAGTTCCGGCGCCGCCGGCAATCGAAAGGTCGACGACGTGTCCACGCGCCTCCCCATGGCGCGAACGCCTTTCTTTTGCAAGCCGGGACGCGCGATGTGCCGGCGATTGCCTTAACTCATGAATTCCGCGAGGGGCGCCATCGGCTCAATGTGATCGCAGAAAATTTTGAAGGTCGCCAGGATCGGCACCGCGAGGATCATCCCCGAAATCCCCCACATCCAACCCCAGAATGCCAGCGCGATCAGGATCAGGACCGGGTTCAGCGTCAGCGAACGGCCGAGGATCATGGGCGTGATGAAATTGCCTTCCAAAATCGCCAAGGTGAGATAGCTCGCGGGAAAGATCATCGCGTAACCGAGGCTGTCGAAACTCAGAACCGCGCCGAGGGTCATGCAAATGATCCCGGTCAGCGCGCCCAGATACGGGACATAATTCAGGAGCGCGACCATCACGCCCCACATGACGGGGTTGCGCAGGCCGAGGAAATGGACGGTTGTGCCAACGGCGATGCCGAGTCCGATGTTGATGGCGGTGATGGTGACCAGATAACGGGAAATGTGGTCCTCGACGTCGCGCATCATCGCAACGGCTTTCTTTTTGTCCCCCAGCCGTGGCATCACGCGAATGATCTTGGCGAGAAACACGCCGTCATACGCCAGGAGGAAATAGAGCAGGATCAACATCACCACGGCGCTGGCGATGAATTCCGGGCCCTGGGTAAAGAATGCTTCCGCGAGCACGCTTCGTTTGACCATCACGGCCTGCGGTTTCGCCTGCTCTTCTTCGCTCGTAGTCAGTTTGTCGATCTCGCCGGTGGCCTGAGCCACTTTTTCGATCGGCTTCTTGAGCGGCAATAGTTTTTGTTTCAGCTGTTGCAGGCTATAAGGAGCTTTTTCTATCCAACCAGACGCCGGCTCCGAGAGAAGCGAGACGGCGTAGACAATGCCGCCGATCAGCGCGACCAGGACGATGGCCGAGCCAAGCAGCGGACGAATTCTAAGGTAGGCCAATCCGCGCACGAGTGGCACCAGCAAATAACTCAGGAGGAGCGCAAGGACGAGCGGCAACAGCATCGCGCGCATGAAATACATCGTGTAAAACGTCGCCAGAACGAAGAGACCGGTTAGCGCGACCGACTTGATGTCGGCCGGCCGGCGTCCCGGTCGAGGCGCGGGTTCTTTTTCCGTCGCCGATTGACCGGTCGCTGCGACCTCTGGACGATCATCGAATGCCATCGCTCTTAAATCGAGGCTGCGGGGCGTTTCGCGCGCTCGCATTTCTGCTTCTGTGTCCGCAGGTCTTGTGGAATAATGTCGCGCGATGATGATGCGCTGGATCGCGTTGCCTTTGGTTCTGCTCTTCGCCGCCGCGTCGCCCGCGCAGGAAGAGCTCCCGAAAGATCCGGAGCAACCGATGGACATTGAGCCGCCGCTCCTTATCCACGAAACGCCGAATCAAAATGTCGTTTACACAAGGCCCGACGGCGCCGAGCAAAAGCCTGCGCCGGACGTGGATCAACTCAGCGCGTCATTGGAGAAAGCACGAAAGAGCGCGGTGTCCGGCGAGCGTCTCTACAAAGGCGGGATAATTGCGAAGGTCGATGCGGAGAATCGCGCGCTGAAAGTGATCCGATTGGAAGCGGAGTTGGCGCAGGCGAAACTGGAATTGGCGAAACAGAACACGGTGGAAGAGCAGGCCCGTCATGAAGCGGGCGAGATTCCGGAATCGGAACTCGCGGCCGCGAAGTCGATGGAACTAGCGGCGACAAAAGAGGCCGAAACCGCGATCGCGAAAAAGGAGAAAGCCGAACTCGACGCGGCTGTCTTGAATCTCCAGCGACAGAAGAAGCTTCTCGCGATGGGAAGCGGTCGAAAGGCGGAGGTGAACCGCGCCCAGGAAAAGGTCAGCGCGCTCCAGCAAAAAAATTGATCGGCCGCCGTTGACGAGCGCCGTCGTTCGCGGTATTGGGCACGTCCCTCGCGGTCCCCTGTCCTTCCAAAGCCATGCCGCGGAGCTTGCGCCGGAATTTTGTGCTTGTCTGGCGCGGCAATTTTTGAAAAACCGCAGGCACACCAATCGCTGATTTGAGGTGAACGTGAGAATTGCAGTTCGAAAATTTGTTGTAACAACCGCGCTGACGATCGGCGCGGCGTCAGTCAGCTTCGCCGGATCCTTTCCGGCATCGGGGCCGACGACGCCGGGGAACGCGGCCGTTTTCCGCGACGGAGTCGCGCTCGCGCCGTTGAACGCGCCAAATTCCGTGAAGCGCGCCATCTGGGCCGCGAACCAGTTGCGGACCAAACCATACCGTTACGGCGGCGGACACAAAACGTTTTACGATTCAGCTTACGATTGTTCGGGCACTGTATCGTACGCGCTCGCCGGGGCCGGATTGGTGAGTGTGCCGCTGAGCTCGACGGAGTTCCGCGCCTACGGCAGTCGCGGCCCTGGAAAATGGATCACCGTTTACGCGCGCAACGGCCACACGTTTGCCGTCATCGCCGGGCTTCGGCTCGACACCACTTCGCCGCATAATCCGTCCCGCCGCTGGGCCCCGCGCTGGCAGCCGACCGAGCGGATGCCACGCGGTTTCGAAGCGCGGCACCCAATCGGATTGTAAATCTTCCGAAATCGCTGGCGGTCGCGCGGCGCTTCCTTAAGCTGCACGACCTATGGCTCGTCGAATCTTTCGCTGGTCGCTTCTTGCTCTGATCTTGACCGCCTTGTCGTCCGCATTCGCCGACGAAGGCATGTGGCTGTTCAACAATCCGCCGCTGAAACAGCTCAAGGAAAAATATCATTTCGAGCCGACGCCGCAGTGGCTCGAGCATCTCCAGAAATCGAGTGTGCGATTCAATTCCGGCGGGAGTGGCTCGTTCGTTTCGTCGAATGGCCTTGCGATCACGAACCATCACGTCGGGCTCGACACTCTCCAGAAACTCAGCAACGAAAAGAACAATTACGTTCACGATGGATTCTACGCCAGGACCCAGGCGGAAGAGCCGCGCGCGACCGATCTCGAGCTGAATGTCCTCATGTCCGTCGAGGACGTAACGCCGCGGGTGCAAGCCGCGTTGAAAACCGGCATGACCGCCGAGCAATCTGCGGCCGCGCGCCAGAAGGCGATCGCCGAAATTGAAAAGGAGAGCAAAGAAAAAACGGGGCTGCGCTCCGATGTCATCACCCTTTACCAGGGCGGCGCTTATCATCTTTACCGGTTCAAACGCTACGACGACGTCCGGCTCGTCTTCGCGCCGGAACAACAGATCGCGTTTTACGGCGGCGATCCGGATAACTTCGAGTATCCGCGCTACGATTTGGATATCTGCATTTTTCGCGCGTACGAAAACGGACAGCCGGCCAAGATCGAGCATTTCCTGAAATGGAATCCGGACGGGCCGAAGGATGGCGAGCTGACCTTCGTGAGCGGGCATCCGGGAAAGACGGACCGGCAATTGACCCTCGATGAGCTCGCCGACATGCGCGATCACGAAGCGCCGTATCTGTTGAACATGTTTAATCGCCGCGAAGTTTTCTTCAACGCCTGGGCAGGGCGCAGTTTCGAAAATGCCCGGCGCGCCCGCGAAAATCTGTTCGGCATCCAGAACAACAGGAAACGCTACGATGGGTATCTTGCCGCGCTGCTCGATCCGGACATCGACCGCTCGTTGAAAGCGCGCGAACAAAAATTGCGCGACGCGATGGGCAAGGACGCGAAGTGGAAAGGAACGCTGGCTGCGTACGATCGAATCAAGAAAGCACAGGACGAAACGGCGAAGGTGCTGCGGGTTTACAATTACTACGAGACCTTTCGGGGGAAGCAGAGTGCTTCCTACCGGGCGCCGCGTGGTTTCTACAGCACACTCTTCAAATATGCGCGGCGATTATTGCGTGCCGGCGATGAGCGGCCGAAACCGAACGGCGAACGTTTCCCTGAATTTCGCGATAGCAACAAGGAATCGCTCGAGTTGGACCTGTTCTCGACCGAGCCGGTCTACGACGACATGGAGCAGATCATGCTCACCGATTCGCTCACCGATCTCGCGTCGCGTTTCGGTTTCAACGATCCGCTCGTCCAGAAAGTTCTCGCCGGAAAATCGCCGGGCGCTCGCGCGGCCGAGTTGATCAAGGGGACGAAGGTGAAAGACGTCGCCACGCGGAAACAACTTTATGAGGGCGGTGCCGCTGCCGTGACGGCGGCGAAAGATCCGATGATTGAACTGGCGCGTGTGATCGACGCGCCGGCCCGCGCGGCCCGGAAAGTTTACGAAGCGCAGGACGAAACCAAGCAGCAGGCCTACGCCGATATCGCTAAAGCGCGTTTCGCCATCGAACGCACGAACAATTATCCCGACGCGACATTCACGCTGCGTCTCTCTTATGGAACGGTGCGCAGCTACGAGGAGAATGGAAAACCGGTCGCGTCGTTTACCGATTTCGCCGGGCTCTACGCGCGCTCGGCCGAGCACAACAATCAACCGCCGTTCGATCTGCCGTCGCGCTGGGTCGAGAAGAAAGGGGCGCTCAATCCGGCCACGAAATATGATTTCGTTACCGACGCCGACATTATTGGCGGCAACAGCGGGAGTCCGGTCGTGAACCAGGCGAACGAATTCGTCGGGATCATTTTCGACGGCAACATTCAATCCCTCGTGCTCGACTGCATTTTCTCCGACAAGGAAGCGCGTGCCGTGAGCGTCGATTCCGCCGCGATCACCGAAGCGTTGCGAAAAGTCTACGACGCCGGCGCGCTCGCGGATGAGCTGGGGAAGTGATTGAAACGCGCTGGTAGGGACGCCGCGCTGCGGCGGCCGCGAATTGGTGTTGTGCGCTGGAGGGACATTCCGCGGACGGCGCAGCGCGGCCATCCCTACCATGGATCCGCGATGAACGTGTAGGGCCAGTCTTCCGCCTGCTTGACCAGCCCGGCTCGCACCGGGTTCGCAAAAACGTAGCCCGCTTTTTCACGAAACCCTTCTTCTCGCCGTAATCGATGCTTGAAGAAATCTCGTTGCCATCGAATCCCCAATGACTTCGCTGTCCATTCCTTCCATTTACTCACAACGGTTTGAATGCGCGCATCGAGACTCCCGAACGTGACGATCAAATGCACGTGATCTGGTATTATCACGGCAAGGTGAGCATACCAGAGTTGCTGCGTGTTGCGGTGTTTGATCGTATCGATTAAAGCTGGGCCAATCTTGAGGGTCGCTAGTTGATTAACACCACGCCGCCGACAACAAATCGTAATGAAGTAATGCTCTTTATTCGGATCGACCCACAGCGGCACGTCATGTGGAAGCCGCTGGCGAACTGGCCTGGTAGGGACGCCGCGGTGCGGCGTCCGCGAATTTGCACTTATGCGCTGGAGGGACATTCCGCGGACGGCGCAGCGCGCCGTCCCTACCATTTATAGTTCCTTCAGCAGCGTCTTCCACCGCTCCCAGGCATCGTCGCGCGCCTTTTTGTTCTCGGCAGTTCCCGTTGGCGATTCGCCGTCGCGCATGAAACCGTGGCCGGCGCCTTTGTAAATTACCGGTTCGTACTTCTTGCCGGCGGCTTTCATCAGTTTGTCAGCTTTTGAGATTGTCGAGTTCACCCGCTCGTCTTTCTCGGCGTTAAAACCGTAGACCGGACACGGGATCTTGGCCGCGTCCTCAGCGTTATCGACCGCCATGCCGTAGAAGGAATAGGCCGCTTTCAATTTCGGATTCACGCTCGCGTAATCGAATGCCCATCCCCCGCCCCAGCAAAATCCGCAGACGGCGAGCGTGCCGTTCGCTGACGGAATTTTTGTGAGCGCGTAATCGGAAGTCGCGTCCAGGTCCGCCTTCACCTGCTCTGTCGGCAACGCCGAGATCGCTTTCCGGGCGCCATCGATGTCCGCGTAAGTCTGGCCGCTGAGCAAATCCGGCGCGATCGCGATCACGCCGTTCTCGGCGAGCTGGTCGCAGACGCCACGGACCCAATCGGTGAGTCCAAAAATTTCGTGAATAACAAGAACCACCGGCGCCTTGTCCTTGCGCTCGGGATAAACCAGGAACGCTTTGATGGTGCGCTCGCCCGATTTGAAGTCGACCCATTCCCCGTGTCGCGACGATTTTTCCAGCCGCGCTTTCGCCCAATCCTGAGCGGACGCGGTTGCGATCAAAAACAAAACGGCCAGCGCGGTAAAAACGGGTTTCACCGGTTCGAGCTTTCCGGTCAGGCAGTCGCGGGAGTTGGCGACGGCGTTGCCGGCTTTCGTATCAAGGCATCGATGCTGTAGCGGCCGGGCCCGTAAAAGAAGATGAACAGGAAAAGCCAGCAATAGACGACGGCGAGCTCGCCGTGATTAACGATGGGAAAGAAACCGCCGCTGACGTGCTGTTTGAAATAAGCGATCGCCATGATGCCGCTGCCCAACAGGGCCCCCACGCGCGTAAGTAAACCAAGCGCTATCAGAATCCCGCAGGTCAGCTCGAACCAGCCGAAAACGTACATTCCGTCGCTCATCACTTTTCCGCCAAGCATACCGAAAACTTTTTGGGCACCGTGGCAGGCAAGCATTACCCCAACGAACAGCCGCATGATGCAGTAAACCGGATCCGCGAAGCGAGACAGAGAGTTCATGGGGCCGAGGCTGTTCGGCGGGCGACGCGATGTCAAGATTGTTACCTTTCTTGGCAACGTGTCTCGCCTGCGTGACGGTGCCCACGTGCAAATCCACATCGGTTGCTCCGGCTGGTTTTACTGGCATTGGCGCGGCATTTTTTATCCGGATACCAAACGGACCGACAGCTGGTTCAAGCACTACACTTCAACGTTCAATACGGTGGAGTTAAACGCGCCGTTCTACAGCTGGCCGAAGTTGAGCACGGTGAAAGGCTGGCGGCGCAATGCGCCGGAGAAGTTTCGCTACTCGATTAAAGTGAATCGACTCATCACCCACGAGAAACGGCTTGTGCGGACGCGAATGCTCGTCGAGGAATTTTGCAAGATCGAAGAAATCCTCGGCGAGAAGCTCGGTTGCTTTCTATTTCAGTTTCCGCCGAGTTATCGCTACACCGCTTCGCGTCTCGCCAGTATCGCGCGCCAGCTCGCTCCGCAATATCGGAACGCCGTCGAGTTTCGTCACAAAAGCTGGTGGCGCGAGTCGGTCTACCGGCGGTTCCGCGAGCGCGGACTTATTTTTTGCAGCGTCAGCGCGCCGCGATTGCCCGATGAGCTGATTCGCACCAACGACGTAATCTACATCCGACTGCATGGCCGGAGTCGATGGTATCGCCACGATTATACTGCCGAGGAGTTGGAGGTCTGGGCGGAGAAGATCGAGGCCAGTGGCGCGCGGGAAGCCTGGATTTACTTCGACAACGATCGCAACGCTTTTGCGATCAAAAATGCGAGGGAACTCGCGCGGCTGCTCCGTAAACGCCGACTAGAAGTCGTTTAACCGTGTCGAAAAAAATCGCGATCGTTGGCGGTGGCGCCGCTGGGTTCTTCGCGGCGATCGGGTGTGCGGAAACAAATCCGGCCAACGAAGTTTCGATTTATGAACGCGGGTCCGAGTTCCTGACGAAAGTGCGAGTCTCCGGCGGCGGGCGTTGCAATGTCACGCATGCGTGCTTCGATGCGCGCGCGATGAGCGAACGCTACCCGCGCGGCGAACGCGCGCTTATCTCGCCGCTCCACCGCTTTTCGACGAGCGACACGATCGCATGGTTTGAATCGCGCGGAGTGAAGCTCAAGACTGAAGAGGATGGCCGAATATTTCCAGTGACCGATTCGTCGCAAACAATCATCGATTGTCTGGTCGACGCAGCGACGGCGACCGGGGTGCGGTTGTATACGCGAAAAGGTGTGGAAGCTGTGCAGAAGGACGCGGCGGGTTTCGAGCTGAAATTTTCCAACGGTGCGACCGCGAGCTGCGATCGATTGCTCCTCGCCACCGGCGGCACGCGTTCGAATATCGGCGCCGAAATCGCGCGCTCCCTTGGCCACACGTTGCTTTTCGCTGTGCCATCTCTGTTTTCGTTTCACGTGGCCGAGAAATGGTTGCGCTCGCTTCCCGGAATTTCGGTGGCCGATGTCGAGGCATCCGTTCCGGAAACATCGCTGCGAGAACGCGGCCCGCTCCTTATCACCCACAACGGCGTGAGCGGACCGGCGATTCTCCGTTTGTCGGCCTGGGGCGCGCGCATTCTCAACGAATTCGACTACGCGTTTCCGTTGAGTTTGAATTGGGCGCCGGCATTAACCGAGCAGAAACTGCTTCAGAATTTTCGTTCGCTCCGCGAATCGCATCCGAATCGCCGCGTTGCGAATTCGCCGGTCGCGGAATTGCCCGCGCGTTTGTGGGAGCAGCTTGTTCTGGCGGCGGGCCTCGATCTTGAAACGCGCTGGACCACGCTTTCGCGGGAGAACGCGAACCGATTGGCTGCCCAAATCCTGCAGACCGCAATGACCGTAGAAGGCAAGTCGCTGAACAAGGAGGAATTTGTAACCTGCGGTGGAGTGAAATTAAGCGAAGTCGATTTTAAAACGATGCAAAGCCGGATCGTGCCCGGACTTTATTTTGCCGGCGAAGTGCTCGACATCGATGGAATTACGGGCGGATTTAATTTTCAGGCGGCGTGGGCAACTGGTTGGATTGCCGGCAATGCGATGGCCGGCTAGAATCGCAAGATGGATTCGGCCCTTCGTGAAGTCCGCCAAATCTACGCCGATCTCGCCGCGCGCCCGATCGATCGCAATTGCGTGCGCTTAAAGGAATGTTGCCATTTCAAACTGACAGGCAGCACTCCTTACCTGACGAAGGGTGAAGCTATCCTGGCGGCTCGAGCCTTGCGCGCCACGGGACGCCGACAGTTGCCGACAAATCCCGACGGCGCCTGTCCCCTGCTCGATGCGCAAACCGGTGATTGTCTCATCTACGATTCGCGCCCCTTCGGTTGCCGCACCCATTTTTGCGCGGCCGCCGGGGGCCCTTATTCGCGGCGCGAAGTGATCGATTTGATCAGGCGGCTGGAAAGGATTGACGATTCGTTAGGTGGAACTGGCCCGCGGGTTCTTCAAAACGCCGTGGCCGACGCGCTCAAAGATGCAAAGCCGGGAGCTCTTGCTTAGCCTGGCCGATATTCTCCTTCGGGATTGTTAGAACATAGAAGGAATAAGATCGCCCGGCGAGCCGCGCGACCAGTTGCCTTGCGCTTCCCAGGTGACTCAGTTTGCCAAACGCGGCGATCGTTCGCGCGGATCTCGACGAATTCTGCCAGATCAACATCACGTCCCTGGCTCCATTGTAGTTAGCTAGCACTCTCTTGTTTGTTGCGAACAAGTTCGCTTCCGTCGTGTCGATCATTGGGGTTTGTTCGCAAAACGACATGATCTGACGGTCGTCATAGTCCTGAAGAAAAAGGTGAGTAACGGCGTACCCCGACTCATCGCAGACAAACGCGTCGTGGGTCGTTTCCGGCAAACCGGTGAGTCTGCGGAATTCCTGATGCCTTCTTCTTGCAGAAGGATGCGGAACACCGGCGACGATGTCTCGGATGAACCGCGCGACCGGCACGTCATGTTGGCCAAGGAGATAAACCGAAAAAGGATTCTTCGACTTCGCGTAGAGATAACGGACGGAAGGGATCCAACCCGCGGCTAGAAGACAAGCTGTTACCATGAAAACCAGAGCCTGAATGGCGGAGTGACGAAGCCATCGAATTCGGCGCAGTCTTGTTAAGGCATGGAGAGCAAAGGCCATTGAGATAATCCAAAAAGGCGCGGCGTGCAGAACGCGGAAATCGTATGCGGTAGAGACAAACGCGCCCACGATGGGAACCGTTGCCAGAAGAATGATTTCAAAGTGCTTTCTCCACAATGCGATCAACAGTCCGGGACCGAGAAAGGCGTAGTACCAAAACGGTATAAGCACGTAGTCCTGCATGGACAGACGCATGCCGCTGTAAGGAGCGAAAAAGATGCTTCGCAAATCCGTCAGATAAGGCTTCAAGGCGCCGGACGCCCGGTTCTTGTAGGCCTGGAAAAAGAGCGCGCTCAAGTCTTTTTCGTGCCCGAAGTAAAGGTTCCAGTTGTAGTGAACGAAAACGATCAAAGGGACCATCGACGCAAGCAGACCCAGGACGAAAACGATGGAGAGACCGATGTTCCGTTTTGTCAGCGAGCTTTTGTAGCTGGTTATCGCGTAAAGAAAACCGGCCGCGAAAAGGCACATCACAAATTGTTTGCCCATGATGGCGCTATCCACACAGAGCGCGGCGAGAATCGCGCTCAAGACCGCTCTAAAAGCCGACTGCCGGGTAAAAGCAGTCATTAGAAAGTAGAGCGAAGCAGTTATCAGCGGAGCCGCCATGGCATAACGGTGGCCGATGAAGGTCTGAATGAAATGGAACGGGAGGAAATTGAAAAGCAGGCCGGATACTATCGTGATCAGGTAGTTCCGGAACAGCTCGTGAACGATCAGGCAGGTGAAAATGAACGTCGTCAGCCCTAGAACGAGCAAGGCGATGTTAAAGGTGAGGAGATTGTAACCAAACGGAATAAAGAAGAAGGTGATGTAGTAGTGGAAGACAACTTCGCGCGCGATGCCATCGGAAAAGGCGGCCTGGAAAGGCACGTGAGTGAAGATGTATTTCTTCGCAAAATAAATGTCCCAGGCCGCGTCATCGAAGAGGCCGTTCTGATTCCAGGGCGCGGTCTTGAAGTTCCAGACGTGACTGACGAGGAAGATGAGCGCGAGAACGACAAAGACTCGGACGAATAGCTTGTCGTCCCATAATTCCAAAGCCCATTCCTTTATTTCTCGCCGGGCCGGAAGATAAGTCGCCAACAAGAAACCGAGGCATAACAACCAGGCCAGCCAGGTAGCAGGGTTACCGGGATACTTGCGCGTGTAATGCCAGCTCGTCGCCACGACGCAAGCAATCGAGCTTAGGACAAAAAGAACAAAAAAGGCGCGCCGAAGCTTGTCCTTCCCGAAGAATTCAATCATGTCCTCGCGGCCTCATCTCGACAGGGAGTTACGAGAGAGAAAAACAGAGGGCCGGGGCAGATCAAGATTTTTCGCCCGCCGGAGCGGCGCGCGATCAAGCGGCTTTTTTGTGATGCTTCGCCTTCTTCGGCGCGTGCTTCTTCTTCCCGCCCTGCTGCGCCTTGAGGCTTTCCTGAAGGACCGAAACGAGATCGATCACTTTCGTCGGAGTCTTTTTCTCCTTCGGTTTTTCTTCGATCTCCTCGCCGCCGGACTCGACTTTCTCCTCGATCACTTCCATGAGCGCTTCGCGGTAGTCGTCCTTGTACTTTTCCGGATCCCATTTCGAGCTCATGCTTTTCACGAGCGCTTCGGCCATGTCCTTTTCGCGTTTTCCTACGGTGGCCTTTTTCGGCACATGGAGCTTCTCGGGATCCGCCAGTTCCTCGGCGAAATGCATCAGCTCCAGGACGAGGGCATCCTTCAATGCCTTGACGCCGCCAAGATACTGCCGCGTTTTGATAACGACCTTCGCGATGCCGACTTTCTTTCCGTCGGACAGCGCTTCGCGCAACAACGTGTAAGCCTTATCGCCGCCTTTTTGCGGTTCGAGGTAGTACGGCTTGTAGAAAAACATTGGATCGATCTCGTCGAGATCCACGAAGTCCTGGATGTCGACGGTCTGCGTCGCCTCCAAATCGACTCGCTGAAAATCCTTCTCGTTCAGCACAACGAACTTTCCTTTTTCGTATTCGTAGCCCTTCACGATTTCGTCCCAGGGAACTTCCTTGCCGTCCTTCGCCGCGACGCGTTTGTAATTCACCGGGCTGAGGTCCTTCTTTCGAAGGAGCCGAAACTTGAGTTCTTCCTTCCGCGTCGCCGGATAAAGAGCGATCGGAATATTGACGAGGCCGAAGCTGATACTTCCCTTCCAGATTGCACGCATGACGTACAAACTTCGCGGCTCGACGTGTGATTGGGCGTGCGATCTAGGCCGCCGCTTCGAGCTCTTCGCGGCTGGTCCCGCGCAACTCGTATAACCGGACCAGGGTTTCCTCGATCAGATTGTTCGGGCAGGACGCACCCGCCGTGATGCCGACGACGATCTTTCCTTCCGGCAGCCAGTCCTTCGCGATGATTTCTTCGCGTTGGTGCAAATCGTAATGGAGAATTTCTTTGTCCGAGACCAGACGAGTTGCGTTACGGACAAAATAAGTCGGCAGTTTTTCTTCACCCATTTCGGCGAGGTGCGACGTGTTCGAACTGTTGTAGCCGCCGACGACGAGCAACAGATTCATCGGAACGTCGAGCAACTCGCGCAATGCGTCCTGGCGCTCCTGGGTCGCACCGCAAATGGTGTCGAAGAATCGGAAGTTCTTCGTCGCGCCGTCGGGCCCGTCGCGATCGACAATCGCCTGCCGGATTCTGCGCTGCACTTCTTCCGTTTCGCCGCGCAACATCGTGGTTTGGTTCGCGACGCCGACGGTCTTCAAGTGAATATCCGGATCAAAGCCGGGGGAATGCGCGTTCTTGAAATGCTCGAGAAACGCCTGCTTATCGCCGCCATGACGGATGTAATCGCAGACGTAATCGGTGTCCTTCAGAGTCAGGACAACGAGATAATGTCCCTTGCCGTCGCCCAGCGCGCGCGAGCTGGTCGCCTTCGTCTCTTCGTGCGACGCCTTGCCGTGAATGATCGACGTGGCTGATTCGCTCGCATATTTCCGGACACGTTTCCACACGCTCATCACGTCGCCACAGGTCGTATCCACGATTTGGCAGCCGCGATCCTTGATTTGCTGTTGAATAGCCAGCTCGGTGCCGAAGGCCGGGACGATCACCACGTCGTCGGGTTGCAAATCGGCAATGTCCGCCTGCTTGTTTTTGCCCATCAGGTTTTTGATGCCTAACGAGGAGATCTGTTCGTTCACCTCCGGGTTGTGAATGATCTCGCCGACGATAAAGAGCCGGCGATCCTTAAAAACTTTTCGTGCCGCATAGGCGAGATCGATGGCGCGCTCGACCCCGTAACAAAACCCGAACTGCTTCGCCAGCCGCACCGTGATGTCGCCGCATTGCAGAATGCCGCCGGCGCGGCGCACCTTGTCCACGATGTCGCTGCGATAATGCGATTCGACCTGCTCCTGGACGGCCGTCATAACTTCGGGCGTGCGCAGGTTCACCTTCTCGCGCGCGGTCGTGCCGCTGGAAATAAGGTTCGTGCTCATGGCTCTGGAAAAAAACCAACTGCAATCACTGGCCAGTTTACCACGGGCCAGCGATCACGCTGAAAGTTCTTTCGCCAGCCAGGACTACTCTTTTTGGTCGACCAGCAACGGCCCCGGAGGATCTTTGAACCAGGCGTCCGACAACATGAAGGAGCGTGGCGGATCGGGATCTTTGCTTTGATCGAGCCGGGCAACCTTGCTGCCCCATTTTTTGTCTTCAGGCAGCGAGTTCGCGATATGAACCCGTGTGCCGATTCTGACTAACGCGAAGAGACGGGCCGCGGCTTCGCGGTGGAGCCGGACACAACCATGGGTGTGCGGCGCGGGATGGACAAAGCCTTCGTGGAATCCATAGGCCGATTTGAATTCACACCAGTAAGCCATCGGATAACCGCGATCCGGTTCACTGGCGCGGCGGCGATGTTTTTCCTTGTTGTAGATCGTGAAATCGCCGGTCGGCGTCGGCGCGTCTGGTTTACCGACGTTGCCTTGCACCGCCATGAGGAGACGATCGCCTTCCGTGACGTAGAGATTCTGCGTGGAGAGCGATAGATTCACTTCCACCTTGGACGGATCGTGAGGCTTGTAAGCGACGACCTTGTAATTGCGGGATGAAGCGGTCGAAGTCATCATCGTGCCGCAGCTCGTCAGCAGCAAAGCGACCGGCGCGCCGAGGCAAAGAAAGAGGCGGGAAAAATGTCTCATAGTTGCGGAATGGAAACCGCAGATTGCGGGTTTTGTCAACTCAGGCGGGCACTGCTTCGCTTTCCTTCAGCCGTTTTTCGAAGTGCGGCGAGACGTTCGCGTAAAACGGATACGCGCCAGGGTCGGCCGCTTCCGGCCGGTAACGCCAATGCTTGTACATCCACATCCAGGGCGCCGGGTTTTGCCGAATGACGGGCTCGAATTGGTCCCAGCACGCTTGCGCGATTTCGCGGGCCGAAGCGCCGGCGCGCAGCTGCAACGGCGGATGAAACACCAGTCGATAACGTCCATCCGGGAGCGGTTCCATGTGCGCGTTGATGATCGGTGCGCCGGTCCGTTGGTGCAGCCACGCCTGCGCGAAACTGACGCAACGTTTCATTCCAAAACACTCGATCACCACGCTCGGAATTTTCGCCGAGATCGTCAGATCGGCGAAAATCGCCACCTGCTCGCCCCGCCGTAGCGCTCGATAAAGATGGAGCAGCGATCCCTGGCGCGTAACGACGCGATGCCCGCCCGATTCACGCAAGGCGATAAACGTCGAATCCAGGAGCGGGTTCTTGAATTCCTGCGCCATGATCACGCTCTTGCGCCCGGACAAGCCAACGCTCGTGGCCATCCATTCGAAGTTGCTAAAATGATGGCAGCCCCAGATGACTGGTTTGCCGTCTTCCAAGGCCGCGCTCCACTGTTCGAGACCGGCGAATTCGACGAGCTCAGCAAAATTTTCCGCCGACAGGCGCGGACTCCAAAAAAGATCGGTCATCGCACGCGCGATATGCCGGTAGGATTGGCGGACGATCTTTTTCCGCTCAGTGAGCGTGAGCGTGGGACCGAAGACGTGTTCCAGATTGCTCAGCGCCACCAGGCGCCCTTCGCGATCCAGAAATGACGCGAGCCAGCCGAAGCTCGACCCTATTGCTTCAACCATCCGCCTTGGAAAGAGCGGCGTGACTACGGCCCCGAGCCGGACGAAAAGCCATTCGGCCCGGTGCCGGATGCGCTTCCAGAACGCCGTCATGATTGCATCGCTTCGAGCGCCGCGGGCCGGTCGAGCTTCACGTAATTCGGTCGCGAAGCGATCTGCTCGAAGAAGGGCGATTCCTGGGCGTAAAACGGATAGGCGCGCTCAGCCGCGACGGGTTTGTATCGCCAATGCTTATACATCCAGAGCCAGGGCCCGGGATTTTGCCTAACGACTGGTTCGAACGAGTTCCAGCACGCCTGCGCGATTTGCTGATGGGTGGCGCCCGGCGCAATTTCGACTTTCGACTGGGCCACGATGCGCCAGCGCCCTTCCGGCAAGGGTTCGCAGTAGATCGGAATCAAGGGCGCGCCGGTGTGCTCATAAAGCCAGGCGTGCGCGACCGTGACGATGGTCTTTAACCCGAAACAATCGATCACCACCGTGGGATGGTGCGGTGCCAGGGTGGTATCGACGAGCAACGCCGCGCGGCCATTCCGCCGCAACGTCCGATAAAGCCGAATGACCGCTTTGTTTCGCGGGACGGATGTATGGCCGGCGTGTTCCCGCAGGCGCCGGAAGATATCGTCCAGGAGCGGGTTCTTAAATTCCTGGGTCACGACGTCGGTCGGCGCCACGCCCCACGCCACCCCAGGGCTCAGCCATTCGAAATTTCCGTAGTGAAAAACCGCGAAGATACACCGGTTACTTGGCGCGATCTCAGCCCGGAGCCGCTCCAGATTTTCAAACTCGACGTAACGCCAGAAGGTTTCCGGCGTAAGGGCCGGTGTCCAAAACAGATCGAAAACCGTGCGGGCGAACTGCCGGTAACTTTCGCGCGCGATTTCCTCCCGTTGCGCCACCGAGAACGTGTCGCCAAAGGCCGCCTCGAGATTACTGAGAGCGACGCGGAAGTTCCGTTGATCGAGGGTGGCGGCGAGGCCGCCGACGAATTGGGCGAGCTGAAAACAAAGTTTGCGCGGAAGCAGCGGGACGAGTCCGCCGGCTGATTTCACCGCTAGCCACTCAAGACGATACCGAAGTTTCTTCCAAGCCGCGCGCACGGGCGCAGTGTAACCGGCCTTTCCGTTCACCGCCATCTCTGCCGAATTCGTGCCGAAACGGTTGACCTTTGTGAATAACTGTCCCATGATGCCCTCGAAGGAGATTTTCCCGATGCAGATGTTTTCCAGCAGCCGAAAAACCGAACCCGCAGCGCCGATGGCACCCACGCCTCCGCCACCTCAACAACCCGCGGCAAAACCGAACCCCGCGCCCAATGGCGCGACCGATATAAACAAGGGCGGCACTTTATCGAGCGGCGTCTCCATCAAGGGCGTGGTGAAATTTCAGAAGGAACTGCTGATTGATTGCGAAGTGGAAGGAAGAATCGATTCGCAGGGACGCCTCACGGTTGGCAAGCAGGCGAAAATCAAGGGCGACATCAAAACGCGCTCGGTTATTGTTGACGGAAACGTGAATGGCAACATCACTGCGGCGGAGCGCTGCGAATTGCGCGCCGGTTGCACGGTGAATGGCGACATCGAAGCCCCGCGCCTCGTGGTTGACGAAGCCGCCAGTTTTGTCGGCAGCGCCAAGATCGCGACCCAGAAACAGCCGGCGCCGTCCGCTTAGTCGGACAGTTCGCTCGGCGGCGGCGCAGAAAATTCGCGCGAATTCCGCGTGTCGCGCGTCACTGCTTGGATGAAGCATTGGATTTTCGGCGTAGCGGCGGTTCTGTTTCTGACAACGGTTTGTCCTGCTCGGACCGATCTGGACGGCGGCCTTGGGAGTGCGGGCAGCTTCGCTCTAGGCGGAGTGGGCGTGGCTGGAACAATGTCAGCCGGCGAACGCGCCCTCCGCGAAGTCCTCAAACAGGCCGACGCTGTGGCGCGGCTCGAAGCGTTGCTCCCGAACGCTTCGCCCGCCGGAAAACTTTATGCGCTGCTCGGTCTGCGGATTCGCGATCGCGCGGCGTATGAGCGTTCGCTGGAAAAATTCCGTTCGACCGACGCCACGGTTGAGACAGCCCGCGGCTGCATGCTGAGTCGCGAATCGTTTCGCGATCTGGTAAAGGAAATTGAGCGCGGCCAATACGATACTTTCCTGGCGCGCGAGTGGCCGAAAGAAGCGCTCTGAGCTTCTTTTGTAGCCGCTTCGCTGTGCGAAGCGCCCGGCTTGGCGCACGAAGCTCGCTCACGTCGCCCACAGGGCGACGGCTACAGAAGCTAACCAGTCCCGAAATACCGATCGCCGGCGTCGCCCAGGCCAGGAACGATATAGCCGTGATCGTCCAGCTCAGGATCGATCGCGGCCGTGATAATCGGAATGTCGGGATGATCGCGGTGAAATTGTTCGATGCCAATCGGACACGCGACCACGCAGAGAAACTTGATGCTGCGGGCGCCATGCGCCTTGAGAATTGAAGCCGCTTCGCAGGCGCTGTTTCCAGTCGCCAGCATCGGATCCAGCAGCAACACTTCGGCCGCCGCGGCGTTCACCGGAACTTTGTCGTAATAACTCACCGGCCGCAGCGTTTCGGCATCGCGGTAAAGCCCGATGTGGCCGATGGCAGCCTCGGGAGCGATGCGTTGAATGCCGTCGAGCATGCCAAGGCCGGCGCGAAGAATCGGCACCAACACGATTGGTTTCGCGAGGATGGCCGCGGTCGCCGAACGAAGCGGCGTTTCGATTTCGATGGCGTCCGTTTTCCAACAGCGTGAAGCCTCGACGAAAAGAAAAACCGACAGTTCCTGGAGGTGCTGTCGAAAAATTTCCGGCGTAGTTTGCTTCGCGCGCAAGACAGCGAGCCCCGCAGCCACGAGCGGATGATCGCTGACGCGGACTTTATCGGTGGCGTTGTTCATGCAGCGGCGGAAACGTTTTAGCGCAGAGAAGGCCGAGAACGCAGAGAAAAATTATCGGATTGAAAACGGAAATCATGGACAACCGCAGCCAGACCGGCGAGCGAAGCAGTGGGATGACTGGGACAAAGATCGAACGCCGGTATCCGATCGGCGCGGAATTGGTCGGGGACGCTGCGCATTTTCGGGTTTGGGCGCCGAAGGTGAAACGGCTCGAGGTCGCGATTGGCGGAGCCTTTCACGAACTCGACCGGGAAGAGACTGGATATTTTTCCGGCGCCGTCGAAGCGAAAAGCGGAGCGCTTTATCGGTTCCGATTAAATGGCGAAGAAAACTTGTACCCCGATCCGGCGTCACGGTTTCAACCGGAAGGTCCCCATGGGCCGTCGTGCCTTGTCGAATACACCCAGTTTCGATGGAGCGACCAGGCGTGGAAAGGAATCAGGTTAGCGGACCAGATCATGTATGAATTCCACGTTGGCACGTTTACGCCGGAAGGCACGTGGCGCGCGGCCGCGGAAAAACTGGCACTCTTGAAAGAGGACGGAATCACCCTGCTTGAGATGATGCCGATCGCGGATTTCCCAGGTGAATTCGGCTGGGGCTACGACGGCGTAAATATGTTTGCGCCCTGTCATCTCTATGGCTCGCCGGACGACCTGCGTTTCTTCATCGACCGCGCGCACGTCATCGGCCTCGGTGTGATTCTGGATGTCGTCTACAACCACTTTGGGCCGGATGGCAATTATCTCGGCGCCTTTTCGGACGACTACATGAATCGCGAGCGAGCCAATGAATGGGGCGATTGCATTAACTTCGACGGCCGCAACGCCGGTCCTGTCCGCGAATTTTTCATTACAAACGGGCGCTATTGGATCGATGAGTTTCACTTCGACGGGTTTCGCTTCGATGCGACGCAAAGCATTCACGACAAGTCGGAGGAATACATTGTCGGGGCGATCGGACGCGCCGCCCGCAAGTCAGCCGGGGACCGCAACATCCTGCTCGTCGCTGAGAACGAGCCGCAGGAGACGAAGCTGATCAAGCCGCGGAGTGAAGGAGGCGACGATCTCGACGCGCTTTGGAACGACGACTGGCACCATTCGGCGCTGGTCGCGTTGACTGGGAACCGCGAAGCGTACTTCACGGATTATCTGGGCAATCCGCAGGAGTTTATTTCCGCCGCCAAGTACGGCTATCTTTTTCAAGGACAACCTTACGTCTGGCAGGAGGCGCCACGCGGTTATTCCACGCGCGGTGCGCCGCCGGAAGCATTCGTGTCGTTCATCGAAAATCACGATCAAGTGTCGAACACGCCGTTTGGCGAGCGATTGCGTTTCCTTACCTCGCCGGGCCGCTACCGCGCGATGGTCGGGTTGCTTTTGTTAGGCCCGTGGACGCCGCTGCTTTTCCAAGGCCAGGAATTCGGCGCCGCAGCGACTTTTCGTTTTTTCACCGACGTGGGCGACGACGCGCTCAAGGAAGCGATCAGGAAAGGGCGTTTCGAATTTCTCGCGCAATTTCCTTCGGTGGCCACGCCTGAGGTCCAGGCGCGCCTGCCCGTCCCGCACCACCGGAGCACGTTCGAGGGATGCAAGCTCGATTGGAACGACCGGGAAAAATTTCCGCAGCTTTACCATCTGCATCGCGATCTCATCCGGCTCCGGCGAAGCGATCCGCGCTTTCGGGAATCGCAACGGAACGGCGTAGACGGCGCGGTTCTGGGCCGGCGCGCCTTTGTTCTCAGGTACTTTGCCGAGAACCCCGGGAATGAGCGACTGCTTCTGGTTAACCTCGAAAAGCAGACCGTGTTCAGTCCAGCGCCGGAACCACTTCTTGCGCCGCCGGACAATCACGAGTGGCAAATGATGTGGACGAGTGAAGCGCCCGAGTACGGGGGCATGGGGATGCAGCCCGTAACGAACGACGAAGGCTGGACGCTTTTCGCCGAGGCGGCGGTGGCATTGCGCGCCGTTCCCATGACCAAGCCGCGCAAGAAACCGAAAGCGCGCTAAGGTCGGGAGCTACATGGAGAGTCACTATCGGCCCACGGTTGTCCGGAGGATGACGTGGGATCCCGCCCATCCCTCACGCGAAGTTTTGCTCAAGCGCGAATGGCTCGTGACCAACGGCCTCGGCGGCTATGCCTCCGGCACGGTTTCGGGCGCGATCACGCGGAAGTACCACGGAATCCTGGTAGCGGCTCTGCCGGCGCCACTCGGCCGCATCGTCATGTGGAACCACCTTTCGGAATTTCTACGCTTCGAGAACGATGAAATCGTGTCGTTAGGCGCCGAAGAACGCGCCGGCGGCCAGCTCGATTTGAAAGGCGCCGAATGCCTGAGCGAATTCCGGCTCGAGGACGGGATGCCGGTCTGGATTTATCGGGTCCGTGATTTTGTGATCGAGAAGCGGATCTCGATGCCGCATCTGCAAAATACGGTCCACGTCAGTTATCAGCTTACAGGCGACGGGAAACCGCCCCGGCTCGAGTTGCGGCCGGCGTTTCATTTTCGCCATCACGAACACGAAGTCGATGAGTCGCTGGCCGAACCGTACAAGCTCACTGCCGTCAACGATCGTTACGAAATCGTTTCCGCGCGCCGGAAGTTTCCACCACTTCGGATGCGTTTGTGCGGACGCGCAGCTGCGTTCACGATCGCGCAATCGACGCTGCAACAGGTCGTCTACCGGACTGAGCAGGCGCGCGGTTACGCGCACGAAGGCGTGCTTTGGAGCCCCGGATTCTTCCAAGTCGATCTCGCGGACGAAAAAACGGCAACGCTGATCGGTTCGACCGAACCGTGGGACATCATCGACGTTCTAAGTCCGGTTGAAGTCCTCGCAGCGGAACGCGAGCGCCGGGCGCGCTTGCTCGAAGACGCGGAGCCTTCTGCGAGGGAAGGCATCGCCGCGGAGTTGGTCTTTGCCGGCGACCAATTTGTCATCACGCCCGCGGGCCGCGCGGAAGAAGCGGCGCGCGCGCACGCGTCGGGTGACGAAGTCCGCACCGTTATTGCGGGCTATCATTGGTTCACCGATTGGGGCCGCGACACGATGATCAGCCTGGAAGGATTGACGCTCGTGACCGGCCGATGTCTGGAGGCCGGATACATTTTGCGGACGTTCTCGCATTACGTTTGGGATGGTCTCATTCCAAACATGTTTCCGGACCGGCAGAAGCAAGGCCTTTATCACACGGCCGACGCCACGCTCTGGTTTTTTCATGCGCTTGGCCGGTACCTGAAAAAGGCGCAGGACCGAATCACGCTCCGGCTTCTGTTGCCGATCCTTGTCGATATTGCCGAGCATCATTTGCGCGGGACGAAGTTCAACATTCACGTCGATCCGCGGGACGGATTGCTCGCGCAAGGCGCGGAAGGTTACCAGCTCACCTGGATGGACGCGAAGATGGGCGACTGGGTGGTTACGCCGCGGCGCGGAAAAGCGGTCGAATTGAATGCGCTCTGGTTCAATGCCCTGAAGCTTTTGGAAGGCTGGCTGCATGAGACCGGCGATGCAGCGAACGCGCAGCGTTATGCCAACCACGCCGAACGCGCGCGCAATTGTTTCAACGAACGGTTTTGGTTCGCGGATGGCGGCTACCTCTACGATGTGGTCGACGTGAATGGCGGCGCCGGGAATGATTCCGCCTGCCGGCCTAACCAATTGTTTGCCATCTCGCTCGACCATCCGGTTCTCGATCAGGCGCGGTGGAAATCGGTCGTGGATGTGGCGGAGAAAGAATTGCTCACTCCAGTCGGGTTGCGTTCGCTGTCGCCGAAGCATCCGGATTACAAACCGATTTACGCCGGCGATCTGCGTTCGCGGGACGGCGCGTATCACCAGGGCACCGTCTGGGCCTGGCTCATCGGGCCGTTCATCGACGCGTGGCTCAAAGTGCACCCGGGCGAAAACGCGGCAGCGCGGAAATTCCTCGAGCGTTTTCCCGAGAGCATGAACGAGAACGGACTCGGCACGATCAGCGAAGTGTTCGACGCGCGGGAACCGCACACCGCCGGTGGTTGCATCGCGCAAGCCTGGAGCGTGGCAGAAGTGCTGCGGTGTTGGTTGAAAACCGGGCCGTAGCAAAGGCGCTCTAGCCGCGGCGCTCTGTCGCCGCGCCGGAGACCAACGCTAGATCGCGGCGACTGAGCGCCGCGGCTACAGCGATTTCCTGCTCCGGTTCCGGCGGTCATAGACCGCCGCTACAGGAGATTGCTTCGAATACACAGGTATGGCAGAGCCGGAAACGCTGACGCAGGTCAAACAGAAACCCGAGGTGCGCGAGGCGCTGGCCCAAACCGGCGGCAAACCCAAGATCAAGGCCCAGACGCGCGACAAGTTCTGGTTCAGCACCCACGCGCTCGTTCTTCTCGGGTGCGCGGGGGTTTGGGTGTTGCTGAGTTTGAAATGGATTCCGCTGCCGCTGGTCTATCTCGATCTGGTTGCTCGCGCGACGAGGGCGACTGCCTTCATCGTGATTGTGCTCGCGATCGCGAAGGCGGTTTCAGTTTATGCGATCGGGCGAATCGAGGACGCGTCCACCACGTTCACCCTGCGCCGCATTCTTCACCTCGTCGTGGGGATCGTGATCGTTTTTATCGGGCTCTCGATCTTTTTCGCGAATTGGTACACGGCGCTGATTTCGGTCGGCGTCGTTTCCATCATCGTCGGCCTGGCGGTGCAAACGCCGCTGACGAGTTTCATCGGGTGGATCTACATCCTGGTGCGCCGGCCATATCGCGTCGGTGACCGAATCAAAATCGGCGACGCGACTGGCGACGTGATCGACGTCAGTTACATCGATACGACGCTGTGGGAATTCGGCGGCTCATTTCTTTCGACCGATCACCCGAGCGGCCGCGTGATCAAATTCCCTAACGCGAAAGTGCTCAGCTCGATGGTTTACAATTATTCCTGGCCGCTGTTTCCCTACATCTGGAACGAGATCAAATTCCAAATCGCGTATCAGAGCGATTTGAAATTCGTCGCGCAGACGATGGAGCGAATCGTCGGGGAAGAAATTGGCGAAGATATGCAGGAAAGAATCGCCGTTTATCGCGATCTCCTCGGCAGGACGCCTGTGAACGAGCTTGAAGTGCGCGCGCATCCGCGAGTTTTTTTCCGGGTGGATGAGGTCACCTGGATCGACGCCATCGTGCGCTATGTCGTTCCTCCAAGAGAGGCCGGTTCGATAAAAACGAGATTAATCCCGAAGCTGCTCGCGGCCCTGAATGCGGAGCCGGACAAAGTGATGTTCCCGGCCGGTGCGAATCGATGAGCGGGCGTTTGCTTGCGCTTCGATTCCAGCCGATTACTTCGCCGATGCATCGCCGGATTCTCGTTTTGATTTTTGCTCTCGCCGCATTCGCCGCGAAGCCTGCTCCGAAAAATTCGCCGGGGCCGCGTCCAAGCGCTTCACCGAAACCGAAAACGTCGGCGCCGGGAGCGATCCCGGTCGCGCTGCCGAATTACGATGAGGAAAGCAGCACGAAGCTCCAGATTTTTCTCGATAACAGCGACTTTGGCCCGGGAAAAATCGATGGGCGGATGGGCGAGTTTTTCCGGAAAGCGCTCGTTCATTACAAGCGCGCGCATGGCATGGCTGAAACCGGCGCAGTCGATTCCTGGCTGCTCGATCAGGTTCCGGAAACATGGACGACTTTCACCATTCCGCCGGAAGCGGAGAACTTCTTGGGGGCCACGTCGAACAAGCCGTCCGAACAGGCGAAGTTGAAGCGCCTCAACTACGGATCGCTCCTGGAACTCGTCGCCGAGCGCTACCATTCCGCGGAAGATTTCCTGAAGAAGATCAATCCGGGGATGAACCTGGAGAAATTGAAAGTCGGCGACACGGTGAAAGTGCCGAACGTGCTGCCGTTCAAGATCGAGGATTTGAAGGAAGGCTTCGCGCCACCGAATCCCGCGTTCGTCAATCGCAAGGTCTACATCGACACGAAAGACCGTTTTCTCCTCATTTACGACGATAAGCAGCTCGTCGCGGAGTTCCCGATCACCCCGGGCTCGACCACATTGCCGGCTCCGATGGGATTGTGGAAAATTCTGGGAATAGCGACGCTGCCGGTGTTCCGGCATGATGAAGGCGTTCTCCAGCACGGTCAAAAATCCGACGTGTTTTACAATTTGCCGCCGGGCCCAAACAATCCGGTCGGCATTCTCTGGATGGGATTGAACAAGCCGCACGTTGGGATTCACGGCACCAACAATCCCGAGACGATCGGTCGCGCCGCCAGCCACGGCTGCATTCGCACCGCGAACTGGGATGCGGCGCGGGTGAAGGAACTGGTGACGGTGGGCAACGCCGTCTCGATCTTCCGGTAATCTTCTGTAGCCGTCGCCCTGTGGGCGACGCATGGTTCAGCTATCGAGGTCGTTCTCGCGCTTCGCACAGCGAAGCGGCTACAGAAGAGGTGCCCTCCAAAAATATTCCGCGCGGAATCGCAGGGTCGTGCGTCTAGGCTGGTAAATCGACAGTCATGGACGCACCCGAACACGCCATTTACCGCGCTGCCATCCAGGGCGATCGCGACGCATTCGAGATGGTGATCCGCTCCACGAGCCGGAACCTGTTCGCGATCGCTTACGGCATTTTGCAAAACCGCGAGGAAGCCGAGGACGTCATCCAGGACACTTTCGTGAAAGCGTGGAAGTCGCGCTGGCGGGTGCGCGATTCCGCGAAGCTGCCGGCGTGGCTTTCGACCATCGCAAGACATCGCGCGCGCGATCTGGCCCGAAAACGCCGGCCGGAGCCGTTACCGGAAAATTTTGAATCGAACGAGATGGTTGAGTTCGCGGGTGCAACAGGGGAAGGGGCGGACCTTGACGGCGAGGTCCGCTCGGCCCTGGCACAATTGCCGGAGTTGCATCGCGCCGCAGTCACGCTGCGCTACTTCGAAGACCTCGATTATGGAACGATCGAGCAAACTCTCGGCCTAACGAATGGAGCCCTGCGCGGGATTCTCGGCCGCGCCCTCGGCCTCATGCGGAAACGACTTAAACCGGCCCTGGCCGCAATTGGATGACGCTTATGCCTACGATTCACGAACAACTCGACGAACTGCTCGCGGCCGATCTCCACGACGAATTGACGCCGGCCGAGCGCGATGAATTCCACGCTCATTTGGTGGAGTGCGCGGAGTGCCGACAGGCTTTGCAGGAAGGAAAAACTATGAACAGGATTCTCAACGAAACACTGGCCGATAAAAAGGCGGACCCGGCGTTCGAACAGCGAATGGTCTCCCGCTTCCGCGATCGCGTCCCGAAACGCGCCGGATTAATTGGCCTCATCACCGATTTGATGCGGGTGCGCGCCGTTCAACTTACCGCGGCCGCCGCGGTCCTGCTCGCGCTGGCGCAGATGGGACGATTGATCACCGGCGAATCCATGACGCCGAAAACGCAGCATCAGGAATACGCCAGTGATCGCGTCGAAAGCACGTTGCTTGAGAACAGGGAAAAGCCCGGCGCCTATCGCGATAGCGGAGGGCTTGCGAAGACGGACGGACGCACGAAGACACTCGACGCCGTAACAACCGCTCCTGCGCCTCCTGCCCCAAAGGATGATCCAAACGCACCAGTGGAGGGATTGCGCAAGCTTCCAACCTCGCTCGCAAGCACGAAAACTAAGAAAGCGGAAACCAGCGATGATAAGGCGGCTGCCGCGGAGACGACCACGGAAACTGCCGCAGCACCTTCCGCGACGCCTTCTGCTGTCGGGCCAACCGCGAACCGGAAATTGATCCGCAACGCGACGGCGGAGTTGGAGGTGGTCAGCTTTGACGAGTCAGTCCAGAAGATCACAGCATTCGCGGCGGAAGAGAAAGGTTACGTTTCGACGACCAGCTCGGAGAAGCAGGAGAACGGCAAACTGCGTGGCGAGATCGTGGTGAAAGTTCTGCCGGACAATCTGGATCGGTTTCTCGGGAAACTACGCGGGATCGGCGAGCTTAAGAACCAGGCGCTCACAACCGAGGACGTGACGAAGTCCTATTTCGACACCGAATCGCGTTTGAGGAACGCGCGGCTCATGGAGCAACGGCTCATCGAAATTCTGAAGACGAAGAGCAAGGACGTCGCCGACCTGCTCGAAGTGGAAAAGGAACTGGGCCGCGTCCGCGAAGAGATCGAGACGATGCAGGGGGAGCTGAAGTTCATGGATTCGCAGGTGGCGTTCGCGACGGTGACGATCACGCTCGCGGAAAGGAACATGAATGTCCCGGCGGCGTTTCTTTTGAAGGAGCGGGCGCAGTTGTCGCTCTACGCCACGGAGGTCGAGAAGACCTACAACGACATCAAAGCGCTGGCCTCGCCGAAGGTGCAGATCACGAACGCACAGATCGACCGGGACAACACCGGCCGCGTCTCGGCGCGGTTGAGCCTGTTGCTCGCGCCGGAGGAAAGCGAAGGTGTGATCAACAAGATCAAGGGCATGGCGCGTGTCGAGAATTTCCAGGTAACAACCAACCGCGTCTCCCAAGGTGGCGATGGTCTCGGTGAAAGCGCGAAGACGGAACGCGACAAGGTGGAACTGAATATCACGCTTTCGCGCGACGAACAGGAGATCGCGTTGCAATCAACTTCGCTTCGCATCCAGACGCCGGACGTGAACGACAAGACGAAGCAACTGCGCGCGATCGCCGAGCAACAGGGCGGACGGATCCGCAGCTCGTCGTTCTCCCGCGATCCGAACGGACGCGAGTATTCGAACGTCTCGCTGCGTGTTCCAATGAAAAATTACAACGCGCTGATGCAGTCGCTCAACGGTCTCGGCAAAGTCGAGAACGTCAGTGTGCGCCGCGACGATCGGCCGAACTCGCAGATCGATGAGGCGAACGCACCGGCTGACGTAACGATCCAGGTCTACAGCCAGGGCAACATCGTTTCGGAAGAAACCGGAATCTGGGCGACACTGCGCCGGACGATCGGACAAGGCGCGGCGGCATTGATGTGGAGCGTGCGCATGATCGGCGTCGCGGTCGCCTTCCTCGCTCCGTGGGCGCTAATTCTTGGCGCGGTGGGTTGGATCGCGCGGCGCGTCTCCCGCGCACGCGCGGCCCGGAAGCAGTCGAACGAGCAAAATTAGTCGCGCCGCCAAAGTTCCGATTTCAGCATTCCATGCCGGAAGAGATCTTGTCGCTCGAGGATAAAGCCGACAGCGCGAAGGAACGGCGATGGATCAACCAGTTGTCGCGCCTCGATGCCGGCGGCAACTCGAAAGAACGCATACATCGCCGCGAGCCAGGCTCGGGCGCGTAAGCGATCAAAGCCGCTGCTCGGAACGCGGAAATCGGCGAGCAACCAAACCGCATTCCTCGTCGCCGCGTTCGATAATTTTCTGACGATGTCGGCCAGTTGATCTGCCGAGAAGCAGTCGAGGAAGAAAAGGGTTACGACCAGATCGTATTGGCCGGGCAGCGGCATCCAGGACCTGATGTCCTCTCGTAAAAAGCGAACGCGCCTTGCGTTGTGACCGAGCCTTTGTTGTGCGAGCTGGAGCATTCGCTCGCTTGCGTCAATGCAATCGACTTTGACGGCGGGTTGCGTGCGCAGCAGTTCGGCCAGGAATCTTCCATTCCCCTCCCCTACAATTAGACCGCGGCGCGGTGAACCGATTTCGCCAAGACACGCGACGCGAGCCCGCTGAAGCGCGTTCCCGAACGTAATCGTTTCGAGCGTCCGATACCAGGGCGCGACCGCGTCGAAGCTCACAGCGTCGCGACGATGAACACGATGAGCGGCGACAACAAAACCAAATCAGCGAGGGCTGTCTTCGAATCGTCGCCGCCAACCGACGAACTGTTAAGCCACGCCAGCAGGAACGCACTCACGGCGAGACAGACGAAAACCAAGGCACCCGACGGAAAAAGGATTGCTCCTGCGAAGACCGCGAGCGCGAGAGCAACACAGATCTTGCCAACGTAGCGACTGAGGTGAGGATGGCGCGTTACGATCGAGATCTTGTGCTGTGCGCGGTCCAGCTCTCGTTCCCAGCTCGCGATCGAAATGCAGTTGAGCGAGCAAAGCGCGGCGAACGCGATAACCGCAATCGCGAAAGCAGGCGTTGTTGGAGGTTGAGGCAGCAACGCCACCGCGGTTCCGGCAGCGAACAAAATTCCGATGGCCAGTTCCTTCGCTGGCAGCGAACGCCAGATCAAACCCAGCGGATGGTTTGCGACGAGATAAATCAGTGCGAGAACTCCGACGGCGATGCCGACGAGAAACGTTTCCCACGCCGTCGTTCGCCAGATCACATAGGCATCGAACCCGGCCACGAGTGCGACCGTCGTGATCCAAATCTCCCGATGACCGAGACAAAACTCCTGCCGCAACGAGCGCGGCAGACCGGGCTTCAACGAGATCGCGTCGACGAAGCGATCGCCGAGATAGATCAGCCAGGCCGTGAGGAAAAGCGCGACGCCGTTACCGGTTCGAAGCGGCACGTCGAAAGTGCGCGCGAAAAGCCAAAGCCAGGCGACGGCGACGATCGGTGCATCAAGACAAATCAGATTCAGCCAAACGGTAGGGACGGCGTCCCGCAATCGCGGGATCTGCGGATCCGGCGAAGGCGGGACGGCCTCCCTACCAGTCGGTGAAACGGCTTGCTCGGTTTTCATTCGATCTTATTTTAATTCGCGTCGCAGAGCAGCGTCCGGCCTATGAATTCAAACGCCATTTCGATGAACAATCCCGCAGTGGCGGGACTTCCGAAACATCTGCTCCAGTTCGCGGTCGACCAGCGCTACGAAGACTATACGTCGGTCGATCACGCCGTCTGGCGTTTCATCATGCGCCAGAACGTATTCTTCCTCCGCGAGTACGCGCACAAAGTTTATTTCCAGGGATTGCTCGATACCGGGATTTCGTTCGAGCGCATTCCGCGCATTCAGGAGATGAACGACATTCTGGGCAAGATCGGGTGGGGCGCGGTGGCGGTGGACGGATTCATTCCGCCGGCGGCGTTCATGGAATTCCAGGCCTACAAGGTCCTGGTGATCGCGTGCGACATGCGCCAGATCCACCACATCGAATACACGCCCGCGCCGGACATCGTTCACGAAGCGGCGGGGCACGCGCCGATCATCGTCGATCGCGAATACTCAGATTACCTCCAGCGTTTTGGGGAAGTCGGCGCGAAAGCGATGCAATCGCGGAAAGACTTCGAGCTCTATGAAGCGATCCGGCATTTGTCGATTTTGAAGGAGCTCCCGAATTCGAAGGAGGAAGAAGTCGCCGCCGCGACGCGCGAAGTGGAAAACCGTTTCGCGAATTTGGGCGAGCCGTCCGAGATGGCGCTGTTATCTCGACTCCATTGGTGGACGGTCGAGTACGGGCTCATCGGAACACTGGAGAACCCGAAGATTTACGGCGCGGGTCTGCTCTCATCGATCGGCGAATCGGTTTCGTGCCTGGAGCCGAAGGTGAAAAAGATCTGGTATTCGATCGACGCCCAGAACCAGCCGTTCGACATCACGACGCGGCAACCGCAGCTTTTCGTCTGCCGCGATTTCCAGCATCTCCGCGACGTGCTGGAGGAATTTGCGAGCAAGATGGCGTATCGGGTCGGCGGACGCGAAGGCTTGAACAAAGCAATCGAATGCCAGCGGGCCGGCACGGCCGAATATTCATCCGGACTGCAGGTCACCGGCGTCTTCAGTGAAGTGCTGACCGACGAAAACGGCGCGCCCGCCTATTTGCGCACGACTGGTCCGACGGCGCTGGCCTACAATTACAAACAAATCGAAGGACACGGAAAAGAGCGGCATGCGGAAGGGTTCGGCGCGCCGATCGGGAATTGGAAAGGGACGAAGTTGCGCGAAGGCGAGAACGCGAAACTGGACTTTACCAGCGGCGTGACGGTCACCGGTCGCGTGGAACGACTCGTTAGGCAGGACGGCAAACTGCTCCTCGTCACGTTCTCCAGTTGCACCGCTAAGCTAGGCGATCGGGTTCTGTTCGATCCCGCCTGGGGCGAATACGACATGGCGGTTGGCGACCGCATTGTGTCCGTCTTCAATGGCGCGGCGGACACGGATGCATACTTGGAGGTCGCGCTCGTGCCGAAGGAGCGCACGATCAAAGTGCCTTCCGACGAGAAACGCAAGAAACTCGAGAGCCTTTACCAGCAGGTGCGCGACATTCGTGAGCGCAAGGTCGGCTACGAGCGTCTCGGCGAAATCTGGGAAACGCAGCAGGCGCAGCATGCAGACGACTGGCTGCTCTCGATGGAAATCTTCGAATTGCTCGATGACGCCGGCGAACAAAACGATCTCAAACAGCGGATCATGACCTTCCTCAATCAGAAAAAGCTAATCGACAACGACAAGGCGACGCTGATCGAGTGGGGCTTCCGGCTGGTGACGTATCACAAGGCCGGACTAGAGACGGCCGGTCAAATTTAAGAGATCGATATTCTCGACCACCACGCCGGGCGGGCGAGAAAGCGCGTAAGCAACCGCGCCGCCGATTTCCCCAGGCAAGAGCATTTTCTCGCGCGGCCATTTACCTTCGACCGCGTTCCAGATTTCGGTGTTGGTAGCGGCAGGGTAAATATTCAGAACGCGAATGCCGCGGCCGCGGACTTCTTCGCGGAGGCATTGGGAAAAGCCTTCGAGCGCGAACTTGGTCATGCAATAGCAGCTCCAGCCCGGAAAACCATTCTTGGCTGCGATGGAGAGAATGTTCACGATGCTCGCGCCGGCCTTCATGTTCGGGACAAGGCGTTGGGTAAGGAGGAACGGTGCGGTGACGTTGACGGCGAAAAGAGTGTCCCATTCCGCGAGCGTAATTTTCTCGAATGGTTTTACAAGGGCAACGCCCGCGTTGTTAATCAAAGCGTCCAACGGCTCCGGCCCGACCGCATCGATCATTTTTTCGACGCGGGCGGCGCGGCGCAAATCGTAGGACAGCGCGATCGCCCGGCCTGATTTTTTTTCGACGAGGCGGCAGGTTTTTGCGAGCGCCTCCCGGTTGCGTCCGTGCAAAAGCAGTTGATGATCGGGCGCGGCCAGCTTGTCGGCAATCGCCCGGCCGATTCCCCGACTCGCGCCGGTAATCAAATAACGCTTCATGTTTTCCGAAGCGTAAAACGATTGTTCGCTGTTTCCCACAAACGCAGGCGAACAAGCTGTCCGCCCAGTTGCGAATCGAACCGCGGCCAGAGCGACTCGACGATGTTTTCGCCTGTCGAGGTGCGATGCTGGAACTCATCCATCTCCAAATCGAGATGCTTGTTTTGCCAGGGATCGAGCGCCGTCGCGATGCCGTTCCGTAACCAGTCAAAGGAGGCCAGCGTCCCACTGCCCTCGTCGAACTCGCCGCCGATAGTCGCTTCGGTCAAATAAAGGTGACCGTGACCGCGCGCGTTACTGCATTTGCCGTAGAGCCGAAGATTTTCCTCGGCGCTGAGCGTTTCGCTCTTCAAGCAATGGGCCGCGCCAAAGGCGTGTCGAAGTCCCAGGAAAAATTTCGGGCCGGACCAGTACTCCGCGAAAAAGTCCGGACGCTCATGGAGACGAACGCGAAGAACCGGGATGGTAGCGGCAGCGCGATCGTGAACGTATCTGGCGAGCGCCTCAGTCGTAAGCGGCTGATTCGTTAGGCCGGGAACTTCGCGGTTGAGATTCTTGTGATCGAGCTCGCGGCGGAGCGAATCGAGACAGCTCTGGACTTGATCGTACCTTGCCGTGCCGATTGTCGTCAGGCGGCCCCGGTAATTGTGTCCGTGGCCGAACGGCGACCCGGCCGCGCCAAAAAGCTTTTCGTTTTCTTCCTCGCTCAGATGCGGCGACATCGTCTGGCGTGCGGCCGAAAACTCGAACCAGTAATTTCCTTCCACGCTTCCGTTCGCGTAGAACGTGGCGCTGCGATCCTCGGACTCGGACAAATGACAGGCGACGAGCCGCGCTTTTCCGTCGGCGAACAGCGGCGCGGCCGCGTTGAAAAGTTCGCGCGCGACGTTTTCAGCCGTGGGCGGAAGGCTCACGAACGCGGGGTTGTCTTCGTTCAAGAACTTGTGATCGAATCCGTCGTGCAGAACCTGCCCGGCTCGTTCCTTGATTTCGCTGATATTCATCAGCATGCCGGTCGCTGGATCGACCGAGCCTGAGAAGACAAAGTAAGCGACGTAGTTTCGGCCGGTGCCGTAGCGCGCCGTCGTTTCAGGACCGAACGCGGCCAGGTTTTCCGCATCGCTCCATTCCTCAACGAACAAACGGCGCGATGCCGAAAACTCCAGGCGCTTGCTAACCGTCAGAAGCATGCGGGCGCCGGTCGTTAGGCCAGGAGAGACAGGAACTCACCGCGCGTCCGAGCGTCCTCCTTGAACGAGCCGAGAAGACACGATGTTTTCATGAGCGAGTTCTGTTTCTCCACGCCGCGCATCATCATGCAGAGATGCTTCGCTTCGATGACGACGGCGACGCCCGTGGGCCGGAGTGTCTTCATGAGCGCGTCCGCGATCTGGATAGTAAGGTTTTCCTGGATCTGGAGACGGCGCGCGAACATGTCCACAATCCGCGCCACTTTGGAGAGCCCAATGACTTTGCCGTTCGGAATGTAGGCAACATGCGCTCGGCCCACGAACGGCAGCAGATGATGTTCACACATCGAATAGAGCTCGATGTCCTTCACGAGCACGATCTCGCTCGCCTCGGAATCGAAGATCGCGTTGTTCACCAGGGCGTCGAGGCTCTGGCGGTAGCCGGCCGTTAAAAAATCAAAGGCGCGGGCGGCCCGGTTCGGCGTTCTCAGCAATCCCTGGCGCTCGGGATCTTCGCCGACCGATTCGAGCAGGCTGCGGAACGATTGTTCCATGCCAGCCAGCTTGGCGGCGGCGCACGGCCGCAAGTTCGCGATGCGGCGCTCGGCTGCTTGCAGTTCGGTCTCGCCATTGCGGGTAGCGCTTGTTTTAAGATCAGAATCTCCATCCGCCTTCATGACCTTACGCTAATCCGCAACGGCCCGAAGACAAACCGATGGGGGCGTTGTTACAGATGCGTGCCGGTTTGCGACGCTGGAGACGGAGTGAGATTTTTCCGCCGCGTTTCAACAGCTTTTTCGGCGGCTGTCTGAGCTTGCTCGGCAGCCGACTTTGGTCGTGGCGCTAACTTCGTGGGATTCTCCAACGCGAGCCTGCCAGGCGGGCTCGGAAACGTCTTTCCGGCTTTGGCGGTCGTCCGCACGATTTTGTTGTTCACGAATTTGTAGCCAGCGGGATGAATCCATTCGCCGTTTACGTACATCCAGCCATTGGCTGACTCGATGAGACGACCGCGAGACAGATCGCGATTGGTCGTTTTCGTTGAATCGCTAGAGCTGGATTTGCGCTCGGTTTTTACCGGCGGTTCCGCTTTAAGCACCGTTCCAGACAGCGCAATACTAGCGACGATTAGAAGAGAGCACCCTGTTTTTCCCATGAGATATCGCCGGCTCAATCCCCGTGATCACCAGGGTAATGCTTCAGGCCCGGATCTACCGGCGCGATTCCCTGGTTGCTCCGGTCCTGAAGATTTTTTGCGCTGAGAGTTCCAGATGTCATCGCCTCCCTGGCCTCGGCTGAGTCAGATTCCGCCCAGTGCGGCGGCAGGTTGGTGCCGGTGCGCCTCGCAATCCAGATCATCGGCTTCCCATTCCTGCCCATGGGCGCGGTGTTCTTGTCCTCGGCCGCGACTTGCCCGGTTATGTTCAAGCCCGCGCCGACATCGATCTTCATGGCGACGCCGCGTCCGGCCAGCTTTTCGGCCGCAACGGCGTTGGCCGCGACTTTCTTTTTTCCAGCCGCGACAACCAGCGTGTAACGCGAACCTGTCGGGGCGCTGTTGGAAGTGAATTGGACGGCGTAATTGCCTGGCGGCAGTTTTGGAGTGGCAAAAAGCCCGCTCGCATCGGTGGCGCCTTTATAGGCGAGCTTGCCGGCGGAATCGGCCACCACGATTTTAAGTGAAGGAACTACCCCGAAGGCCAAAGGCCCCGAGAGGCCAACAGTCAGGGCGATGACAATCAGCTTTGTGAACGATGATGTTTTTTGCACATAATGTAATGCAATAATGGCCGGAAAAACCTATCATGGTTTCCTTCACGGTCTGATTTGACGCCCATGAACGTAGGCAATGCTCCAGCCGCAGCGTCGACAACGCTCGTTGCCAGGTCGCTGGACGAGATGATTCGGGCCGACTACGACGAGTTGTTGCGCCTGGCTGAGATCTATCTTCAGGGAGAGCGATCGGAGCACACTCTCCAGCGGACCGCTCTCGTCCACGAAGCCTTTTTGCGTCTGGCGAATCAGCCGAATGCCTCGTGGGAAAACCGCGGGCAGTTCCTGGGAATTTTCTCGCGCACCATGCGCCAGACATTGACGAACTACGCCATCGCTCGCGGTCGGAAGAAACGCGGCGGAAAAGATCCGTTGGAACTCGCCGCGGAATTCTACGAATCGCGCGCGATCGACGTGACCCATGTCGATGAGGCGTTGCGCGAATTGGAAAAGCTTGATCCGCGGCAAAGCCAGATCGTGGAGCTGCGTTTCTTTGGTGGTCTGACCGTGCCGGAGATCAGTGCCGCCCTTGGCATTTCCGTAGCGACAGTCCATCGCGAGTGGGCCCTCGCCAAAGTCTGGCTGCATCGCGAATTGTCGCGCACCGATTGATGAGCATGGACCCTCAACGCTGGCAGCGACTGAAGTCGATCCTGATTGATGCGTTCGACGAAGAATCAGCCGACGCCCGACGCTCTTTTGTCGAGCGATCTTGTTCGGATGACGAGGCGCTGTTGCAGGAGGCCGAATCGCTCCTGGCGGAGGCGGAAGTTCTGCGCCGGAGCGCGAGCGACGACTTGGAAGCGTGCGCGGAACATGCCGAAAAAAGAATTCGCCGCGAAGGCCTGGCCGAAACCGGAAAACGCGTCGGCGCTTATGTGCTCAGCCGCGAGATCGGACGCGGCGGAATGGGAACCGTTTACCTGGCGGCGCGAGCCGACGGCTACTTCGAGAAGGAGGTTGCGATCAAGCTGCTCAATCCCGGTTTCGACTCCGAAGAAATGCTCCGGCGCTTCCACTCGGAACGCCAGGTTCTGGCTCGGCTCGACCATCCGAACATCGCGCGGCTCCTGGATGCCGGTTCCACCGATGACGGCCGCCAGTATTTCATCATGGAGTACGTCGACGGCGTGCCAGTCACTCGCTTTTTGGAACAGACAAACGCCCCTATCTCTTCCCGACTGGCGCTCTTCCTGAAAATCTGCGCGGCCGTGCAAGCTGCCCACGCTAACTCGGTCGTGCACCGCGACCTGAAGGCGAGCAACATCCTCGTGACTGGGAAAGGCGACATCAAGTTGCTCGATTTCGGCATCGCCAAAGTGATGCTCGGCGCAAGTGACGGACTGGAATCGGCCGCGCCCCGTTCCGAGTTGTTGACGCCGATTTCTGCTTCACCCGAGCAGGCCAGGGGCGAAGCGGTCACGGCATCGACCGATGTCTATGCGCTCGGTGTTTTGCTCTACGAAATACTTACCGGATGCAAGCCGCACCGCTTCCCTCATCCAAACCCAACTCTCGAAGAGCTCCTCGATGTTCTTTGCGAACAGGAACCGCACCCGCCGAGCACCGTCGTAGCTGAGGCCGCCGATCAACGCCGTCTTCGCGGAGATTTGGACGCCATTGTGCTTTGCGCGCTGCGAAAGAATCCGGCGAAACGTTATGCCTCAGTCAAAAACCTGGCGGAGGATGTTCAACGTCACCTCGCGGGAAAGGCAGTCCATGTTCGCGCGGGGCAGCCACTTTACGTTCTTCGGCGGAACCTCGCAACGAGCCGCCCGCTTCGATTCGGCCTCGCCGTTCTCGCGGTCGCCTCTGGCTTAAGCCTGCTGCTCCTCGGCAGTCGCTTTTTCTCGAACGACAAACAGCCAACGCTGCCGACTAGCGCGACAATTTTAAACAACAGCATCGCCGTGCTTCCGTTTCGCAGTGTTACGCCGGGAAGCGCCGTCCTCCCTTTCGAAAGCCTCTGGGCGAATCCTGAGGACGCGTATTTTATCGATGGAATTCACGAGAACGTTCTTGGCGGCTTGGCGCAGCTCGCCAAATTAAAAGTCACCAGCCGCGAAAGCGTCGCAGCCTATCGGGGCGCAAGGAATAGTCATGCGATCGCCGAAGCGTTAGGGGTCGCGTACATCGTCGAAGGCAGCGTTCAAAAGCTTGCCGATCGTCTGCGCATCAACACCCACCTGATCGATGCGCGAAACGACCGGACGCTTTGGGAGCATCATTACGAGAGCGCCCCCGAGGGCATCTTTTCGATCGAAAGCGAAATCGTGGAAGCCATCGCCTTGCAAATGAACGCACCCTTGTCGGGCGAAGAAAAAAGCGCGCTGGCCGAGACGCCGACCAAGGACCCGAGAGCTTACGATCTTTATCTGCGCGGACTCCACGCTTTTAACCAACGCGACTATTCGCATGCGATTGAGTTCCTCCAGGCCTGCGTCCAGCGCGATCCGCAATTTGTCCTCGCCTACTGTCTCCTATCGAAAACGTATCTTTGCTCTTTCCGTTTTGTCGAGGCGACGGAACAATCCCTGTCCGCCGGAAAAGAAGCCGCCGAGACCGCCGTCAGATTAGCTCCTCAGATGGCCGATGCGCATCTCGCGATGGCTCGCTACTACCGCGGTGCTCGCGATTTCGACCGGGCGTTAGAGGAATTGTCCGGCATCGCCATTCCACGCGACAGAGCCGAGTTTAGCGAACTCCTCGCCTTGGGCGAGCGACGGAAGGGCCGGTGGAAGGACGCATTGCGCGATGGGCAGGCCGCGGTCGATTTGAACCCGCACAATCCGTTTACAGCCATCGAGCTTCTGGAGAGCTATATCGCCCTGCGCCAATTCAAGGAGGCCGAAGAGCTGGCCGATCGCGTGACCAAGCACTTCCCTGCCGATGATGATGTCATCTCGATTTACCGTTCCTATTGCCGCCTGGGCCTGGGAAAATTGGAGGAAGCTCGAGCCGTGTTGGAGAATGCGCCCGTCCGGACTGTGTGGGGCACCAGCCGCCTGATTCAACTTGCCGTCCTCGCCCGCGACCTCGACCGCGCGTCAGTATTGATCGCCACTCTCCCCGCCGAAATGAAGTATTCGATGCTCTGGGAAGGAGCGGTCGCGCGGATGCGGGGTGAACAGGAAAAGGCGCGGGAATTTTATGCCGGAGCTATTGTTCATTACGAAACCACGCTGCGCGACCACCCCGACGACCTGGATGCACTGAGCGGCCTCAGCCTGGCCTACGCCACGCTGGGCCGGAAGGAAGATGCGCTCCGCGAGGCCAGGCGCGCGGTCGATTTGGTTCCCTTGTCACGCAACGCGATTGATGCTCCCGGCCAGGTCGTAGTCCTCGCCGAAGTTTACGCGAAAGTGGGCGAAGCCGATGCCGCCCTCGAGCAACTGGCAACCGCCGTTGGTCTACCCGCCGGGCCGGATTACGGGGGACTGAAATTTAATCCGGTCTGGGACAACATCCGGATGACTCCGAAGTTCCAGGAAATCCTGGCGCGGGCAACGCGACCGCCGGACTGGAAGTAGGTTAATCCAACCAGCTCAGCGGATACTTTTCGTCGTCCATCGCGACGGCGGCCTCGGTCAGCTCGAGCGTGTGTTGGGTGTCGAACATGACCGCGAGCTCTTCGGTGCGCTGCGCGTCTTTGCTCGCCATGATGGTGCCGGGATGAGGTCCGTGCGGAATCCCGCGCGGATGCAAGGTGATCGACGCGGGCTCAATCCCCTTTCGCGATCCGAAATTTCCGCGCACGTAGAATAAGACTTCGTCGGCTTCCACGTTGTCGTGCACCCAGGGGATCTTCACGGCTTCGGGATGATAATCGAGCATTCGCGGCGCAAAGGTGCAGACGACGTAGCCCCGAATCTCGAACGTTTGATGGATCGGCGGCGGCTGATGGACCGTGCCGGTGATCGGCTCGAAATCCCGTGCGTTGAAGGTGAACGGATAAACGTACCCGTCCCAACCGACGACATCGAAGGGATTGTGCGCCATCGTCACGCACGTCCACCGCGGTCCGTCCTTTACCAGGATTTCGGTATCTTCTTCGTCGTCGACGGTGTTCAACTCCGTTGGCCCATGAAAATCGCGCTCCGAATAAGGCGATCCCATTTTGATTTGGCCTTCGCTGTTCAAATACCGTTTCGGAATTCGCACCGGCCCGGCCGATTCGAGAATCAAATAATCTTCTTCTTCGACGTTGTCCGGTACGAGCCGATAGGTAATCCCGCGCGGAATGACGATGTAATCCTCGGCGCAGTAGCGTTGCTTGCCGAACATTGTTTCGATCGTCCCCGCTCCCTTAAACACAAAGATGATCTCATCGGCGCCGCCATTTTTATAGTATTGGAACTTGCCGTAGGGCTTTGCTGGACGCGCCCGCCACGCCGTCATGTCCTGATTGAAGAGGATCGGGACACGTCCGCTGTAGAGGTCGCCGCGCCGCTCCATGTTCGCCGTCTTCAGATGATGATGACGGAGCGGACTGTCGGCCGCTTTCTTAAGTTCTTCGCACTTTAGTAACTTTACATTCCGGACGCGAGTCGGCGGCCGAAGGTGATACATGATCGAAAAGGCTTCGTTGAAACCTTCCGTTGTAACGACGTGCTCGTAATAGATACCTTCGTTCTTGTAACCAGGCCCCGCTCCATTGCGATGGAACCAGATGTGGTGCTTCCGTGGGATTTCGCCGAGCTTTTGATAGAAAGGCATGACTGGTTACTCCTATAAGTTACCCCGAGCTTCCTGTTCCTTCTCGAGAGCTTCAAAAAGCGCCTTGAAGTTACCTTTGCCGAAACTCTTGGCGCCTTTGCGCTGGATGATTTCAAAAAAGAGCGTAGGCCTGTCTTCGACCGGTTTGGTGAAAATCTGAAGCAGGTAACCTTCGTTGTCGCGATCTACCAGGATGCCAAGGCGGGCGAGCGGCTCGAGGTCTTCGTCAATCTGACCCACGCGTTCCGGCAAGGTATCGTAGTAGGTAGTCGGGATCTTGAGGAACTCAACGCCGCGGCTCTGCAGGTCCGTCACGGTCTTAACAATGTCATTAGTCGCGACGGCGCAATGCTGGACACCTTCGCCGTTGTAGAACTCCAGATACTCTTCAACCTGCGATTTCTTTTTTCCCTCGGCCGGCTCGTTAATCGGAAACTTCACAAACCCATTTCCGTTGCTCATCACCTTGCTCATAAGCGCCGAATACTCCGTCGAGATGTCCTTGTCGTCGAAGCTGAGGATGTTCCGGAAACCCATCACATCCTCGTAGAATTTGACCCACGGATTCATCTGGTTCCAACCGACGTTGCCGACGCAGTGATCGACGTAGAGCAATCCTGTCTCCGGCGGATTGTAGTCGCTCTCCCATTTGCGGAAGCCCGGCATGAACACGCCGTTGTAGTCGCCGCGTTCGATGAAGAGATGGACCGTGTCGCCATAAGTGTGGATTCCGCTCATCACGACGCGACCGTTCTCATCCTTTAGCGTCGTCGGTTCCATGTAACTCTTGCCACCGCGCTTGGTGGTCTCCTTCCAGGCCGAGGTCGCGTCCTCGACTTTGAGAGCGAGGAACTTCACGCCGTCGCCGTGCAGCGCCACATGGTCCGCGATTTCATTGTTAGGCCGCAGAGCGGTGGTAAGCATGAAGGTCAGCTTGTTCTGCCGAATAACGTAGCTCGCGCGATCTTTCACGCCGGTCTCAGGGCCGGCGTAAGCGAGCGATTGGAAACCAAAGGCCGTTTTGTAGTAATGCGCGGCCTGCTTGGCGTTGCCGACCCAGAACTCGACGTAATCAGTCCCTTGCAGCGGGAGAAAATCGGTTTCGGTCGAGGGCGTTGTCTTCGGAGCAGCGATAGTCGTTTCCATAAGCGTGAGCGATTCTCGGACGTTGCTTCAAGTTAACCGAAAGCGATTAGCTTTCAATGTTCGTTCAAAATCCGGCCAACCCATCAGGTTGCAACCGCATCCAGATTGACAAACTTTTGCGATAAAGTCATGAGGGTCTTCGCGGTGATTTTTATTTTTCTGTTCGGGCTTACGACTCCAAACGTCGAGGGCCTGACACCGCGCCGCGTCTTGAGCGACATTCCGGGCGCGCGCGAATCGTTGCTCCGGATGGTGAGCCCGTGTTTTTATCGGACGCTGCTCATCTCGCCCGTTGAGGGCTGGATCGTGGTCCGCGGTCAGCTCGCCAGTGGCACCCACATGTTTGGCGCGCGGATCATTCATTCGGAGCTTGGCGGCGCCTACGACCAGTTGGCCCTCGATCTGGCGAAGAACCTCGTCGTGATCGGGTATCCACATGTTGAGCTGGGCGACGCGACTCCGACGATTCTCTTGCACGTCCTGATTTACCAGATCAAGGATGGCCGCCTCGCGATTTCGTTCGCTCATTTCGACACGGCCGGCGGAAGCCAAATGCGCTATTACGGTTGCGCCTGGATGGCGGTTGAAAAACCGAATCATCTCTGGGAGCCGATTGAGCCGAAGAACCTTCAGCCGCATGAACCGCGCGGGCCGCGAACGTATGCGTTGGCGGTCGAAAGCCCCATCGCGCGCCAGCGACTGCCACGGGCACTCGGATCTCCCTATTCCCATGGCACTGGAGTCCGGCCGCGCTGAAGAATTAGACGGCGCGCCGAATAATTGTCCAGACGCGGGCCAGATGCTCCTCTGTTGTCAGAACGTTCCCGAGGCCAAGTCGCATGACCGTTCGACCGCGCAATTTGGTTTGCATCAAATACGCTTCGCCCCCGGCGTTGATGGTTTCCACCAGTTGTGAGTTGCGCCGATCGGATTCCGCGTCGTTTGCAGCCTTGAAACGAAAGCAGACCACCCCCATGACGGTCGGCGCCGATAATTCGAAGCGTGCGTCTTCTCTAACCCACGTCGTGAATACCTGTGCGAGCCGCAGATGCTCCCGAATGCGGGCGGCCAATCCCTCGCGACCAAACGTTCGCCATACCATCCAGGCTTTGATGGCCCGGAACCGGCGGCCGAGCTGAATGCCGTAGTCCATGTAATTGATTTCGGCGCCCGCCGCATCGCCCCGCAAGTATTCTGGGACGAGAGTAAAAACACGACGAAGCCGTTCGATTTCTCGAACATAGAGAACGCTAAAATCAAAGGGCACGAACAACATTTTGTGCGGATTGATCACAATGGAATCCGCCAGATCAAAACCATCCGTGACCCAGCTGCATTCCGGAACTACGGCCAATCCGCCACCGTAAGCCGCGTCAATGTGCAGCCACATTTGGTGTTCGGCGCAAACGGCTGCAATCTCCCGCACCGGATCGACGCTCGCCGTCGATGTCGTGCCGACGGTCGCGACGACCGCCAGTGGTTTGAATTCCTTCCGCAAGTCCGCCGAGATCGCTTCGCGTAACGCGGCCACGTTGATTTTGAAATCCGCGTCGCTCGGAATCTTCCTCACGTTGTGCTCCCCCAGCCCGAGCGCAATCGCCGCCTTGTCGATCGAGCTGTGGGCCTGATCGGAAACGTAGACGCGGAAAATCGGGAGCTCGGCGCGGCCGGAAAGTCCCTGCGTGCGCACGGACACGCCGGCTTCCTCGCGCGCGACGGCCAGCGCGTGCATGGAACCGATTGAAGCCGTGTCGTAGACCACGCCGCCGAATTCGTCGGGCAACCCGAGCCATTGCCTCAGCCAATTGAGCATGACGGTTTCGAGCTCGGTGGCGACCGGAGAGGTGCGCCACGTCATTGCGTTCACGTTCAACGCGGCCGCGATCATCTCGGCGAAAACACCGGGCCCGGTGGTGGTGCAACCGAAGTAGCCCATGAACTGCGGATGCGCCCAATGAGCGACACCGGGAACAATCAGGCGATCGACGTCGGCGAAAATTTGTTCGAGCGGCTCCGCCGTTTCCGGCGCCGTCGCTGGCAGCGCGGAAATGATCGCGCCCGGTTTTGCCGTCGGGGAAATTCGTTGCTTCGCTATGTTCTCGCGATAATCCGCCATCCAATCCGCCAGCTCGTGCAGATGCTTTCGGTAAACATCAGCGGGAATATCGCCAAGGGAGTCTTTCATTCGTTAGGCTGGCGCGCTGCAGCCTGCGCCGCGATGCGTCCGCCGCTGATCCAATCGCGTCCGATCCCTTTCGACAAGATTTTGTCGCCGAACGGATAACCGCCGCGCGCGAAATGCCAGTAGAGCGCCCAGTAGGTGCTCAAGCTCCGCTCCAGAATCCAGAGCGGCGCAAAGGCGCAAACTGAGATGGGAAAATATTCTGACGCTCGGCCGCGCGAACAGCCGGCGAACGCAATCACCATTGCGGCGCTCGAAACGCAAACGGCAAAGACGAACAAACTCTTCCACCCGAAAGCAGCGCCGATCCAAACCGCGAGCGGCGGCAGCGCCAAGAACAACGCAGTCTTCGCGCGCAATTCAAAATCCTCGTAGGCTTGGCGCGGACGCTGTTCGATCCACTTCCGAAAGAGCGGCGGCCGCTTCCGGACAAGACAATTTGTCGCGTAATTGATCGTTGCACCGCCCTTCGCGAAATGCCGAATGATCTCCTCGTTATCGAAGAGAACGTCGCCATCATAAGGCCCGACGCGGAGCATCACGCTCCGGCGAAAAGCGCACGTCCCGGGATAATCGCCTGTCCGCAGGGTGGCACGATTGATAAGCATCCGGGCCGCTTCCATCCGCGCCCACCACGGCAGCGGCGCGAGAAAATTCTGCGGCCGGACCACGTCGAAGCTCTCGAGTAAATCGCAGACACGCTCGATCTTCGCAGCGGTGTAGCGAATGTCGTCATCCGCGAGGACGATCTTTTCCACCGAAGCCAGTCGAACGCCGGTCTGAATCCCATTCACCTTGTCATTCAGGAAACCGAAAGAACGATCGACTTTTTCGTGGCGGCATCCCGCCCGCCAAACTCCATCGTGCTTTTGAAAGACCGGCTCAGCCGATCCATCGATGACGAGAACTTCACAACCCGCGACCGACAGCGAACCGAAGTAATCCGCCAGCTCGTTCGCTTCTTTCGCGGAAAAGTCGGCTCGCCGGATTGGGAGCAGGTACGTGCAGCGTTTCAAAACGCGAAACCAAAACTGAAATGGAACGCGCCCTGGTCTTCGTCGGAGCGCTTGTCCGGATTGTATCCGTAATCGAGACGCACGGGACCAATCGGCAATTTGTAGCGAAGTCCAACACCGACCGCGTACCGCATGTCGTCAAGACCGGCAGTGACACTCTCGAACGGATCGGTCGAGTTCGGCAGCAGATTGCCGGCATCGACGAAGACCGCGCCGAGCAGTTCGCCGTAGATCGGGAAAGTGTATTCGACGTTAAAAATGGAGAAGAACTCGCCACCAATCGGGTGGCCGTGGTCCTTGGGACCGAGATCGCGTTCCCCAAAACTGCGCACGGTGCTGTTGCCGCCGTTGAAGAAGCGCTCGTCGATCGGGATTTCCGCCGGAGAAGTTTTGTCCTCGAGGCTGTGGATGATCCCGGCCCGCCCGCCGAGCGCGAGCAGGGTCCGATGATCGGGACGGCCGATTTCGGGTTCGTGCCCGAACGGAATGAAATAGGTGAACCGCGCGGTGCTGCGGACGAAATTAACGTTGCTGCCGATCGCGCTCGTTGCGAAATCGATCGTATGGTCGAGGACGAAACCGCGGCTCGGGTTTACCTTGCTGTCGCGTAGATCGAGCGACTGGGTGAGTCCGATCGAGCTGACGAAATAAGAAGTGTCGCCGAGTAATGCAGAGCCGATCTCGGCGCTGGTCACATCGACGTGTCGCTCGGAAAGGACGAGGCCGACCTCGTACTGCTTCGTGATTTTGCGGGTGAGATCGAGGCGGAGACCGGTTTCAAATTTCGAGTAGCCGTCGAAATCGAAAGTGAGCGCCGAAAGTTTCGCCTTAAACCCGAAATCGGTATCGAAGAAGTAGGGATCTTCCCAAAGTATTTCCCATTTGTAACCGCGCTGCGACCATTCGGTCAGAGTCGAGATGGGCCGGCCATAGCCAAACAAATCCCGGTCGCGATATGTCACTCCGACGATTGCGCCCGTGTAGGAGCCGTAACCCACCGCAAGTCCGAATTCCTTGCTCTTGGCTTCCTCGACGGAAATATCCAGCCGCAACGCGTTATCGCCGACGGGCGTTGGCTTGATTTGAAGGACCGTGAATAGCCCCGACTTCATCAGCTCGCGGAATTTTTCATCCACCAGCTCGGGGCTGTAAATTTTTCCGCTGAATTTGCTGAACCGCCTCGTCACATAGCTCGACCGCAGACGTTCGAGGCCTTTCACCGTCAACCCGTCGAAATGATAAAGGGGGCCCGGCGTTACCGAGACAACCACCGGCACGCGCCCGTTCGTGGCTGCTTCCGGATTGGCGGTCGCATCGACTTTGACTTCGTAATAACCGCGGCTCCGATAATAGGTCTGGAGCCGTCGAGGAATATCCGAGACGCGGTTATCGGTGTACGGTTGTTCCACCAAATCGGTGAGCTGTCCCTGCAAAGCTTCCGATCCGTAGATCGTCTGTCCGGAAAACGCGATCTGGCCAAAGGAGTATTGGCGGCCTTCCGTGATCGGGATCGTGGCGTCTACTCGGGTGCCGTCTTCAGAATAATGGTAGATCGGCTTCTCGACCTGCGAGTCGAGATAACCATTCGCGACGTAGAGCCGGTGAACGAGGTCTGCTCCTTCCTCGACGTCGGCGGCGACGAACGGGAGTTTGGATTGCAGGCTCGAATAACGTTCGCGAGTCGGGCCCACTGCGTACTCGAAGAGAATGTCCGCCGGTTGATGCTGGTTGCCGACAAAATTGACCTGGCCCAGCGCCACGAGCGGACCTTCGTTGATATCGAGGATCAGACGATCGCCGTCGATCGTGTAGCGCACATTGACCTTGGCGTAACCATGTTTCCGGTAAAACAGCTCCAGAAAAAACGCCGCGTCATCACCGCGCGCGGCCGTGAGGCCGTAGTCGTCGATTGTCGTGATCTGCTCTTTCAGCTGGGAGCGAAGGTCCTTGTCGCCAAATGACTTTTCGCCCCGGAATTCGATCACGCTCGTTCGTTGCGCTTTCTTTTCCTGCTGCTTTTTGATCGCGCGCTCGGCCTTGTCCTTCTCTTCCGGTTTCGGAACTTTGACCGCGCTTTGGGCGAAGGCCCCCACCCCAAGGAACGAGAGCGCGATGGCCAGGCCTAACGAGGCGATTTGCCACCAGGTCGCGCGCCCGACATGTCGAAGTTTGGCAATCGCACGGCTCATTTCACTTGAATCGGATCAAATACTTTACCATGCCGCGAAAATCTCCCCCCACCTGGAGATCGCCGATCAGCATGAATTGTTCGTTCAAGCGCAGCCGCGCGGTCGCCGTTTGCTGCCCGGTCCGCGGATCCACATTACCGACATCGACATCAAGTTTGTTGAAAACCGAGTTGCCCTTGGTCGGCTCGCCTTTCTTAAAAACGTTGCGATAGAGCTGCTGAATGAGCAGCATGGCCGCGCGTCCGGCCAGAACGCTATTGTTTCCCACTAGTTCCTGCCGCGTCGTTCCCGTGGCCAACAACGAAATGATTTCTTCCTGTGGCAAGGGCGGCTCGCTGCTGAAGACGGCCTCCGGCGAGAGGGAAGTTCCGAACACGTAAACGTGGACCGTGTAATCGCGAATCAGCGACGTGCCTTGCAAGTCGATCTTCGGATTAAACGAATCGCTCGGATCGAAAGAGAGAAGTCCGGAAGAGATTTCGAGGCGGCTAAACGGCAGCGTCGCGTCCACGTTTTGCAGGCGCACCACCCCTTGCAGCAGCGGACGCAAACCGGTGCCAGTCACGTGCAGGTCCACGATCGCGCCGCCGGTGGCCAGGTTTCCGCGAATCAGGAACGGGTCCTTGCTGGTCACCTTGATGTCGAATTTCCAATCGCGGATCGGCGGTTCCGGCACTGAGAAATCCGGCCGGTCCGAGGTCGGCTGCGGCGCCGGGCGGCCGGGAAGTCCGATCGGCAGCAAGTCGATGTTCTTCAAGAGCGAACTGTTCGTTAGGGCGACATTGCCGGTTACAGTCGCAGCTTTGAGCGGACCCACTATTCGGACGTCGCCATCGGCGCGGGCGGTGAGCGTGTCGTTTCGCGCGACGAGCACGCTCTGAGCTTTCACCTGAAAATCGAGATTTGGTTCGGTGAGCTTGGGAAATGTTACCTGCCCTGTAACGGTGAAAGGTCCGCCCGCGAGATCGCCATTGACGCGCTCGAAGTGGAGAGTGTCGCCCGCGAAAGTCATGCGCGAATGAAATCCGCTCAGCGAGGGAAACGTCGGGTTCGTGAAACGCGCCATGTTGATCGTGATGTCGCCCGAGCCGCTCAACTGCGGTTTCGCGATCGTGCCGTTGATATTCACGTCAAAAGCCAGATCGCCGTCGATCTGCATGATGCCCGGCAAAAATTGGCGGAGGAAATTCACCGGGCTGCGCGGCATCTGCACTTTCGCATTCAGCGGCGTCTCCTCATTGAACCGCTTTTCTTCGATCATCTTCGGAATGTCGAAGGGAATATTCCCGGTGATCGCGACCGGCTGAATCTTCGCCTGCTGAAAGCGGCCGTTGAAGGCCAGCTGATCATTCTGCAATTCCGCTACCAGGTCGAACGTCGCTGGCTCCAGCTTCGGATAATCGACGCTGTGCAGATCGCGCATGTGAACGTCCACGCGACCGGCGACCTGTGCGAGCGTCCCTTGCGCGTCCAGCTTCACGTTCAGCAAACCAGTCCCGAGCGGCGGCGCGCCAATGTCGGAAAACAGTTTCTTCAAATCGAGGTTCTCGGATTGAAACGTCACCAGCACTTTTCCATCCGACGGAAAAAGCGGTTTGCCCGTTCCAATATTTTTCCAGACGAACGGCAGCGCTACATAACCGGCCGCGTATTTCGACTGGCCCTGGTCGATCTGGATCTTGCTGATTTCCAGCGTCTCGCCTTTCGCGGTCAGGTTCGCCTGGAAATCCATTTTGTCGCTACCGAGAAAAATCGTGGGCACGTTCAGTCCGTCCGGGGAATAATCCGCGTCGATGTTCGCCTGAAGCGCCTGGAGATTCGCGTAACGACCTTTCTCCAGCTTTAACTTCAGTTTTCCTGAGTTTTTGAATTCAGCCGCTTGTCCGGAACCTTCCCAATCAATCACGAGCGACCCGGCAATCTCATTGTTGTTTCCCATTGCAACCAGCAACGGTTTGAAGCGCGCCAGATCCGACACGTTTGCGACCAGCCTGCCCGAGTACGCGTAAGGCTTGTCGAGCGAGAAAATGCCGTGACCGCCGATGAAATCGCGCTCGTTTAGCTTTGCGGTGAAATCATTCACGTAGACGACATTATTGGTAATCACTGTTTCCGCGCTGATCTCCGGAATCAGGAGATTGCGGAACTTGAGATTCGAGCCGTAGACCGAAAGCTGACCGTTCGCCTTCCCGTTTGTGATTCTGACACTGCCGGAAAACTGCAACGGGCCGGTAATGCGGTTCGGCGAATCTTCCGGCCAATAATCGCCAAGCTCGATGGCGCCTAACGAAACGGTCACGCTGCCGGGCTGCGATAGGACGTTCTTGAGATCGTCCGGCAACACATAACTGCCGGACGCGGTGAAGGTGTTTTCTTTTCGCAGCGCGACAAAGCGGTCGATCTTCACGTCGCGCCCGTCGATGACGATGTCGGCAACCGCGGAATCGAAAATGTTTTCGCCAGAATGGCCGTCAGTCATCTCGACGTGAATCTGCGAATGGAGATCGGCGTAGTACAGCTTCCGCTCGTTCGCCGGCGGCATTTGTTTGCTCGCTTTCAGCGTTCCGGTGAATTGCGCCGCGCCAACCTCGCCGCATGCCAGGGGCCCGCCAGAGAACGAAAGATCGGCGCTGAGAACGGCGTTCTTAATTTCCGCTGTGCCCGTGACCGTGCCCGCCCCGCTCACCGGTTGATCGAACCGCGCGGTCAGCGATTGCAGATCAGGCAGAGAAGCGTTGAGCTCGAATCGCGCGCCGTTGCGGCCGAACTCGCGAATGTGATTGGGCAATTCCGTCGTCCCGGTGAACGCGATCTTATTCGCGCCGTTGGTCGCTTCGCCTGAATCAATCGTCGCGACGCCATTCCGTGCGGTGGAGGACACAGTGACGTGATCGAAGAAAATGCTTTCCTGCCGGAGGTTATTTATCTGCGCCTGGAGCGCGCCGTTCCACGTCTTCGGCGCGTCCAGGGTGCCGTCTGCTTGCACCTTGAGATTCTGGACATCTCCCGCCAGGAATTCCGGTGCCCGGCCGAGATAGCCGCGCAACGTGTCGAGCGAAACGTTCTCGGCAACGAGGCGCAGCTTCATGTGCAGCGACTCCGCTGTTTCGCTGAGCGCGATCGATCCCGCAATCGTCCCGCCCGCGATCGACGAATCGAGCACGACCTCGATCGACCGGCCCCCGATGTGCGAAGCGTCGAACGCAATCAAGCGAAACTGATTCTGGTCGTCGAGGGCCAGCCCGCTGATCACGAGATTTTTGTTCGTGTAAGATGTCTTCGCGGAAATGTTCCGCCACGCATCCGCGTTTGGAATTTGCAAGACCGCCGCGCGCAGCTCGCCCGGATTCTTCGGATCGAGCGAAAGACTGAAATGTTCGAGAACGAAACCCGGTTTCTCTGTCGTCGAGCGGACGAGGATGTTCGCGTCGGAAATCAGCAGGCGTTCCGGAAAGATCGCGAACAACCGGAGGCGTTCGTCCGGCGGCGGGATTTTCGGTTTCAGCGATGCCTTGGCCGGATCGAGAACAACGCGCGCCGTCCGCAGCTCCACGTTCTTCAACAGCTCCGTCGGACCACGCCGAATCCAGTCCCACAAGCTGTAATCCGCGCGCAGATAATCCACGTCGATCGATTCCACGATTGTCGGGCCGGTCGGCGTCACATGGACGTTTCGAATCGCCAGGCCGGTGAAAATGCTGCCTTCGAAGGCGCAATCGACCCGCAGGTTTGCCTTTGCGGCATTCCTGTTAATCAGGGAACGCGCCACGCCAAAAATGATCGGCCGATGGAAAATCAGGACGAGTGCAAATAATCCCAGCACGACGCGAACAGCCCACCATCGCCAGGTGCGCCGCCGTTTGTTGGAGCCGTTGCCGAGTTCATCCACGCGGCCGGTAACTTATTTCCACGAGGGTAAAGAGCAACCGGCGACGGTTCGTTGCGACCGAGGGGGCCAGCAAGCGCGTATTCCGCGTAAATACGTGATGAGAAAAAACCAGTTCGCCGCGGAGGCTGAAGCCGCTTTTCGGAAATTCGTTTTGCGCCCGGAATTTCCCTGCCTCGGCGCCAAGGCAGCCTTTAATTCCGGTTCGCAGACGTTGCGAGTGTTCGATGAACTCGGCAGCGCAGAATCAACGAACGATCTCGTCGCCGCGCTTTACGCTTTCACGCATTTGGTAGGGCGAGACTCAGTCGAGCCGAATCATCGAGCAGCGTCTGATCCCGGCGGCTCGAGAGAATCTCGCCCTACCGAATACGCCTCATTCATCGCGATTTTCGAGCGGCCTCGACAGACTAACGAACAAGAATTTGAGAGTCTCTTGTGGAAACAACTGCGTCTTCTCCACGAGCATGATGCTGCCGAGCAGGCTTGGGATCCCGGCGTCAGCGGCGATCCTGCCGATCCGCATTTCTCTTTCAGTTTCGGTGGGCAGGCACTGTACGTGATCGGCATGCACGCCAACAGCTCGCGCGAGGCCCGGCGCTTTCCCTGGCCAGCCCTCGTGTTCAATCCGCACGAGCAATTCGAACGGTTGCGAGCCGATGGAAAATGGAAGCACATGCAACAAACGATTCGCCAGCGCGATTTGGAATTGCAGGGAACAATCAATCCGATGCTGAGCGATTTCGGGGAACGTTCCGAGGCCCGGCAATATTCCGGTCGAATTGTCGAAGAGAATTGGCGCGCGCCATTTCCAGCGGCGTCAGGTAAATGTCCCTTCGCGCATTGAATCGTCTCGAACCACAAACAGGGACCGCGTTCGAGCTGCGCGTCGGCCAGCAACTGCGCGTGATGGACATCGAAGGCGAGCAGGTCGCCGATCTCGTCGCGTTCAATCGCTCCGACAAAAGCGAATGGCTTTCGTCCGGTCGGAGCATCGATTACGCGAATCGGATTTACCTGACCAAAGGCGATATCCTCTACTCGAATCGAAGCCGGCCGATGTTGACGATAATCGAAGACGACGTCGGCCGGCACGATTTTCTGCTCACGCCCTGCAGTCCGGAAACGTTTCAGATCATTTACAAGAACAACGCGCCGCATCCGAGCTGCTTCGCGAATCTTGCGTCGAATCTCGCACCGTTCGGAATCGCGCCCGATTCCATTCCGACCACGTTCAACATTTTCATGAACGTTGAGATCGATGAGAAAGGTGAGCTGAAAATTCTTCCGCCTCGATCGAAGGCCGGCGATTCGATTCTACTGCGGGCTGAAATGGAGCTGAACGTCGGCCTGACCGCGTGTTCGGCCGAGATGTCGAACAACTACCGTTTCAAACCGATCGGTTACGAGATCACGTAACGAGCGTGGTTCTTCTGTAGCCGCCGCCCTGTGGGCGGCGCAGCGCTTCCAAGAAGAAACGCTTCGCATAGCGAAGCGGCTACAGAAGCTTGCTCACGTCCTCACGCATTGCGATGCTTGTCGCCCACCGATGAGCCCAGAGAAGTTGTTCGATTATCTCGAGGGAAAATTCAGCGACGAAGAACGCGCCGCTTTCGAACAGCAACTCGCCACCGATCCACAACTGCAACGGGAACTGACCATCGCGCGCGAAATGCATCGGCGCGCGCGCGGTTCGCGCGAAGTCGTGGGAGATCAGGATCCCGACATTCCTTTGCCGGCGAAAGGACTGGGCCGGAAAGTTATCACGGCATTTGCAGCGCTCGTTTTTCTCAACGTCATCGTCGGCATTCTCTTCATCATCGGAAAGAAAAATGGACCCGGCGAATTGCGCGCGCGTGAAGAAGCGATGCGGCAGCAGCTCGCCGCGTCCCTCCAGAAACCCGCGGAGAATTCTTTGCCGCTGCCAACGATCGGCAACGAAATCCGTTTGCCCGCCGCGGTGACCGAACGCGGCCGGATCGCCGACAACGTGATTCAACTCGCACAACAGGCCGGCGGCTCCGCCGCGAAAGCGCCGCCCGACGATAAAGGCCTCACGATCGTCATCGACTTGCCCTCGACCCGCGCCGATGAATTCCGGCGTTCGCTCGCCCCGCTTGCGCCGCCCGATTACTCGCCGGCTCCCGAACCATCTCCATCGGCGAACAAGCGAACGATTCTCCAGGTGCGCGTCGGGGATTCCGCTTCCTCCCCAACTCCGTGACCACGAAGCGAAATGATCGCGATCACTTTTGCATTGCCCGCGGAGAGTTCCGATTTCGTTCGGCTGCTTGAAAAGCCGAGTTTGAATTCGCGCGAAGGCGTCGAGAACATTCGCGGCCGGCTTCACGGTAAACTCGTCGATGTCATCCACACCGGCGTTGGCAAGATGGCTTGTCGCGAACGGATGGAAGTGATGCTGCGCCGCGAGCGGTTTGATTACCTGATCAGCACCGGTTTTGCGGGCGCGCTCGAAAAAGAGCTGCGCGTCGGACATCTTCTCGTGGCGGATAATTACTCGAGCCCGAAACTTCTCGCCGCGCCTCAACTTGAGCTGGCCGATGAAACAACTTTTCTCGGCCGATTGGCAACGGTGCCGCGGATGATCGAATCGATCGGGCAGCGCGAAATGTTGAACAAAAGAACCGGCGCCGCGGCCGTGGATATGGAAACGGAAACGATCGCCGAACTTTGTGCGGCGCATGATCTGCCGATCCTTTCCCTGCGGGCGATCAGCGACACAGCGGAGGAACCGTTCCCGGCTCCGGCTAACGTTCTATTCGATTTGGCAGAACAGAAAACCAACTTTGCGCGTCTCGGCTCCTATCTGATCGTGCATCCCGCCGCGTTCGTCCGGCTTAATGCTTTTCGGAAACGGATCGGCATCGCCCGCAAAATGCTCGCGGATGCGCTCGACAAAATCTTGCGCGCCGATCTGCTTTAAATCGCCGGCTCGATGTGGACAAGCACATCGGCGATCCGCGCGTCGATTTGTTTGATCGCGTCTTTGACCTCGTGCGCGATGTCGTGACCTTCACGAACGGAAATCGCGCCGTCGACGCCGACATGCAGATCCACGTAAAACGAAATTCCCATTTTGCGGACGAGACATTTCTCGACGTTCGCGACGCCGGCGACAGAGGCCGCCGCCTGCTGAATCTTCGAAACAATTTCGCCGCGCGGCGCGGTGTCGAGCATCTCGTGCAACGCGGGCAGGAGCAGCCGGAATCCGTTTGCCGCAATCACCACGCAGGCGAAGAGCGCGGCCCAATCATCAGCGCTATACCATTTCTCGCCGCCGATGAGCGCGACGGAGATTCCAACGAACGCGGCCGTGGAAGTAAGCGCGTCGGCCCGATGATGCCAGGCGTCGGTTTGGATCGCGGTGCTCTCCACATTTTTCCCGAGCCGGATCACGACGTGATAAAGAATTTCCTTTGCGGCCACGACGACGATCAAGACGACGAGGGTGAACAGCGCCGGCCCGTGATGCGGGACAAAAATTTCGCGAACGCTCTGGATCGCGAGACCGATCGAGGCCAGCAGCACTCCCATCGCCACGATCGCCGCCGCCATCGGCTCGGCCTTGCCATGTCCGTAGGGATGGGTTTCGTCCGGCGGTCGCGCGGCGAACTTGAGACCGCCCCAGATCACGACTGATCCCGCAATGTCGAGCGCGGATTCGATTCCGTCCGCGATCAACACATAGGAATTGCCGAACAGCCCAGCGGAAATTTTCGCGGCAGCGAGGACCACGTTCACGAGCATGCCAATGAGCGCAATCCGGGCGCCGCTTTGCATATTGCTGACGGGATCGTTCGCGATAGGCTCCACTCGCTGCGCCATTATGGAGAAAACTTTTAAGGCCGCCATTTACGAAACGCACGGAAATCCGGCGGAGGTTTTGCGTGTGGTCGATCTGCCCCTGGCGCCGCCGGCGGCGAATGAAGTTGTCGTCAAGATGTCGGCCGCGCCGATTAATCCCGCAGACTTGAATGGGATCGAAGGGAAGTATCCGATCAAAGCGCCGTTACCAGCCGTCCCGGGAATGGAAGGCGCCGGATCGGTGATCGAAGTCGGAACGAGCGTGCGCGATCTCGCGATTGGAACGCAGGTTATTTTGCCGCACAACTTCGGGACCTGGCGCGAGCTTGCCGTCATTCCCGCGGACAGACTTGTCACCGTGCCGAAAGAGATCGAGCCCGTCCAGGCCGCGATGCTGAAAGTGAATCCGATCACTGCGTGGCGCATGATCCACGACTTTGGTTCCCTTCGGAAAGGCGATTGGCTGATTCAGAACGCGGCGAATTCCGGCGTGGGCCAGTGCATCATCCAAATCGCGCGCGAGTTGGGATTGAGAACCGTGAACGTGGTCCGGCGATCTGAACTGGTCGAAGAATTGCGCTCGTTAGGCGGCGACGTAGTTCTGGTCGACGGCGAGAATCTTCGTGATGAAGTGGCAGCGGCCACTGGCAAAGCGGCGATCCGACTGGCGTTGAATGCCGTTGGCGGCGAGAACGGATTGCGCGTCGCGAAATGCCTCGCATCCGATGGGACGATGGTGACGTATGGCGCGATGAGTTTGCAGCCGCTCTGCATTCCAAACGGCATGTTCATCTTCAAAAACCTGCGTTTCACCGGATTTTGGGTTAACAAATGGTACGAAACCGCGACGCCTCAACAGCGCGCCGAAACTTTTGCGCCGCTCTTCGAAATGGCCAGGCGCGGATTGTTGCTGACAAAGGTGGAAGCGATGTATTCGCTCAGCGAAGCACAAACCGCCATCGCGCACGCGTCGCAAAACAAGCGAAGCGGAAAGATCGTGTTTACGTTTTAGACGCTAGTGCGCTGTAGCCGCGGCGCTCAGTCGCCGCGCAAAAGAAATGAAACCATCCCCAGAAGAAAGCGGCGACAGAGCGCCGCTGCTACAGCGCTACGGCCGAAAAAGGCCGCCGCGATTGGAACCGCTCTTCTCGTCGGTCAGGCCATTTTATTTTGTCACTTTTAACACGGAAAAGCGCTTGAAATTGTTGGCGCGGCGAGAAATTCACCAACGTTTTGAGATATTCTGCCATCAAGCCGAACAGCATGATGTGGGTGTGGCCGTTACGTCATCATGCCCGATCATCTCCATTTGTTCGTCGCGATTCCTCCGACGGGGATAAGACTTTCCGAATGGGTGCGGGCGTTAAGAACCGTTTTAGGCAAGGAGTTGCTGCGACTTGGCTTTCAGAAGCCGCATTGGCAGGAAGGATTTTTTGATCACTTATTGCGCAGCGCGGAGAGTTACTCGGAGAAATGGGAATACGTTCGGATGAACCCGGTTCGCGCCGGATTGTGTACGAAGCCGAAAGATTGGCCGTACCAGGGAGAGATCGTGAGCGTTCCCTATTAGCGGAGCGCGTTTACGGCGACAGAGCGCCGTCGCTACAGCGCTGAACGTTGACCGACGCTGTAGCCGCGGCGCTCTGTCGCCGCGTCCGATCGGCGGGCCACTACTGCTGCGGCGCGGGTTCTTTCTTTGGCTGGCGCTTGAGGAGCGTGATCTGTTTGATCCTCGCGGAATCCGAGGGGCTCCACGTCGCGACGTCGGGATCGTCTTTGAAGGCGTTGTGCACCAGGCGGCGCTCGTAGGAATTCATCGGCTCGAGCTGAAGCGACCGGCCGGAAATCCGGACGCGCTCGGCCAATTCACGCACGCGTTGCACGATCCGATCTTCCCGCATGGAACGGTAATGCTCGCAATCGACGATCACTTTCGGCGCGTCCTTGTCCTTCGACTGGATCAGCCGGTTCAACAAAAACTGGATCGCCTCCAGTGTCTCGCCGTCGCGGCCGATCAACGTATGCGCTTCCTCCATATAAATCTGCAACGTCGGATTGCCGCCTTCGCTTTGGGTCTCGTCGATCTGCACCACGAAACCGAGATAGCCGAGGATCGTGTCGAGTAATTCCTTGGGCGTCATCGTCGTCCTTTTCGGTCGCGCTTCCCTGGCGGTGCAACTTTTTCCAGGACCGGCGCCGGCAGTCTCCGGTTCTGGTAAAGCTGCAGAATCGTGAACAGGTTCTGCGTCGTGTAATATAATGCCAAGGCCGCCGCGAAATTGTAGCAGAAAATCAAAAAGATCAGCGGCATGAACATCATCACTCGTTGCTGGGTGGAATCGCCCGTCTTCGGCGTCATCCGCATGAGCCACAGATTGGTCGCGCCCATGATGAGCGGGAGAATATTGATCGGCAATCCGATCGGACTGCCAAGAATCGGAATCCAACCGAGGCCCGGGATAGTGAAGAGCGTGTCGGGCTGGGAAAGATCGTGGACCCAGAAGAAGCGCGCATTCCGCAGCTCCGCCGCCTGCCCGAGCATGCTGAAAAGTCCGAAGAAGATCGGGATCTGAATCATCATCGGCAAACAACTGCCGACCGGATTTACCCCATACTCCTTGTAGAGCTTCATCACTTCCTGATTCATCCGGGTCGGATCGTCCTTATATTTTTCTTTCAGCTCCTGCATTTTCGGCGCGAGCGCCGACATTTTGCGCATCGATCGGTTGGCCTTGTTTTGGAGCGGCCAGAGCACGCCTTTCACGCAGGCGGTGAGCAGCACGATGGACAATCCGTAATTGCCGACCCAGCTGTGGATCAGGTTCATGAAATTGAGCAGGAACTGGCTGATCAATTTCCACATCCCGAAATTCATGATCTCGGCTTCGTTGTGCTCGAGTTTCGCGAGGCGGCCGTAAAGTTTCGGGCCGGCGTAAAGCTGGAAGCGCAGCGTGGTCGTTTGTCCCGGCTGCACCTGGAATCCCGGCATGCCCATCGCGCCTTCGATGCCGAGCAGGGTTGCGCCTTCAGCCTGCTTGATGTCGAACGGCTTCGCCCAAAGCTCCACGCCTTTCGCGTTCAGCGGCGTAATCAAATCCGTGAAGAACTGGTTGGTCATCCCAGCCCATTGCAGGTCGTTGGTTTTCTCGCGGTAGAACGCCTGGGCCGCGCGTTTCTGCACGCCGATGATCGGATAATTTTGCGCCGCGAACCAATTCACATCGATGCCGCCCGCTTTCCCGTTCGCGTACCAGGCGAGGCGCGTGTAAGCGGGCATGTCCTTGGGATGGATCGGGCGCGTTGAGCCGAGCGTGATGAAATAACCGGCATTGTTGTAGGGCTGAGCGCCGTCGTTCCGGAAATCGACATCCATTTCCGCGACGAAGTTATCTTTCTTTTCCGTCGCGGGCGGGAAGAAGAACCGCTTGCGAACGGTCACGCCTTCCGGCGTCTTGCGTTCGAACTGGACGCTGCCATCCGGCTGTTTCTCCATCGAGAATTCGGGCAGTAAAACCGCGTCCGGTTGTTCAACGATCGCGCCGATCGGCGTCCGATCCGGCGCATTCAATCCGACGCGGTTTCCGTTATCGACCGTGTGATTAAGAAGAACCGCTTCCGCGATTGCGCCGCCACGGTTCGTCAGGCGCAGCTCAACGTCGCCGTTCGCGAGCGTTTCCGTTTTCTCGGCGAACGCCGGAACTGATTCGGCTGGTGTGGGTGAAGGCGAGCTGACCGCGAGCGGCGATGCCGAAGCAGTCGGTGAAGTCGCCGCCGTTGGCGAACTACCCGGCGTGGGCGAGGCAGCAATCGGCGCCGGCTGTGGCCGCGGCGAATGCGTCGCCGTATAAGCGTACCAGGCGATCAGCCCGATCACGCAAACGGTAATGGCAATCCACGCTTGGCGATCCATAGTCGTTGCCCGCCGGGCTATTCACAGACAATCGAGGTGGCGTGCGCGTGTTTGCATTCAGCGTAACGCGGCGGAACGGGGTCGGCGCCGCGCGGGCCCCAGGGATTGCAGCGACCGAGGCGACAGAGACCGAGCCAGGTTCCGCGCAGAATTCCGTGCGTCTCCAACGCCTGGAGAAAATAGACCGAGCACGTCGGTTCAAAGCGGCAGCCGCCCCCGGGCCCGGCCAAAAAATGGAGCACGGGCGAAAGCACGATTTGGTAACCGCGAATAAGAAGACGCGCCAGAAAAAGCATCAGGGCGCTAGAATAGAAGCGCGCTCCGCGAGGCGCAACCACTCATCTTTTAGCTCCTGATGGGTTGCGTTCGCCGCATACGGTCGCGCCACGACGACGATCCAGAGGCCGGCCTGCAATCGCGCTTGTTCGGTTCGCACGATATCGCGCAGCCGCCGGCGCACTCGATTCCGGGTCACAGCTGTGCCGATGTGTTTCGGTGTGATGAAACCGGCGCGAAACGATTTCTCCTCTTTCACTTTCGCAGCGCCGAGAACCAAATAGCGACCACGTTCGGTAGTCCCCTGCCCTTTCACGCGGGCGAACTCGGCTGACAACGTCAGCCGCTTTGTTTTCGGAAATGACAGCTGTTTCCTGCTCATGATCGCGGAACGATTAGGATCAGGATCACGCGCATGAGCAAGAACACAAAAGCAAAAGGCTTCCCGCGGAAAACCACGGGAAGCCTTTCGTTAATCGACTGCGCTAGCTTAAGGGTGCGGACTCGTCGTCGTTGTGGTCGTACTGCTGGACGAATTCGAAGACGGACTCGTGGTCGTGGTGTTCGTGTTCGTCGTCTCCTTGGTTTCCTTGGTCTTCTCCGTCGGATTCACGACCGTGGTGTTGTTCTCAACCTTCTTCTCCGGCGCCGGCGAAGAAGACGTGGTCGGAGTGACAACGGTCTTATCTTCGCAGGCTGCGAGAAGCGTGGCGCCGGCTAAAATGCAGATTAATTTTTTCATAATGTTTTGGATTGGTTGCCCATCTTGGACACTGCTGAATCGAATCGCGCGAAGTTTCCGGCCTTGCCGAAATGAGACTTTGGTAGGGCGAGACTCCGTCGAGCCGTGGACGACTTCGCGAACAGGGCGCGGCTCGACAGAGTCTCGCCCTACCAAGAAAATCACCGCGCTTAGAACGGCGCTTTGTATTTCAGTCCGTGCGCTTCCGCTACGGCGGCGTAGGTCACCTTGCCGTCGCGCGTGTTGATTCCGCCAATCAGTGCGGGCTGTTTTTTGCAGGCCTTTTCGAGGCCGTGGTCCGCGAGCAGTTCGGCGTAGCGCGCGGTCGCGTTGCTTAACGCCTGCGTCGAAGTGCGCGCATACGCGCCGGGCATGTTCGCGACGCAGTAGTGCACGACATCTTCTTTCACGTAGACCGGATTTTGGTGCGTCGTCGCATGCGAGGTTTCCGCGCACCCGCCCTGATCTATCGCGATGTCCACGAAGACACTGCCCGGTCTCATTTTTCGCAACATTTCGCGCGTGATCAGCTTCGGCGCTTTCGCCCCGGGAACGAGGACCGCTCCGATGAGAAGATCGGTCGTCGGCATCAACTCGGTAAGATTCGCTTCATTCGAATAGAGGGTTTTGACATTGGGCATCGTCAAATCGAGGAAGCGCATCCGTTCGCCGTCGACTTCGAGAATCGTCACATCGGCCTTCAATCCCAGCGCCATCCGCGCCGCGTTCACGCCCGATGTTCCCCCGCCGATCACAACCACTTTGCCGGGTAACACTCCCGGTACACCGCCCAGCAACACCCCGCTGCCGCCATTGTGCTTCGCCAGATAATACGCGCCCATCACCACCGACATGCGGCCGGCGATCTCGCTCATCGGCTCGAGCAACGGCAGCTTGTTGCCGACCTGGATCGTTTCGTAGGCAACGCCGGTCACGCCCGATTTCAACAGCGCTTCCGTCAGCGGCTTGCTCGCCGCGAGATGCAGATAGGTAAAAAGAATCTGGTCCTTGCGCAGAAGTCCGTACTCCGCTTTCAACGGCTCCTTCACTTTCACGATCATCTCCGCCTGCGCGTAAACTTTTTTTGCGGTGTCGACGATCTGCGCCCCGGCGTCGATGTAAGTCTGGTCGGGATATCCGGAGCCAATCCCTGCGCTTTTCTGGACGAGGACCGTGTGCCCTTTCCGCGTCAACATCGACGCCGTGGAAGGAATCAATCCGACCCGATGCTCTTGCGCTTTAATTTCTTTCGGAACGCCGACGATCATGCGGAAGACAGTGATGAGTGATCAGTGACCAGTGACAAGTTAAAAATGCCCAGCCGCCGGTTTTTCTTATCACTGATCACTGGCCACTGATCACCTTCTAATTCAATGACGGATCGTCCGGCGCTGCGGCGAGCATTTTGTACCACGGGCCAAGATCGCGCATGATTTCGAACCAAAGCTTGGGCAAACGCGCCGGCGCCAGAGCAGCGCGCGTTGGCTTTTGCAGGATCCAGGCTTTCTGTTTCATCTCGTCCTCGAGCTGGCCGGCGCTCCAACCGGCGTAACCGACAAAAGCGCGGATGGACGCCGGATCTTCGTCCACCAACTGATGCGCTTCGTCGATCCCGACGTTGTGATTCAACTTCAGTCCCTCGCCTTTCTGCCACTCGAACGCGGCGAACATCAGCTGATTTTTTCCAACTGGTCCGCCGAGAAAAACCGGGATATCGCCGAGACCTTCGGGCGCCGGCTCGTTCACCAGATCGGCGACCTGTTTATCGAGGGGGCGATTAAGAATCACGCCGAGCGCGCCATCTTCGGCATCGTGCGAGGAGATGAAGAGCACCGCGCGCCGAAAATTCGGATCGAGCATATTCGGATGGGCGACGAGCAGCGAACCCGCCAGACTCAGCGGCATTCCATCCCGGAGGTTGCGCATGAGAAACTAGAAGGCGCGTGGTCCGGCGGCGCAAGCCATTCCTTCGTAATCGTGCTCGTGCTCGCGCTCGTGCTCGACGAGCGCGGAGGAAGATCGATCACGAGCACGACCACGATTACGAATTTGTGCTGATCAAAGCGCGATCGCGCAGCTCGAGGACCGGCCCGTCGAATTGTTCGTCGTGCCACTGCATGGTCGTCGCGGTCACGAGCTTTTGGGCGTCTGCCGGCAAATGCGCGAGCAAGGCATTGCGGCGACTGGGATCAAGCTCGCCGAAAATATCGTCGATCAAGAGCAACGGAAGCACACCTTCTTCCTGGGCGAACAACTGCGCCTGCGCAATTTTCAACGCGAGTGCGACCGTCCGCTGCTGGCCCTCGGAAGCATATTGCGGCGCTTTCTTTCCCTGCACCAGCAATTGGATGTCGTCGCGGTGCGGACCCACAATTGTCTGGCGCAATCGCAATTCCTTGGAGTGCGAATCGTGGAGATCGCGCGCGAAATCCTCTTTATTGCCCGCAGCGAATCGGAGCTCGACGTTTTCTTCCACACCGCTGATCTGTCGATGCGCCTGGGACGCAAGCGGCGTCAGCCGTTGAACCAACTGTGCTCTCATGGCGCTCAGCTTCGTCCCGTGCTCGATGAGCGGCTGTTCGTAAGCGGCAATCTCGCGCGGTCGTGGCTGCGATGACTTCAGAAGTGCGTTCCGCGAACGCAAAGCTCGTTCGTAGGCGCGCAAGCTTGGCCGGTAAAGCGGATCGATCTGGCTCCCGAGAAAATCTAGGTAACGTCGACGCGCGTCCGAGCCGCCGCGGACAAGCTCGATATCCGTGTTCGCGAAGGAAACTACGCGAGCCAGGCTTAGATATTCGCCGAGCGTTTTCTGTTCGACCTCGTCAACCGAAACCTTTCGCCGCAATGCACTGTAACGAAATTCGAGCCGATGATTTTCGATTCGACCCGAAACGCCGAACGAGCTTTCGCCAAATCGGATAACCGGCCCGAGCGTGGAACTTCGCTGCGATTGGAGCCGGAGAAGAACGCACGCCGCTTCCAGGATCGAAGTTTTTCCCTGCCCGTTGCGGCCCAGAAAAAAGTTAAAGCCCGCAGCTAGTTCGACCCGGAGCGCTTCGAAGCAGCGAAAATTCCGGAGCTGAAGTTCGGCGAGCATGGACACAATGACGAAGCACGAATGACGAATGACGAAACAATGTCTAATGACGAATGACGAAGAATCGCGCGTAACGCAGGGATTCGGATTTTTTCATTCCTTCGTTCCCGCTTTTGCGGGATCATTCGTCCTTCGTCATTTTCAAAGATTGAGCAACTGGAGCTTACTCGTCATCTGCGTCGCGACGGGCGCAGAATGACAATACGCTCCGCTGATCGGCGTGATATCGGCCGGCGCGAGTCCCGCTGCGGCCGCGATGAAATTATGATTGGCCAGCACCCCGTTCGTCGCATCGAGACCGATCCAGCCCGCTCCGGGAAGAAAAACTTCCGTCCAGGCGTGAAGCGAACCTTCCGCGCGTTTCGTCTCGGAATCGCTTTCCCGCAGATAACCACTCGTTAGGCGAGCGGCCAATCCCATTTGACGCAGCATCTCCGCCAGCAAGACCGCGACGTCGCGGCACGCGCCCCGTCCGCGGCGAAGAGTCTCCCCCGGCGAAAGCGCTTCGCCTTCCTCTCGCCGCTCGTAACCGATGCACTCGTGCAATCGCTTATTGAGATCGACCAGCGCCTCGACCGTTCCCCTTCGCTTTTTCGCGGTCGGCGGACCCCAGCCCGGCACTTTCAGCTCCTGCTTCGCTCGCGGCTCCAGATAAACGGCCAACAAACCGCGCGTGCGCTTGTCGTATTCGAAGGGCATTTCCACCGCGTCACGGTCGAGAATGAAATGGAACGCATCTTTTTCATCCAGATCGAGATTGATCGCGAGCCGAAAGGTCAGCTCCTTCGACCGCTCGGGAAAGTAACAGGACGCAACCGTGTTTTCGAAAACGTCTCGCCAATATCGGACCGTCGCTTTCGGCGTCGTCGTAAAATCCAGGCGGCGCACCCGGCTGAAGCGATCGCTCCTGGGAAAAAGGCGCACGTCATGGGGCGAAAAAACGACGGGTTCCTCGTAGCGGTAGGTCGTTTGATAGCGCAAACCGAGCTTCACGGCGTAACCTATGGCACTCCCCGTTGCTCGTCCTACAAAGAATAAGTAGAAGTACTGTAAAAAAAAGTTTGCAGGCGCGGCAGGCGTGGTCTAAAAAGGGCTCAGATTAAAAAATGTTCTGGGGGGAACAGCCGCCCTTCACGTCCATCGGATGTGGGGGGCGGTACTTTTTTGGGGACATGCGATCGTGAATCCTGACCACTCCAGAAGCCGCCGAAAATTCTCCTGGCCGGCTGCATTTGCGCTCAGCGTCGTGATCCTCGCCGCGCTTTCGGTGTTCGTTTTTTTGCGACTGGAAACGTGGCCCGCTCGCACCGCGAAACAAGGCACGGCGGAACTCGAACGCGTCGGCCGCGAAGTGCGCGACGCGCTCGTCGAAATGGCGCAGCTCAAGCCGCGGGTCACGGTCAACAATCGGATTTATCTCGAGCGCACAACCGCGACGGCCGAGCTCGCGATTCTCTCACGTCAGATCGAAGTCGAACACGAATTCCAGCAGACCTGGGCGGGAAGCACGAAGCGGGTGAAGTTGCACGGGACGTTCACGGCAAAAGCCGGCTTCGATTTACAACACGACGTGGCGGTCGATCTCCAGCCGGAAGCGATCGCGATCACTCTGCCGCACGCGACGATTCTCGACGTCGAACAGAAACAGGTGGAGGTGCTCGCGTTCGAGAATGGTTTTTGGAACCGAATCTCAGCAGCCGACGTGGAAGCGCAGCTGGCGACCTTGCCGGAACTCGCGCGACAAAAGGCGGCCGAGAGCGGAATTCTCACCGAAGCGGAGACGGCATTGCAGACTCAGCTCAATGAACGCATCCACGCCGAGCGGCCGGTGCGGCTGAGCTTTCAAGATACCGCCGCGAAAGACTAGCTGCCTCGATCCATCTTTCCGCCCCGGCATTTTGCGGCTAAAGGATGAACCCGCACAATGCGCCTTCGACGACCGCTTCTTATTTTGGCTGCGACACTGCTGGCCGCGTCGATCCTGGCCGTTTGCTTCGCGCCGCTCCTCATTGCCGGCGGACTAAGATGGTGGGCGCAACGCACCGCCAGCCGGGAAGGATTGCGGCTGGAAATGGGAGAAATTGAAGCGCCGTTTCTTCGTCCGGTAATTATTCGCAATCTGCGGCTGCGCAACGGACCGGAAGCTCCGTTTCAACTCGATGGCATTGCTCAACGTCTCGAAGTCGGTCTCAGCCTGTCCGGAATTTTTTCCGGCTCCAAACGTTCGCTTCGTTCGCTGAAAATCGAAGGACTCACGCTTGGCATCACCCGAAATCCAACGGCGAGTGAACGCCGGAGCCGAATCGCCTGGTCGCTTCTCAAGCATTTGCAGGCCGACATTTTCAATTTCTCGTCAGTCAATCTTCACCTCGATAACGGCGTCACCGCGATGGATGTGCGGGATGGGGTGCTCACCGGTTCCGAACTGGAAGCAGGCTCGCTCACGGCGCGTGAAATCAGCATCGCGGCGCCGTGGTTTCGCAAAACGTTCGCGAATGTGCGCGGCGTCACGTCGTGGCAGGACAACCGGCTTTCCATCGGCGCGCTCACCCTGATCCGCGGCCTCGATATCGACACGATCGCGATCGATCTTTCGCAGATCGGCGAGAGCCGCGTCGGGATGGAGGTGAACGTCGACGCGTTCGGCGGAAAGGTCCGCGCCAGCATTTCCAGCAACGATCGCGACGGAAAACGCACCTGGGATGTGGCCGGTAATGGCGCCGGCGTCTCGTTCGCGCAAATGTCTGACGCGCTCGAATGGACGAACCGGGCCAGCGGTTCGTTGCACGCCAGCAAATTCACATTCCGCGGCGAGTTGAACGATCTTTCCCACGCGACGGCCGCTGTCTGGGCTGAGATCAGCGGCCTGACCTGGCGCGATCGGACTGCGGACACGGTGATGATCGGCGCGTCGCTCTACAACCGCGAAATCCAGGTCGAGCAACTTTATATTAAACAGCGCAACAACCAGCTCACCCTGACCGGCGAGTTCGGTTGGCCGGAAAAATGGACGAACGAATTCAAGCCAGCGTTCCGCGGCGATCTCACGGCGTCGATCAACGATCTGGGTGAATTCGCGCGACTCTTTGGATGGAGTCCGCCGGATTTCGCCGGTCAACTTTCCGCCAACGGGAGCGTCAACGCCCACGAAGGAAAGCTCGGCGGCCATCTTTCCGTTACCGGAAATTCGCTGGTTCTCTTCCGTTCCCCCATCGAATCGCTCGAGATGAAACTCGACCTGGAAGAATCGCGCGTCACGATCACCCAGCTCGAGCTTCGCCAGACTGACGATTTCTTTCATGGCGAAGGAACTTTCGCGCTGAGCGGCGACCACTCCTACACCGGCGCGTTTCAAACCTCAGTTGCGCAGATCGCGAACTACCGCGGTTTTATTCCGCAAGAAATGATGCCCTGGCCTCTGGAAGGTTCGGTCGCGGCGGAATGGAAAGGCCGCGGCGCGAACGAGGGCGGTTCCGGAACGCTGCACGCGCGCGCGCAAAATCTTCGCCTCGCCAACGGCGCACTCATTCCGTTCGACGTCGAACTGGAAGCGGACTACTCGCCGGAAAACATTTTCTTTCGGCAATTCCACTTCTGGAATCAACACGCTGACCTGAGTGCGTTTATCGGTGTGGCGAGAAATTATTTTCAAGTGCAGGACCTGCGTTTCGGATTGAACGGCCATCCGCGATTGACCGGGAACGTCTTCCTGCCGATCTCCACCGCAAAATTTCGACAGAACCCCTCGTGGCTTGCTGCGCTCAGCCCCGACCCGTTCTTCGACGTCGATCTCACGCTCGATGCGCTCGATCTCGCCGAATTCGCCGGCGCGGTAAAAACAAAACCTGACTTGTCGGGCCAGGCGAATGCCCAACTCCAGCTCTCCGGCACGCCTGGTTCGCTTCAGGGCAAAAGCGAAATTCATCTCCGCGATTTCGTTTTCGATAATTCGCCGGGGTTAAACGCCGATCTGAATGCGAGTCTCACGTTCGGCATGGCTAATCTCAAAGCTAACGTCGCCGTCCGCGGTTCCAATCCGGCCACGATCGAAGCCGCTGTCCCGATCCAATTGGAAAAACACGAGTCCCAGTTCGCCCTCGCCAGTAACGGCCCATTGTCTGGGACCCTGAGTTTTCCCGCGCTTTTTCTCGCGAAACTGCCCGCGTTCGTTTCCCACGGCGTCTTCACCCGCGGCATCCTCAGTGGAAATTTGAGGGTGTCGGACTCCGTCCGGCATCCGCTCATTACCGGCAGCGTCGATCTGACCGACGGGCAACTTCTTCGCGGAACGGCGATCTCAGCAGGGGTGACTTTCACCGGCGCCGAAGGGACGATCAATTTTCTGCATTGGGAAGAGCGCCAGGCCGATGTCTCCGCCCGCGGCAGAATCCAATTCGGCGGCCTTTCCAAAATCGATCTTGTCCTCTGGCCAAATGTTGAGCTGACGCCAATGATGACATTGCGCGAGGGCGATTGTGTTGGTGCGGTGGCGCTGTATGCCTCGCCTTCGGTTGCGCGGCTCACCGGTTTCGTAAATCAAATCGAGCTTGGAAATATGTTCGGCTCTGGATGGGAAATTTCTTTGGGCCAGGAACCGGCGAATCCTGACAACAGCGATTACTTTGCCCCGCAAACCTTTCCTCTTTGCCGCGACGGCAAACTCCTCTCGCTCGGTTTAGTCCCTACGCTAATTCCCTAACCACGGCGCGAGTTTCTCGCGGAGTTCCGGCGTCAGATTGATCCGGAGATTGGCGTCCATTTGAACGAAGCCGCCGTCAGCCCGGCATAACATCAGGCGCACAGAACGCGTTCCCGGCGATCCGGCGAGGATCATTTGTACTTGCCGGAGCTCTTCTCCGGTCGTTGCCGGCGAGAACGACAGGACCAGCGGCGATTCCGTCTCGGAATGACCGTTGCCGTGACCATTCGACTCGTTAGGCAACGCTGCCGCGATGCTCTTGGTCGTTAGGATTTTCGCCCGCTGCGCCACCGCCCGCAGCGCGTCATCGCGCCGGTCCAATGTTCCATGAACAGCGAGAACGCGCCCGAGAACGAGCGCCTCGGCGACAGTTGTGTAAACTTCGTTCCAGAGAACGACCTCGAGCGTTGCAGTGAGATCTTCGAGAAAAACAACGGCGAACGGTTTGCCTTCCTTCTTGGTGAACTTCTTGTCCACCTGGACGATGGCGCCGGCGATCTTGAACGACGCGCGATCTGCCAGCTCATTCAACGACGTGATCGTTTGATATTTCCCATCGGCCAGGACATTCGCGTAAGCGTCGAGCGGATGTCCGGTCACGTAAAAGCCAAGCAGCTCCTTTTCGTACGACATCTTTTCGTGCTCGGTCCATGGAATGACGCGGCGCGATGTTGGTTTCGATGCCGGCGCAGGCATGTCGTCGAACAGTGAAACCTGGCCGCTGGCCCGATCGCGTTGCGACGCCGCGGCGGCCGCCATCGATTCGTCGATGCAGGCGAACAACTCCGCTCGCTCGCGCCCGAGAAAATCGAACGCCCCGCATTTGATGAGATTCTCGAGGATTTTTTTGTTCGCCACCCGCGAGTCGAGCCGTTTGCAGAAATCTTCCAGCGAAGAGAACTCGCCGCCTGATTCGCGTTCCTTGATCGCGATCTCCATCGCCCCCTCGCCCACGTTCTTGATCGCGGCGAGTCCGTAGCGGATCGCCCCAACTTCACCTTGCAACTCAGGCGTGAATTTCAATCCGCTTCGATTCACGTCCGGCGGCAGAATCGGAATGCCCATTCGTTTGCACTCGCCGACGAAGGTCGAAATCTTGTCCGTGTTATTGATCTCGTTGCTCAGCAATCCCGCCATGAATTCAACGGGATAATTCGCCTTCAGAAACGCGGTCTGATAACTGATCAACCCGTAAGCCGCGCTGTGGCTCTTGTTGAATCCGTAACCGGCGAACTTCTCCAGCAAATCGAAAATCGAATTCGCTTTTTTCTCCGGGATTTTATTCTCGCGCGCGCAGCCTTCGATGAAATTGGCGCGCTCTTTCGCCATCTTCTCCTTGTCTTTTTTTCCCATCGCGCGCCGGAGAAGATCGGCCTGGCCTAACGAGTAGCCGGCCAGCCGGCTCGCCGCCGCCATCACTTGTTCCTGATAAATCATCACGCCGTAGGTGTCGGCGCAGACTTCTTCGAGGAGCGGATGCTCGTAGCGAATTTTCGCGAGCCCTTTCTTGCGCTTGATATAATCCGGGATCAGGTCCATCGGCCCCGGCCGATAAAGCGCGCTCAACGCGATGATGTCGTCGATCGATTTGAAATCGAATTGTTTGCAGAACCCGGTCATGCCGCCTTCCAACTGGAAGATGCCGATCGTTTCGGCGCGGTTGAGGAGCGCGAACGTCGCCGGATCGTCGAGCGGGACCTGGGCGAGCGAAAAATCCGGGATGCGTTTGCGGATCAATTCCTCGGCATCGTGCAACACCGTCAGCGTGCGCAAACCGAGGAAATCCATCTTGAGCAAACCGAGGTCGTTCAACGGCCCCATCGGATATTGAGTGATGACTTCTTTCTCTTTCGGATCGCGGCGGAGCGGGACGTACTCGGAAAGATCGCGATCGCCGATCACGATGCCGGCAGCGTGGACGCCGAAATTACGTGAACGTCCTTCGAGTAACGTCGCGTGGTCCCATAGTTGACGCGTCGCCGGTTCTGTCTCGATCGCGCGCCGCAACTCCGGATTCGCTAACGCAGATTCAGCGAGCGTGATGTTCTGTTGCCCCGGACCGCTCGGGATCATCCGCGCGAGCCGATCGGCCTCCCCGTAGGAAAGTCCAATGACGCGGCCGACGTCGCGCACCGCGCTTTTCGCATTCATCTTGTTGAACGTCACGATCTGCGAGACGCGGCGTTCGCCGTACTTTTGCCGGACGTATTCCAGCACTTCGCCGCGCCGGTCCTTGCAAAAATCGACGTCGATATCGGGCGGGGAAACTCGTTCCGGATTCAGGAATCGCTCGAAGATCAATCCGAACTGAAGCGGATCGATATCCGTGATTCCCAAAACGTAGGCGACGAGCGACCCGGCCGCGGAACCGCGACCCGGTCCCACCGGGATGCCGCGTTGTTTCGCGAAATGAATGAAGTCCCAGACGATCAGAAAATAACTGACGAATCCGGTGCGCTCGAGAATGTCGACCTCGTAGTCGAGCCGCTTGATCAATTCCGAATCCCCCCCCGCGCGTTCTCCGTAGCGTTCGTGCAACCCTTTGTAACAAAGCTCGCGCAGATAAGCCTCGCGCGTTTTTCCTTCCGGCGCCGGGTATTCGGGATATTTCGAAACGCCGAATTCCAATTCCAGATTGATCCGCTCGGCGATCGCCAGGCTGTTCGTGATTGCCTCGGGGTAATCCGGAAACAGCGCCCGCATTTCATCGGCCGATTTGAAATAGAGGTCCGGTTGATACCGCATTCGCCGCTCGTCGTGCACCATCCGGCCAGTCCCGATGCACACCATCACGTCGTGGGTCTCGTGATGACTGCGCTCGAGAAAATGAACGTCATTCGCCGCGACTAATCCGAGCCCGAATTCCTTCCCGAGACGCGGCAGCACCTGATTGCATTTGTGCTGCGCCTCGATGCCGTGGTCGTGCATTTCGAGGAAAAAATTTTCCGCGCCCAGGATATCGCGAAACTCCGCCACGCTTTGCCGCGCCTTCGCGAGATTGTCCGATTGGATCGCCATGTTGATCTCGCCTTTGAGACAGCCGCTCAGTCCGATCAATCCGCCGGAATGTTTCGAGAGCAGTTCCTTGTCGATCCGCGGCTTGTAATGAAATCCATCGAGATGCGCTATGGAGATCATCTTCACCAGGTTGCGGTAACCGGTTTCGTCCTTGGCCAGGAGCGTGAAATGATAGGCGGCGTCGCGCTGGTTCGTGGGCCGGTCTTTCATCGCGCCGGGCGCCATGTAAGCCTCGCAGCCGATGATCGGTTTGATCCCCGCGTTCGTGGCGGCCTGGTAAAACTCGATCGCGCCGTGAAGATTTCCGTGATCGGTGATCGCAACCGCCGGCATTCCCAATTCCTTCGCCTTTTTCATCAGCTCCTTCATCCGCACCGCGCCGTCGAGGAAGGAGTATTCGGTGTGGAGATGAAGATGGACGAAAGATTCGGAAGGCATCCGTCCGCACTATAACCACGTGCTGTCCGAAGCGGTCAAATTTACGAGGGAAAACGCCTCAAAAAAATAATTTCCGCTGCAAAAAAATTTCTGTGTTGCACGAATTCGGGCGCGTTGTTAAGAGAGCACGTGCGGCGAATCTCCGAAACGGATTTGAAAGAGCGCAGACCTTTCGGCATGCTCGTTGTGCGACTGAAAACAAACACACGCCGCCATTGAACCCGACATGAAAAAGCTCGAAGCGATCATCAAGCCGTTCAAACTCGAGGAAGTAAAGGAAGCCCTGGCCGAGCTCGGCATCGAGGGCATGACGGTGACGGAAGTGAAGGGCTTCGGGCGGCAGAAAGGCCACACCGAGATTTATCGCGGCAGCGAATACACCGTGGATTTCCTGCCCAAAGTAAAAGTCGAAGTCGTGCTCGCTGATGAGATGGTGGACAAGGCGGTGAGCGTGGTTGTTGGCGCGGCCAAGACCGGCAAGATCGGCGACGGAAAAGTTTTTGTGCTCCCAGTCGAGCACGCCGTGCGCATTCGCACGGAAGAAATCGGCGAAAAGGCGGTGTGACAGACGCACGCCTCGACTTCGCCACTCACTCACACCATCGCTCCCTCGACTCCGCTTCCCGCGGGTTCGCTATTTTGCGATTTGGTTCTCTAGTGACTTAACGAATTCAAATCCTCTCCACTCCACACCTCAACCACTCCACCTAAGCAATGGCCAAAGACAAAACCGCCTCCGACGTCAGCAAAATGATCAAGGACCACGACGTGAAGCTCGTGGATTTCAAATTCACCGATCTGCCGGGTTCCTGGCAGCATTTCACCACCACCCTCACCGAATATAACGAGGAAATTTTTACCGACGGCCTCGGCTTCGACGGCTCGAGCATCCGCGGCTGGCGCGCCATTAACGCGAGCGACATGCTCGTTATTCCCGATCCGACGACGGCGTGGATCGATGTCTTTAACGCGGAGCCGACCTTGAGCCTGATCTGCACCATCGTCGATCCGATCACGCGCGAACCGTACGATCGCGACCCGCGCGGCGTCGCGGAAAAAGCGGAAGCGTATTTGCAAAGCACCGGAATCGCGGACACGGCGTTTTTCGGACCGGAAGCGGAATTCTTTATTTTCGACGAAGTGCGTTACAGCTACAGCGGCAATTCGTCATTCCATCTCGTCGACAGCGCGGAAGGCCATTGGAACAGCGCGCGGGAAGAGTTTCCGAATCTCGGTTACAAGGTGCGCGCGAAAGAAGGCTACTTCCCCGTCGGACCGGCCGACAGTTTGCAGGACATTCGCAACGAGATGTGCCTGGAGCTGGAGAAAGCCGGGATTCCGATCGAGCGCCAGCATCATGAAGTCGCGACCGCGGGCCAGGCCGAGATCGACATTCGCTACGCGTCGATGAAATCGATGGCGGACCACCTGCAATATTACAAATACATCGTCCGGAACGTGGCCAAGAGACACAACAAGAGCGTCACCTTCATGCCCAAACCGCTCTTTCAGGACAACGGTTCCGGCATGCATACCCACATGTCGCTGTGGAAAGACGGGAAGCCGCTCTTCGCTGGAAATGGTTACGCTGGTTTGAGCGAGACCGCGCTCTTTTTCATCGGCGGAATTTTACGCCACGCGCCGGCGCTCACCTGCCTGACCAATCCGACAACGAACAGCTACAAGCGCCTCGTTCCCGGCTTCGAAGCGCCGGTGAATCTTGCCTATTCCGCGCGCAATCGTTCCGCTTCGATCCGCATTCCGACCTACTCCGCGAATCCGAAAGCGAAACGGATCGAATTCCGCACGCCGGATCCGGCGGCAAATCCGTACCTCGCCTTCTCGGCCTTGCTCCTCGCCGGCCTCGACGGAATCCAAAGTCGCATCGATCCCGGCGATCCGCTCGATAAAAATCTCTACGAACTTCCACCGGAAGAACTGGCCAACGTGCCAAGCGTGCCCGATTCGCTCAGCGGCGCGATCAAAGCGCTAACCGAAGATCACAATTTCCTCCTTAAAGGTGACGTCTTTAACGAGGACTTCGTCGCGAACTGGATCGAGATGAAGCAGAAGGAATACGACGCCCTCCGTCTTCGCCCTCATCCCTACGAGTTCGCGATGTACTACGACGTGTAAGCAAATGCAGTCTGCGCGCCGCTGGCTTTCGACTGGCAAGTCTGATTGAGCAGCTGGCCGACGGCGTACTTGAATGAGCTTCCGGCACTCGTTCAGCGGACTTAACCTGGCTCCGGAGCGGCAGGTAGCTCTGCTCATTCGCGTCACCGCCCTGGCTATCGCCTGCTCATTTCTTCTCTCTTGGAAACTATGGGTTTCGTCGCGCCTTTTCCCGTTGGTTCCGATCAGCAACCATTTGCCAGCTATTCCCTACCCGTTGGACTACATTGGGTTTGTATCCTTGCTCGTTTTGCTGGCGGTTATCAGCTTCTTCACCAGGTCTCGCACGCTTATCCTTGTTTTTCTTGGCCTTGCCGGGGCGCTCGCCCTGTGGGACCAGATGCGCTGGCAGCCCTGGTTCTACCAATATCTCTTCATGCTGGCGGCAGTCGGTCTTCTCAAACGCAGACAAACGGAAACTCCAAATAATCACGCTGCTCTCGACGCTTGCAGGTTGATCGTAGCTTCTACTTATTTCTGGACCGGATTTCAGAAATTGAATGTAACCTTCGTCCGGGAAACATGGCCAGACATGGCCAGCTTCCTGCCCAGCTTCTGCCAATCGGTCGTCAAGCAGGTTCCGTCCTACGCGATCCTGGTCATACCTTTGCTGGAGATTCTTATCGGGTTCGGCCTCCTCACCCGCCGATTTCGAAATCGAGCCGTCGTCCTGGCTATCGCTACCCACGTTGCCATCCTGATTCTGCTCTTTCTTACCGGCGAAAATATCGTGGTCTGGCCGTGGAACATCGCGATGGTCCTGTTCGTTTGCATATTGTTTTGGCAGGACAAGAAAACCACGGCGCGCAGAATTCTGGTGGGGAAGAGAGCTTTCCAGTGGCTGATTCTGCTTCTATTTGGACTGCTGCCTGCCCTGAGTCTGGTTGGCCTCTGGGATTCCTTTCTTTCTTCATCCATCTACTCCGGGAACACCTATCAAGCTGCCATCTATCTTAGCCCCGCGGTCATGTCCCGGCTGCCGGCGCCGATCCGTCCGCACATCTGGCAAAGCAGCGAGCCGTTCTTTCTGGACATAAACCGGTGGGCGTATGCTGAGCTGCATGTCCCGGTCTATCCGGAGCCTCGTATCTATCGGCGGGTCGCAAGACGGATTTGCCAGTATGCGGCTGGCGTTCCAAAGATTTCGCTCTGGATTAGGCAGAAACCCGATCTAGTCACGGGATCGTACGGCTCCGAGTACTACGACTGCGAGACCCTGGATTGATTTCGGTCCGAAGCCTCCTAGCTTCTTGAGCCAGCTCCGCCTCACCCCAGGGTGTGAACGCACGATGCAAAAAATAAATGTCCGCGATATTCCGGAGGACTCCTGGGCGTCGCCCAAGGGGAAATTTGGCGGAGCGAGCAAAGGATTGTCGGAAGCCTTGGGCCGAAAGCCGTTTTCGACCGACCTGAAGGAGCGGCATCCGTTCGATGTCGAACTCACCCGGATTCCTCCCGGGAAAACGGCTTATCCGTATCACTCGCACAGTGCGCAGTGGGAGTTCTACTATGTGCTGTCCGGTAAAGGTGCGGTCCGGCACAAAGATGGGACGACGCCGATCGAGGCCGGCGACGCCTTTATATTCCAGCCGGAAGAGCCGCACACCTTGGCGAACGACGCGACTGAAGACCTCGTCATTTTCATCATAGCCGATAACCCGATCGGTGAATCGTCGTATTATCCCGACAGCAAAAAGTGGCTCGTCCGCTCGCCCGAGCGCCGGCTGATGCGCGGCGAGTCGCTCGATTACTACGACGGCGAGGAATAACAGCGCGTGGTTCGTTCGAAAAAGAACGGAAGCAAAGCCGGCCGGAGCAAAAAGCCAACGCGCCGCGTCCGCTTCAGCGTGGCGACGAGCCTGGATGGCAGTCGTGCCGATTCTGCTCAATTGACCGAAAGCCGCGAGCTGCCGTCCGGCATCGTGTTGCTTAGCTACCGCGCCAAAAAGAAGTGAAACTTCCTTTGGCCGTGGTGATGGCGATAGCGTTTGCGATTGTTTGCTTTCTGCCGTTATACGTCGAGCGGACGATGACGGAGGTCATGTTCGCCGATGGAAGTGGCGGCGCGATCGAGTGGGGTTGGAAACGCTGCACGCTGCGGGAGTACTGCGCGGACTATCGCTACATGCAGCGCGAGCAAAGACCGGCCGTCTGGTTGGCGGTAGATATCGCGTTGGCGATCGGTTACGCGTCAGCGATCACGGTTGCGTTCGCGCTCCTCACGCGAAGAAAATCTTAAAACCGGCCAAGTTGGCGGAACCACTGGAGCGCGCGCCGCACCTCGGACAATTTCAACTGATGGCCGCCGCCGAATTGTTCCAGGCGGACGCGTTTGAAACCGGTGCGCTCGAGCGACGCCTTCACCAGGTTGTGCGCTTGCGGCGTGGCCACGGTGTCGTTCGATCCGCTGCTCAACCAGACCGGCACTTCGAGCAGACCGGCGCCGGGATGATATGTTTTGTAGGCTTCGCCGAGCCGGTCTTCATTGATTCCGCTCAGGAAAAATCCGCAAACGCGAACGGATCCACTCTTGGCCAGCATGACGCCGAGCACGCCGCTCCGTTTCGATCCTCCGGAAAATCCGGCGAAGGCTACTGGCCATCGCGCGGATTGCGGCCAGTCTTTCCGGATCGCTTCGAGGGCCGCGCCGAGTAAACCGAGACGCCATTGGGTTGAATCGATCCGCGGCGCGATCGTCGCGTCTGGACCCAGAACAATCCATCCCTCGGCTGTCGCGGGCCGGCTGTACCACTCGGCGTCCATCGCGCTGGTGCGATTGAAATCGCTCGTCGATGTGACGATGAGAATTGGCCAGCTCCGCGAAGGATCGAAACCCGCTGGAAACGCGACGACAGCGCGGCCGGTCTCGGGACGTGGATTGCCTGCCTGTGCGGCGATGTCCTGAAAATATTTCGAAACCGGAAAACGGATTTCGATTTTGCCGCCAGGTTGGACTTGCTGACCGGAAAGCGTCGCGCCGTCGGAAAGGGAGGCGAAGCCTAACGAAAGCAGAAACAGAAGCGGTCGCATCGCTGAAATCAGGTTAGATCGTTGCGGCGAAATGTCGCGTTGGCCTGGACAAGGTCGCCATTCGTCGCGTGGACAATATTCGAAAGCCCGCAAAGTTTGAAATCGCGGCCGGAAAGAAATTCATCCACTTCCCGGAACAGCCATGCATTTTCATACAGCGGTTCGAAGAAAACTTCGGTGTAAATCACGCGCACCCGATTGAGCGCTTCTCCGGCGCCCGTGAGCACCAATCGTTCGGCCCCTTGGAGATCGAGCTTCAGCAAATCGACGCGGTCCAGTTTCTCGCGCGTCATTAACTCCGGAAGCGTGACCGTCGGAACCATGATCGAATTCGCGACGCTCAGATCGCGGCCGAACCATTCGGTATTTCGCGGATCGATCGGAAGCAGCGAGCTGGACGCTTCCGAACGATTGATCTCGAATCGCGCCTGGCCGTTTTGATCGGACAGCGCCGCCGCGACGACGGCGATTCGCGGATCGCGCTCGTATTTCGCGCCCAGCTTCAGGGCGAGCTCGGGAATTGCCTCGACGAGGATCATTCGCTCCGGCGCATGCAGTCGCAGGAAAGCATCGGTGAAAGCGCCGCGATTCGCGCCGGCATCGATCACTCTGCGGTATTCCAGCCGCGGCAAATGCCGGAGATTCCGGAACGCGCGCCGGTATTGCCGATCAAAAAGCGAACGGATTTCCTGGGCAAAGCGACCCATCGCTCTTACATACCACGCCCGGCCCACCCATGAAATGCCTTGCAACTTATGGAGATGAGGAGATGCTTGCGCCATGAGCTTGCTCGCGTTGTTCTCCAGTCTTGGCGGACCTGACCTGATCATCATTCTGCTGATCATCCTGGTTTTGTTCGGCGCGAAAAAATTGCCGGAGCTGGCGCGCGGCATGGGCTCGGCCATCAAGGAATTCCAGAAAGCGAAGGACGAGTTTACCGACGAGCTGCATTCGGCCGGCAAAACCGACGTGGCCAAGACCGCGCCGCCTGCCGCGACTGTTCCGCAGATCGAGAACCAGCCGCCCGCGGCAACTCCGCCCGCCGCGGCTCCTGTGCCGAATCCGGATAAGACGGATCGCGTTTAGCGCGCCGAGTGCCGATTCTTTGAGCGGGATTTGACGCAGCGCTCGCCTTGCGACACAGTCGCGGCTCGCGTTCGCCCATGACCATGCCAGAAACCGATTTGCGCCAGAGCATCAAGGAAATGCTCGTGAAAAATTTGATGCTCCAAACCACAGCGGATCAAATCGGCGATGATTTGCCGCTGTTCGGCCCCGGCGGACTCGGGCTTGATTCAATCGACGCACTCGAGCTCGTGGTGAGCATGGAAAAAACGTTCGGCGTTGGCGTTCCAAATTCCGAAGTGGCCGCGAAAGCACTCCGGAGCGTGAATACGATTCACGATTACATCCTGGAAAAACGCGCCGCGGCTTAAGCGGCGCCCAGGGCGTTGATCGCGTCGATGAATTGACGGAAGCGGCCGAAGCTGCGGCGGTACGGCGTAAAGATCAGCCGCGGCAGTTCCCAGATTTCCGGCTCGTTCTTTTCCTGGCGGAGCGCGCTGCCCTGAACGATCGAGCCGGTGCGCAGGACATCGGAAAAGTTTTTGTTCAACTCGGTGAGCGCGCCGCTCGAAAGTTTCTTGCTCAGTCGAACCACGAGCTGTTCGCCCACCCAGCGCGACGATTGATAGACGCTGTAGAAGTTCACGATCTCGCGAACGGCTTCGGCCACGTTCGGCATGATCTTGAAAAAATGAAAATCCTCGGGACCGATGTAACCGAATTTGCAGAGATGGTCGGTCAGAAACCTCATCCAGGTTTCCCAGTAACTCCCGTCGGGCCGATCGAGGAGCACGACGGGAATGATGCGCGCCTTGCCTGTCTGCATGAGAGTGAGGACCTCAAATCCCTCGTCCATCGTCCCGAAACCGCCGGGAAAAAGCGCGAAGGCGTGTGTTTCCTTCACGAAGTTTAGTTTCCGGGTGAAAAAATAATTGAAGTTAATGAGCTTCGGATCGCCTTCGATGATCGGGTTCGCGCGCTGCTCGAACGGTAGACGAATGTTGAGACCGAACCCGTGCTCGCGGCCGGCGCCTTTCTGGGCCGCGCCCATGATCCCGTCGCCGCCACCGGTGATGACCATGTAATTCTGCGCCACCATTTCGCGCGCGAATTCCTCGGCGACCGCGTACTGCGCTTCGCTCGGCGGCGTGCGGGCTGAGCCGAACACGCAAACTTTCCGGAACGCGCGGTAATTGGAAAAAACCTTCGCGGCATACCGCATTTCCTTGAGCGACCGATTCATCAGCTTCAGGTCGCCGGTGCCCATTTTGTCGCGCGCCATCTTCAGCGCGGTGATGATCATTTCCTCGATCAGCTCCGGCGATTTTTCCGCGCCCCAGTCCTTGACGAGCTCATGGACCCGTTCGTCGAACGGCGCGCCGATCGATGATTGGCGGCGTGTCGGCTGATCGTGAGTAGCGCCCGCGGTGAAATCTTCCACCGCGAAGTTTCGGCCGAGCATGCGAGCTGTGCACGCGAAAAATGCTATGCGATCAGATCGGCCAGAATTTGGTGAATGTAACGAATCGGGAGAGAGTAATGACCAGCGTCTTCGACAAGATGGAACTCGCAATTCGGAAGCCGCGACGCGACGTCCTTCGCCAGCCGATGCGCAAACGTCCGGTCTTTCGTCCCGTGCCAAAGCGCGACGGGCACGCGGACCTGCTCGAGCGCAAATCCCCACGGCGTCGCGTAGATTTCGGCATCGGTCATCACGCCCTTCGCCGACGAACGCCACGCTTGCCGGGCGCTTTCGAAGCAAACATCGAACGCACGCGACTCGCGCAGAACGTTGGCGTCGCAGGGCTGGAGAAATTTCAGGAGGAGCGGACGGAACCGGATCGGCATTCGCATCGCGACAAACGGCCGGGCCAGATGAAAGAGCGCTTTCATCAATCCGGGCCGGCGCACGCGGAGCCGCAGCATCTGCCGATGGACCGGCAGCAATCCATCGTACTCCTTCAGTTCGTCGAGTGGCGGCGCGCCGCTCACCACCGCGATTTTCTCCACGCGTTCGGGCGTCATCCATCCGCTGGCGTAGGCGTAAGGCGCGCCGCCGGAAATCGCAAGAATCCGAAACCGATCGATCGCCAACCGATCAGCGATCTCATTCAGCAACGGCGGCCAATCGATCAATCGCCGGCCAGCCTGAAATTGCGAATCGCGAATTCCCGGCCGGTCCGGCGAAATAATTCGCGCGCCAAGATCGCGCGCTGCTTCGTGCGCCAGCTCAGCCATCGTCCGCGAGCTGGGCCATCCGTGACAAAAGAAAATCGGCAGGCCCCGCGGATCGCCGTATTCGCTCAGCGCGACCGCCGATCCATTCGATAGCGTGAGGCTCCGGATTCGATCATTCATTAATCACAAAACCGAGGTTTGCCTTTCGCAGCAGCGGGCCGGATAATAACTCGATACGGACACAGCCCCTCTCCTTTTCGAAGTTATTTATATGAACGACAACTCTCATCCGGCAGGAAAAATTTCGGTTCATGGCAATGGCTTCGGCGCACCTTCGCCCGATGCAGTGGAAAAGCGTGCCCGTGAAATCGCGCTCATCGCGGAGCGGGACCCTGATGAATTCACCGACGCCGATTGGAATCAGGCGCGCCGGGAGTTGCTTGGAGCCCAGGACTCGACCGCCCCGGAAGAAACAGATACCAACGCCGACGTTGTTGAAGAGTGGAACGTGGTAGCCGCATCGAAAGGACATCACGCGCCGCGAATCGAAGACGAGGAGAACCTCGGGGAGCAGTTGGTCGAGGATGGCTTGGAAGAAGCGGCGCGCGATCAAATGCTCGAGGCGCGCAAGGAAGAGCTGCAACAGGAAGGCTGAGTTATTTTGAAAGCGCCCGAGACTCTCGTGGCCGAGTCACCGCACGGGCGCGGAGAAGTGCAGCCACGCGGGGAACCGAACGGGCGCGCCGAACGATTGCTGGAACGCTACCGGGACGTTCGCAATTTCACGGCCCGTCTTTGTCGCGATCTCGAGCCGGAAGATTACGTCGTGCAATCGATGCCCGACGTGAGTCCGACGAAATGGCACCTCGCCCACACGAGCTGGTTTTTCGAGACCTTCATCGTGAAACCCTGGATGCCGCGTTATCGCCCCGAGGTTCCGCAGTACGCTTATCTTTTTAATTCCTACTACAATGCTGCCGGAGACATGCACCGGCGCGACCTGCGCGGATTGATTTCGCGTCCGACCGTGGCCGAGACCTATCGTTTTCGGGAATCAATCGACCAATGCCTGGGACAACTGCTCGCGGAAGCAGACGAGGCGACGCTGAACGAAATCGAGCCGATCCTGGTCCTCGGTCTTAATCACGAGCAGCAACACCAGGAACTTCTTCTCACCGACATCAAACACGTTCTCGCGCAGAACCCGCTTTACCCGGTATTCTGCAACGCCGCTCCGTCATCGGAAAACGCGTCCGTCGCTCCGCAACGTTTCATCGAATTCGACGAAGCAATCGCAACGATCGGTCACGACGGCGCCGGATTTTCTTACGACAACGAAGGCCCGCAACATCGCGCCCTCGTTCCGCGATTTTCGCTCTCGAATCGATTGATCACCAACGGCGAGTATCTCGAATTCATGGAAGCGGGCGGTTACACGCGTCCGGAGTATTGGCTTTCGCTCGGCTGGATGACCGTGAACGAACAACGCTGGCGCGCCCCGCTTTATTGGACCGAGCGCGATGGCGAGTGGTGGAATTTCACGCTCTCGGGTTTTCGGCGCGTCCATGAATCCGTGCCGGTCACGCACGTCAGTTATTTCGAAGCGGACGCGTACGCGAACTGGGCCGGCGCAAGGTTGCCCACGGAATTCGAATGGGAACGCGCCGCAGCACCGATGCCGATCGCTGGAAATTTCGTCGACGACGAACGCTTTCATCCGGCGCCTGCCCCTCGATCTGACAACGGCGCGCTTCAACAAATCTACGGCGACGTGTGGGAATGGACGCGGAGCGCGTATCTCCCCTACCCCGGTTACCGCGCGGGCCCCGGCGCGCTCGGCGAATACAACGGCAAATTCATGTGCAACCAGATGGTGCTCCGCGGGGGATCGTGCGCGACTTCACGCAATCACGTTCGCCTGACCTACCGCAATTTCTTCCAGCCGGAAAAACGCTGGCAGTTCACCGGCATCCGGCTCGCTCGCGATCCATCATGAGCGGCGTGGCTGGCCGTGTCGCCGTGCTCGACCTCGAGCCGGTCAAAGCGGATTTTCTCGCGGAAGTCGTCGCCGGTCTTTCGAGTTCGCCGCGAACGTTGCCGTGCAAATTTTTTTACGACGAACGCGGCGCTGATTTGTTCCAGCGAATTTGCGAGCTGCCCGAGTATTACATCACTCGAATCGAAACTGATTTGCTTCGTCGTTACGCCGAGGAGATTTCTGAATCGATCGGCGCCAACGCCGCGCTGATCGGTTTCGGAACCGGCGCGGGAATCAAGACCCGGATGTTGCTCGAACATCTCCAGAATCCGATCGCCTATATTCCGGTCGATATTTCAAAACAACGGCTGATCGATTCAGCGATCGAGCTCAGCAAAGCGATGCCGGCCCTCGAAATCCTTCCGGTCTGCGCCGATTACCTCCAGGAATTGCAATTGCCCAAACCGCTGCGCAAGCCCGACCACGTCGCGGTGTTCTTTCCTGGCTCGACAATTGGAAATCTCGAGCCGCCGGTGGCGCAGGATTTTTTGCGCCGCGTTTGCCGATTGTGCGGGAGAGACGGCGGGCTCATCATCGGAATCGATTTGCAAAAGAGCCGCGAAGTTCTGGAAGCGGCCTACAACGACAGCGCCGGGGTCACGGCGCAATTCAATTTGAATCTGCTCTCGCGGGCGAACCGTGAGCTGGGTGCAGACGTCAATCTTTCGCGGTGGAAGCACCGCGCCGTTTATAATCAAAGGGAAGGCCGGATCGAGATGCATCTAATCAGCGAAGGCGAACAAACCGTGTCGGTAGGCGGCCGCGAGTTCTGGTTCGGCGATGGCGAGAAAATCATCACCGAATTCTCTTACAAACACACTCTCGATGGTTTCGCACGTCTCGCCGCCTCGGCCGGCTTCCGCGAAGCCTCCCGCGTCTGGACAGACCCGAAGCAATGGTTCGCGATCTTCCATTTCGCCGTGGCTGAATAGCTTCTTCTGTAGCCGCTTCGCTGTGCGAAGCGTGGGAGCACAGGCCGATCACAGTCTGCGCCGCCCACAGGGCGGCGGCTACAGAAGAGCGCAGATAAGTCTTCGCGGGTGATTGATGGTTCGTTAAAAATGTAACGTGAGTGCGCTCGTCGAATTACAGGGCGTCAGGAAGACTTATGGCGCCACAGCTGCGCTTCAGCCCACCGATCTGACTTTCGCTCGCGGCAAAACCACGGTTCTCATTGGGCCGAGCGGCTGCGGGAAATCGACCCTCCTCCGGTTGATCATTCGGCTGCTCGATCCCGATGCCGGCACGGTTCGCTTTGACGACAAAGAAATAACCGCGGCGAATATCTCCGAGCTCCGGCGGAGGATCGGCTACGTGATCCAGGATGGCGGCCTTTTCCCGCATCTGACGGCGCGCAAGAACATCCTTTTGATGGCAAGTCATTTGGGATTGCCGGCGGAGAAAACGAACAGCCGCCTCGCGGAACTTCGCGCCCTCACCCGCTTTCCCGAAACTGCGCTCGATCGTTTTCCACTCGAGCTTTCCGGCGGGCAACGCCAGCGCATCAGCCTGATGCGCGCGCTCATGCTGTCCCCGGAGTTGCTCCTGCTCGACGAGCCGCTCGGAGCCCTCGATCCCCTGGTCCGCGCCGCGCTCCAAAAAGATCTGACGGAAATTTTCGGGCGCCTGAATCAAACCGCGATCCTCGTCACCCACGATCTCGCCGAAGCCGCGTATCTCGGCGACGAAATCGTGCTCATGAGCGACGGCCGGGTCGTTCAGCGCGGGACGCTGGAGGAGCTGCGCACGAACCCGGCCAGCAGTTTCGTCACCGAATTCATCAATGCGCAACGCAGCCTCGTCGCGTTATGAAAAAAGTCGTCGCCGCGCTCCTCATTACATTCTTCGCTGGATCCGCTTTTGCCGACCCCATTCTGATCGGTTCAAAAAGATTCACGGAATCGTATGTGCTCGCCGAGATCGCGAAGCGCTCTCTTGAAAACGCCGGCCTGACAACTGAGCACCGCCAGGGGATGGGCGGCACAATCATCCTTTGGCAGGCGTTGAAGGGCGATCAGATCGCGGTGTATCCCGAATACACGGGCACTATCGCGGAAGAAATTCTCAAAACGCCGATGGCCAGCATGAGCGAGATACGAGAACAGCTCGCGAAATCCGGCGTGGGAATGACGGGCGAGCTCGGGTTTAACAACACCTACGCGCTCGTCATGCGCCGAGCCGCGGCGGAACAGAAAGCGATTCGCACGATCAGCGATCTGCGTAGTCACCCCGAGCTCAAGCTCGGGCTCACTCATGAATTCCTGGATCGACACGATGGCTGGCGGCCGCTCGCGGAAAAATATCAGTTGGCTCCGCCGAATCTGATCGGGATCGATCACGGACTCGGTTACGAGGCGCTTCGCAACGGATCGATTGACGTAAAGGACGCGTATTCGACCGATGCCAAAATCGGCGAGAACGATCTGGTCGTATTGGAGGACGATCTACAGTTCTTCCCTCAGTACAAAGCTGTCTTTCTCTACCGGCTCAGTCTGCCCGCAAACGCTGTTGCCGTTTTGCGCGGACTCGAAGGACAGCTCGACGCCAGCCGTATGATCCGGCTCAATGCCGAAGCGGAGCGCTCAAAAAATTACGCACAAGCCGCCGCGTTGTTTTTCTCGGATACAGGAGCAAGTGCTATTTCGAGCGCCGGCGAATCATTCCCGCACAAGCTTCAACGGTGGACATTGCGTCATCTCGAGCTCGCCGGACTTTCGTTGCTCCTTTCGATTCTCGTCGGGATTCCGCTGGGCATTGCGGCCAGCCGCGGCGGAATCATCGGCCAGGTCATTCTCGGAATTACCAGCGCGGTGCAAACAATTCCGTCTCTCGCGCTGCTCGCGCTGCTCGTGCCGCTTCCGTTTTTCGGGATCAGCGTGCGCACCGCGATTGCCGCGCTGTTTCTGTACGGATTGCTGCCGATTGTCCGCAACACCGCCACCGGATTACAGGACATCGCGCACCCATTGCGCGAATCAGCCGTCGCGCTCGGACTCGAGCCGTCCGCGCGGCTCTGGAAAATTTATTTACCAATTGCGTCGCGCTCGATTCTCGGCGGCATCAAAACCAGCGCGGTGATCAACATCGGGACTGCGACGCTCGCCGCGCTCATCGGCGCCGGCGGTTTGGGCGAACCAATTCTCAGCGGTCTCAACCTCAACGACCACGTCACGATCTTGCAGGGCGCAATCCCGGCCGCAATCCTCGCGCTTCTCGTGCAATGGAGTTTCGATTTGCTGGATCGTCTCTTGATTCCGAAGGGTCTGCGGTTGTAGCTGAGCGATGGCCATTGCCTCGATCAATCCAACCACCGGCGAAACTGTGAAAGAATTTGCCGCGATCGATTCGCGTCAGATCGAAGAGAAGCTCGCGAAGGCCGATCGCGCATTTCGATCTTATCGAAAAACCTCATTCGAGCAGCGGGCGAACTGGCTGAGCGCGGCCGCCGATCTCCTCGAGAAAGACAAGGCAGATCTGGCGCGCATCATGACGCTGGAGATGGGCAAGCTGCTCCGGGCTGCGGAGGAAGAAATCACGAAATGCGCGCGCGGTTGCCGGTTTTATGCGGAGCACGCGGAGCGATTTCTGACCGAGCAAACAATCGAAACGGAATCGTCCCACAACTTTGTTCGCTACGAACCGATGGGCCCAGTGCTCGCGATCATGCCGTGGAATTTTCCGTTCTGGCAGGTGTTTCGGTTCGCGGCCCCGGCCTTGATGGCGGGCAATGTGGCGCTGCTCAAGCACGCGGCGAACGTTCCGCAATGCGCACTGGCCATCGAAGATATTTTTCAGCGCGCCGGATTTCCCGAAGGCGTTTTTCAAACGTTGCTCATCGAAACTGAACAGGTGCGGGCCGTCATCGAAGATTCGCGCGTGAAAGCGGTCACGCTGACCGGCAGCGAGCGCGCCGGCAGCGAAGTCGCAAGTGAAGCCGCGCGACAGATCAAGAAAAGCGTACTCGAGCTCGGCGGCAGCGATCCTTACATTGTCATGCCGAGCGCGGACCTGGCAGCCGCGGTGAAGACTGGCGTCGCCGCCCGAATTCAAAACGCCGGACAATCGTGCATCGCCGCGAAGCGTTTCATCGTCGCGGAGAAAATTTACGATGACTTTGTCTCCGAGTTTGTCGCGAAGATGCGCGCACTCAAAGTCGGCGACCCACTCGATGCGACGACGGAAATCGGACCGTTGACGAGCGAAGCCATTTTGGAAGGCCTCGACGAGCAGGTGCGGAAATCCGTCGAGGCCGGGGCGAAATTGCTCACCGGCGGGAAGCGAATCGATCGGCCTGGTTTTTTCTATGAGCCGACTGTACTGGCAAATATTCCGCGCGAGTCGCCGGCGTATCGGGAAGAGATTTTCGGACCTGTTGCCTGTTGCTTCCGCGCGAACGATGCCGCGCAGGCAATAAGCATCGCGAACGACAGCTCGTTTGGACTCGGCGCAACGGCGTGGACAAACGATCCCGCCGAGAAAGAGCTTTTCGCGAGGGAACTCGAAGCGGGGATGGTCTTCATCAACAGCATGGTCGCATCCGATCCCCGCCTGCCCTTCGGCGGCGCCAAGCGTTCCGGCTTCGGCCGCGAACTCGGCGCGGAAGGAATCCGCGAGTTCGTAAACATCAAGACTGTTTCGATGGCTGCAGCGCCTTGATCGCCGGCACGTCGAGAATCCGAACGTCTTCAGCTGGACGGTCCACGGCCCAGACCAGCGCATCGAGCATTTGCGAAATGGTGACCAGTCCGAGACGCCGGGCCGACTCGCGTGTCGGCGGCAGAAGTTCGGCGATCCAATAAAAGGGCACGAGCGCGTAGGGCCACCAGTGTCCCGGGCCCAGGACGTACCACGGGCGCACAAACGTCGCCTTCATTCCACTGGTCCGGATGAGCGCTTCGCCTTCCGCGCGCACGGCGATGAACGCCTCCATCATCGAAGCCGGTTGCGCGACGCTGAGATAAATGAAGTGCCGAATGCCGGCCTCGCGGGCGGCTTTCACCGCGATCTGGATGGACGGCAGATCAATGGCGCGAAACTGCGCGGCTTTCGCCGGGCTCGGATGCGGGACACCGATGAGATGAACGAAGGTATCGCAGCCGCGGATCGATTCCTTGTAAGAACCGTCCTGCAACGGCTCCGCGCTCACGATGGAAACGTTCGCCGGAATTTTCCTCTCCGATCCCGGCCTAACGAGCGCTTTCAATTGGTGCCCGCGATCCACCAGGAGCGGAATCAATCGCGATCCGATATAGCCGGTGCCTCCGGTAACAAAGATGGATGACACGCGCTAGTTCCCGAGCGGCCGAATTTCGCCGGTCACCTCGATGAGGACCGGATAGCCCTCGAGCGTTTTGGGAATCGCGCGTTCAGCCTCGTCGGACTTCCGCGCGAGCATCACTTTGAGGCAGGGCGTTTTTCCGTCCGCCAGCGATCCGACGTAAACGCCGACCACGCCGGGAATCGCGAGCAGCTCCTTGTCGTGCGCGCGCAGGACGTCATTGATGTTGCGCCGCGGCGTCGGTGAATTGTTTTGCGCCATCGTTTGGCCGCATAGGAACACAAACGCGCCGAGCGCGCCAAAAAGAAAAGCACCCGCTCGCGCGAACGAACGGGTGCTTCGAAGTTTCAGTTGAGGTTAACGTTTAGTTTCCGACCATTGTCGCGCCGAGGAAGCTCAGCACTTGGCCGATCGGATTCGCGATCGCAGTGGAGCTG
>JBHELY010000003.1:0-94796 GCA_046262815.1 Chthoniobacterales bacterium | reverse complement strand
AATTGGTCCATCGACTTTTTGTCGACGTGCGGGGAACGGTTCACGGTAAATTTTTCGATCAAGGTCGGGAGCGGGATCGGCCCCGCCACGCGCGCGCCGGTACGCTTCGCGGTCTCGACGATATCGATCGCGGATTGATCCAGCATTCGATGATCGAATGCTTTAAGACGAATGCGAATGCGCTGGCCGTTCGTCATTTCGTCTCCTTCTGATCGAGGATCGCGCTGACCAAATTTGGCGGCACTTGTTCGAAGTGTGATGGCTCCATCGAGTAACTCGACCGGCCTTTCGACAGCGAACGGATCGCCGTGGCGTAACCAAACATTTCCGCGAGGGGCGCTTCGGCGTTCACGATCGTCAGGTTACCGCGCGCTTCGATGCTGTTGACCTTGGCGCGACGACGATTCAAATCGCCGATGATGTCGCCTTGATATTCTTCCGGTGTCGAGTTTTCGACCTTCATGATCGGCTCGAGCAGGATCGGCTTCGCTTTCTTAAACGCGTCCTTCACCGCGAAGATGGCGGCGAGCTTAAACGCCATTTCGTTCGAATCGACATCGTGATACGAGCCGTCCACGATGTCGATGTGCGCGTCGATTACCTGATAGCCGCCGACGACGCCGTTGAGCATCGCTTCTTCAACGCCCTTCTTGCAGGCCGGGATGTATTCCTTCGGAATATTTCCGCCCACGACCTTGTTCTCGATGGTAATGCCTTTGCCGCGCTCGTTCGGGTGAACCTTGAGAATGACGTGGCCGTATTGGCCGCGACCGCCTGACTGCTTGATCAGTTTGCCTTCGCCGTCCGCCGGCGCGGTGATCGTCTCGCGATAAGCGATCTGTGGTTTGCCCGCGTTCGCGTCCACTTTGAACTCGCGGAACATGCGATCGCGAATAATCTCGAGATGGAGCTCGCCCATTCCGGCGATGATCGTCTGGCCGGTGTCTTCGTGGGTGTAAACTTTGAACGTCGGATCTTCTTCGGACAATCGCTGCAAGGCGACGCCCATTTTTTCCTGGTCCTGTTTCGTCTTCGGCTCAATCGCCATCGAGATAACCGGATCAGGAAACGACGGCGGCTCGAGAAGGATCGGATGGTCTTCGTCGCAAAGCGTGTCGCCGGTCGTGATGTTCTTGATCCCGACGATCGCCGCGATGTCGCCCGAGTAACAGGTCTCGATGTCCTCGCGCTTGTCCGCCTGGATCTGGATCAATCGCGAGATGCGCTCGCGCTTGTTCGTGCGCGGATTGTAAACCGTGTCGCCCTTCGAGAGTGTCCCGGAATACACTCGGAAGAAAACCAGTTTGCCGACAAACGGGTCGCTCCAGAGCTTGAAGGCGAGCGAGCAGAAATTGCCGCTGTCATCGGTCGCCGCTTCCATCGGTTCGTGCGTGTCCGGCTCCATGCCTTTGGCCGGCGGGATGTCGAGCGGACTCGGCAGATAATCGACCACGGTGTCGACGAGATACTGGATGCCGATGTTCTTCAGCGCCGAACCGCCGATCACCGGAACGAATTTGTTCGCGATTGTCTGGCGGCGGATCGCGGCCTTCAAAAGCTCGGCCGTCACCGGCTGTTCGTGAATAACGATCTCGGCCAATTCATCGTCGAGGTTGGAGACTTGTTCGATGAGATTGCTGTAGGCTTTCTCCACGGCAGCGACCTGGTCCTCCGGCACATCGGTGACTTCGTAGGTCGACCCGAGCTCGTCGTTGTCGGAATAAATGATCGCCTTTTTATTGATGACATCGAGCTGACCGCGTAGTTGATCTTCCCGGCCTAACGGCAGCAGCACTGGCCAGGCATTTGCGCCCAATTTTTTGTGAATGCTTTCAATCGACATCTCGAAATTAGCGCCCACGCGGTCCATCTTGTTGATGAACGCGAGTCGCGGCACGCTGTACTTCGTCGCCTGCCGCCAGACCGTTTCCGATTGCGGCTGCACCCCGGCGACGCCGTCAAACACCGCGATCGCGCCGTCGAGCACGCGCAGGGAACGCTCCACTTCCGCTGTGAAATCGACGTGGCCCGGCGTGTCGATGATGTTGATCCGTTGCTTGATGCCTTCGAAAATTTTGTAAACGCCTTCTTCCGCGCGTTGCGCCCATGAGCAGGTCGTCGCGGCCGAAGTGATCGTGATCCCGCGCTCACGCTCCTGCTCCATCCAGTCGGTCACAGTGGTGCCCTCGTGCACCTCGCCCATTTTGTGAATCATGCCGGTGTAGAACAGCACTCGCTCGGTGATCGTCGTCTTGCCCGCGTCAATGTGCGCGGCGATGCCGATGTTCCGCGTCCGCTCGAGCGGGAACTTCCGGTTGGGCGAATTCGGGTTCTTCGCGCCGGCTGGTTTTTGTTCGAGCGTTGCGGTGGCCATAATCGTTACCAGCGGAAATGAGCAAAGGCGCGGTTTGCCTGCGCCATTTTATGAGTGTCGTCGCGCTTCTTGATCGCGTTGCCCTGACCGGAAGCGGCGTCTTTCAATTCAGCCGCAAGCGCGTCGGCCATCGGCATGCCGCGGCGGCCGTCGGCGTATTGGACGATCCAGCGCATCGCGAGCGAGATCTGGCGTGCCGGCGTTACTTCCATCGGCACCTGATAGGTGGCGCCACCGACTCGGCGTGATTTTACTTCCAGGCGCGGCCGGACATTCTCCAGCGCCTTGTTGACGATCTCGAGCGGATCGACTGCGTCCGAACCTTCGCGCGATTTATCGATCGCGGTGTAAACGATTCGTTCCGCGAGCGATTTCTTGCCTCGCTTCATCACGGTGGAAATAAGGCGGGCGACCGCAGGACTGCCGTAACGCGAGTCGAGCTTCTCCTCCTTTTTGTAAACTTTCCGCCTGCGAGACATGTGATCCGGTTTTCAGTTCTAAAAAATTACTTCTTCGGCTTCGCTTCCTTGGCCGCGGCGTCCCCTGCACCCTTCGGTCGTTTCGCGCCATATTTCGATCGGCTCCGGCGGCGGCCATCCACCCCGAGGCTGTCGAGCGTTCCCCGCACAATGTGGTAACGCACGCCCGGCAAATCCTTCACCCGTCCGCCTCGCACCAGCACGATCGAGTGCTCCTGGAGGTTGTGCCCTTCGCCGGGAATGTAGGCAATCACTTCCTGGCCATTCGTCAACCGCACTTTCGCCACTTTCCGTAGAGCGGAATTTGGCTTTTTCGGCGTGCGGGTCATGACCTGCGTGCAAACGCCGCGGCGCTGGGGACAATTCTTCAGGGCCGGTGATTTGGATTTCACCGAGACCTTCTTTCGTCCCTTGCGAATAAGCTGATTGATTGTTGGCATCTTCGTTAAATTAAAAGCCGCCCGATCTTCAAATCCGGGCGACAAAAAAACCGCACAGGCCGGCGCGTCCGTTTATCCCACGCACATCCTACGCACCTGATGCGGAGAGCGGGCAATATAGGAACGAATCCCAAAGCCGCAACAATATTTTCGGGAGATTTTCAGTGGAAGACGGCGGGCAAACTTTTCGCTTGCCGAACCTCAAAGTTTCTCTACTTTCTGTCTAGACAGAAAAGACAGACATCATGAAAGACCTGCCGCTAGTCGCTCAAAAATTCATCCTCCACTGGGGCGAAATGGGGACCCGCTGGGGCATCAATCGCACCGTCGCCCAGGTTCATGCTCTTCTCTTCCTCTCCGAAAAGCCTTTGCCCGCGGACGAGATCGCCAAAACGCTCGGCGTCGCCCGCTCTAATATCAGCAACAGCCTGCATGAGCTCCAGAACTGGGGGATCGTCCGCGTCGTCCACGTCATCGGCGATCGCCGCGACCATTTCGAATCGATGAAGGATGTCTTTGCCATGTTCCGGATCATTGCCCGTGAGAGGAAAAAGCGGGAGATCGAGCCGACGTTGCGGGTATTGCGGGACTGTATCGCGGAAGCGAGCAAACCGAAGGCCGCTTCGCCCCATACCCGCGAACGCCTGAGCGATCTCGTGAATTTCTTCGAGATCGCGACGGACGCTTACGAACAGATGGAGAAACTTCCCACGCCTGCCGTCCTGAAGCTCGCGAAGCTTGGCGACAAGGCTTTTAAACTTCTGGGGATCGGAGCCGCGGCCTAAAAAAAATTATCCAATGATTTCTGAGCTGACAGAAATAACAGAAAGACCGGAAGCGGTTCCCTTCCGCGGCTGGATCTTTTTCGACGAGGATTGCAGCTTCTGTCGCGATCTCGCCCTCCGTTTCGAACCCCTCTTCGGCAAACGCGGCTTCCATTTCGAACCGCTCCAGCGCGACTGGGTCCAACAGCGACTAAACCTGACTCCCGAACAAGCACTCGAGGAAATGCGGGTGCTGACTGCCGACGGGCGAGTCTTCGGTGGCGCTGATGCGGTTATTTTCCTCGCTCGCCAGCTTTGGTGGGCCGTCCCCTTTGCAACAATCGCTCAAGTTCCATCCATTCAGGCGTTGCTGGATCGCGGATATCGGTGGGTGGCAGGCCAGCGCACTTGCGCGATCAACCGCAGCCTCACGCCGTCGATACCTGTCCGGACCCGTTGGTTAGGTTTGGTTATTCTTCCGTTGCTCGCTCTCGCGACAAAAACAGTCCTGCCAGCTTGGGGCTTCATGTGGGCAGTGGCGTTTGCCATTTTCTTCGGATGCAAATGGCTCACGCTCGGGAACGCGCTGAGAAGATCGAGCGGCGCCTGCCCGTTTCGAGCGACCGCTTATGTCCTTGCCTGGCCAGGAATGGACGTAACGCGCTTTCTCTCCCCGGATTTCGCGCCGGGCGTTCCCGGTTCGACGGTATGGAAAAACATTGTCGTGCCGATTGTTCGAACCCTGATCGGAGCTTTTCTCCTCTTCGCTAGCGCCCGGCGCGCGCATGATCCGATCCTCGCGGGCTGGATCGGAATGGTCGGCATGATTCTGATTCTTCACTTCGGCTTGTTCGCGCTCCTGAGCGTCGGTTGGCGCGCGTTGCGGGTCGATGCTCGGCCGATCATGGACGCGCCGTTGCGCTCAACTTCCGTCGCGGAATTCTGGGGACGCCGGTGGAATGGCGCGTTCAACGACCTCGCACTCGGTCTGGTCTTCCGGCCTTTGGCGCGACGAATGGGCGTCGTCGGGGCGACTCTGTCGGCCTTCGGAGTGTCCGGGCTAATTCACGAACTCGTCATCTCGCTGCCCGCTGGCGCGGGTTTCGGATTGCCGACCGGTTACTTCGTCCTTCAGGCGCTGGCCATTCTCGCCCAACGAAAATGGGCGGCGTTACGAGGCGATATTTCGGGATGGCTCTTCACAATGATTGTCGTGACCGGTCCAGCCTACTGGCTTTTCCATCCGCCGTTCGTCAGGAACGTGATCTTGCCGTTTATGCACGCGATCGGAGCGCTATGAAAAATCTTCTTCTCACCGGCGGGCTGTTGCATTTCGTGATTCTGATCGCGAGCGCGCTCACGCCGCGCATGCTCGATTGGCGGACGAACCTCGCGGCGCTCCATCCTTTTCTGCGCCGGCTCTTCTGGGTTTACGGCGGTTTCATTGTTCTAATAATCATTTCCTTTGGGGCGCTGACCCTCTTCAAAGCAGATGAGCTTTCCGCCGCCGGCCCCCTCGCCCGCTCGGTTTGCACGATGATCGCGATTTTCTGGCTGGCGCGATTGGCGGTGCAGTTCTTCGTCTTCGACGCGCGACTATTTCTGACGACGGCATTTCGTCGTGTCGGCTATCACGGGCTGACGTTTCTCTTCAGCGCGCTGGTCTTTATTTACGGGTGCGCAGCGCTCAACCTGCATCCATTATGAAACGGATCATTCTCGCCGGCGGCAGCGGCTTTCTTGGACAATCGCTCGGCCAAGTCCTTCTCGGGCACGGCTACGAAGTCATCGTCCTGGGGCGCGGGGGATCCAGAGTTTCCGGCGGAATGCGGCATCAACAGTGGGATGGCCACACGCTCGGCGATTGGGCCAGCCTTCTTGATGGAGCAAAAGCCGTCGTCAATCTAACCGGGCGGAGCGTCAATTGCCGGCACACGCCCGAGAACAAGCGTCAAATCATGGACTCACGGGTGAATTCCGTCCGTGTGCTCGGCGACGCGATTTCGCATTGCGCACAGCCGCCGGAAGTTTTCGTCCAAGCCAGTTCGCTCGCGATCTATGGTGATCCCGGCGATCGCTGGTGTGATGAAGAGGCACCGCAGGCCCACGGATTTTCCGAAGAGGTGTGTGAGCGTTGGGAAGCCGCCTTCGCAGACGTTCAGAAACCCGGAATGCGAAAAGTGGTTCTTCGGATTGGCATTGCGCTCGCAGCCGATCAGGGAGCGCTGCCGGTTCTCGCGCGGCTGACTCGCTGGTTCCTCGGCGGTAAGGTCGGTCATGGGCGGCAATACATCAGCTGGATTCACATCGTCGATCTCGTCCGCATGTTCGTGGCCGCGATCGAGCGTGCTGATCTTTCCGGCGTGTTCAACGCCACTGGTCCTAATCCGGTTACGAACGCGGAATTCATGCGCGCGTTGAGGCGCGCGTTGCATCGGCCCTGGAGCCCGCCCGTCCCGGCCTGGGCGACACAGATCGGGGCGCGGCTCATGGGCACTGAAGCCAGCCTGGCGCTCACCGGACGGCGCTGCGTCCCGCGGCGATTTCTCGAGCACGGATTCCAATTTCAGTTTCCAGAACTGCGGTCAGCGCTCTCCGATCTCTACAAATGAAATTACTCATCGATAACCTCGAACCTTTTCTCCGGCTCGCCGCGCTCGCCCAGCTCGGCATCGCGGTTCTGAATCTGTTTCTTATCCGAATCATGAAATGGCGAAACGACCTGAACGCGGCGCCTCTGCTCATTCGCGAAGTCTTTCAGATCCACATCTATTTCATCTCGATTACGCTCGCGATTTTCGGCGCGGTCACGTGGCGTTTTGCCCGCGACATTGCAAACGCCACGCACCCATTGTGCGTCTGGCTCGCGATCGGCATCGGCTCTTTCTGGGCGATCCGCTCGGTCATGCAATGGACGCATTACAGCGCGGTCCATTGGCGCGGCAACCGCGCGCGAACGCTGATCCACTGGGCACTCTTTCTCGGCTACGGCGCTTTCGCCGCCGTTTACTTCACGGCCGCCAGTCGCGGCTTCCACTCAATATGAAAAAAGTTGTCACCTTTTCGCGGCTCGCCTTAGGCGCGGTTTGGTTCTACGAAGGTCTCGTTCCGAAACTGATTTTCGTCCGCCCGGATGAAGTCGAGCTCGTTCGGCGTTCCGGCATCTATTTCGGGACGCCGGAATTCTTTCTTCAATTGCTGGGCGCAGCCCAGGTCGTGTTCGCGATCTGGTTGCTCGTCGGCTACGCGGAACGGATGGCCGTCGCAATTGCAACGCTCGCCATGTGGGTTCTCATCGTTCTGGTTGCAATGGCGAACCCCTCCATGCTTACCGATCCTTACGGCGCGCTGATCAAAGACCTTTGCCTGACGGCGTGCGCTTACACGGTCTGGTCGCTCTCACCGCAAATCGCGCGACAAGCGCGTTGATCGAACATGGAAAGCGTCGCCGCGAATCGCACCACCTTCAGTGACGCAGCGCGGCGCCGAATGCTCGCCGTGCGTGGCGAACCAATGTTTTACGCGGGCTGGGATCGCGCCGTCTTCATCCATTACGAGGCCGACCCAGCTGCGCTCCAACTCGATGTGCCCTTCCAACTCGATCTCCAGCGCGGTCGCGCTTTCGTCAGTCTGGTAGCGTTCACATTGTGCAAAATGCGCCCGCGGATTGGCGGCAAGCTCGGGGAATGGCTCTTGAAACCAATCGCGACCCACGAGTTTCTGAACATCCGCACTTACGTTCGGCATCGGGACGAGCGTGGAATTTATTTCCTGGCCGAATGGCTCTCGAATCCGCTCAGCGTGCGGCTCGGACCGCGCAGCTTCGGTTTGCCCTATCGTTTCGGGCGACTCGATTATCACCACGCTCGCGACGGTGCCAGGCTCCGCGGAACGGCGAGAGCGAAGGACGGTCAGTTAGCGTATGAAGGAACCGTTAGTGACGGCAATTTCTCGCCGTGCGAAGCGGGATCGCTGACCGAATTCCTGCTCGAACGTTACACCGCGTTTACTCAGCATCGAAAACGCGCACGCTTCTTCCGCGTCTGGCATTCACCATGGCCACAGGCGCCCGCTGAGATCGAAGTGACCGATGACACGCTTATCGCCAGCATCGGCCGCTGGTGGCAAACGGCCGAATACCTCGGCGCCAATTATTCTCCCGGCGCCGAGGTCTGGATGGGACGGCCCCATCGAATCAGCTGAAGCAAGCCCTCGAGAACAAGCCGCAGCGCCAGAAATTCAGCCAGAAGGGTGAAACAAAACTGGACCGTCGAATACCGAGGACCGTCGAACACCTGGAGGATCGCTACTTCGAGGCACGCGGCGAAGTTGTAAGCGAAGACCAACAACGTCAGGGCCGTTAGCCAACCGATGGCTTTCCGAACGTCGGTTCGAAGACATGTGGCCGACATCACCAGCGTAAGCGCGAGCAGCGGCAAATAAGCGCGTGCGAGAAAAGCAACGCCCGACCGAACCAGCCGGCTCTGCTCGATCGGCGCCGCGTTCTCGCCGAGCAAGGCATTCCGCCGGATCAATTCGAGTCCGGGTGGATACGCATTGAACACTTCGTGCATCGACGGGTAGTCGAAACTGGCGGCGCCAGTCTTGTAGACAATCGCCAGCGGAATCTCTTTTCTCCGGTCGTAGACAGGAGAAACCGGAGCGTAGAAAAGCGCGATTTGATGTCCGATTTTTCTCAGCATCCCGAGCGGCCGCTCCTGCCACGCCCGCCAATAACAGAAACGGTAAAACGAAGTGATGGCCGCGTTGTCGTAATTGAATTCGAGCGCGACGCGGTCCGCGATTGAGTCTGCGGCATACATCAGGTAATCCGGCGAAAATCCCAGGGACGGAAAGCGCGACCCCTCGGCCGCCGCGGATTTCTCTATTTCCAAGGCAAGCTGCTTCTGAATTCTGTCGAGCAAATCGCGCTTGTAAGGAAGGGCCGCGCCGCTGCGGACATCCTCTGCCATCTGGTCGCGAATCAAATCGGCATGAATTGTGAAGAGCGTTGTGGGCAGGAACACCTGGCCAAATTCGTCTTCGCCGCTGAGCAGATATTCCGGGACGAAAAAGATGATGGCTGAAATCAGAAGCGCGAGGCCTAGCACACATTTCTGACGGAGGTGATTTCGTTGGAAGAAAAAAACACCGACCGGAAAAAGAGCGACAGCAGCTAGGAAGACCAGGCTCGGCTTGAGCGAGGCCAGAAGCATCGCGGTCCCGCCGATGGCCGCGCCCAATGCGACCGGCGGCTTGTCTTTAAGGACAAAGGCCCGGGCGATGAAGCCGATCACGAAGTAAAGATTGAGGCTGAGCACAAACGCGCAGATTCCTTCCGGGCGAATTTGCATTTCAGCTCGCATCGGCTCGCCCGCGAGAAGAAAGACGGCGACGAGAATCAGGCCGAGCACAGTGTGCGCGGGATCGGCGACGGGTGAGGGCGTGATGAAGGTCCGGACGCGCTGCCAGGTCATCAGGATCAAGCCGCCGCCAGCGAGGCCGAGAAGGTGTTGGACGATACCAAGCGCGCGAAAGTCGCCGAATACTCGGAGAAGCAAGAGGAGAAAACCCGGATAAACGAAATTGCGCCCCAGGGCGTGGACGAACTCGCCACCAGTGAGCTTCAGCAACGCCGGTGACAGATATCCCCACGTGTCGAGATCGGCGATCGGATCGAGCGGCAAGGAAAACCGCCTCCATGTCGCCCAGCCAAAGATTGCGGCAATGGTGCAGTAAATGAATTTGCGGATCAATTTGCCGCTTGCCGGGAATTGGATCATTTCTGAAGGTGCCGCCGATGTTTGAACTCGGAGCGCGCGATCAAAACACAAAAGCGCGCCGCGGTCGCCTGAAAACTGGCCATGGCGTAATCGAAACCCCGGCCTTCATGCCGGTGGGAACGCAGGGAAGCGTGAAGGCGGTCAGTCCGCGGGAGCTGCGTGAGCTCGAAGCGCAAATCATTCTTGGGAACACATATCATCTGTTCGTTAGGCCGGGACTCGAGGTGATTCGCGCGGTTGGCGGGCTGCATTGCTTCATGAATTGGGACGGACCGATCCTGACCGACAGCGGTGGGTACCAGATTTTTTCGCTCGCGAAGTTGCGCAAGATCACGGAGGAAGGCGTCCAATTTCAGAATCACATCGACGGCTCGCCGGCGCTTATTTCGCCGGAGCTTGCGATGGAAATCCAGGCCACGCTCGGAAGCGACATCGCGATGGTGCTGGATGAGTGCCCGCCGTGGCCGTGCGAATACGAATACGCGGCGCGGAGTTTGGAGATGACGCATCGCTGGGCGAAGAGATGCAAAGCAGAAATCGAAAATCTACGCCAGCTGGTTTTCGGCATCGTCCAGGGTGCGACGTTTGAAGAGCTGCGGCGAACGAGTGCGCAAACGCTGGCAGCGATGGATTTCGACGGCTACGCGATCGGTGGAGTGAGCGTGGGCGAACCGGAGCCGGAAATGATGAGCGCGGTCGAATGGAGCGAGCCGCACTTGCCGGAAGACAAACCGCGCTACGCGATGGGACTCGGGACTCCGCCGCAATTGCTCGAATTGATCGCCCGCGGGATCGACATGTTCGATTGCGTGTTGCCGACGCGGTTGGCCCGGAATGGGACGGCGTTCACGGCAGCGGGAACGTTAAACTTCAAGAACGCCGAGTTCACGTCTCAAACCGGTCCGCTGGAGGAAGGCTGCAGCTGCGAAGCGTGCCGCGGCTTCTCGCGTGCTTACATCCGGCATTTAATCAAGGCCGAAGAAATCCTCGGTCTGCGGCTGCTCAGCATCCACAACCTGCATTTCTATCTCGACCTGATGAAACGGGCGCGCTCGGCGATTGAACACGGAAGCTTTTCGGAATTCCGGAAGCGCTTTGCTACCAATTATCACGTCCGTCCCGGAGATCCAGACACGTCTCTGGGATGTTGACGGCTTAAAGCCGTCAAGTTGGGCGAGCCGCTCGACGGCCGACGGCGCCAGTTTTCGAACACGAGTCAGCAACCTCCTCGGCGTGGTTCTGCCAAGCCGCCTTGCTCGTCGACGTCAGCTCCGCCGTGGAATCTTGACGGCTTTAAGCCGTCAAGATTCCACCGCCGCAGGAGATCTTTGACGGGAGGTAAAAAGGCGGCAGTCAATTGCCAGCAGCTTCGTCGCGCTTGAAACTGCTCAGTTTAGTTCGCGGCGTCGTCGCGCGTCAGCTGACTGAATTTTTTCTCGCGAACGCCGATCGCCAGCTTCGCGTCGAGGTCGCGCTGGATGGCACGGGCCCATGCTTCCGATGACTGAGTATTATAATGAATACCGTCCCCGCCGGTCTTGCCCATCACGTAATGGGTCACGTTTCGCGAATCGATGATCTCGAAGTTTTTGCGGGAAGCAGCGCGGCGCAGAATTTGATGAACGCGACCCTGCGTTTTGCGCAGACGCGATGAATCGGGCGGCGCGATCCAGACGATTTTCTCGACAGTCCCGCGGCGCGCTTCTTCCACGAAACGATTCAGGTAATCGTTCATCTGCTCGTCGCTCAAATTGCGATCCATCCAATTCGTCCCGAGCTGCACGACGAGAATCGTCGGTTTATGTTTGCGCACCAGATCCGCCAGCTTTGGGGTCCGCGTTGGGCGCGGCGCGCGACCATTCACCCAGTCGGTAAAGATATCGGAATCGCTCGTGCGTTGGCGGTAACCGCACTTGGTGACGAAGTCCGGTTCGCCAGCGAGCCAGTGTTCCGGCGACGAACCGCATGACGCGTAAGCCGCCACCCGATGTTTCAACGCCAGGTGCATCTGGATCACTTCGCCGAATTTTCCTACGGAAAGCGAATCGCCGATCATGAGGATGCTCGGCGGCGGCCCGTCCGGCGCTGACGACCTTGAAGATTTCTTCGGCCTGCCGTCCGCCACGAGAATAAAACTCCCAATGCCAAGAACGAAGGCGAGCGGCAACAAGATCGGCTGAAGAAGTTTCGACCAGTCTCTTTTAACGTGCATGGTCGGGATGTCTCATTTCGTCCTGCACCCGGATGTAGGGCTGGAGATTGATCAAGCCGGAATCATCCTTCGATTTCACCGTTTTCCAAACGGTGTTTTCGAGCTCGTGCAATTGCAGTCGGTAGGTCCGCCCGATTCTCCACCGGCCGAGCCGTTGTTCCTCGAGTTTGATGTAAGCGGGATGCATCACCAGGATTTGTTTTTCCGAATACTCCCCGGCAATGACGTCCTTAACTTCATACAGATAGCCGACGAGAAATTCCTGATAGGGCAGGAACTCTTCCACCGGAACGGGCTGCGTCTTTGCGATTAATTTCGCCCGGACCTGGAGCGCCTGCGGCTTTGGTTTTTCCGCCGGCGGACTCGGTTCCGGCACGGGCGCCTGCGCAATCGCCGTCTGGGCGAGAGGCTTCAGCGACGCGATTTGTTGCGAAGACAGATCGCGCTCAACGATTTCGTAAACTTTGTCCGCCCACGTGTCCATGTCCGCGCCGATGAAGTGTTCCTTGTCCGGCTCCATGTGGTGATACGGGTAGGCAACCAGCGTCCGGCTATCGATGATCTCGGCGACGTGGCCGATGTCGTTCCGCGTTTGTTGCAGAACGAAATCCTGAATCTCCTTCGAGACGCGACCTGATGTGGGCGACGCAACCCAGTAAATCTTGCGCAGGTTCGACGGCGTGTGCACCGCCTTGTTAATGAAAGGAAGGAGAAAATTGCGGAGCTCGGGCGCGTGCCGATTCGGATTCACGCTTTTGTGATCGGGGAACAAATCGAAGAGATTCGTGCCGGTCTGCATGATGAGGATATCCGGCTGAAGCGCGGCGAGCAGATCTTCGAGCTTCGGCACTGAATGCGAAGACGGCGTGTGCCCGCGGCTTTGACCGTAAACATCCTGCAACTCCTTTACGTGACCGGACCCGGGATTTGATTCGATGCTGATGAATCCGCAATGCGTCTGGATATGGGTGTAGGGTCGGTCCTTCAACCAGCTCAGCGGGTTTGTGCCGCAGGCGAGATAAGTGAAGGTGGCTTTGACTTGCGGGTTTTGCCTGAATCGTTCGTCGAGCCGTTTACCGAATCCGCATAACGCTAGGGAATCGCCGAGAATCAGGACGCTGATGCCGTCGGTTTGATGCGCGACGGGTTGCGATTCCACGGCCGCCAGCTGTGCGACCGTCAGGAGCGAGCAAACGCAGGCCGTGATTATTTGCTTCGCGCGATGGAGCACGGCAACGCTTTCCAGCGAATCGCGCGTCGCGTCAAGATTACTTCGCGACCGGCACCTTGGCCCAGCCTTCTGTCGCCTCGGTAAATTCTCGCGCTGCGAAACACCAGACGACGACTTTCTTTTTCGCGAGATAACCGGCGTCCTTCGCGCTGTGGCGATACAAATTGATGCGGACCGGCGTCGCGCCCGAGCCGCGGGTGCCGATCAAATCCGGCGCGAACCCGAGCTGCAAGGCGAGCTGGTCCACGAGCCCGGCGCGTTCCGCCAGAAAATCGTGGTAAACAAGAGTGTGACTGTCACCTAACAAAAGCAGCGGGCTATTCGTATCGGGCTCGACGGCGGCGCCGTTGGTTTTCTTGCTGACACTTTGAATCGCGATTTTTTCCGGGCCGGGTTTGTGTCCGTCTTTGGCGAGCAATCCGTCGAGATCTCCGTTGATCTGCGCTTCTTTCCATTCGGCCGCGTAGTCATTCGGCGCGCTCGCGTTCGCCAGTTTCGGCCGGACCTTTTCCGCAATCGCTTCGGCCGCGAGCACACAACCAACGCCGGACCAGTGGCTGTCCGTCTTGCAGAAAACCGGACCGCGATTGTCATCGCGCTTTTCGATAAACAACTTGCCGAGATCGAGGACGTCGACGCCAGCGGCGCGCAACTCTTCGTAGAACTGATGCAAGACAGGCGCGGGATCTTTTGCCCGCACATCGAAACCGGAAACGATTTTCTCCGGATAGACGGAAGCCTTCGGCGGAACCGGAACCACCAGCAACTCGATGCCGCGCGCTTTCAGTTGTTGCTGGAAATCGAGAATCGCTGGAATGGGGTCAGCGAGATCGGGTTTGTGCGCGCGACTCACTTTCGCCGCGTCGTTGCCCCAGAATCGGCCGAGCGAAAGCAATCGGAGCTCTCCTCCGAAGAAGAGCCAGCCATCGCTGCCCGCCACTGCCGCTGTCTTGGTCTGCTCCAAATTTTGAACTGTCTTCGCCAAGTCAGCCGCGAAGTCCTGGGCGGCGAGCCGGCCGGCGCTCACCGCGAGAAGAAGCGACGCGAAGAAAAATCTCATTGGAGTTGAAAGCCGGTAGCGCTAATACGCATTCTTTCAACTGCGCCCGCTGTTTTTAATCCGCAGTGGGCCGTTGGCTCCGGGACAAGCGCGTGGTTTTTAGCTCTCACATTTTCGTTTATTATTTCCTGCCGATCGCGCTCCTCGGCTACTACGCGCTTTGGCGCGCGCGCCAGCGCTGGCGCAACGGCTGGCTCATCCTGACCGGCTACATTTTCTACGGCTGGGCCGAGCCGCGTTTCATGCCGCTCATGTTCGTGACGACTTTCGTCGACTGGCTCGTCAGTCTCATCATCGCGCACAACACCTGGCGATTCTGGCGGGTCTGGCACAAGCCGGTGAAACAACTGCCGCATCGCGCCCCCCGTTCGCGAACTCAACGGCGCGCGATCCTCATCTCCGTCCTGCTGAATCTCGCCACGCTCGGGTTCTTCAAATATTTCAATTTCGGGATCGAGAGTTACAACAACCTCGTCCAGGCGCTCGGTCTCGGCCATGCGCAGTTCGACACGTTCTTTCGCGTTGTCCTGCCACTCGGGATCAGTTTCTACACGTTCCAGGCGCTCAGCTACACGATTGACGTTTACCGCGGCGAAGCGGAAGCGATGTCGAACTTCATCGATTTCTCCTGCTTCGTCTCGATGTTCCCGCACCTGGTCGCCGGTCCGATCCTGAAATTTTCGTTCCTGGCCGATCAGATCAAACATCGCCGGCTGACCTCCGAAAAATTTGCGCGCGGCGTTGCGTTCTTCATGCTCGGCCTCGCGAAAAAGATCCTGCTCGCGAATCCATGCGGGAAAATCGCGGACGTCGCTTTCAACGCCGGCTCCGTCCACAGCAGCGACGCCTGGTTCGGCGCGCTCGGCTACTCGTTCCAAATCTATTTCGATTTCAGCGGCTACTCCGACATGGCGATCGGGCTTGGCCTCATCTTCGGGTTCGTCTTCGCGAAGAATTTCGATTCGCCTTACCGCTCGGAATCGATCACCGACTTCTGGCGGCGCTGGCACATTTCGCTTTCGACGTGGCTGCGCGAATATCTCTACGTCCCGCTCGGCGGAAATCGCAAGGGCACGCGCCGAACCTACATCAACCTGATTCTCACGATGCTGCTCGGCGGATTGTGGCACGGCGCGTCGTGGAATTTCGTGATCTGGGGCGGACTCCACGGCGGCATGCTCGCCTTCGAACGAAGTCAGGGGCGCGAAGGTTTCTACCATAATCTTCCGCGCCCATTCCGGATCGCCTTCACGTTTCTCATTGTTCTGCTCGGCTGGGTTTTCTTTCGCGCGGCAGATCTGCCGAATGCCCTCGCCTACTTCGCGAGCATGTTCGGACTCGGCCACGCTCAACCCGGCGCCGCGCTGTTGAGCGGAATTGTTTACCAACCGTACTATCTGCTCTCGCTCGCGATCGCCGGGCTGGTGGTTTGGGCCGGTAAACAAACCTGGGATTGGACGCAGCAGATGACGCTGCCGAAAACGGCGCTCTGTTTCGGGCTCGGCTGGCTCGCCCTCGTGGTCCTCGCCACCCAGGAATACAACCCCTTTATCTATTTCATTTTTTAGAAACTGAATCGTGTCGAACGAACCTGACATTCCAGTTGGTCACGACGAGCCGTTGAAGCCGACGCACTCGTTGCCGCGCTATAGCGAACCGACGCCCGAGACGCATCGCAAAGTTTCGCGGGAAGAAGAGGCCGAGCTTGCGCTCAAGAATTCCGCGTTCGCCGGTCCGTCGCGGATTGTGCTCATCGTTTTCTTTTTGCTGACGATCCTTTCCGTCCCGACGATCCAGTTCGCCTACGAATTGCGAACTCCGCGGACCGAAGCCCGACTCGGGACCTTCAATATTTACAAAGCATACCCGGCCTGGAAAAAAATCCGCTCGGCGCGAAGTCCGCGCGATGTCTGGCGATTGCTTCCGCGCGGCGCTGAATTGAAAGCCGCGGAGAAGGAGCTCGAAACGGAATCGGTGGTTTCCGAATGGCTCCTGCCGCGCGTTCAACTCGCGCTCGTCAAACTCGGCGCCGGCAATGAACAGGTTTATCTCGGCCGCAGCGGCTGGCTCTTTTATCGGCCGGACGTCGATTACGTGACCGGCCCGCCGTTTCTCGAGCCGAAAGTAATGACGCATCGAGCGCACGCCGCTGCGGTGCAATCAGATCCTGTGAAAGCGATCATCGCCTTTCGCGAGCAACTCGCTTCGCGCGGAATCGATCTCATCGTTCTCCCGGTTCCGATGAAACCCGGCGTCGAGGCGCGCCATCTTTCAAGCCGGGCGCAACCGAGCCGCGTTTTGCAAAATGCGTCATTCGCTGAATTCAAAGCGCGCCTCGACCAAGCTGGCGTTCGCGTTTTCGATCCCGCAACTTCCTGGCCTCACGGCGACATTTCGCTTTATCTGGAAACCGATACCCATTGGCGACCGGAAACGATGGAATCGACCGCGGAAAATCTGGCTGCATTCATCAAGCAGCCGGCTTCATCTGCGACGGCGCCTCAGGTTGCGAAACGCATCATCAGCGGCGTGGGCGACATCGCTCGCATGCTGAAGCTGCCGCAATCGCAGAACGTTTTTCCATCTGAAACAGTGACGATCCACGAAGTCTCCCCGTGGCGCGCTTCGAAAGATGCCGACATCCTGCTGCTCGGCGACAGCTTCTCTAACATCTATTCGCTCGCCGCGCTTGGCTGGGGGGAATCGGCCGGATTCGCGGAGCAATTGAGTCGTGCGCTCGGCGGCCATCCGCTCGATTGCATTCTGCGTAATAGCGACGGCGCGTTCGCTCCGCGGGAAATCCTGAGCCGCGAGCTCGCGCGTGGCCACGATCGATTGGCGGGAAAGAAACTGGTGATTTGGGAATTCGCGGCGCGCGAGCTTGCGTTCGGTGATTGGAAAAGGCTCGAGATGAGACTGGGACAACCAGTGCCGGCAAAATTTTTCGTTCCTAAAGCCGGCGAGACCGTGACCGCGAGCGGAACCGTGGAAGCCATTTCAACCGTCCCGCGTCCCGGTTCCGTTCCGTACAAAGACCACATTCTCGCGCTCCACATGACCGATCTCAGGATCGAGGGCCGCGAAGAAAATCCGGGATCGGAAGCGTTCGTTTACGCTGAGAGCATGCGCGATAACGTTCTAATGCCGATAGCTCGCTTGCGCCCCGGCGATCACGTCACGCTTCGCCTCCGTCCCTGGTCCGACGTTTCCGACCAATACGAGAAGATCAACCGCAGCGAGATCGACGATCCGGCAGTCCAACTCGAAGAACCTTGCTGGGGCGAATTGAAATAGGTTCCCGCATCTTGCATTTTCGGCGCGCCCGTGCTCTCTAAGAATCCGCTCGTCCGGCTCTGGACGTGATTGACCGCCAGGGCCACGAACCGACAACCGTCACCGCCATGCTTTTTCTTTTTCTCGCGCAAACGCCGGCCGCTTCGCCCGCCGCTCCCGGCTCCGGATTGCTCGGCATGCTGCCGTTCGTCTTTCTCATCGTCATCATGTACTACGTGATGATTCGCCCCCAGATGCGGCGCCAAAAGGAACAGCAGAAACTGGTGTCGGCCCTGAAGACCGGCGATCGCGTCGTCACGGCTTCTGGGATTCACGGACTGATTTCCAACGTCAAAGATACGACTGTGATCGTGAAGGTGGCCGATAACGTAAAGCTCGAGATGGAAAAGACCGCGGTCACGAACGTGTTGAAAGCGAATCCATGAGTCCGGCGGTAATGTTCCTCATCGAGCTCGTATGGCTCGCGCTCTTCGGCTGGTATTTCGCCACCGATTACGGGATGCGGAAGCGGGTCCTCGCGCTGACCCTGGTCGTGATCGCCGTCGCGCTAAGCATCGTGATGATTTGGCCGCCGGACAAAAAGATCCAGCTCGGCTTGGACATCAAAGGCGGCACGTCGTTCCTGATCCGGTTGCAGGAGACCGGCGACAAACAGGTCACACCCGCGACGCTGGACCAGGCGGTCGAAGTGATCCGCAAGCGCGTTGACTATTTCGGCGCTTCCGAACCAATCATCAGCCCGGTCGGGAAGGACCGGATCCTGGTTCAGATACCGGGACTGAGCACCGAAAAAATCCAGGAAGCACGGCAGCAGCTGTCGCGAGTAGCGAAACTCGAGTTCAAAATGGTGTATCCCGATAACGGCGATCGGCTGCACGCGATCGATGGCGGCACGGACGTGGTTCCGCCCGAATACAAAATCGAGACCTACACACCGCAGAAGGAAGAGAACGGGAAGAAAGTGCAGAGCGAGCGCCTGCTGGTGAAGAAGAAGTCTGATCTTGGCGGCGAGCATGTCAGCGGATCGAACGCGTATTTCGGGAATGAAGGCTGGGGCGTGCAACTCCGTTTCGATAGCGAAGGCGGGAAAATTTTCGGAGACATCACGGAGAAATCGAAAGGCTTCCGGTTTGCCATCGTGCTCGATGGCGTGATCCAATCCGCGCCGGTAATTCGTGAAGCGATTTACGGCGGAAGCGCCCAGATCACGGGACGCTTCACGGAAACGGAAGCGCGCGGCCTGGCGAGCGTTTTGGAGAATCCGCTCCAGACTCCGGTCAGCATCGAAGAAGAACGCAGCGTCTCCCCCACCCTCGGTCTCGACTCGATCCGGGCCAGCATCATGGCGGGTCTGATCGGACTCGCGATCACGCTCGTCTGCGTCCTGATCTACTATCAGTTCGCCGGCATCATCGCGTGCATCGCGCTTCTGGTGAACATCGTCCTGCTGATTGGTTCCTTCCAACTCATCCCAGGCGGCGTCGTTCTCACTCTGCCAGGTATCGCAGGCATCATTCTGACGATCGGTCTCGCCGTTGACGCGAGCGTGCTGATTTACGAGCGGTTGCGGGAAGAACTCGCGCTCGGCAAATCGCTCCAGATTGCGTTGCAGGCCGCTTATCAAAAAGCGTTCAGCTCGATCTTCGACGCGAACGTTACGACCTTGATCACCGCGACGATTCTCTTCTGGAAAGCGACCGGGCCAGTGCGCGGATTCGCGATTGCGCTGACACTCGGCATTCTCGCCTCGCTTTTCACGGCGCTGGTGGTCGGGCGCAATGTCTTTGGCTGGTTCGTCGACAACGGCTGGACGAAGAAGGTCAGGATGCTGCACCTGATCTCGTCGCAGCACATCAACTTCCTCGGCAAAGGCCTGCTTGCGGTGCTCTGCTCGCTCGCGCTCATCATCGCGGGCGCGACGTCGTTTTATCTAAAGGGCGAAAAGAATTTCGGCGTCGACTTCAAAGGCGGCGATCTATTGACCCTGAGCTCGCCGAAAGTGATCGACATCGGCGAAGTCCGGCACGCACTGGAGACGATGGGTTACGGCGATGCCTCGATCCAGGAATCGGCGCAGGGCGGCAAGTATTACATCACGGTCCGCACACCGCTGAACACGAGCGACAAAGTCGAACAGCAAGTCATGCAATCGATGCCGAACGCGCAGTTCAAGATCGAAGGATCGGAGCGTGTCGGCGCACTCGTCGGCGGCGAACTGGCGAAAAATTCGCTGATCGCACTTGGCCTGGGAATTCTCGGCATCCTGATTTTCGTCACGTTCCGTTTCGAATTATCGTTCGCGGTCGGCGCGATCGTCGCGCTCTTGCACGACGTCATTATCACAGTCGGCGTGTTCTCATTACTCGGACGCGAGCTGACGCTGACGATGGTCGGCGCGATCCTGACGATCGCCGGTTATTCCATCAACGACACAATCGTCGTCTACGATCGAATTCGCGAAGGTCTCGCCAGCAGCAAACGCGGCTCAATCGAGCAGATCATGAACGACAGCATCAACCAAACGCTGAGCCGCACTATCTTGACCAGCACCGTGACGCTGATCCCGATCCTGTGTTTGTTCTTCTTTGGCGGCTCGGTTTTACGCGATTTCGCCCTGGCCATCATCATCGGTGTCGTGGTCGGCACTTACTCGTCGATTTTCATCGCGTCGCCGATCGTTCTCTGGTGGACACGGGCCCGGGGCGGTAGCGCTTCAAGCCTGCGGCGGGAAGTAACCGAAAAGGCGGCAGCAGCTACGGGCCGAACGACTTAGATCGGACTGATCGGAAGCTGGCAATTGCGATCCGGGGCTTCCGTCCGAGGAAAATCGTGAAAGTTATTCACAGTAGTTGACGCCTGCCAGCCGCCCGCTTATTCTCGGCTGCACCGGTTCGGAAACCGGACATTTTTAGAAACGAGGATGACGCATGCCTGAAGTGATTGTTCGAAAAGGTGAACCGGTTGATCGAGCGTTGAAGCGCTTGAAGAACAAGCTGGATGCCGAGGGAATTTTGGAGGAAGTCCGGCGCCTGCGCGCGTTCGAGACGCCGAACCAAAAGAGCCGCCGCAAAGCCAAGGCGAACGCGAAGCGCGGCCGGACGAAGTTCCGCTTCAATCCGTCGTAAGCGCCACTTAGCGGGACAAATTTTCAAGGGCGTCCGCTTCGGCTGGCGCCTTTTTGCCGTACTACTCGCACTCGCAAACGATCCGGAAACCGAGATCGTTGCAGGAGTAATTCGGGATGTTTGAATTGCGGGTTGTCGCCCGCAAACTTCCAAACCGCGATTTCCAGCTCCCGCCGCGCAGAACACGTTTCGCTCCCGCGGTTGGTCCCCGCGGATCGATCTTAGCGATCCCGCGATACGGCTCGAAGAAATCGTGGCACCATTCCCAGACGTTCCCGGCCATATCCTCGATCCCGAACGGACTGGCGCCGAATGGAAAAGCGCCGACGGGCGAGCTTTCCGCATAACCATCGTCGATCTCGTGATCGCTCCAGGCGAAGACGGTATTGCGGTCGGCGAAATTCGCCAGGTCGCCGCGATGTTCGTGATTGCCCCAGGGATATCTCCGTCCGTCGGTCCCGCGGGCCGCGTACTCCCATTCTGCTTCGGTCGGTAGCCGATATTTTTTTCGTTCGCGGGTTGAGAGCGACTGGCAATACTTAATTGCTTCGAGGCTGCTGACGTAAACAACCGGATGCCTGTCACCCGCGCCTGGGGCGCGCTTGTTTTTGTGGGTTGGATCGAATTGTTCGTACTCCGCATTGGTGACGAGATGCCGCGAAATGTAGAAGCGGCTCAAGGTTACTTTCGTCAGCGGACGCTCGGTCGGGCCTGCGTCGGGCGCATCGCTTCCCATGATGAATTCGCCGGACGGAATAAAAAACATCTGGTGGCCGACTGAGTTGACGTAATTCGCAAAGCGCTGGCGATCGTCGGCGACAGCTGGCGCAGCGGCGGGCGTCGGCGCGGGAGCGTGACCATTAGCCGAGACCGGTGCGGCGTGACGAACAACCGTCACCCGTGGCGGGATGACAGCGTCGGGATCCGCCATCTTGTCGGCTTCCTCGAGATAAAGATCGACCAGTTCTTCGGCTTCGGTGGCATCGAGGCCAAGATTCTCGGCCATGTTGACAAAGGCATCGCGGGTTTCGTCCGCCATGCCGTCGGTGTCCAGCCCGCTCAGCCGCAACATCCGCATGAAATCTTCTTTCGGGTCAACCGACTTCTGGCGACGGGGCCGCGGTGGGCGCGGCGCTTCGACTGGCGCAGGCGCTGGCACTGTCGCTACGCGTTTCGCGCCGCTGTCCTTCAATTCAGCTTCGATATACTCGAAGATCTGTTCCTCGGTCAGTCCGTGTTCGGAACCGAATCGATGCAAACTTTTTTCTTCCTCTGGGGTCAGCACGCCATCAGCGAGCGCGAACGTCAGATACTTGTGAAATTCGATGACCGCCTGCTCGTTCGCCTGCGCCGCCAACTCCGAATCGACCTGACGTCGCCGCTCAGGATCGAGCAATTCGACGCGCGCCTCGGTCAGGTAGCGTGAAGATTCATCAAGTCCCGGTCGCAAAATCTGGGCGAGCGGATTACTCGGCTGGTTCTTGAGCGGAAGTTTTTTTTGCCACCACCGCATCAGCTCGCGGCAATGCTGTTCGATCAATTCATTGCTCGGATTCGCGCGCGGATCGAGGCAGAGCCGCTCATACAAATTCGGCGACTTGTATTTGCTCCAGCCGTCCCATTTGTAGGGATCGTCTGGAAGCGGAACGGGAAAACCGGCCTCCAGTTGCATCATCTCACATCACCGAGATGGCGCCTAACCCTTTGGCCGCACGTTCGACCTCGTTTGGCGCGAGCCCGGTGTTTCGCTCGATCCGCACCTTCGCCTGGTTGCCCGACGCATTGACTGCGACTTCGAGAACCTGGTTGGCGTTGTATTCGTAAGTCAGCTCGACCGGGGAACCTTTCGGGAGGAACGCCGGCAGCTCGACATCGCAAAGACCGAGCGGCGTGCATTCTGCAGGCAGTGTGCTTTCGCCTTCGACGATCCGCACCACCGCGCGCTGCATATTCGCGCTCGCCGTTCCAAAGGAATTGCGCGCCGTCGCCGGGATCGCCGTCATTTTCCGGATCATCGGGAACACGTATTCCTCGAGGTGCGCTTCATCCCAAAGCACGACGCCGAGCGTGTGCGAGGTGATGTTCGTCACCTGAATCAATCCACCGTCGCGTGAAGAAAATTGCTGGCGCGTGTCTTCCGAAAGCGTTTTTTCGCCGGTCGTTTCCTCTTCCTTGAGCAACGAGAGAATGCCCTGGACCGCCGCTCCGACCGCGACCGCTTCATCCGGATTTACGTCGTCCACCAATGGCAGCTTCGAAAGATTCGCGACCATATCGCGCACCATCGGCATCCGCGTCATGCCACCAACCATGAGGACCTTGTCGATGTCGGCCCATTCCATCTTCGCTTCCTGGAGCACCATTTCGCAAATCGTCTTGCACTTTTCGACGAGATGCCGCGTCTTGAGCTCGAATTCTTCGCGGGTCAGCTCGACTTTCACGCTCTTGCCGTTGTGGCTGTGAACGATTGCCGTCCGCGGCCGGCTCGAAAGGTGGATCTTCCCCGCCAGCGCCCGGCTTTGCAGGTCCTGGTAGCTCTGCAGATCAAGGAGCGGATTCTCGCCATGCGCGCGATCGAATTCTTCCGCGACGTGATTGACGATCACGTCGTCCCAATCTTTGCCGCCGAGCCGATGATCACCGTTCGTCGCGATCATTTGGATCCCGTGCCCTTCGATTCGCATGATGGTGACGTCGAACGTGCCTCCACCGAGGTCGAACACGAAAACCGTCTGGTCTTCCTCAAGCTTGTCGAGACCGTACGCGACCGCGGCCGCCGTCGGTTCGTTGATGATTTGAAGAACATTAAGCCCCGCCAGCTGGCCCGCGGTTATCGTCGCGATCCGCTCTGCGTCGTTGAAGTAAGCGGGGACTGTAATTACCGCGTCGGTTACCGGTTCCTTGAGATATTTCTCCGCGTCCGATTTCAGCTTGCGCAAAATCAGGGCCGACAATTCTTCCGCCGAATAGATCTTGCCGCCAAATTCCCGCTGGAATTGTTCCTTCGGTTTGCCCATTTCGCGTTTCACGAAATCCACGATCCGCTCGGCTTCGGCGACTGCATTGTTCTTCGCCAAAGTGCCGACGATGACGCTCGCGCCGTCGAACAAAATCACCGACGGCGTAAGGCGGTCGCTTTCGGTGTTGGGAATAATTTGCGGCTTGCCGTAGGGATCGATGTGCGCCATGGCGCAGAACGTCGTTCCGAGGTCGATGCCAACTACTTTTCGTCGCGTCGCAGGTGCAGTCATTTAGCCAGTAAGGAGAATGTGTGGGTCTAAGCACCCTGCGTAGGTGCAATTTCCATGCCTTCTCTCCGCGGCTTTCGCCGTAATCTTACGGAGAACGCAGACTCGGGCTTCCCCCGCTAACCGAAGCGTTTCGCGACTACTTCTTCCGGCCGCAAAACCTGGTCGCGCCAGAGGAAGCCGCGTTTTACGCGCATCACGATTTGACCGTCTTCTTCCGCGAAGTCAGCCGGCTCGAAACTGATCACCTTGTGCAGCGATCGGTCGACTGTCTCCTTCGCCTCGATCTCGCTTACTTCCATCCGATGCAGGATTTCCGTCAGCGAATGGATCGCGTTCTCGAGATTGTCGCGCCATTGACTTAGCGGCCCGCGCTTCCCGCTATTCGCTTCGATCGCCGTCTGGAATTGCGACAACAAACCGCTCAGATCGTCGAACAGGATCACCAGATCGCGAATGAATGGTTTCTGCAACGATTCGTGCAGAAAATTATCGCGATACTTGATCATCTCGTCGTGAAGCGAATCGAAGAGCCGCTGGTTCACCGTCTCGGTGTTTCGCAACGCCGCCATGTTTTCGTCCATTTTCCGGAATTGCTCCGCGAAATCGCTCTGCTCCGTTTTCTCCAGCTTCTCAAGCCGGTTGAGAACGGTTTGCTCGAAGCTCGCCATCCGGCCGTTCAACGCTCGAAATTCGTCGAGTATCTGGGCGAATTGCGCGCCGTTGTCCGCCCCATCCCACGCGTTCTCCGGCAGCGTTTTCTCCGCTTCCGCGCTCAGTTGCTGCATCGCGGACGCAAATTCATCTGTGATTTTGATCTCCATCGGGCTCTTCATTGCGCGCCGAAAAATTTACGGATCGCCTCGACCAATCCAGGAATGTCATGGCGTCGCGCTTCAACCGCGACCTTGAGTCCTCGATCGCGCGCCGTCTTCGACGTGATTGGCCCGATGCTCGCAACCTGCATTTTCGCGGGCCACGGCAGCTCGAGGGCCAGGAAATTTTCGACTGTGGATGAGCTGGTAAACGTGATCAAATCTGCGCCTTCCTCCAATAACCGGCGCCGCGCGCCGCTGTCGTCGCGCGTCTCGGGGACCGTTCTGTAGGCGAATCCTTCGTCCACAATAGCTCCCAAAGCCGACAATTCCTTCGGTAGCAAATCGCGGGCCTTCTCCGCTCGGGCGATCAGAACCCGCAAATTCTCAATCCCACCTTCCTTACGAAACTCCCGCACCAGCGATTCGGCGACGAATTCATCCGGCATCAGGTCGACGTGCAGGTGGAAATCCTTAAGCCGTTGCGCGGTCGCGGGGCCGATCGCCGCGATTCGCGCGCCGCCGATCTCGCGCGCGTCATCGTAGAGCTTGTAAAAGAGATCGAAGAAAGCGTTTACGCCGTTCGGGCTCGTGAACACGATCCAATCGTAACCGTGCGCGTCCTGCACCAGTTCCGCGAAAGCGCGCAGATCGGTCGGCGGCTCGATCCGAATCGTGGGCAACTCGATGACGTCCGCACCGAGAGAACGCAGTTGCTCCGTTAATGCGCCCGCTTGCTTTCGCGTTCGCGTGACGACGATCCGCTTTCCGGAGAGCGGACGGTCTTCAAACCACTTCAATTCGTCGCGCAGATTCACGACCTCGCCGAACACCGCGATCGCGGGCGCGGCGAATCCTGCCGCTGCCACTTTCTGCGCGATGTTCTCCAGCGTCCCAACCAATGTTTGCTGCCGTTCCGTCGTCGCCCAGCGAATCAATCCCACCGGCAAATCTTTCCGCACGCCGTTCGCAATCATTTCTTGCGCGATTGCGCCGATCCGCTCGACGCCCATCAACATCACTTGTGTCCCGCCAAGCTTCGCGAGCGCGGCGAAATCGATCGCGCTTTCCTCTTTCGCCGGATCTTCGTGACCAGTGAAGAACGTGACGTGCGAATTTTTCCCGCGATGCGTTACTGGAATTCCTGCATAAGCCGGGCCGGCGATCGCCGACGATACGCCGGGAACAATCACGAACGGCAACTTCGCCGCGGCGAGAGCCTGGGCTTCTTCTCCACCACGCCCAAACAAAAATGGATCGCCGCCCTTCAACCGCACGACGTTTTTTCCTTCCCGCGTTTTCTCAACGAGCAACGCATTGATTTGCTCCTGGCTGAGCGTGTGCGCACCAGCTTTTTTCCCAGCAAAAATCAGCTCCGCCGTCTCCGAGGCCCAGCGCAGCATCTCGGGATTGCAGAGGTAATCGTAAACGATGACTTCCGCGCGCTCGATGCACTCCTTCGTGCGCAAGGTGACGAGCCCGAGATCGCCGGGACCGGCGCCGACGAGAAAGCATTTTCCCTTTTTCTCAGCCATTAATTGCCTCCCACAATTTCCTCGCCAATTTTTCCGGCGTCGCACTATCACCTTCGACTCGCGCCATTCGTGGTTCAATCCGCGGCGGCATGAAAACCTGCGCTCGCATCCTCATCGTCGAACCGCTGATTGTCGCCAAAACGCCGACCGGGGAACCGCAATCGCCCTGGAGCAAACGAAGAAATTCCCGCTCCGCCTTGAGACAGGAGAATGTTTCCGCGTGATTGATCGCGCCCACCACGGCTCGAATGTTTTCGTCCTCCAGCCGAATTTGCAACGCGATGACGCCCTGCCCGCCTGCAGAAAGAAAATCGTTCGGCGAAAGCGTTTCCGCTCGAAACGCGGAGCTTTCAAATTCGAATGAGCCGCGACCCACGTCGTAACCCAGTCGTTCCAGGCCGGCCCGCGCCAGGACGATTCCGCGCCAGTCATTCTCAACGAGCTTTCGTAGACGCGTTGGAACATTGCCGCGCAGATCATCGACGACTTCGACGCCGGGAAACTTCCAGCGCAGCTGATACTGCCGCCGCACACTCCCGGTCGCGATCGGTCCCAAACCCGACGTCTTACTGACCAGAACATCTTCCACCCGCGCGCGCGGCAACACCGCGCCCAATTCCAATCCTGCCGTCATCTCGCTCGGCAAATCCTTGGCGCTATGAACGGCCACATCGATCTTCCCCGCCGCTAGCGCGCTCTCAATTTCACCGGTGAAAAGTCCTTTGCGACCAGCGCGTGGATCCAGCGGCTCCGCCGTTTGCATATCGCCGCGTGTGGAAATTATTTCGGTCGCGATCTCAAGATGTGGCCACGATTTTCGCAACCCGTCGACCACCATCGCCGTCTGCGTTCGCGCGAGTTCGCTGCCGCGCGACCCGAAAACTATTTTCTGTAGCGGCGGTCTATGACCGCCGAACAATTTTTCCGACGAACGTTCGGCGCTCATAGAGCGCCGCTACAGCTCCGAGGTCAGCGCCCGCGTGTTCAACGACGCCGGCGCGCTGTTTCTTCCGCCAAAACGCGCGCCAAAGTCCGCGACATGTTCGGCGATGATCTTTTCCGCCGCGGAAATCTGCTGCCGGCGCATGGCGAGCGATTGCTCGGCGATCGATTGGAGCGAATCGATGTCGTACAGATAAACGCCCTCCATTTTGTTCACTTCGGGCGCGACATCCCGCGGAACGGCAATGTCGATAATGAAGAGCGGCCGATCGGGCCGGCCCTGCAGCATCGGCGACAAAACCTCCACCGTTAAAAGCGGTTCCTCGGCCGACGTCGAGGAAATCAGGATGTCGATCTCGCGGCATTGCTCGGTCCAATCATCGAAAGGAACTGCCCGGCCATGGACAAGCTCGGCCAGATTCTGTCCTCGTTCGAAAGAGCGATTGCTGACCCGAATGTCGGTGACGCCGCGGGAATTCAGGGCACGCGCGGTGCGTTCGCTCGTTTCGCCGGCACCGAGAACGAGCACGCTGCACTCGCGCAAATCGCCAAAGATTTTCACGGCGAGATCCACCGCCACCGAACCGACTGAAACCGCGCCGCGCGTGATGTCGGTGGTGCTCCGCACCTGTTTCGCGACCCGAAACGCGCGCTGAAAAAGTCGATGGAGCAACGGCCCCGCGCTGCCCGCGGCGCGCGCTGCTTCATACGCTTTTTTGACCTGTCCAAGGATTTCCGTCTCGCCGATAACCATCGAATCGAGCCCAGCCACGACTCGAAACAAATGCTGCACACAGGTTTCATCATCGTAGCGATACAAGACATCGTTGTCGCGTTGCGCGTTGGATTGCCAACGCGACGGGATGATTTCTTGCGTCGCAACCGGGTGCTCTGATGACCCGTAAATCTCGACTCGATTGCAGGTCGAGAGAACCAGCGCTTCTTTCCAAGCGCTCGACCGCAGCAATTCCTGCTCTTCCGCTCCGCCGGCGTAACGCTCGCGTGTTTCAACACTCGCGGTGTGGTGGCTGATCCCGACACAAAACAGATTCATCACGTTGGCCGCATTTCCGAAACGAAGTTGATCGCCCACAGCACGGAGACCGCGGCGGTGAACGCGAGAATGCACAAGGTCGCGATCCGTTTCGGCCCCAGCCGGTGCAAATGCCGGCCCTGGAGAATCGCGCCGTAGAAAATCCAGACGGCGATCGCACAGATCATCTTCAGGCGCGGCAACGGTTCGCCGGTAAAGAACCCGCTCAGCAGGCCCGCCGTATAGAGCGCGAAGCCGAGCCAGAGCAAGCGCGTGATTGCCGAGAACAAATTCGTCAGGGGCGGCAGATGATAAAAGATCGAATGCAACTGATGGGTCTTCAGTTGCCGTTCCTGGACGAGGTACATGACACCCGCCACGCAGGCGAGCGCGAACGCCCCGTAAGCCATCATTGAAATCGATGCGTGAAATTCGATCCACGGATTGACCGCGAGCCGCACCGGTTGTGCGACATCGATCGGCGCCAGGAGGGCGAAGCTTTGAATGATCAAAACCAGTGGCGCCGTGAACGCGCCCATCAGAGAAAGCCGATACGCGGGTCCGATCAGCAGATAGATCAATGCCAGCGACCAAGCGAGGAAGATGAATACCTCGAACAGATTCGTAATCGGGCAACGCCCGAGCGCGTGGCCGCGAACCGACAGAAACGCGCTCTGAAAAACAAATCCCAGCGCGATCGCGATAAAGTTGAATCGCCGCGGCCGAAAAACTCCATCGCGCAAAGTCGCGACTGTATGTGCGACCGCGACCAGGTAGCAAAGCGTCGAGAGGAGAATGAATTGGCGGTCCACGAATCGAATAGAATCAGGCGCGACCCTGGACTTTGTCCACTTTCCAGGTGCCTCCCTCTTTCACGAGATGAACGATGAGTTTTTTCTGCATGCCCTTCGAGCCATTGAGGAGCAGGTGGGTGGTGCTCTTGTCGCCCACTGTCTTTACGCCGGAAATCGAAATGTGCTTCGCCCAGAGCGGATCGAAATCCTGGGCGTCGACAAAGTGATCACCATCCAGCCCATCGGGGGCCTTGACCATTTTGTCGATTTCTCTGAGCAATCGCTCGGTCGCGTACTGGCGGATTTCTTTGCGTTGCTTCATCGGGTCGCGATTGGCGACCAGGTTCGTCACATACCAACGGTAGAAATTGCGAATGCAATCCTCGGGCATTGCGGCCGATTCGGCGGCTCGAACGTAGCCGGTCGCCAGAAGAGCGGCTGCAACAATTATGAGTGCGACGACTCGTTTCATGCGGCTGACTTTAACGTTGAAGCCCGCGGTTTACCACGTTGACCTTTCCGGGCGAGCCGTTAGCGTCCCGCCGCCATGGTTTCCGACTCGCTCGATCAACTCCGCGCCGCCATCCGCGACGTCCCGGATTTTCCCAAAAAAGGAATCATTTTCAAAGACATCACGCCGATCCTCGGCAGCGGAAAACTCTTCCGGCTCGCAATCGAAGCGTTCCTCGAACAATGCCGTGGCAAGAAGATCGACAAGATTGTTGGGATCGACGCGCGGGGATTTCTTTTCGGCTCGGCGGTCGCTTACGACCTCGGGGTCGGTTTCGTGCCGCTGCGCAAGAAAGGGCGGCTGCCTTACAAAACGGAGAGCGCGAAGTATTCGCTGGAGTACGGCGAAGCCGAAATGGAATTGCACATTGACGCGATCGAGCGCGGCGAAAAGATCGTGTTGATCGACGACTTGCTCGCGACCGGCGGAACGTCGGCGTCCGCGGCGACGTTGATCCGCAAGGTCGGCGGTGATTTGATCGCGGCGCAGTTCCTCATCGAGCTGGAATTTCTCGATGGCCGCAAAAAGCTGGAATCAACGCCGGTCGTTTCGTTCTTGAAGTACTGACTTTTGGTAGGGCGAGACTCCTGTCGAGCCGCAACGATCGTCGACGGGCGACGACGGCTCGACAGAGTCGTCTCGCCCTACCAAACACTACGACCCGCAGGTGCACGCATCGCCGCACCCTTGCTGCCGGACGATCACTTCCATCTTGATGTCCTGCAGCGCAATCTGGTCGTGAATCAAGTTTAGCAATTCGAGCGCACGCTCGTCCGGCATATGATCGCAACGCAGCTCGATCCGCGCGCGTTTGCCGGCGAGTTCGGGATGTGCGGCGAGCATTTCACCATCGAGGACAAACGAAACGTAAGCGTTGAATTTCTCCTGCAACTCATGGAGTCGCTCGTCGGATCCATCCCATGGCCGCGGCTCGTTCATCGCGAGAACTACCTCATCCGTCTTTGCGTCCACGCCGAACAGATCGATGACGGCCGGATTGGCGACGCCGGTCTGAAAATTTTCCTGCTCTTGATCCCGCGACATTGGCCACAATAGTGGCACACCATGGTTCGCGCGCCACTGCTCTGTCTCCTGCTGGCGAGCTCCGCTTTCGCGCAATTCACCCCGGCGCTCATTCAGAACAACAGCTACTGGGGCGACGGCAAAGCGGAGTTCAATATCTACGACGCGCAGATCATCCGCGAAGGCGCGCCACGGCCGTGCGAAGTCCTTCATATCTTCGTCCGCGAATCGTTCGATCCGAAGCAGCTGGTGAAATCGGACAAGCCGAACCAGCCCGACATGATTCCGGTTCTGAAACTAAACCAGATCGTTCACGTGCCGACTGGTCTTTACGTTGCTCAGCAAATGCACTCGAACTTTTGGCGGGTGGATAACGCGCAGCTCTTGAAGTTCTCCCTGACCAGCAGCGACAGCGTGGGCAATACCTACAAGGAAGGGCGGCGCGATAACGCGAACTTCTCGTACGAATACCGCACCTATGGGGACGGCACGGCCGGCGGCAAAGAAAATGTGGCTCTGCCGCCGAATGGATATTTCTACGACGAGTTGCCTTTCCTCGTGCGGACCATCGATTTCCAAAGGCCGTCGACGCCGTTCGAGATCCAGCTCGCTGGAAGCACGATCAATTCGAAGAAGGACAATATTATTTTCAAGCCCGCGAAAATTTCGTTCAAACCGACCGAGCGCGAAATCGACGTTGCCGTCGAACATTCGGCCGGCGTCGAGCATTTCATTCTCGATCGCGATTTCCCGAATCTGCTTCGCCAATGGAACGCCGCCGATGGCAGCCGGCTGAAAATGAAACGCAGCCTCAAAGTGGCCTACTGGAATTACAGCAAACCCGGCGACCGCGAGAAAGCGCTGGCCGATCCCATGCTGCGCCATCCGGATTAAGAATTGAAGACGCGGCGCGGTCCGGGTTTAGTGAAAGGGTGGCAAAGGGAAAGAAAAGCGCCGGCCTAACGTTGCTCGGCAAAAGCGAGGCGCGGCTACCGCGCTCGCCGGCTGAAGCAAAGCTCGAGACGTTTCCGAATCCAGCGAAACGCAATTACCGGATCCGGTTCGAGACGGCGGATTTCACTTCGCTCTGCCCGGTGACCGGCCAGATGGATTTCGCGCAGATCACGATCGAGTACGTGCCGGCGAAACTTTGTGTCGAGAGCAAGTCGCTGAAGTTTTACCTCGCGTCGTTTCGCAACGAGCGGGCCTTCAATGAAGCGGTTACGAATCGCATCCTGGACGATTTTGTTCGTGCCTGTTCGCCGCGCGAGGCTGTTGTCACTGCCGAATTCTCGGCGCGGGGCGGCATCGCCCTAACTGTCCGTGCTGAATATGCAAGGTAGGGACGCCGCGCTGCGGCGTCCGTCGCGGTGCCGGCAAGCAATGTCGCGGACGGCGCAGCGCGCCGTCCCTACCAAGAAATGAAACGCGCCGTTGTCCTGGTCAGCGGCGGCCTTGATTCGGCTACCGCGCTGGCGATTTGCGCGCACGAAGGTTTTGAACCGTATCCCCTTTCCTTTGATTACGGCCAACGCCACAAGCTCGAACTAGATGCGGCTCGGCGCGTCGCGGCTTCGTTAGGCGCCCGGGATCACCGCGTCGCCACGATCGATCTGCGCCTTTTCGGCGGCTCGGCCTTAACGGGCAACATCGCGGTGCCAAAGAACCGCGAAACAAAAAGCGCGAACGAAATTCCGGTCACCTACGTCCCGGCGCGAAACACGATTTTTCTCTCCTACGCTCTCGCCTGGTGCGAAGTCCTCGGCGCCGCGGATATTTTCATCGGCGCAAACGCGATCGATTACAGCGGGTATCCGGACTGCCGCCCCGAATTCATCTCCGCATTCGAACGTCTCGCCGGCGTGGCGACCAAAGCTGGCGTTGAAGGGACAAAGTTCCGAATTCATACACCGCTGATCTCGATGTCGAAGGCGGACATCATTCGGAAAGGAATGGAACTCGGCGTCGATTTTTCGCTTACGCACAGTTGCTACGACCCAACCGCCGATGGCTTACCCTGCGGCGAATGCGACTCCTGCCGCCACAGGCTCGCCGGATTCCGCGACGCCGGATTGACCGATCCGGTTCGCTACGCGCAAAGATGAAACGCCTCAATCTGTTCGTTCTCACTCAACCAGAACAGCGGCTCATCATCATTTTGGTTCTGCTCCTCGTCGGCGCTGCGTGGTTCAAACACCATCGCGATTCGCAGAACACTCTGAAACCAACGCTACAATCCCGGGATACGACCGTATCCGATGAAAGTCGGCGTTAATCGTCCCTCTTCCGTTTTACTGGTGCGCGCGAGTTTGAAATCGAACACGCTCACTCCGTAACGCGATTCGCCTTTGTAAGTTCGTCCATCGCTGGCGCCCACCATGATCCGCTGGTTCGTTCCTTTCTCGCGCCCGAGATAAATCATGGCGTGCGTGATCGGCGGATCGCGCTCGATGCTGTAGGTGCCCGTCCAAAAAAGCAGATCGCCCGGCTTCAGCTCCTCGAGCTCAAAAGTGTCGTCATGCCGGCTGTTCACTGCGCGGAACGTGCCGGCCTGGCGAAGCCACACATATTGCTGACTGGAATCGCGCGGGACATCGCGGAGCCCCGCCTGGTTCAACACGTAGAAAACAAATCCGGAGCAATCCATTCCGCCGCTGGAAGGATCGGCGGAGCCGTACTTGTAATCGAGATTCCGCGTCGTCAATTCCAGCGCCGTGTCGATCATCTTCCGAACGTTTCCGGCATAATTGTCGTAGCCCGAGATCTGGCCGGACGAAATCGAAGCCGGCGCGCCTTTCTTCTTCAACGACGCGGATGGCTTGGGCGTTTCGCTCGACTCGGGCGTGACGCTCGGATTGACCGAGGCTGACGGCGATTCGGACGGCGACGCACTTGGCGTCGGCGAACTCCTGGGTTTCTTCTTCTTTTTCGACGACGCGCTCGGAGAAGGAGTCGGCGACGATTTTTTCTTTTTCGGTGAAGGCGACTTCACCGGTGCAGCGGTTGGTTTCGGCGTCGACGATTTTTCGGGTGCGGCAGTCGGCTTCGGCGTCGGCGATTTCTCCGCGATTGATTTCTTCTTCGTATGTTTCCGGGGCGTCGGTGTCGGCGTGGGCGCGAAGATTTTTTTTAACTTCGTCCCGAAGTCTTCGGCAGGAGCGTCCAGCGCAAAACCCGCGACTGCGGCAACGGCCGCGACAGCGACCGCCGCCTTGATCCTGCGCCGCATCGGAGAAACTACTTCTTCGCCAACTCTGCGAGCACCGCTTTGTTCAACCGAATCCCGCCTTCCAAATTCTCGAGCGGGAAATTCTCGTTCGGCGAATGGGCGCGGCAATCGGGTAACGCCAGTCCCATCAAAAGCGTCTCGACTCCGAGAATGTCGCGGAACTGCGAGACGATGGGAATACTGCCGCCTTCGCGAATCAGTGCGGGATCTTTTCCGAAAGCTTCCCGTAACGCGCGTTGCGCCGCTTTGCCCACCTGCGAACGCGGATCGGTGAGATACCACGGGCCGCTGTGTCCGCGGTTGATTTCCATCGTCACGCCCGGTGGCAAATATTTCTTCAGATGTTTTTCGGCGAGACCCAGGATGTCGTCACCGTCCTGGTTCGGGACGAGACGAAACGTGAGCTTGGCCATCGCGTGGCTCGCGATAACGGTTTTCGTTCCCTTTCCCTGGTAACCGCCACCGATGCCGTTGATCTCGGCGGTCGGGCGTCCCCAAATTCTTTCGAGCGTGGAGTAACCCTCTTCGCCGAAGAGCGCGGGCGCGCCGGTTTCGTCAAGGATTGCTTTGTCCCCATCGATCGGTAATTCGCGCCAGGCTTTTCGCTCCCAATCTTCGAGTGGTTTCACTTTATCGTAGAATCCTTCGATTGCGACGTGACCCTTGTCGTCGTGCAACGTCGCGAGCAATCGCGCCAGCGCCGTGATGGGATTTGCCACCGAGCCGCCGAATACCCCCGAATGCAAATCCATTTTCGCGCCCGTGATCTTCACTTCGAGCGCTGTGACACCCCGCAGGCCGTAGCTCAGTGTCGGGACGCCTTTCGCGACCATTCCTGTGTCCGACACGACAGCCACATCGCACTTCAACGCGTCACGGTTGTCGGAAAGAAACTTCGGCAAATTCCCGCTGCCGATTTCTTCCTCGCCTTCGATGACGAAATGGAGATTCACCGGCAGGTCGCCGTTTTTCTCCATCGCTTCTTGGACGCCGAGAATATGGGACAGGATCTGGCCCTTATTATCAGTCGCGCCGCGGGCAAAAACGTAGCCGTTCTTCAGGACCGGCTCGAATGGCGGCGATTCCCAAAGCTCGAGCGGATCGGGCGGCTGAACATCATAGTGGCCGTAGATCATGACCGTGCGCCGGCCGGGTTGCTGTTTGTTTCGCGCCCAGACAACCGGATGGCCTGACGTCGGAACCAGCTGCGTCTCGAGCCCGATGGTTTGCAGCTTCTTGACCAGCCAATCAGCGCAGGCGTTTACCTTGTCCTTGTATTGATCGTCGGTGGAAACGCTGGCGAACCGGAGGAACGAAAGATAATCGTCGAGATAACTGTCGCGCATGTTCGCAAACTAAACCGACGAGCGCCCGTTTGGCTACCGGTTCCTTGCGCATTTCGAAAGGCTTGTCTCGCAACAAGGCAGCGACCACTCTGGCCGGGTGATGCCGGAAAGAACCGAGAACGCTGACGCGCAATTGGAGCGCGCCATTGGCGTTCCGGGACTCGCGGCCAACATCATCAACACCACAATTGGTGCGAGCATCTTCGCCTTGCCGGCCTTGATCGCGCAGTCGTTAGGCGCGGCCGCGCCGCTCGCCTTCATCGCCTGCGGCGTGGCGATGACGCTATTCGTAACCTGTTTCGCGCTCGCTGGCAGCCGCGTCGCGGCGACCGGCGGACTTTACGCCTACGCCGAAGTCGCGTTCGGTCGCTACGTCGGTTTTATCACCGGTTTGTTTTTCTGCACGACGGCGCTGCTGAGCGTCGCGGCGGTCGTGAACTTTTTCGTCAGCACGGTCGTGGCCCTGGTGCCATCGCTGAATGGATCGATCGCACGCGCTGGAATGATGGTTCTTGTCTACGCGACGCTGGCTGGAATCAACATTCGTGGCGTCCGCAGCGGCTCGGGCGCGGTCACGCTCGTGACGATCGTGAAACTCATTCCGCTTTTTGTTTTCGTCGTGGTCGGCGCGTTTTTCATCGAGCCGAGCGCATTCGAATGGCCAGGCTGGCCCCCGGCGAAAACGCTGGGCGATTCAGTTCTTCTTTTGTTGTTCGCCTTTTTCGGAATCGAAGTCGCGCTAATTCCGAGCGGCGAAGTGACGAATCCGGCGCGGACCGTTCCGCGCGCCATTTACACGGCGCTGGTTCTGACCACGGCGCTTTACATTCTCATTCAGCTCATCGCGCAGGGAACGCTCGGGGCCAATCTCGCGCTCCACACAGAAGCGCCGCTGGCCGAAGCCGCGAAAGTTTTTCTCGGAAATCCAGGACGCCTGATGTTGCTCGCGGCTGCGACGGTTTCCGGTGTCGGTTTTATTGCGAGCGATATCCTGAGTTCGCCGCGCATCCTTTTCGCGTTCGGACGCGATGGAATCCTGCCACGAGGGCTGGCCCACGTGCATCCGAGCTGGCGTTCGCCAGATGTGGCGATTCTGGTTTACTGCGCCATCGCGCTTTTTGTTTCGCTCACGTCGAGCTTCGCCGCCCTCGCCATCATGGCGAACGTCGCCGCGTTGCTCCTCTATATAATATGCTGCGCGGCCGCGTGGGAACTGATGCGGCGCGATATCCGGACCGACGTAACGCCGTTCACGTTTCCCGGCGCGCGCATCGTCCCGTTTGTCTCCATCATCGCCATCATCTGGATTCTGTCGCACGCGACTGCATGGGAGTTCGAAGTCAACGGCGGCGTTTTTATCGTGGGTTCAGCGCTATATGGGATCCAAAGCCTGATCCGGCGAAACAAAGGGTCGGCCAGCTGACTGCGCCATATCTTGTGGTTGGCGCCTCGCCCGACCTCGCTATTTAGTATTATTTGCTTGCCCTGAGTGGCTCTGCGACCCTTATTAGGGCCGGGCGCGTCCTGCCCGTTGCATGCATCTTCATTCGCTCGAACTCGTCGGTTTCAAATCGTTCGCCGACAAAACGCTTTTCGAATTTCACGAAGGAGTCACCGCCATCGTCGGTCCCAACGGTTGCGGAAAATCGAATGTGCTGGATGCGGTTCGCTGGGTGCTCGGCGAGCAATCGGCCAAGGCGCTCCGCGGCGGCGAAATGGCGGACGTTATTTTCAACGGGACCGATTCGCGGAAGCCGGTCGGATTCGGAGAAGTTTCGCTCACGTTCACGAATTGCGGAAGTGAGCTGGGCGTTGATTGGCACGACGTTCGCGTGACGCGCCGGGTTTATCGCGACGGCAACTCGGAATATTTCCTGAACAAGACGCTTTGTAGGTTGCGCGACATCCAGGCGCTCTTTGCCGACACCGGCGTGGGGCGCAGCGCGTACTCGATCATGGAGCAAGGCAAGATCGATTTGATCCTGAGCTCGCGTCCGGAAGATCGGCGGACGGTGTTCGAAGAAGCGGCCGGGATCACGAAATACAAAACGCAAAAGAAAGAAGCGCTCCGCAAACTCGAGGCGACGGAAGCGAACCTGTTGCGCATCGGCGACATCATAAAGGAAGTGAAGCGGCAAATTGGGTCGCTCCAACGGCAGGCGGGAAAGGCGCGCCGTTATCAGGCGTTGCACGCGGACTTGCAGGTGCTCGACACGCATCATTCGCGCGTGCAACTCGACAAGTTGGAAGCGGAACTGGAAAACGCGAGGACGGAGATCGCGCGGTTTCAGGAGGCCGAGAACGGCGCGCATGCGAATATCGAAACGGGCGAAAACGAATTGGCGACGAAGCGTCGAAGCCTCGACGAAGTAGACACCGAGATCGGCAATGTCCGCGCCGAGGTGCAGCGATTGCAAAACGAAATCGCGACGCTGCGGAGCCAAATCGAATTCAACCGGCAACGTGGTGAGGAAACGGGCGAACTCATCGAACGCTACACGAACGATATCGCCGCGGCTGAAGCGAAACGGAGCGAGCAGGCGACGCAACTTCGGGAAGCCGACGCGCTGATTGCGCGGACGAATCAGCTTCTGGTTTCGAAGGAGCAGGAAGCTGAGCGGTTAAACGACGCGCTGCAAGCAGCGCGGAACGAGCGCGCGGAAAGGGAAGAAGAACTGCGCGACTTGCAGAGCTCGCTTTCGAAACTCGAAGGACACATCACGAATTTGGAAGGCGATTTGACGGGGGTCAGGGCGCGGCGCGACGCGACTTCAGGGCGAATCGCGGAGCTGACAGCGTTGATCGGCGCAGCGGACGCCAGCCTCCAGGCAGCGCGCGAGAATCTCGCCGGCGCGCGGGCTGCGATGGAAACCGAGCGGCTGACTGCTGAGGAGCGAAAAGAGAATTTGCGCGCGGCCGAAGAGCGTCTGCAACAGAACCACACCGCAGTCGCAGCCGCGGAAAAGCAGATCGCGCGATTAGAGCGCTTGATCGCGGAGAAGCAGGCGCGGCTCGAAGTCCTTCGCCAAATGACAGAGGAAGGCCATGGACTGGAGAAAGGATCGCAGGCGGTCTTGAAGGGACTCGACAATCCGGAACGGCTGCGGCCAGCGATCGCGGGCGCGCTGGTTGCGAGCCTCAACGTTCAACCGGAATTCGTTCCCGCACTAGAAGCGGCGCTGGGCCGGAACCTGCATGCGGTTGTCCTGCGCGATGCCGAGCGCGCCGCTGAAATTTTTCAGCAACTGACCGCGCAGAAACTCGGACAAGCCGCGCTCGCTATAGCGGAACTTTCAGCGGCGCCAGAGCCAGCGCCGACCGAGTTGCCGGCGGGCGCCACTGCCTGGGCGATCGATAAGGTGGAGGCGCCGCCAGAACTGCAAACGCTGGTCCGGAATGTTTTGCGGGGGGTGGCAATAGTGCCGGATCTGGCGACCGGTCTTCGGCTGAAACAGAGTGCTCCGAAGCTCCAATTCGCCACGCTTGGCGGTGAATTTATTTCCGCGGCCGGAATTATCTTCGGTGGAACCGTGGCCGCAGCCGGCGATTCGATGCTCGGCCGAAAAGCGGTTGTCACCGGCCTCGAAACGGAATGTCAGGCCTTGGAAAGCGAACGCGCCGCAGCGATTGCCGCGCACGATCGGGCAACACAGGGGGTCGATCTAGCGAGAGCCGCCGTCGAGGAAGCGCGGCTCAGTCACGAGAGCGCCCACGAAAAGTCTTCGCGCACCGGAGTTGAAATTCTTTCCGCCGAGCGCGCGGTCGACGACGAAGAGCGCAAACTCACGCATTTGGAAACGGAGCGGAACACGCTCGACCAGCAAGTGGGCCAGGCCGATGAACGGATCGCCCAAATCGAACGAGAGCTTCAGGCCGACAAGAAGAACCTGGAGAATGAACAGGGCCTTCAGACTTCATCCGAGCAGGCGCGAGATAATGCGCGTCTGCGAGAAGAGGACGCCGCAGAAAAACTCAATGAACTCCGGCTCGCGCTCGCCACCGAGCGGCAACGCCATGAAAGTCTCGTGCAGCATCGAGCACCGATGGCGGCGCGCGAAGCGGAGCTGGTCGATCTGATTGCGGCTCGGCGCGCGGATATTGCGACGTATCAGGATCGTTTGACGCGGCAGGCGCGGGAATCCGAAGAAGCGGAAGCGAGAATTACCGGGTACGAATCGGATTTGGCAACAGCCGAACAGAATGGCGCTACGCTGGCCGATCAACGCGCGGCACATCTTGCCGTTGTGACCGAACAGGAAGCAGCCTTGCGGAAGCTGCGCGATTCGTTGAACGACCTCCGGGATTCCCGCGGCAAGGAAGAGGTCCGCCAGACGCAATTGCAATTGCGGATTGAAAACCTCGTCGAGCACGTCACGCGGCGTTACCAAGTCGATCTCCGCGCATTTACTGCCGACACCTTCGCGTTCCAGAAAACGCTGAGCGTGATCATTAAGAAACGCGCGAAGTCCGGCGCAACGGCTGACGAAGGTGAATCGAGCACTCCGCCACTCGATGCTGATAATGGCGGCGATGCCGCGATTTCTGAAACATCGCCCGGGGAGCGGCCGATCCACCAGGAGAACCTTGAGCAGATCATCGCCGAGCTGACCCGACAGCTCGACAACATGGGTCCGGTGAATCTCGACGCGGTGCACGAATACGACGAGCTCGAGGAGCGCTACACGTTTCTTGAGACGCAAAACAACGATCTCACGTCGGCTCGTCGCGAGGTCCTCGACGTTATCGCGCGGATCAACAGCACAACGCAGAAACTCTTCGCCGAAACCTTCGCGCAGGTACGGATCAATTTCGGCGAGATGTTCTCGGAAATGTTCGGCGGCGGGCGCGCGGACCTGACGTTGCTCGATGAAAGCGATCCGCTGAATTGCGGCATCGAGATCACGGCGAAACCGCCGGGGAAACAATTGCAAAACGTCTCGCTCCTCTCGGGCGGCGAACGAACGATGACGGCGGTCGCATTGCTGTTCGCGATCTACATGGTGCGCCCGAGTCCGTTCTGCATCCTCGACGAAATGGACGCACCGCTCGACGAGAGCAACATCAACCGGTTTATCAAAGTGCTGGACCGTTTCGTGTCGCAAAGCCAGTTCATCATCATCACCCACAACAAGCGCACGATCGCGAAGGCCGACATTCTTTACGGCGTGACCATGGAAGAACGCGGCGTGAGCAAACTCGTCGGGATGAAACTCGAGGCCGATCGCGGCAGCGACGGGCAATTGATCCGGCGAGCGTCGAACGGGAACGGCGCGAAGGCGCACGAAGTCGCGCGTCAGGGACAGTTCGCCATGGCCGGCGAAGCGGAAGAGCGCCGCCACGCCGCGCGAAGGTAGCGCGAATCCCTTTCGGGGAAACGCGCGCGCAAAATGTCATTTGCTGCGCGAAACCGTTGCTGCCAAAATCGTAGATGCTTCAGACCGCCGAACGCGGCGCTTCCACTTCCAAGAAATTGCCGCACGAGCGATATCTCGAAGCCTTCCGCTGGATGCTGCTGGCGCGAATTCTTGAGGACAAACTCGCTGCCATGTATCGCGGCGGAATGATCGTTGGCGGGGTTTACCTCGGCCGGGGACAGGAAGCGGTCAGCGCGGCCTGCGGAATGTTTTTGGACAAAAGCAAAGGCGACGTATTCGCGCCGTTGATCCGGGATCAGGCCGGCCGCTCGGCTTTTGGCGAACCACTCATCGACGTAGCGCGGACCTATCTCGGTTCCAAGTCGGGGCCGATGCGCGGACGCGACGGCAACATTCACCGAGGCCGTCCCCTCGATAACCAGCTGGCCATGATCAGTCACCTCGGCGCGATGACCTCTGTCATCACCGGCAAATTGCTCGCGAAACGAATGAAAGGCGAGAAGGGTTTTGTTGGCCTAACGACAATTGGCGACGGCGGGATGCAAACTGGCGCCACGCATGAAGGGATGAATATCGCCGCAGTCGAGCACGTGCCGCTCGTCGTGGTCGCGACGAACAACCACTATTCTTACTCCACGCCAAACGATCGCACCTTCGCCTGCGCCGATCTGGTCGATCGCGCGAAAGGCTACGGCTACGAAGGCTACACCGTTGACGGGACCGATCTGGCGGCGTGTCTCGATGTCATCGAAACAGCGGTGAAACGAGCCCGGGCGGGTCGGCCACCCCAGCTCGTCGTCGCCGAGACTTTACGGCTTGCCGGGCACGGCGAACACGATGACGCCAGCTACGTCACCGACGAAATCAAACGCGAACCGTTTGCGCAGGACGCCTTGCAACGCGCGGAGAAATTCATCATCGAACAAGGATTGCTCGATCGCGACGCGTTGCAGCAAATGCGAGCGGAGATCGCCGCCGAAGTCGATGAAGCTGTCTCGACCGCGCAGCAGGAAGATCCGCCGCAGGCGAGTGAAGAAGATTGGTGCGGAATTTCAACGCGAGAACTGACAGACCGGCCTTCGCTCGCGGAATGACGAAGCTCGAATGACGAATGTCGAAACAATGACGAAACCCGAATGCCGAAGCGGCAGATATTCCCGTTCGTCATTCGTCATTCGTCATTCGCGAATCGCGAAGCGATGAGCGTTACCTACCTCGAAGCGATTCGCGAGGCGCAGGCCCATCTTCTCGAGAAAGACGAGCGCGTTTTCATTTACGGCCAGGACATCGCCGGCAAATTCGGCGGCGCGTTTAAAGCGACAAAAGGATTGGCGGAAAGATTTCCCGGGCGCGTTCTGAACACGCCGATCAGTGAGGATGCGATGGTCGGCACGGCAATCGGGGCCGCGCTTGAGGGAATGCGGCCGATCGTCGAGATGCAGTTCGCCGATTTTTCCAGCATCGCGCTCAACCAGATCCTGAATAACGCGGGCACCCACTACTTCCGGACGAATGTTCCGGTGCCGATCACGGTGCGTTTGCCCTCCGGCGGTACAAAAGGCAGCGGCCCGTTCCACAGCCAAAGCATGGAGGGACTTTACTCCCATTATCCAGGAGTGATCGTGATGACGCCGGCCACCGTCGAGGATGCTTACACGATGTTAATCGACGCGGTCGCGATCGATGACCCGGTGGTCTACTGCGAGCACAAGTATCTTTATTACCATCTCAAGGCTGACTCTCTGCCCAAGGACAAAATGCCGATCGGCCAGGCGCGAATCGTGCGGCCCGGCCGTGATCTCACGATCGTGAGTTACAGCGCGATGCTCCACGAAGCACTCGCGGTGGCCAAGCAGCTCAGCGCCGAAGGTTACGAAATCGAAGTCGTCGATCTGCGGACGGTGAAGCCTCTCGATACGAAAACCGTGCTCGCTTCCGTCGCGCGTACCGGCCGTCTGCTCTGCGTGGGCGAAGCATTTCCGTGGGGCGGCGTGACCGCCGAAGTGATCGCGCGCGTAACCTGCGAAGGTTTTCATTTGCTCGATGCCGCGCCCGGGCGAGTGAACGCCAAAGACACGCCAATTCCCTATCATCCAAATATCTGGAGCGAGCATCGGCCGAACGCGAAAACGATCGCCGCGAAAGCGCGCCAGATTTTAGCTGAATAATTATGCCGCAAGTTCCTATCACCATGCCGCAGCTCGGCGAATCGATGGCCGAAGCCACGATTGTTTCCATCAAGATCAAGCCGGGCGACAAAGTTTCGGCCGACCAGGAAATCATCGAAGTCGAGACCGACAAAGCCGTCATGGGCGTGACGACGCCGTGCGCCGGCGAGATCGCGAAGATCGACGCCGAAGTCAAAGGGACTTACGCCGTCGGCACTGTGCTCGGTTACGTCGAAGCCAGCGAAACTGATGCGGCCCGTTTCCAGAAACGCGCGCCGCAACCAACTGGCGACGTCGCGAAAGAAATTCCGGGCCGGCAGGAAGAGTCTGCAAAGGCGGTGAAAACGCAGAACGGAAGCGGCTCGCATTTCCAAGTGGACGAAACCGCGCTGCCACCAGTCGCGACCACAGCCGGCGATGGCGCAGGCGGCGGCTTGCCTGTGCCGGCGAGCGCAAAAGGCGCCGGTTATCTGTCGCCGCGCGTTCGGGCGCGGATGCTGGAACTTAGCCTGACCAGCGCCGATATCGCCGGCATTGCCGGAACGGGCACGGCGGGGCGTGTCACGATCAAGGACCTGGAAAATTTTCTTGGTGGCATCGAAGGACTTTCTGCGGAAAAGCCGAGCGCGATCCGCACCGGCGTCGCGGACGCAATGCGCCGTAGTTGGACGCGGCCGCTCGCAACGGTGGGTCTTTCAGTTTGTCTCGATCCGGTATTAGAGGAGCGCTCAAAGCGCGATCCGAAGCCTGGCCCTGCTCTTTATGTCTTGCGTGCGCTTGCCCTCGCTCTCGCCGAACAGCCGGAGGCCGCCGCGCGCTTAATTGGCGGACGTGCAATCCGTTCCGAATCGATCGATATCGGCGTCGCCGTGGAAGCCGGTGAAGGAATCATGGTGCCAGTCGTCCGGAATGCAGACAAGACTTCGCTGGCCGACCTGACCAGGCAATATGGCGAGCTTGTCGATCTCGCGCGCCGGCGGCGGCTGACGAGCGAACAAACTTCCGGCGGCATCGCCTCGGTCTCAAACTTCGGAACGTTCGGCCTTGACTGGGGAACACCGATTCCTTTGCCAGACCAGACGCTGCTGCTCGGCCTGGGTGCAGGAAAAAAGGCGCCAACTTGGAGTGAAGAAAAACAGGAGTTCGAGCCGACGACCCAGGCGGAATTAACCTTGAGTTTCGATCACCGCAGTCTCGACGGTGGCGGGGCCGGCCGATTGTTGAAGCGCATCGTCGAACTACTGAGCGATCCCGGGAAGCTGTAGCCGTTGCGCATTGCGCGCGCGCCGATAGGTTTGTCGCGCAAATGAATTCGACTGCAATCAATCCCAGCATCCCGATGAAAGAACTGCTCCTGCAGTTCCCCGGCGCGCAACGAGCGCTGTTTCGCAAATATCACATCGGGGGCTGCGCTAGCTGCGGGTTCAGCCCGGAGGAAACTCTCGCGGGAGTGTGTGCGCGGAATGAGAACCTCGACGTCGATGAAGTGATCGAACATATCACGGCCAGCGAAGAAGCAGAGCGGGCCATGCAGATCGAGCCCCGCGAATTTGCGGATCGCATCGCCGCGGGCGAGCCAGTTTATCTGCTCGATGTCCGGACGCGCGAGGAACACGAAGCGGTGAAACTCCCCGGCGCACACTTGTTCACGCAGGAACTGATGCAGGAAATTCTCGGCAACGCGTCGCGGACAAATCTTTTCGTAATTTACGATCACATCGGCGCGCGAAGCATGGACGCAGCCGCTTATTTCCAAGGGCACGGGTTCGAGAACGTGAAAAGTCTTCGGGGCGGAATCGATGCGTGGAGCGCGGAAGTCGATCCGAAAGTTTCTCGGTACCACGTCGAGCAAGCATGAACGACGATCTCCAGGCGAAGATCGAGGAGGCGGTCAAGAATCCGCGGAACCTCGGCGAGATGAAAGACGCGGATGCGATCGGCACGGTTGGCAGCGCCGATTGCGGCGACATGCTGCGGATGTGGGTAAAATTCAAGGAGCAGGGCGGGCGGAAGGTGATCGACCGCGCGACGTTCCAGACTTTCGGGTGCCAGACCGCGATCGCCGTGGCAAGCGTCGCAACGGAAATGCTCGCGGGAAAAACTGTGGCGGAAGCGCAATCGATGTCGGGCGAGGAATTGGCGGCGCCGCTCGGACCTTTGCCCCCGGTGAAGATTCATTGCGCGCAATTAGTCGAGGGCGCGCTTCGCTCGGCCTTGAGCAGCGAACAGAAACCAGAGGATAAGGAGGTCACGCCTGCGCCGACGTTGCTGGGACAGCTCAGCGCTGCGCAAGCGGGCGAAGGGAAGATCAAAGTCGTCCTCGAAAAATAAGAGGAAGCATTATGCACGAAAATACCGAGTTCACTTTGTCACGGGACGTGGAGGCGATTCAGATCCCGAGCGGGGCGAAGACGACGATTCCGGAAGGGACGCCGGGCGTGATCACGCAAGCGCTAGGCGGCAGTTACACGGTTGCAACCTATCAGGGACTGGCGCGCGTCGCGGAGAAAGACGCGGACGCGTTGGGATTGGAAAAGTCTACGCCGGCGAGCAATGGCGCCGCGAAATTCGAATCGGCGGGCACGGGCGAAGTCGACGAAAAAATGGTGTGGGATCAGTTAAAGCAATGTTTCGATCCGGAAATCCCGGTGAATATCGTCGACCTTGGTTTGGTTTACGATTGCCAGCTCACGAGGCGGCCCGAAGGCGGCACGAAGGTCGACGTGAAGATGACGTTGACGGCTCCCGGTTGCGGCATGGGCCCGGCAATCGCCCACGATGCGCAAAGCAAAATTCTGACGATCGATGGCATCGATGAAGCGGACGTCCAGCTCGTCTGGGACCCGCCCTGGAACCAGAGCATGATCAGCGAAGCCGGACGCATGAAGCTCGGGATGGTGTAACGCGCGAAAATTTTTTTTCGGCGTTTGACACCGATTCGTGCGGTCATATAATCCTGCTCCCCGCCCGGCAAAATCTTTTGTGGCGGAGCCTTTACCAACCACCACGCGATGCCTTCCACTGAAATCATTCTTACTGAAAACATCCCCGGCCTCGGCGCCGAGGCGGATGTCGTGAAAGTGCGCCGTGGTTATGCGCGCAATTATCTTTTGCCGCAGGGCAAGGCCTACGAAGTCACGAAGCAGAGTCTGCGGCAGCTCGACGCGTTGAAAGCGAAGCGAGCGGCGCGCGAAGCGGCCGAGCTGAACGAAGCGGAAGAATTGGCGCGCCGGATCGGCAAACTGCGCGTCGTGTTCACGCTCGAGACCGGCGAAACGGGCAAGGCCTTCGGTTCGATCACGGCGCAGGATTTGGTGAAGCGTTTGAAGAACGAGCTCGGTAACGAGATCGATCGTCACCTGATCGTGCTTGATCACCCAATCAAGACCACCGGCGAACACGAAGTGCCGATCAAGTTGCACCACGACGTGACGGCCAAATTTATTTTCCAAGTTAAACCCTCGAAAGAAGAAGCGCCGGCGGCGGCGGCTGAGCCCGCGGGCGAAGTCACCGAGAAGGCGCGACCGTTCCGAAAACGCTCCGACTCCAAATAATTGGCTACTGATCCATCCCTTCGGGCAGGACAGCAGCCTCGTAAAAAATCGGGCCAAGAGCCCGCTCGAGGCTGGCCACAAGCGAATGGAGGTGCTAACGGGGGCGGCTTATTAGGCTCTAATTCGCCTGATATTCACAATCGCGCACTCCCGCATTCCATCGAGGCGGAGCAGGGCGTGCTTGGCTCGATGCTGATCTCGCCCCGTGAGATAATCGCCGAATGCGTCGAGAAAATTAACGAAGAATATTTTTATGTTCCCGCGCACCAAACGATTTACACGGTGCTCGTGGAATTGTGGAATGCCGGACAGGGCATCGACCTGATCACGTTCACGCAGGTCCTGCGCGATAGGAATTTGCTCGAAACAGTCGGAGGCGCCGCGGCCGTGACGAGTTTGTTCACGTTCGTGCCGACGGCGGCGAACGTGACCTACTACCTGGAGATTGTCCGGGACAAATATATCCTGCGGCAGATCATCGCGGCCTGCACCGAAAGCGTCCGGCGTTCTTTCGAAGAGCAGGACGAAGTGCACAATCTCCTCGACGAAGTGGAGCAGAAGATTTTTTCCGTCGGCGAAGATCGTTTCAAGGGCCAGGTCCTCACCATGAAGGACCAGGTGATGGAAGCGATCGAAGCAATCGAGCAACTCTACGAACGCCGCGGCGGGATCACCGGCATCTCGACTGGATTCGCCGAGCTGGACCGGATGACCAACGGTTTGCACGAGTCCGAGATGATCGTGATCGCGGCGCGCCCGAGCATGGGCAAGACGGCGCTCGCCATGAATATCGCGGAACACGTCGCGATCAATGAGAAATTGCCTGTCGCGGTTTTCAGTTTGGAAATGAGCAGCCAGCAGCTCGTGCAACGGCTCTTGTGTTCTCGCGCGCGCGTGAATTTACAAAAAGTCCGCGATGGTTTTCTGGCGGAACGCGATTTCCCGAGCCTGACCGCCGCGGCTTCGAAATTGGCGGAAGCGCAAATCTTCATCGATGACAGCGCCAGCCTGAGCATTTTGGAATTGCGGGCGAAAGCGCGCCGTCTCAAGGCGCAGAAGGACATCAAGCTAATTGTCGTCGATTATTTGCAGCTGCTCCGCTCGACGACGCGCCGCGCCCAGGATAATCGGCAGCTCGAAATTTCCGAAATTTCGTCCGGTCTGAAAGGTCTGGCGAAGGAACTGAAGGTGCCAGTCCTCGTTCTGGCACAGTTAAACCGGCAGCCCGAAGCGCGGACTGGCGGCAAGCCGCGGTTGAGCGATCTGCGTGAATCCGGTTCGATCGAACAGGACGCCGACCTCGTCGGACTACTCGTTAGGCCGGAGATTTACGAAGAAGACGAGGACGCCCGCGCCGAGAAAGCGGGCGAAGCCGAGTTGATCATCGCCAAGCAGCGCAACGGTCCCGTCGGCGAGATAGCGCTGACGTTCCTCAAGGAATTCACCCGTTTCGAAGATCGGGCCCGGAACGTCGCGGAACCTTTATAGCTGTTCTGTAGCCGTCGCCCTGTGGGCGACGCGGGACACGCTCGATAGCTGCGAAAGCCGGATCACGGCGCTTCGCACAGCGAAGCGGCTACAGAAGACGGCTACGGAAGCGACTTCGCCGCTTCGACAACGTGGGCGGCGTCGATCCCGAATTCTTTCATGACCTGGTCGCCGGGTCCGCTCATGCCAAAGCGATGCAAGCCGATGACTTTTCCATCGAGCCCGACGTATTGATCCCAGATCTGCGTGACGCCGGCTTCAATTGCGACGCGACGGCGACAGGAATTAGGCAGCACTTCTTCGCGATATTCGGCCGGTTGCCGATTGAATCTTTCGAAACACGGCATGGAAACAACGCGTGTCCGCTCGCCTAATTCGGCGGCGGCTTTCATCGCGTGCTGCAATTCGCTCCCACACGATAACAGAATCAAATCCAGTTTTCCGGTCTCGCGTTTCGCGATGTAGCCGCCACGAAACACACCTTCGCGTCGCGCTTGCACGTCAATCTCATTCAGCATCGGCACCGCCTGACGAGTCAGTGCGAGCAAGGTCGGGCCGTCGATATGCTGCGCCGCGGCGGCGAACGCTCCGGCCGTTTCTTCAGGGTCGGCCGGACGAATCACATCGATCTGCGGCATAACCCGGACCGAGGCGACTGTTTCGACGGGTTCGTGGGTCGGTCCATCTTCGCCGACGCCGATTGAGTCGTGGGTGAAGATGTAAATGTTCGGCAGCTTCGAGAGCGCAGCCAGACGGATCGATGGCCGGCAGTAATCAGTGAAAACCAAAAACGTTGCACCCGAAGCTCGGAAAATGCCGTGATAAGAAACGCCGTTCATGATCGCGCACATGCCGTGTTCGCGAATCCCGAAATGAATATTGCGACCCTCCGGTTTGTCACGAGTGAAATCGCCGCCGTCCTTGATGTAATTCAAAGTGGAGCCGTGCAGGTCGGCGCTGCCGCTGATCAGAAACGGCATGGCCTCGGCCAGCGGCTGGAGCGCGTCGCTGCCAGCTTTACGTGTGGCGATCTTCGCATCCTTCGGAAACTCCGGGATCTTCGATAGAAGGTCGTCGTCGACTTTTCGCTCGATCGCGTCATCGAGTTGCTTTGCCTTCTCCGCGTTTTTTTCCCGCCAGGCGTTATACGTTTTTTCCCAGACGTCGTAATCGGCAAGCAGCTTCTTTTTGTGCTCCGCAAAATAATCGTAGGTTTCTTTTGAAACGAAATAATGCTCGTCCGGTAAACCCAGTCCTTTGCGACTGGCGTCGACGAATTTCGCGCCGGCCTCGCCGTGCGCCTTGAAAGTGCCTGCAACTTCGGGAATCCCCTTGCCGATCAACGTATGGGCGACGATGAACTTCGGTCGCCCGTCGTTATTTTCTTTCGCGGTGTTGAGTGCATCGAGAAACGCCTGCATGTCCTGGCCGTTGATTTCCTGGACGTCGAAGCCGTACGCCTTGAAGCGCATCGCGGTGTCTTCGCTCTGCGTGACCTTCGCGGGCGCGTCCAGCGTGACCGCGTTCGAGTCATAAATCAGGATCAAATTATCGAGCCCGAAATGGCCGGCGAACGCGCTCGCTTCCGCCGACACGCCTTCCTGCAAACAGCCGTCGCCCGCGAGACAAATGCAGTGCTGATCGAAAATCCGGTGCTCGCTGGTGTTGAATCGCGCCGCCGCCATTTTCATTGCCACCGCGATACCGACGGCATTTCCGACGCCCTGCCCCAGTGGTCCCGTGGTGCACTCGACTCCCGGCGTTTCAAAAAACTCCGGGTGGCCCGGCGTTTTGCTGTGCAATTGACGGAAGCGTTTGATTTCTTCCATCGGCAAATCGTAGCCGCTCATGTGGAGCCACGCGTAAAGGAACATGCTGCCGTGCCCCGCGGAGAGAACGAAATAATCGCGCCCGATCCAGCGCGGTTTATCGGGATTGTGCTTTAGCGCGTAGCCATAAAGCACGGCGCCCATTTCCGCACAACCAAGCGGCAGACCGAGATGGCCCGACTTCGACGCCTGGACCGCGTCCATGCACAAACCGCGGGCCTCATCCGCGGCCCGGGAAAGAATTTCGACATTCAAACTCATGAACACGGGTATAGTTCGCGTGTCTATCGAAACCAAGCGCAAAGCAGAAAACTAAATCGGACAGATGAATCGGCCGTCGCTTCTTCACATCATCGAACGCCTCGAGGGATTCCTTGGAAGGCTGCCCGAGACAATCAGACGGCCCGTCCTCCACGAGCTCACGCCGTTGAAAGAATTGTTTCTGCAGCAACGCGCGCCGCGCTTCGTTTTGACCGGCGCGAACCGATTGCCGCTTCAGGAAATTGTGACCGCGATTTTTAATTGGACGCCGCGGGCGGAATCGCACGACCTTTTAATGGAATTATTCCGCTGGCACGCGATCGAACTCGGCGGGCGCGGCACGGTTTCGTTTCTCGACGCACGCGGAGCGGATATGCCTGCGCGGGTGAAGATCGAGGAAGAATTGAAAAATCAGACTGCCGACGTTTTCCTGCATTTGGCCGACGATGACGAGCACGAGATTGACCAAACTGAGTTAGATAATCTGGCAACGTTCATCGCTTCTAATCCCATCGAGCATCCGCCGAAAATAATCGGTCTCGTCTGGTCTCATCTGTCGGGCCGACCCGTTACCCATCATAATGGTGACGCGCCCGCGAGTCCGCGTCTTCCAATGCGGGCACGGCTTCAGACGACCCTGCGAGAACATCACGCCATAGCTCCGCGCCTGCTTCAGGTCGTTGAGATGCGCGGCGACGCGTCGGTGCAGTTGATGACTCTCTTGTCCGGCAACATGCCGAACGAAGCTCGGGTAGAGATGGCCCGAATCGCTCACGATCGCGGCGTGCAAACCGAGATCGCCCAGACGCTCGTAAAATCGACGACCGCGATTTGCGCGGCGATCGGGGCCCAACCTATCCCGCTCGCCGACCTGCCAATCCTGACTGCGCTCCAATTGGTCATGGTATCAGGGATCATGTACATCAGCGGCCGGGAACGCAGTCTTCGGGCTGCCACCGAGTTTGTGACTGCTCTCGGCGTGAACGTGGGCGCCGGCATGATCCTGCGCGAAGGAGCGCGCGCCCTGCTGAAGTTCTTTCCCGGCTGGGGTAACATCGTCTGTGGCGCCGTGGCCGGCGCCGGGACCTACGCGATTGGCCGCGCCGCGATTGTTTATTTTCTAGAAGGTCTCTCCCTGAAAGATGCGCGCCGGACTTACCTTTCCAGTCGCAAAAAACGAACGCGAGCCGAGGCGCGCCCGATCAAACAAATCGAAGCGGCTCGATGAACCTGAGCGGGGTTTCCGAAGGTGCGGTAATAACTTGTGAATAAAATCGCGGATACGGAGCGTTTTGTTCACAGTTTTTTGTGAACAACGGGACGCGTTTCGCCGGCGATCCGCGCGACGAAGGATGAAGCTCTCAGAGATCGACGCTACCCTGCGCAAAATCCGAGTTTCGCCCGTCAAGACTCTCGGACAAAATTTTCTTCACGACCGCAACCTGGCGCGTTGGATCGTGGAGAAAGCCGTGCTGACGCCGGATGATTACGTCGTCGAAATCGGGCCCGGCTTGGGCGCCCTCACTGAGTTCATTCTGGAATCCGGCGCGCGGGTGCTCGCGATCGAAAAAGATCAACGCCTCGCGGAGTTTCTGCGGAAACGATTTGGGACGTCACGCCTCGAGATCATTCACGGCGACGCGCTCGAATTCGATTTGCGACGGCTCTTCGCGGAGCCGCGCGTAAAACTGCTTGGGAACCTGCCTTATTACATTGCGAGTCAGCTGCTGCTGAAATTCACCAAGTATCCTAGCCCTATATCGCTATGGCTGTTGATGTTACAAAAGGAGATGGCGCGGCGGATTTCCGCGGCGCCCGGAACGAGCGATTACGGTGCGCTTAGCCTCGTTGTTCAATTGCAGTATCGCGTTGAATTTCTTCGCACCGTGCCCGCGACAGTTTTTCTTCCTGCGCCGGACGTCGATTCCGCGTTCGTCCGGATCGCACCACGACAGCACGGTGAATTGCCGCCGCACGATCCCGAGACGTTTTTCCGGCTTGTGCGCCAGGGATTTTCGCAGCGCCGGAAACAGCTCCGCAATTTGTTGCGAACAGAGATCTCGCGCTGGGACGCGGCCGCTGCGACGATTGGTTTCGATCCACGCGCCCGCGCAGAACAACTCGGGCTCGAGCAATGGATCGCTCTCTCGAATATCGCTCGTTCGCCTGCTGAAAACGCAACGCTCGGAGACAGTTCAGAGCTCTTCCAGGTGGTGGACGAAAACGACTGCATAACGGGGACGGCGCCCCGAAGCGAAGTGCATGGGAATAACTTGCGGCACCGCGCCGTTCACGTGTTCATTTTCAACCGCGCCGGGGAGCTGTTTCTCCAGAAACGATCGCGCTGGAAAGACCGGCATCCGTTGCTCTGGGATTCGAGCGCGGCCGGGCACGTCGACGCCGGCGAAGATTACGATGAAACCGCCGTGAGGGAACTGCAGGAAGAGCTTGGCGTCGCGGCCAGGTTAACGCGCGTGGTAAAGCTCCCCTGTACAGAACAGACGGGCTGGGAATTCATTTGGCTTTATCGCGGCGAGCATGACGGACCATTCCAGCTCGCGCCGAGTGAGATCGAGCACGGCGAATTTTTTCCTGTCAAGATTGTCGATCGGTGGACCAATGCGCGACCGCAGGAATTTGCGCCCGGCTTTCTGGAATGCTGGAAGGAATTGCCTCGGTAGGGCGAGACTCTGTCGAGCAGCTGAACTGCCGCGGCGAACGGCTCGACAGAGTCTCGCCCTACCAATTACCGGTGTCCGCGCGTTTTCTTTCCGCCGCGCTTCTTCTTCGCCGCCCCCGGCCCACGAAAAACTCGGTCCGGCAAATCGCCCAGCGCAGATTTCCGGAACTTCCGCGCCGCTCGCCGCGCCCCTTCCTTACCGCCAAAGCCGTTGTCGCTAAACAAACGCGTGACCGTGCTGCCGCCGCGAAGAAAATGGACCTGAAATCCGTGGGTTTGTTTTTTGGCGCGAGGTTTCGTATCGATGCGCCGGATGTTTTGCTCCGAATCGGGATTAGCTCTCTTTTTCACCGGTTTCACTCTAGGTAGACCCGGCCAGACTGCAAACGGCTCAATGCTCCGTTTTCCATGAAGCCGGCGGCGGCAAATGCCAGCCCTGCCATTTCTTGTCGTATACGTCTTGCGGCAGGAGCACGTAAAACGGGTGCCGCGCCGCCCGCATCCACGTGATCAGGTGAACGAGATCCGGTTCGGCCATCGTCGTGCATCCCGCGCTCGGCCGCGAGACACCGCGTCGAATGTGGAAAAAAATTGCGCTGCCGGCTCCGGGCACGGGTGGATCCGAGTTATGCCGAATTTCTACCAACCATCGATACGCGAAATCGTTGTGCCGCATTTTTTGTTTTTCGAACCACGGCGGCGGCTTCGCTGGATCGGGAATCGTGACGAAGCGATTGTAATCCGGGCTTTTCACGTCATCCACCCACGCGTCCGCTGTCGTGACCTGATGGAACGGGAAATCGGCGGCCGGCGGCAACTGCGCGTCGTAGGTATAAATTTTCCCAATCGCAAAAATGCCGGCCGGCGCGCGCCCGTCGCGTTCCGTTTTGCGCAATCCGCTTTCATTTTGTCCGGCAATCCCGGAGCCCCAGGCCAGGCCGTTCTTGCCGAACAGAACGGGCCAACGCTGCGAAATCGCGGTCCAACTGCCGCCCGGCGCGCGCTCGAACAATTGCATCTCGCCCCGCATCGAATTCGAATCGGGCGCGAGGCCGACGATCAATTGCGTGCAATCATCCGGCACCCCAGCGGCATATCCGCTGCTTACGACCAGCGCCACGATGCCGCCAACCAGGCGAGCAGAATTCGCGATAAACATTTCCCAAACCTAGACGCGCATCTTATTGCTTCTGTCCAACCGAATCGCCGCCGTTGAAAAAATTTCTGCTACCGCTCTGCCTCGCTCTCGCGATTTTCGCCGCCTACGCCCCGGCCTTGCGAAACGATTTCGTCTGGGACGATACCGCGCTGATTCTGCGCGACCCGCTGATCCGCAGCTGGCAGCTCATTCCCGAGGCGTTTCAGCATTTTCTTTTCATCGACGCGACGCCGTCTGATTTCTATCGGCCGATTCAACGGCTGACTTACCTGGCTGATTACGCCGTGTTCGTTTTCCAGCCGGCCGGCTATCATCTCAGCAGCATTTTTTTCCACATCGGCGCGACGCTGGCGTTGTTTCTTCTGGCGAACGAACTCCTGCGCGGATGGGAAATTGACGAACGCAGGCGGCGCTGGCTCGCGTTTGTCGCCGCGCTGGTCTGGGCCATTCATCCCGTTCACACCGCGGCCGTCGCCTACATCTCGGGTCGTGCCGATCCACTCGCGGCGATGTTCGGATTTCTCGGGCTTTATTGCGGGATTCGCGTTCCGCCGGCCAAACGCGCTCATCGCTGGCTGCTCCAAATCGCGACCGCCGCGCTGTTTCTCTTGAGCGCGCTCAGCAAGGAGAGCGGACTCATCTTCCCGATTCTGCTGATCGCGATTCTGGTTCTCCGAAAATCGTGGCAGCTGATCGCGCCGGCGATTGCTGTGCTGGCTTTCGTCGCCGTGAGCTACGCGAGCCTGCGATTGCCCGCCGAACATTTTCCGGCGCCGCGGTTACGCCCACCGCCACCACTGCTCGTTAGGCCAATTGTCGTCTCCCGCGCCTTCGCCGAGTACACCAGCCTGATTTTATTCCCCGCAAATCTCCACATGGATCGCGACGTGGAATCGCATCCCTTCGGCTCGAGCGACGCCAGTGTCCGCGGCGCGGCCTGGCGCGAATTGCAAACCCTCGCCGGTATCGTTCTCCTCGCCGCTGCGATCTATTGCTTGGTTCGCAGCCGCAAACGAGATCCCTCTGTCTTCGCCTGTCTGGTCCTGGCTGCGGTTGCTTACATTCCGGTCAGCGGCGCGTTTTCACTTAACGCCACCATCGCCGAACACTGGATTTATTTGCCGAGCGCATTTGTCTTTCTCGCGGCGACGATCGCAATCTCACGTTGGCGCATTCCTATTCGAGCGGCGGCGAGTTTCGTTGCGCTTATCGTTGTTCTCTTAAGCGCCCGAACTTTTCGCTATACGTTCGATTGGAAAAATCAGCGGACATTTCTGGAACGAACGATCGCGGCCGGCGGCGATTCCGCGCGGATGTTAATCAATCTCGCCAGCCAGGAATTGCATGACGGCCAGCTGGATTCGGCGAAAAAACATTTGGACGCCGCCTTGGAAAAAGAGCCGAACCAGCCTTTCGCGGTCATCAATCTCGCCGTGGTCGCGATCCGGAAGGAAGATTACGCAACGGCTCATGAAATTCTGAATCGCGCCAAGGATTTGCCGGTTGTCGACGCGCAGGCACACGAGCTCCTCGGGATCCTGGAAATTAAGGAACACGACCGCGTGGAGTTATTGAGATTTCGGCTCGCCTCGCGCACGGGACCGCCGAATTGGCGGATCGAGAGGCGTTACATCGAAGCGTTGGATCAGACTGGGAACACTGACGCTGCGATCAAAGAGCTCGCGGACTGCCTTAAAACCCAATGGTATCGCGCCGAATCGTGGCAGTTGCTGAGCCGCCTTTTTTCAAAGAGCGGTCCCACGCGCGAAGCGATGGAAGCGCTCGAACAGGCGAAGGATTACGACGTCCATCTCCTCGAGCACGCCGAAGTGCCGCAGCCATAGTCACGATTGGTTGATGGCTTCAATGAACGCCGGCAAATAGCGGCGCGCTTTCACTTCTCCGACTCCACGAATTTTTTTGCCCGCATCGACGGATGCTGGTTTCAATCGCGCGAACGCGCGCAACGTTTCATCGGGAAAAATAACGTAGGCCGGCACATTCCCCTGCTCTCGCGCCAGATCGAGCCGCAGTTTTTTCAATCGTTCCAGAATCTCCGCGTCGACCGGCAGCATTTCCTCCAGCGACGCTTCCTTCGTCCTGGCTTTTCGTGCGGTTGATTTCTCGGTCCGGCTTCGCTGTGGCCAGCGGAGCTGATAATCGTCGCTGCCTTTCATCACTTCATCGCCGCGCCGCGTCAGCGTTACCATTGGATATTGGCCGCCGCTCGAAATAAGCATGCCGACGTCCTGCAGTTCGCGCAGGAGCTGGTTCAAATAGGCAACGCCTTCGCTCTTCAATAATCCGTGCGTCGAAAGCCGATCGAGCTGCGCGTTCAGGATTTCCTGGGAACGGCTGCCAACGAGCGTCTGCACAATCCGGCCGCGTCCGAAACGCGGCTGCCATTCGCCGTCAATCTTCGCCGACATTCGCGCCACGCCGCTCAGCGCTTTGCGAACAATCAGCGCTTCTTCTTCAGTCGGCGATCGCGCCGGACCCGCGGTCTCCAGGCAAATGTCGCAGTTTCCACAACGCGCTGGGTCGGGTTCGCCGAAGTAACGAAGGATCGCCTGTTGCCGGCACTCGCGCGCATAGGCGAAATCAATCATCATCTTCAGCTTTGCCCGATCCCGCCGTTCCTTTTCGCGCAGTTTGGCGGCGTCGAGTTTCAACTGATGTCCGCGCACATCCGGCTGAAGGACGCGCGTCCCGCGCACTCGTTTCCCCGGAATGTCGAACCGGTCGATGTAACCTTCACGATCGAGAACATGCAGCGACGAGCTGATCATCATGTCGCTCCGTTCGTCGCCGAGGCGCAACGCCATTTCCTTGATTGAGATCTGAAGCTCGTTCTTCGAATCGGCCTCCCGCCGCAGCATTTCGTAGGTCTGGGCAATGAATTCGAGCGGCGGGTTGCTGCCTTCAATAAAGAACTCCTGCACGCGCGTATCGGCGTGATTGAAAAGCAGCTCGCACGTCGCCGCCTCGCCATCGCGGCCCGCGCGGCCGGCTTCCTGATAATACGCCTCCACACTTCCCGGCACATCGAAATGGACGACGAAGCGGATGTCGGCCCGATCGATCCCCATCCCGAATGCGTTCGTCGCCACGACGATGTCGCGCCGGCCTTGCATGAACTCGTTCTGCGCTTTCTCGCGCTCCTCGTCGTTCATCCCGCCGTGGTAAAGAATGCTGGAAATGTTCGCGAGCTGGAGAGTCTCGGCGACGGCTTCAACGCGTTTCCGGGTCGAGCAATAAACAATGCCGGTCTTGTGCTCACGAATGAGCGCGTTCAACCGCGCGTATTTTTCCGCCTCGTTCGCGACGTGCGTGATCAGCAACTTCAGGTTCGGACGGGCGAATCCGGCCACGAATTCGCGCGGTTCGCGCAACGCCAGATGCGTGAGGATGTCGCGACGCACTTCCGGCGTCGCCGTCGCGGTGAACGCCGCCACCTGCGGACGCCCGAGCGTTTCGAGCACCTGGCCAAGCCGAAAATAATCGGGCCGGAAATCGTGCCCCCACATCGAAAGGCAATGCGCTTCGTCCACGGCGAAGAGTGCGATCGTGCTTTGGCCGAGCGCTTCCAAAAATGAGCGGCTTCGGAAACGTTCCGGCGCGATATATACCAATTTGAATTCGCCGCGGGCGAGAGCGCGAATCCGCTCCTGTTGTTCGCCCGGCGTGAGGGTGCTGTTGATCAGCGTCGCTGAAATTCCGCGGCGATCGAGCGCGTCGACCTGGTCTTTCATCAACGCGATCAAGGGCGAGACAACGATCGTGGTTCCCTCGAGCAAGAGCGCTGGCAACTGGTAGCAGAGAGATTTGCCGCCGCCCGTCGGCATGACGACGAGCGCGTCCGCGCCGCCGGCGATCGCGGTGATCACTTCCTCCTGGGCATCAAGGAATTCGCGGAAACCGAAATACTTTTCGAGAACGTCGTGAGGGGTCATGGGGATTTCCATTGTGGCGAATCAATCATCCGTGCACAAGGTTTTGAGCGTGATCATCGAATTCGCCAAACGAAAAGATGGCAACACCGTCCTGCGCTGCATCCGCGACGACGGCTCGTCCACCTGGCAACGCAACGAGAACCAGCATGCGCGTTTTTTTCCGCTCCACGACCTCACCCATTACGCGGTCGAGAGCGAGCTCGGCTTCAGTCATGGTTTTTTCGGATTGATCGCCGCGGGCTGGAACATCGACGAAACAACCGGCAAAAGCGCGCGTGGCGCGTTACCACACGAGGCGCTCGAAGTGGAGCATTTTGTTTCGTCACTTATGGCGGAATGGAACAGCGAGACGGAGTGGAGCGCGTCAGATTTCAATGCGCAGTCTGCAACGTTCGCCGAATCTCGAAGATTGCCCGCGCCGCGAACGCTGACGGACGAGGAACTCGCGCGGGTCCGCAGTTGCTTCAAAGAGGTGTGCGCTCGCTGGCGTGATTTGCCGGAGGGCGAAACGTTGCGGCTTGAGTTACCTCTTCTGTAGCCGCGGCCCTGTGGGCCGCGTGGGGTCGAACTTTGATTAGGGTTTTTCGCCCGCGCGACTACGCGACGCGTCCGCAACAATTCTTAAATTTCTTTCCGCTGCCGCACGGGCACGGTTCATTGCGGCCGACTTTCGGCGTATCGCGCCGAACCGGCGCAAGGTCGAGCTTCAATTCGGAGCCGTCGCCGTTTGATGAAACATCGTCGCTCATCGCCGGCATTCGTTCGCCATGCCGTCCTGGGACCGGCCCGGTCGCGGTCGCTGCACTCGGCGCCTGTTCCTTGAGGAGGAACTGCGGAAGGGTCGATAGAAAATTTTCGAACGCCTGGAGGTTCGAAGTGCTGCGGAAAAGATTGTGCAGGACTTCGTTCTTAATATTCGACATCAGCTCCACAAACATGTCGAACGCTTCGGTCTTGTATTCGATGAGCGGATCCTTTTGCGCGTAACCGCGCAGGTAAACGCCTTCACGCAACGCGTCCATCGCGTAGAGATGCTCCTGCCAGAGGCGGTCGATCGCGTTCAGAATGATGTAACGCTCGAGGCTCTTCACCGCGGTCGGTTCTTCGTGGCTCGACTTGCGTTCGTACGATTCCTTGACCTTCCCGATCAGGAATTGCGCGTTCTCTTCGACGGACCGCGTCTCGAATTGCGCCTTATCTTTCGAAAGCCCGAGCGGGAACGTGACGTTCACCCAATTCAGCAATCCACCGTAATTCGGCTCCTCGCCCGCCGCGCCCGTGCCGAGAAACTCCTGCACTTTCGCGGGCACAGCCTCGTCGATCACTTCGAAGACGAGCTTGCGCGGATCATCGGTTTCGATCGTGTCGTTACGAAAAGTGTAAACGACTTCGCGCTGATTGTTCATCACGTCGTCGAAATCGAGCGTGCGTTTGCGCGCGAGATAATTGCGCTGCTCGACCCGCTTCTGCGCGGTCTCGACGGACTTGTTCAACCACGGATGCTCCAGCTCCTGGCCTTCCTCGAGCCCGAACCGCTCCATGATCTTTGTCATGCGATCGGCCGCGCCGAAGTTCCGCATCAGATCGTCCTCGAAGCTGACGTAGAACCGCGAGCCGCCCGGATCGCCCTGGCGCGCGCAACGGCCGCGCAACTGCCGATCGATCCGGCGCGATTCGTGGCGTTCGGTGCCGATGACAAACAATCCGCCCTTTTCGGCCACACCTTCTCCAAGCTTAATGTCCGTGCCGCGGCCCGCCATGTTCGTGGAAATCGTGACCGTTCCCGCCTGGCCCGCGCGCTGGACGATCTCAGCTTCCTGCATGTGGAATTTCGCGTTGAGCACGTTGTGCGGAACTTTCTCGCGCTTCAGCATTCGGCTCAGCAATTCGGACGCTTCCACACTCACGGTGCCGACCAGGACCGGCTGCTGGCTCGCATGCCGCTGTTTTATCTCGTTGATGACTGCGTTGTATTTTTCGCGGCGCGTCTTGTAGATCCGATCGTTTGCGTCCTTCCGCGCCACCGGCCGATTCGTTGGAATGACATTCACGTCGAGTTTGTAAATGTCGTGGAACTCAGCCGCTTCGGTGTCGGCAGTGCCGGTCATGCCGGCGAGTTTGTGATAAAGCCGGAAATAATTCTGGATCGTGATCGTGGCCAGCGTCTGCGTCTCGCGGTCAATCTGAACGCCTTCCTTCGCTTCCACGGCCTGGTGCAATCCGTCGCTCCAACGGCGCCCCGGCATTTTGCGGCCGGTATATTCGTCCACGATGACGACCTTGTTGTCCTCGATGACGTACTGGACGTCCTTCTCGAACAGGCAATAGGCGCGGAGAAGACTGGAAATGTTGTGGATCCGTTCCGCCTGCTTGTCGCAGTGCTCCTGGCGTTCCGCCTTCGCCTTTTCCTTTTGCTCCGGCGAGAGGTTCTGATCGAGATCGATTTCAGTAAACTCGTTGATCAAATCGGGGAGCACGAATGAATCGGGCTCGTCCGGATTGAGGAACGCGCGGCCTTGCTCGGAGAGATCGGCTTCGTTTGATTTTTCGTCGATCGTGAAAAACAATTCCTCCTTGAGCGCGAAGAGTTCTTCCTTGCGCGCGTCCTGGTAAAACTGAAGCTCCGCCTTGTCGATCGCCTTTCGTTTTTCCGGGTCCTCCATCATCCGAAGGAGCTGCTTGTTCCGCGGCTGGCCGAGCTTGACCTTGAACATCGCCAGTCCGCCACCCTCGACATCGTCTTTGTCGAAGAACTCCTTCGCTTCACTGGCGAGCCGGTTGCAAAGCATGTTCTGCTTGCGAACGAGCTGGTCGACCAGCGGCCGCCATTTGTCGTATTGATGGGTCGAAACCGTCGACGGCCCGCTGATGATCAGCGGCGTGCGCGCTTCGTCGATCAGGATGGAATCGACTTCATCGACGATCGCGTAATTGTAGCCGCGCTGGACCTGTTGCTCGCGGGTCGTGGCCATGCCGTTGTCGCGGAGATAATCGAAACCGAACTCGCTGTTCGTCCCGTAGGTGATATCCATCCCGTACTGCTCGCGACGTTCGTCCGGCGATTGATCGTGCTGAATGCAACCGGTCGTTAGGCCGAGGAAACTGTAAAGCTGCCCCATCCATTCGGCATCGCGTCGAGCGAGATAATCGTTCACCGTCACCAGATGCGCGCCTTTTCCGGTGAGCGCGTTGAGATAAAGCGGCAACGTCGCCACCAGCGTCTTGCCTTCGCCGGTCGCCATTTCGGAAATTCGTCCGCGATGAAGCACGATGCCGCCCACGAGCTGGACGTCGAAATGCACCATGTTCCAGGTCATTGGCTGATCGCACACGCTGAATTCCTGCTGGCGTTCGGTCAGGCGCCGGGCCGCGTTTTTCACCACCGCAAACGCTTCCGGCAAAATCTCGTCCAGCTTATTCCATTGGTCCGGCAGCTCGGAAATTTGGGCGAGCTCCGCCTTCCACGTCGCAGTCTTGGCCCGCAGCTCGTCATCGGAAAGGGCCTTGAACTGCTCGTCCAATTCGTTGATGCCACGGACCATCGGCATCAGACGCTTGATTTCGCGCTGGTTCTTCGAGCCCAATATCTTCTTTAAAATCCAGCTAACCATGTGAGCGGCTAATATCCGCGGATTTCGCGCGGAAACAACCGCTGTGAACCGTTGTGTGAGGCAATTTTCCCGCTAAGCTCGCCCGATGAAGAAGATCATTTCCACAACCGACGCGCCGGCCGCGATCGGCCCGTATTCGCAAGCGGTCCGGGCCGGGTCGCTCGTCTTTTGTGCGGGACAGGTCCCGCTCGACCCCAAAACCGGCCAGATCGTTTCCGAAGACATCGCCGGGCAAACAAAACGGGTGCTCGATAGCGTGACCGCTATCTTGAAGGCCGAGAATCTGATGCTGGCGAACGTGGTGAAGACGACCGTGTTCCTCGCCGACTTCGGCGATTTCCAAAAGATGAACGAAGTTTACGCCACCTACTTCACCGACAATCCGCCGGCGCGCTCGACGGTCGGTGTTTCCACGTTGCCGAAAAACGCGCGGGTCGAGATCGAAGCGATTGCATTCGACGACGGCACTGCGAGCGGCGCCAAGACGGCGAGCGATACGTCAGGCTAATGAGCGAGGATTTGCTCGCGCTTTTTCGCAAAACCGGCGCGCTCCTGGATGGCCATTTCGTCTTGCGCTCCGGCCTCCACAGCCGGCAGTTTTTCCAGTGCGCGCTGCTCCTTCAGCACACCGATATCGCCGCGGACGTTTGCGGACGACTGGCGGACAAACTGCGCGGCGTCGAATGCGACACCGTCATTTCCCCTGCCCTTGGCGGAATCGTCGTTGGCCAGGAAGTTGGACGCGCCCTCGGCAAACGCCACATCTTCGTGGAAAAAGAAGCCGGCGAGCTCACCCTGCGGCGCGGTTTTCAGATCCGGCCTAACGAGCGGTTTATTGTCGCCGAAGACGTCGTTACTCGCGGCGGACGCGTCCAGGAAACCGTAGACATTGTCCGCGCTTATGGAGGACAGGTCACTGGCATTGGAGTCATCGTCGATCGGAGCGGCGGGCAAAGACCGGACTACGGGTGTCCCTTCATGAGCCTGGTCGAAATGAACGTGGAAACATTTCCGGCCGATAAAGTTCCGGCTGACCTCGCGGCCGTTCCTGCGGTAAAACCCGGCAGCAAGTAGTCACTCGATGAAAATCCTGATCACCGGCGTTTGCGGTTTCGTCGGCACCACTCTCGCCCGGGGATTGCTTGAACGCGACTCGAAGCATGAAGTCTTCGGGCTGGATAATTTTAGCCGGCCCGGCAGCTGGTTGAATGCGGCGCCGTTGAAAAAGCTCGGCGTGAAGATTCGCCATGGCGACGTTCGATCGGCGAGCGACCTGGAATGGGTTCCTGCTGTAGATTGGATCATCGACGCGGCGGCCAACCCGAGTGTGCTCGCGGGCGTCGATGGCGCTACGAGCAGCCGCCAACTTATCGAGCACAATCTTTACGGAACCGTGAATCTGCTCGAGCTCGCAAAGCGTTTTCAAGCCGGGTTTATCCTTTTAAGCACGAGCCGCGTTTACTCGGTGAAAGCCCTCTCCGAGATTCCGGTGCTTGTTGAGAATGACGCTTTTAAGCCTGACTCAACCGCTGCTTTCCCGGAAGGCTTGAGCGCAACCGGAATCGCTGAAAATTTTTCGACGACCGCCCCCGTCTCGCTCTATGGCGCATCGAAGCTCGCGTCTGAAACAATCGCGCTCGAATACGGCGAAGTCTTCGATTTCCCAGTCTGGATCAATCGCTGCGGAGTTCTCGCGGGCGCGGGTCAATTTGGACACGCCGAACAGGGAATCTTTACGTATTGGATTAACGCTTACCTTCGTCGACAACCACTGCGCTACATCGGCTTTGATGGTGCAGGACATCAATGTCGCGACTGCTTTCACCCGCGCGACCTGGTCCCGCTCTTGGAAAAACAATTCTTAGCTGGCCGTGGCCAAAAGCCGCCCGTTAGCAATCTCGGTGGAGGCGCGGCAAATGCGATGTCGCTTGCGCAATTGCGCGGATGGTGTGCTGAGAGATTCGGAACGCACACCGTCGCAAGCGATCCGGCGCCGCGGCAGTTCGATGTTCCGTGGCTGGTGATGGATTCGCGGCTCGCGCAGCAAATCTGGGAGTGGCAGCCGCGAACCGACCTAAGCGCAATCCTCGATGAAATCGCCACTCATGCGGAGTCTCATCCGGAGTGGCTCGATATTTCCGCGGCGTTATGAATTCGGCGGCCCCCGAAAGAAAGCTACAGTTACTTTCGGTTGTTATCCCCGCGCGCGACGAAGAAGCTTGCGTCGCGGGGACGATCGAGCATCTGCACATCGAGCTGCGCCTGCGCGGCGTGCCGCATGAGATTGTCGTGGTGGACGACGGCAGCACCGATCGAACCTGGGAAATTCTTCAAGCGCTCCAGCCGCAGGTGTCGACTTTAACGCCGATCCACAATCCCGGGCCTAATGGTTTCGGACGCGCCATCATCCGCGGACTCACTGCGATGAAGGGCGATGCCGTCGTCATCATGATGGCCGATGAATCGGACGATAGTCGCGACGTGGTCCGCTACTGGGACAAGCTCAATGAAGGATACGACTGCGTGTTCGGCAGCCGCTTCATTAAGGGCGGCGGCGTGATCGATTACCCGAAGATCAAGCTGTTCCTCAACCGGCTCGCAAATTATTTCCTGAAGATCCTTTTCCGCATCAAACTCAACGACACGACAAACGCTTTTAAAGCGTATCGCAAGGAAGTGATCGATGGCTGCCAGCCGCTGATCGCGCCGCATTTCAACATCACGGTCGAGATCCCGTTGAAGGCGATTGTGCGCGGCTATAGTTGGACAACGATCCCGATCACGTGGAGGAATCGGCGGAGCGGAACCGCAAAATTAAAGATCAAGGAAATGGGCAGCCGCTATCTTTTCATCTGTCTCTACATCTGGCTGGAGAAATATTTCAGCGCCGGGGATTATCGACGCATGAAGAGCTCCGCCGATCCGATCTGACTTTCGGCGTTCTTCGAGAGGCCCATGGCACCACGCAACATTAGCTACGAACCTGTCCGGGATATTTTCCAGGCGATGCTGGCGGAGCAGATCAACGGCGTTCCCCTTTCCGACGTGATCGGAGGCGGCGACCCGGAGCAGGTCGCGTCCGAGGTTTTGACGGTGATGACAAATTACGTCCACCTGTCCTCGCAGGGCACGGTTCTCGAAGTCGGGTGCGGTTGTGGACGGATCGCGGCGGCCCTAACCCAACACTTGCAGAGCGGCAGCCGCTACGTCGGCGTTGATATCGTTTCAGGGCTCGTCGAGTTCGGAAGGAAGTTCATCACTCCGCGATATCCGCAGTTCAAATTTCTACTTCTGGACCAAGGGAACTTTACCTACGACGCATGGCGATCGAAAGGAGGCCTGGTCGATCTGGAGAAACTTTCGCAAGCCCAGCCCCAGAGTTCTGTGGACCTCGCGATTTCCATTTCGCTCTTCACCCATTTGGATTACGCACCCGCGCTCGAGATCCTCAATGCGATCCGGTGGATGCTGGGCCCGAAAGGCCAGGCGTTCATTACGGTGTTCGTGCTCGATGACAAGGCGCGCGAAGGAATCCACGGAAGCCGCTCCTGTTTCGGTTTCAGCCACCGAACGCCAAGCGGCAAACTTCACTCCGAGAAGCTGGAAGATCCGACTTACGCCGTGGCTTATGAAATTGGGCAGCTCGAAGAATTGGTTCAATCGGCGGGACTGACACTCGATCATTGGATCCGTGGTTACTGGTCGTCGGGTGATGCGAGTGAGACGTTTCAAGACGCCTTACTCCTTCGGAAGGCCTGAAAATTCGAGCAGGCACTGACTCGCGTCGTTTTTCCGCGGGTGGCTTGACTATTGCTCCCCTAAACGGGCCCGAAACTCTCCGGCTCACGACGAATTCTACATGGCCAAGCCTCTCTATTTTCACGCCGCGCTCGTGGCAGCACTCATGACCTTAGCGATCAACGCCAAAGGCCAGCAAATAGTTCCCGTCACCAGCGCCGGCGCTTTGCAACAGGCGCTCGACCAGGTACCTGAAGGTGGAATAATCGAGCTCGCTGCTGGCACCTATGCGGCGCCTCCGGGAGGCTGGACGATTTTCCCAGACCTCAGCGGCGGAAGCCGCGGCTTTACCGTGCGCGCAGCCGCGGGCGCCTCCGTCACACTGACGGGCAATGGCACCAACCGGATCCTGACTATTACGACTCCCAAACCGGTGACCTTCGAGCGCCTCAGGTTCGCGAACGGATTCTCGACCGAAGAATTCCACGCCGGCGCAGTGAGCATCGCGCATGTCCAGGCCAGTTTTGTCGCCTGCGCCTTCGAGGACAATGTGGCGAATCCACCGGTTACCGGCGGGGGCGCGGTCTGGATCGATACCTCGACGGTTGTGTTCGACGGGTGCGTGTTCAACAACAACACTTCCAAAAATTATGCAGGGGCTTTCAGCTCTTACGATTCGCGGGTGTATGTGCGCGGCTGCCGATTTGCAGGCAACCGCACCAACTTCCCCGGCCACTCGGCTTTCTCCGCGGCAGGAGCGATCCACGGAAATGCCGGGAGCATTCATATCGCCAACTCGCGGTTCGAGAATAATCAGGCGGGTTACGTAGGCGGCGCCATTTACGTAATAGGCACCTGGGACAAGCCGCCTTTTGAGCTTGAGATCACTGATTCGCTTTTTACCGGCAATGTGGCGGTACGCGATCCGGGCGGGACGAAGACCGATCCCACCACGGGCGGCGCCATCTTCATGGAAGACAAGGTAAACGGCCGTTTTTACAACAGCCGTTTCACAAACAACGTCGCCCAACAGGGTGGAGCGATCAGCAGCTTCCGCTCTAATACCGACATAAAGAATTGCGTCTTCCAGGCGAACCGCGCGATAGGCAGCTCCGGGAATGGCGAGAGCCTGGGGGGCGCGATCATCGTCCTTTCGCCCGATAATTCCGATCAAACCACCAATGGCGGGACGATCAATCGACCGCCCGCGCAGGTCACTGTGACCGACTCCCTGATTCAAGGCCAGGGACCGGGGACGCCGAGCGCGCGACAGGGCGGCGGCATTTTCATCTCGGGTGATACCCACGCGGCCTTCGGCATCACGGTGCAGCAAAACGGCACGCAGGCGAGCAACCGCGCCCTCGCGACTTTAAAACGGGTTGTGTTCGCCGATCTCGCGAGCATAGACGACGCGGGCAACGGGACCGGCGGCGCGGTTACCGCCATTTTCACCACCCTTCTGGCCGATTCGTGCATCGTGGAAAGGTGCAGCGCGTCGGAGTTCGGCGGTGGTTTCGAGTTCGCCTACGGCTCGGATGTTACCATCACCAAATCGACCTTTTCCCGAAACAGCGCAGGCATATGGGGCGCCGCGATCACGATGATTGGCGGTGCGATCAATATCGACGGGTGCAATATGTTCGATAACCAGATGGCCGGACTCGGCGGAGGATCGGCCTTCGCGGCCACGTCCCAGCCTGCTGCCGGTGGCTTTCCCGACTGGGAGGTAACCGGCCTTATCCAAAACTGCGTGATCAGCAACAACCCAGGCGGACTGGCCACGATTTACGATGGCCAGCGCAGTAACGGCCCGGCTAATCGACTGCAATACAACGCGAATCAGTTTTATCCTGCAGATTCGTCCGCATTTTTGCTGGATGGGATTGCTTCGCGCAGCGTCAGCGAGATCAATGCCTTAACCCTTACCTTGAGCGACGGCAGCCAGGTCAAGAAAGCGCTCGTGGCGAATGTAGCTCTCCCGTCTGCAAAAGCCCTCGGGGCAATCCTAGAGATCCCGCAAATGGCCCGCTCTTCAGGCGCGCCCGGCGAGAGTCTGCCGGTACCCGCGTATCTTGGCTATGCGGCGAGCGTCGCGGCTCCATTACTGGACGGTGCCGCGCAGAGCAACCCCGCTGGTATCGCTCCGACATCGGTAAATGGTGTCCATACGCTCACTTTTGGAGCTGGCTCATCGACTACGACGCCGCCACCGGGCCTTGCGCTCAATATTTCGACGCGCCTTCCCGTCGGTACGGGCCAGCAGGTCCTAATCGCAGGCTTTATCATCCAGGGACCAAATCCGAAGACTATCATGTTGCGAGCGAGCGGGCCGTCGCTGCCTTTGCCAGGGGTGTTGCAAGATCCGTTTCTGGAGTTGCATGACGGGACCGGGCAAACCATCGCCACCAATGATAATTGGCGCTCGACGAATTTCGGGAGCCTTCTGACTTCGAGCCAAATGATAGACATCGTGGCCAGCACAATCACGCCGGCGAACGATGCCGAATCCGCTATCATCGCGACACTGAACCCGGGCACGTACACCGCCGTCGTGCGGGGCGCGAATAACGGCACCGGCATCGCCGTCGTGGAAGGATACGATCTCGATGCCGAACCGCTCTCAAAACTGGCCAACATCAGCACTCGCGGTCTTGTCCAAACCAACGACAACGTCATGATCGGCGGCTTCATTTTCGGCGGCGGCCCCGGAAATACGAATGTGGTAGTCCGAGGAATTGGTCCCTCGCTCGGCGCGTTTGGCGTGACTAATCCACTCGCCGACCCGATGCTCGAGTTGCATGATGGAAATGGAGCGACCGTGGCGTCGAACGACGATTGGAAATCCAACCAGCGCACGATCGAAGCTACGGGTCTCCAGCCTTCGAATGACGCCGAGGCGGCCATCGCCGTCACTAATCTTCCGCAAGGCGGGTACACCGCGGTGTTGCAAGGCAAGAACGGCGGAGTCGGCATCGGCGTCCTCGAAGTTTACATTTTCTAAAGCGCGGACACGGGCAAAAAGCGTCGGGATTGCCATTCCGGCGGTTCATCACTAGGCTGCGCCCCCGTGGCAGACCCCGCTATTTCGCAGGCGCCAGCTCGCCTTTTGTTTCGGCAACGACTTCGCCTCACCTTAACGGTGGCGGTGCTTGTCGCCGCGGCTTTCGCCTTTTGGCCGCGCAATCCCGGCACGCCCTTTCTGTTTGAGGTGACGATCCGTTCGTCACTGCCGGGTTTCGCTCAACTTTATTATGATCTCGGAGCCGGGTTTAACGAAGGCAACTCCTGGCGTGTCCCGATCGAAGGGCGCGACCGGGAAGTGCGCTGTCAGTTTCCGCTGCCGGCAGGAATTTATGCGAAGTTCCGGTTCGATCCCACGGATCGCAGCAACAACTCGATGACCTTGTCTGGCGCTCGCATCGTCGATCGCGATGGACGACTGTTCCGAACCGTCGCTCCGAGCCAATTCAAGGCCGTGAACGAGATCGAAAGCTTGAGCGCTAACGACCAGCAAGTGACGTTCACGACTGCGGCCACCAGCCACGATCCGATCCTGAGCCTCGAACTTGGCGGACCAGTGGCACTGAAAAGCTTTGGTCAACCATCCTTCCGCACCTTGCTGCGCCGCCTTCTCATAGCCTTTGTTGTGACTGCGGTGCTGGTCGCGGGCACCGCTCCGTTTCTAGTCACGGCAATCACGAAAGCTAGACCTATGATTTCGCGTTGGCTGGCGCTTGCAATGGCATGGGGAGTCGCTCATCCGCGCCAGCTATTGCTTCTTAGCGCCGCGGTCTCGGTGATACTTAGTTGCTACCCAATCGTATTCTTTGGCCGTAGCTTCCTTTCCCCGAACAACCATAGCCATACCTTCCTTCTTTACGGCGAAATGCCGACCGTCCCTGGGTCCGGACAGGTGATTACTGACGACGAGAAAGGGTCCGATCTGGGCGCCTCGATGTGGTACTCGTGGCCGATCTCGGTCGCGGAAAGCAGAGCGTTGCTAAAAGACCATGAGCTTCCGCTCTGGAACCGATACGATTCCGGCGGTCTGCCCCTCCTGGGCCAGGGCCAGTCGATGTTCGGCGATCCGTTGCACTGGCTGGTGTTGCTTACAAATGGGGCTGCCGGCTGGTGGGATTTGAAGTATCTCCTGGCGAAGTTTCTTTTCGCAGCCGCGCTTGCGTTCTGCGTGCTCCAACTCACCCGGCATCTTCCTTCCGCTGTCATTATCGCATTCTCGGCCTCGTTTATAGGCTTCTTTTCCTATCGTTACTCACACCCGGCATTTTTCAGCCTCTGTTACGCGCCTTTGATCTATCTGGCGTGGGTTAACCTCGTTACTGCGCAGGACAGCCGGCGCATTTCGTTTTGGCTCGCTTTCATGGTGATCGCCAATTGGACAGTCATGAACAGCGGCACCGTAAAAGAAGCTTACGTGCTTCTTCCAGCTATGAACTTTTGTGGCTGCCTCACCTTGCTTCTCAGCGACACCTCCAAAAGGATAAAAAAACTCGGCCTTGCGCTAGTGGCGCAGTTTCTATTTATCCTGATGGCCGCACCGATTTGGATGACATTCCTGCATACGTTGCGCAATTCCTGGACGGTTTACGATGCCGGCGGCGCCTTTCAGATTCAGCCCGGTCTGCTCATTGGCCTGTTCGACGACATCTTCTACCGTCAATTCAACGCGGACGAGATCCATCTAGATCCCTCCGCAAACTTTCTAGTGCTCGCAGCTGTGTTGTGGTTCTGCCTTAGCCCAAGTCGCGCAGAAGGGATGCGGCGCTCTTGGGGACCAGCGATAACCTGTCTTCTCGCCCTGCTCGTTGTGTTCGGCATCGTCCCGCCAGGTTTAATAGCCCGTCTGCCATTTATTGGCCGGATCTATCACGTCGATAATGTCTTTTCCGACGTCGCCATCGTTTGCCTGCTTTTGCTGGCGGCTTTCGGCCTCAGAGCTTTTTGGAGTGACTGTGGCACGATACGTTTCAAGCAGATCGCGCTCCGGGTTTTCGTCGCGCTGGCCTGCCTGATCGCATTATACCTGGGAACGACCGAGGCCGCACAACGGTCTACCCGGACCTTTCTTCCACTTGGCGGTCATATCCCAAAGTCTGCATTCTTCTGGGGTTACTCATCGAGTATCGTTCTGGGGCTAGTGGTAGCCGTTTGGGTTGGCCGCGCAGCTGTCGTGCATTCTTTTCGGGCGCGGCAAGCCGTTCTTCTCGGAGCTGCGTTTGTTCTCCTTCATTGGCGGCACGGCATGCATCTCCATACGCCTTTCGATTCTTATGTGATGAATCCGCAGCCCAGAACCGATCTTATCGCGGCATCATCGCCAGCCGTTAAACTGATTTCGAGCACGAGCCAGAATCCCTCGCGAACCGCCGGACTTGGTTACGATTTCGCACCCGGCTATGGCGGCGCCATCGGCCTGGAGCAGATCGATAGCGCCGATCCGTTGCTAAACCGCTACTATAAGTCACTCATAGATAACTTTGGGGCGAAGCTACTGTTTGGAAGTTCCCAGAGTGCAACGATTGACGTGGCAAAGGATCACAGGCTGCTCGATCTCCTCAATGTTCGTTACTTCTTGGGGCAGACTGGAATTAAAACGGACGCTCTCTCCCCGCTCGAGCGAATCGCTTCCTTGGATCTGGACGTTTATGAATCCAGCCAGGTCTGGCCTCGAGCTTTCTTCACCGATCGCTACGTTCGCTACGATCAGGAGAAAGACTTCGTCGATCTTGTAAGATCCGGTAATGGCATTCCTTTCGCGGCGATTGCCAGTAGCGACCTCGCGGAAGAGAACGATCTTAGGGCGCTACCGGATCAAATCGCGTCACCTCAGCCTGGTGCTATCGTCCCGGCAGTCGATTACCGGTTAACGAGTAACACAACCTCCTTCAAAGTCAGCGCGCCCGGCCCCGGCCTGGTGGTGTTGACGGAACCTTACATCTCTGATGACTTCAAGGTCCATGTCAACGGCCAGCCCAACGGCTACTTCCGTGTGAACGGCGCCTTTAAGGGAGTGGTCCTGCCAGAGGCGGGTTCCTACACGATCACCTACTCTTACTGGCCGGCCAACTTCACGTTTTCGTTATGCCTGGCTGTGGCAGGGTTAGCCGCTCTCATTCCATTGCTATTTTTCGCCGCCAGAACAGAACATCCTTTTCGCCATGACTAATCAGGACGATCATCTGCGCCAGATAAACGCTGAGCTCGATCGATTGGGCGGGGCGCTTAGCAAGTTGCGAGCGCAACTCCCCGCACCGGCAGGACCGAAGGCGGATGAGCTCTGGGAAGAACTGCAGAAGCACGTCCGCGCTCTCAAGACCTTTGCCCGGTTATTGGAAACGGCGGCAGCGACCGATCGTTTGCGGCGCGAGGAGGCGGAACGCGAAGCGTGGGACCAGAAAGTCCGGCGCGCCGACACGACCGCGAAACTCAAAACCCGCGAACGGTTGCTCGAACAAATCCAAAAGTCGGCTGCGTGGAAGATCGTGAAGCCAATCTGGAAACTTTTCCATCGTTCGCCCAAGCCGGCCAAGGTCGCCTCCACTTCGGATTTCGCTTTCGAGCTCGACCTGCCGAAACACTGGCAAACAGACCGCAACGTACTTTTCATCAAAGGTTGGTGCTTCTCCAAGGTCGGCAGGCCGATCGCGGGCATCCGGGCGAGAGTCAATGGTAAGGGAAAGCTAGGGCGCTATGGGCTCGAGCGACCCGACCTGGCACACTTCTTCCAAGAGTATCCAGTGGCACGGCAAAGCGGCTTTACCATCGAAGTGAAAGTCCCGCCCGGCACATCCACCTTACAGCTCGAAGCTATCGAGCAGGGTTCCGACTGGACTGCGTTCCTTCGCGAAGAGGTCACGCGCGAATCGACCGGCGACCAAGACGAAGACGACAAGCTGTCCTCTGGCGACGGCAAAACACCGGAGCGGATTCTGAAACTACCGGCCCTCTCCGCGCGTAAGGCCTTTGATCTAATTCGCTCTGAGTTTCAGCACCACGCGCTGCGAGTTGAACCGCCCGACGAGGCAGTATTTCCGGTCCAACCTCCCACGCCTTTTTTCAGCGTGCTAACACCTACACATAACACAAAGCCAGAATGGCTCGCCGAAGCCGCGCTAAGCCTTCTTAATCAAACTTTCTCCGACTGGGAATGGTGTCTTGTCGATGACGGTTCGGACGATCGCGAGACGAAGAACCTCCTTGATCTTTTCAGGACGGTGAGCCACCGCTTGCGCGTCGCAGCCTCACCCGGCAAGGGTATCAGCGCGGCGACCAACCACGCCCTCGACTGCGCCCGCGGTGATTACGTCTGCTTTCTCGATCACGACGACTTGCTCCATCCGCTCGCGCTTGAATTAATGCGCGACAAACTTCGCGCCGGCTACCAGGCCGTTTATTCAGACGAAGATAAACTGGACGACTTGTCTGGTGCGCTTATCGAACCTTTCTTTAAGCCGGAGTGGTCGCCGGAATATTTTCGGGGAGTCATGTATGTGGGCCACCTGCTTTGTCTGCGCCGCGAGCTCGCCGCAAAGACTCGATTTGATTCCACCTTCGATGGCGTGCAGGACTTCGAGTTTATGCTCCGGGTCAGTGAAACACAGGCGAAGATCGGCCATGTCCCGCGCCTGCTTTATCATTGGCGCAAGACGCCGGGCAGTATCGCGGAAAGCACGGAAGCGAAGTCGGACATCGGCGTTCTCCAGTCGCGCGCGGTCAACGCTCACCTCGACCGGCTTCACCTGCCGGCGCGTGCTGAGCCAGCCGAGCTTCCTCATCGCCTGAAAATTATTCCGGCTGAGCGGGACGCTTATCGGCGAGTCAGTATCCTCATCCCCACGCGCGATGCTCCGCAGATTTTCGGGCGCTGCTTGAAAGCCATTTTTGAAAAAACTTCCTATCCCGATTTCGAGGTTGTCGTGATGGACAACGACACGGCCGATCCAGCGGCGCTCGCCCTGATTCAACAATACCCGGTTCGCCGGATTCCGTTTCCCGGGCGCTTCAATTTTTCGCGGGCGAACAATGATGGCGCCGCGGCGGCAACCGGCGAGCTGCTCCTCTTTCTCAACAACGACACCGAGATCGTCAGCGAAGATTGGCTCCAGCATCTGGCCTATTACGCGGATCAAGCTGATGTCGGCGCGGTGGGTGCGCTGCTTTTATACGAGAATCGCACGGTCCAGCACGCTGGGATAGCGCTCGGGATGCGAGGCACCGCGGATCACACCATGCGCGGTTTCCCGAGCGACGTGGACGGATACGCGGGCAGCCTCGCCTGTGCGCGGGAAGTCTCCGCGGTGACGGGCGCCTGCCTGATGATGCGCAAATCCCTTTTCCTGGAGATCGGCGGCTTCAACGAACATTTCTTCACCGCCTACCAGGATGTGGATCTTTGCCTGCGCCTGCGCGACCGCGGCCTGCGCATCATCTACACGCCGGAAGCGGTCGTCGTGCATCACGAGTCAGTCTCACGCAAAAGTTATTACGACATGGTGGACCGGATGCTTCTGCTTGACCGTTGGGAACGGGTGATCGAGCGGGGCGACCCGTATTATAATCCCAATCTCGTGCTCGAGCGGGGCGACTACAGCCTTCGGCCATGAGCAACATTCTCTTCGTTCTTTATCACGATTTCACTTCGAACAGCGCGATCCACGTCCACAACTTCGCCTGTCATCTCGCGGCTCACCGACACAGTGTCGCGGTGGCGGTGCCGGAGAACAAAGAGACCGCCGGGAATTTGGGCGAACGCGCTTATGCGACCGCGACCTTTGCGGAATGCGACGGGAACTGGGAATCGATTTTCTCCAACGGCAAAGGGCCCGATGTCGTCCATGCGTGGACGCCGCGGGAAAACGTCAGGCTCTTATGTGAAAAGCTGGCCGGCTTCTGCGCCTTCTCGCTTTTCGTACACCTCGAAGATAACGAGGAACTAATTCTCGAAGTGAATCTCAGCCGGCCCTTCCAAGAACTGGCGGCGACACCGTCGCTGCGCGTACCGCATAATCTTTCGCACCCGCAAAATTATCCTCGCTTCCTCGCGAGCGCGGCGGGCGTCACTGTCATAATGGATCGACTCGAAAAGTTTGTGCCGCCCGGCGTTCCGCGCCTCATCCTCTGGCCGGGCGCGGATCGGAAGCTTTTTTTTCCCCGCGAAAAAGATGAAGCTTTTCTCGCGGTTCTCGGGGTGCCGCGTGAGAACACTGTCCTGTGCTACACCGGCAACGTGCACTCCGCCAATGCCCGGGAAGTCCGCAGCCTTTATCTCGCCGCCGCCGTTCTCCAGCGGGAAGGGATACCCACCACGCTCGTACGCACCGGAAAAGACTATTGCTCGTTCCTTGGGCCCGATGAGAGATGGGCTCGCGAAGTCTCGGTCGATCTTGATTACGTAAAACATGTCGACATTCCGCGTGTCCTCGGCCTGGCGGATTTTCTCGTTCAACCCGGCGCGGACGACGCCTTCAACGAGTATCGGCTACCGGCCAAACTCCCGGAATTTTTCGCCATGGGCCGGCCGGTCATTTTGCCGCGGACAAATGTGGGCCGCTTTGTTCGGCACGGCGACGAGGCATGGGTGCTCGATAAAGTCGACGCCCTCGGCATCGTGGACACAATCCAGGAGTTGCGAGCGAACAACGGGCTGAGCGAACGGCTCGCGGCGGGCGCCCTGGCTTTTGCCCGCGAACATTTCGACTGGGAAAAAAACGCGAGCGCGTTGGCCGCGTTTTACGAAGGGAATTCTGCTAATCTCAAACCGCAAGACGATGCCGATCCGCCTCCTTAGCGATCCAGCTCAGCGCGAGGAGATCATCTCTCGCTTTTCAAGGCGCGACCCAGGCCTGGGTACTTCCTACGCTACCGTGCGCGATTATTGCGAAAGCCTGGACCAGCTTCCCCAGATCTCCGCCGTCGATGGAGACCTGAAAAATGTCCAGAGGCCATGGGGGGCCAAAGCAATCCTCGCGAATGTCCCGCTGCCGGCGCGCCTGCTCGAGATCGGCGGGGGCGAACCTATCGTCAGCGGCTTTCTCAGCGAGCTCGGCTACGACGTCACTTTGATTGATCCCTACGAGGGGTTCGGTAATGGGCCGACCGATTATGAGCGTTACGTGCAACAGTTCCCGCACGTGAAAATCGTGCGCGAATATTTTCGCCCAGGCGTTCCCAACCTTAGTCCTAAATCGTTCGACGCGATTTTCTCCGTCTCGGTGCTGGAACACATTTCGCCGGATGCATTGCCGGCCTGCTTCAACGCGATCGCGGAGTTTCTCGCGCCCGGCGGCGCGTCAATCCATTGTTTCGATTTTATTCTCCAAGGTCAGGGCGACGCTTACGATCTCGCAAATGCGCCACGAATCCTCGCCGAACAATCGCGAATCTCGGGCGTGCCGGAACAGGAATCCTTCACCGAACTCGTAGAGCGAATGCGCGCCGATCTCGAAACTTTTTTCCTCTCACCTCAAGGTCATCATCAATGGCGCGGTGGACGTGCGTATCCCGAATTTCCGTTCCGGAAAGTCGTATCGATCCAGACAGTCGAGTTTCGGGCTAGGGGTTGAGGATTCGTTCCTTCGTTTTTAGCCGATACAACTTCGCTTCCTTCGCGTCGACCGCCCACGCTGATATTTCCGCGCCCTTTGGCAAGACGTCGCCGCCAAAAACGACCCGCCAACCGCTCCACAATTGCTCGACGCTCCCCAGCGTGCGCGCGACGTCCGGGCGTTCGAGGACCGCGTCCGAATGCGCAAAGGCGACCCAGTCTCCGTGTTCGTTCGCAAACGCCAGCACGACCGCGTCGGCCGGCCGGTTTCTCGCGGGAAACGAAGCCCATCCCCAAGCCGTGCGCCGATCATCGTTCCCGGTCGTTAGGCCATCGCACCAGCCGGCAGCCGCTCGATCGTCGGTCTCGGTATGGCGGAGTTTGACGATCTCGGGTGTCCGGACCAGGGGTGTTCGCAACAAATGCAAGCGGTCCAGCGCTTCTGCGTTTTCGCGGACCCAATTAGGCCCGGGATAATTGACCGCCTTGATGGTTTCCGAAGTGTCGAGGACCGGCGCGAACAGCACGGCGCTTTGGCCGAGTCGCGCCGCTGCGGAGCGAATGCGGAAGAACGCAATGGAATCGATCGCGCATAACAATTCGAAGATGAAACACGCCGCTATCAAGAATGCCGCGAACGTGAATGCTAGTCGAGGGCCGCGCTCTACCGCTCGTTTCCGATCTTCCGTCCAATAAATCGCGACGAAACCGAATACCGAGATGGCGAGATAAATGGAAATCGCCACATAGCGCGACTCGAGTGCCTGCGTCACGCCCCACGCAATCCGGCCCATGGCCGCGAGGCAACTACTCCCAATCGAATAGCCGCCAAGCGCTATCCAAGGCAGGACACGCGCGAGCCAGGCCCGATCGCGCCGGCGGACAATTATGTGTGCGACGGCGCATCCGTACGCGAGCAAAAGCACCGTGCCGATCGCGATGGAGAAGGCTCGCGGATGCTCATTCCCCGCACGTCCCAGCCCTGAGCCGACAAAACCGGCCACATACTGCCAGTATTCGCTGAACGTTTTTCGCGGCGCGAACGCCGGCAGATCTGGCTGCGGGTGGAAATGCCAAAAATAGAACGCCGCGCACGCGGCTGCCGCAAGAAGCCAATACCCCAACCAGCGCCATCGAGGGCGCTGCGGTTCAACCATAAACAAAAGCGGAAACGTCAGACCCCACGCAAGCAGTCCATTCGCGAGACTGAAACTGGCGCCAACCGTCAAACCCAGGCAGATCCAAAACTTTGTAACCATCGGCCGACTACTCATCGCGACACGGATGCCCCACACAATGCAAAGCGCCGGCAGGAACGACGGGAATCCGGAAGCCAGCATCCAGATCTCATGTTGGGCGGGCGAGAAAATCAGAACCGCACCGAGCAAAAATGCGGTCACCCTCGCCGACCGCGAGAGACCCGATTGCCCGAGCAAGCCATAAATGCCAAACGCCGTCAGACAGCAAATGAGAACCGACAACATCATTTCGGCCCGGCCGTCCCAGTATTTTCCAAACGAAAACGCGATGAAGATCAGCTTTGGAAAAACAGGCCGCGCTTCCTGTTGTTGCTCGATCAGATCGGTGAAGGTCAGGCCGCCGGTGTGCGCCTTCGTCACGATTGCCACCATTTCCCAATCGTCCAGCATCGGAATGGCGACGGCGTAGCGCAGGATCAGAAAGACAATCCCGGCCGCCAGAATAGCAACGACGCCCAGAGCAGCGATCGCTTCCCACGAAGCAGTCTTCCGGTTGGAATCGAATGAAGTTGACGCCTCGCCCACAGCTTTTTCGGGCAGCTCCCAGCGGGGGGTCTGCCTGGCGCCGCACGTTCGTAATTGGCGGCGATACTAGCGGCCCCGTTGAGGTCGTCAATCCTCCAAGATCGCGCCCGACCGCCTGCCAGCTTGACACAAAATACGCGACTTCTACTTTCAATTATCCAGCGGCCAAACGGCTGGACTGTCCCAAGCCTGTGACCGCGACCTCTTCATTCTTCCGCTCTTCCGTCGGCAAAAAAATGATCGTCGCCATCACCGGCGTCGTTCTCATTGCCTTCGTTATCGGCCATCTCCTCGGCAACCTGCAGATTTTTCTCGGGCCGGATTGGATCAATTCCTACGCCGAGCATCTGCGCGAGCTGGGCCCGTTTCTCTGGGTGATTCGCGTTTTTCTTCTCATTAACGTGGTCCTGCACATTTTTTACACGATCAGTCTCGCGCTCGAGAATCGCCGGGCCCGGCCGGTAGGTTACAAAAAGAAGGAGAACGTGAAAGCCACCTTCGCGTCGCGCTCGATGGTGTTGAGCGGATTAATCGTGCTCGCGTTCATCGTTTATCATCTCGCGCATTTCACCGTCCGGGTAACCGATCCGCGCTTCCTTCTCCTGAAAGCCGATCCGCTCAATCGCTTCGATGTTTATTCAATGATGGTTTACGGCTTTCAGAATTATTTCGTCTCGGGGTTTTACGTTTTGGGAATGTTCCTGCTCGCGCTGCATCTCAGCCACGGCTCGTCGAGCTTTTTTCAATCGCTCGGGCTTAACGACAAAAAGCTCACGCCCAGGTTGGCGACAGCCGGCCGCGTCTTCGCCTGGCTGATTTTTCTCGGCTACACCTCAATTCCGGTCGCGGTGCTCTTGCATCTGGTGAAGCCGGCGCAGCAATTATGATCGGGAGGCTCGAATCGAATATCCCGCCCGGACCGCTGGCGCAAAAATGGACCAATCACAAAGACCATTCTCGTCTGGTCGCGCCCAATAACCGGCGGAAGTTCGAGATCATCGTAGTCGGCAGCGGGCTCGCCGGCGGTTCGGCGGCGGCAACGCTGGCCGAGCTGGGTTACCACGTGAAGTGCTTCTGTTACCAGGACAGTCCGCGCCGCGCTCACTCGATCGCCGCCCAGGGCGGGATCAATGCCGCGAAAAATTATCAGAACGATGGCGACAGCGTTTTCCGATTGTTCTACGACACGATCAAAGGCGGCGATTTCCGCTCGCGCGAAGCGAATGTCTACCGCCTCGCCGAAGTCAGTAACCTCATCATCGATCAATGCGTCGAGCAGGGCGTGCCGTTCGCGCGCGAATACGGCGGCTTGCTCGCAAACCGTTCCTTCGGCGGCGCGCAGGTTTCGCGGACGTTTTACGCGCGGGGCCAGACCGGCCAGCAATTGCTGCTCGGCGCTTACCAGGCGCTTGCCCGCCAGATCGCCGTTGGCAGTGTGACGATGTTTCCACAAACGGAGATGCTCGATCTCGTCCTGGTCGACGGCCACGCCAAAGGGATCATCACCCGCAGCCTCGTCACTGGAAAAATCGAAGCACACGCGGGCGATGCAGTCGTGCTCGCGACCGGCGGTTACGGAAATGTTTTTTATCTTTCGACGAACGCGCGCGGTTGCAACGTCACCGCAACTTATCGCGCCTACAAAAAGGGCGCGCTCTTCGCGAACCCATGCTTCACCCAGATTCATCCGACCTGCATTCCGGTCAGCGGCGAGCATCAGTCAAAGTTGACTCTGATGTCCGAGTCGCTCCGCAATGACGGCCGCGTCTGGGTTCCAAAAACGAGCGGCGACAGGCGTTCGCCGAACGAGATTCCGGAAAGCGATCGCGATTATTACCTCGAGCGGAAGTATCCGAGCTTCGGTAACCTCGCGCCGCGCGATATCGCATCGCGCGCGGCCAAGGAAGTTTGCGATGAAGGCCGCGGCGTGGGCGACAGCGGTCGCGGCGTTTACCTCGATTTCGCCGATGCCATTGCGCGTCTCGGCGAGAACACGATCCGCGAACGCTACGGAAATCTGTTTGATATTTACGAAAAGATCACGGCCGAAAACGCCTACAAGCGCCCGATGCGAATTTATCCCGCGGTCCATTACACGATGGGCGGCCTGTGGGTGGATTACAATTTGATGAGCAACGTTCCCGGGCTCCACGTCATCGGCGAAGCGAACTTTTCCGATCACGGCGCGAACCGGCTCGGCGCGAGCGCGCTGATGCAGGGGCTGGCTGACGGCTATTTCGTGCTGCCTTACACGTTGCCCGCCTATCTCGCGCCGCAGATCGGAAAACGGCCTTCGAGTGATCGCGCTGAATTTCGCGACGCAGAAAACGCGGTGCGGACCCGCACCAAAAAGCTGCTCGCGATAAATGGAAAGCGCTCGGTCGATTCGTTTCATCGCGAGCTCGGCCTCATGCTTTGGGACAAATGCGGCATGGCGCGAAACGCCGCCGGCTTGAAAGAGGCGCTGGCGCGCATCCCAGAATTGCGCGAAGAATTTTGGTCCCGCAGTGGCGGGATCCGCGTGCCCGGCGCTGAGGAATCGCTCAATCAATCACTCGAGCGGGCCGGCCGTGTCGCCGACTTCCTCGAGTTTGCCGAGCTGATGTGTACCGACGCGCTCACCCGCGACGAATCGTGCGGTGGCCATTTCCGCGAAGAACACCAGACGCCGGACGGCGAAGCATTACGCGACGACGAAAATTTCGCCGACGTTTTTGCGTGGGAATTCCAAGGGAATGGTTCTGTGGCCGCGCCGAAATTGCATCGCGAGCCCTTGCTGTTTGAAACGGTTCAACTGACGCAACGGAGTTACAAATAGTTGAGAGTTTGTAGTTGAGAGTTGAGAGCCGCCGAAAGGAGAAATGATGTTTAACTTTGAAAAGTTGGAGGTCTGGCACAAGGCGCTTGATTTCGCCGATCTAATCTATGGCAACACGCGCTCTTTCCCTACGAGTGAACGTTTCGGGTTGACGAACCAAATGCGGCGCGCCGCTGTTTCGATTTCATCAAACATCGCCGAAGGAAGCTCGCGCAGTTCGAAAACGGATTTTGGCCGTTTTATCGAAATCTCTACTGGATCGCTGTTCGAAGTAGTTTCCCAAGCGTTCATTGCCAAACGCCAAGGTTTTCTGGACGACGAGCAATTCGAAAAGTTATATCGCGCGGCCGAGGAACAAAGCCGCATGCAAAGCGGTCTCCGAAAATCCCTCGCGATCTAGGAATACTCGGATGCACCACATGCGGCTCTCAACTCTCAACTCTCAACTATGAACTTTCGCCTCAAAGTTTGGCGGCAGAAGGATCCGAAGACGAAGGGCAAGCTCGTCGAGTATCAGGCGGCGAATGTCTCGCCGAACATGTCGTTCTTAGAGATGCTCGACGTGGTAAACGAAGAGCTCATCGCGAAGAGTGAGGAGCCGATCGCGTTCGATTCGGATTGCCGCGAGGGAATCTGTGGCACTTGCTCGCTTACGATTAACGGCGAAGCTCACGGTCCCGATCATCCTGGCGCCGCGTGTGAAGTTTACATGCGCCGATTCAAGGACGGCGCGACGATCGTCGTCGAGCCGTTCCGCGCAAAGCCGTTTCCGCTTATCAAAGATTTGGTTGTCGATCGGAGTGCGCTCGATCGGATCGTGCAAGCGGGCGGGTTCATCGGCGCACGCGCGGGTTCGGCGCCGGAAGCGAACGCAACCCTGGTTGCAAAACACGACGCCGATCGCGCGATGGAAGCGGCGGCCTGCATTGGCTGCGGCGCGTGCGCGGCCGCGTGTCCGAACGCATCAGCGATGCTGTTCACGGCCGCGAAAGTTTCGCACCTCGCTTTCCTGCCGCAGGGCCAGCCAGAACGGACCGCACGCGTTTTGAAAATGGTGACCGCGATGGATGCCGAAGGCTTCGGCAACTGCACGAACACCTACGAATGCGAAGCCGTTTGTCCCGTTTCGATCAGCGCGAGCTTTATCGCAAAGCTCAATCGCGAATATGCGGTAGCGACGTTGAAGAAGAAAGCTGGGTAACCAACGTCCAGAGCTTGGGATCGATTTCCGCACGAGCTCGACCAGCGAGTTCTTCTGAATCGGCACCCTCGCGTAAGACAGCAAATATCGTCGAGCCCGAACCGGACATGAGCGCAACTGCGACCTCTGGTTGTTGACGGAGCCAGGTTTTTAATCGCGCGAGAAAAACAAATTTTTCGAAGACCGGCCGTTCGAGATCGTTGACAAAACGAACGCTCTCGAATTTTTGCGCCGAATAATCGACGCGCGCCAGTTCCCGTGAATCTTTCCAGCGTCCGTAGGCCCACGGCGTCGGGACGCCAAAGTCAGGCTTCAGGAGGAGCAGGCGGAACTTGGCGTCTCGCGCAACTGGTTCCACGATTTCGCCGCGACCGCGACAAACGGCCGGCGAATGCGCGATGAAGAACGGAACATCGGAACCGAGTTCGGCCGCGAGTTTCATCAACGCGTCGTGCGAAAGGCCGACATCGAAAAGTTCGTTCAGACCCAACAGCGCGCTCGCTGCGTCACTGCTCCCACCGCCAAGACCCGCTCCGTGCGGAATCGTTTTTTCCAGCGCCAATGAAATCCCAGTCGTGATCTTCATTCGTTCGCGAAAGAGCTTCGCGGCGCGAACTACAAGGTTGTCATCGCCGCCCGGCAACGATGGATCGTCGCAGGAAAATCGAATCTCATTTTTGTCTCCTGCTTTTTCGACGGTCAGCCGGTCCGCCAGCGTGATCGGCGCCATCCGCGTTTCGATTTCGTGAAAGCCATCCGCGCGCCGGCCTTTGATCTCGAAAGAAAGATTGATCTTCGCCGGTGCCAAAAGCTGCATAACGTAATCTCGCCACAAACTCTGGCCGAATCACAGAATGAAGTCGCCCGCCGCAGAGAAGATCATCGTCGCCCTCGATGTGCCCACGGCGAAGGAAGGCCTGGCGCTCATCAAGTCTCTCTCGGATGCAGTCGGTTTGTTTAAGATTGGGCTTCAACAGTACACAACTGAGGGTCCGGCATTGATTCGACCGGCCGGAAAAGTTTTTCTTGATCTGAAGCTGCATGACATTCCTAACACGGTCGCGAAAGCTGTCGAAGCGGCGGACGAACTCCGCGTCAAAATGTTGACCCTGCATTTGAGCGGCGGTAGCGAAATGATCCGGGCGGCGGTCCGTGCGCGGAAAAGCGAGATGCTGTTGCTCGGCGTGACTGTGTTGACCAGTTCAACTCACGAAACATTGCGCGAGATCGGCGTAGCGGAAGAAATTAGCGACCAGGTTTTGCGACTGGCGCGTTTGGGGGTCGCAAACGGAATCGACGGATTGGTCGCAAGTCCGCATGAGGTTCGCGTCCTGCGCGAGGAATTCGGCGACAAAATCAAGATCGTCACGCCTGGCATCCGGCCCGCCGGCACCGATTCGGGCGATCAAAAACGTTTGGCCACGCCGCGGGAGGCGATCGACGCGGGCGCGGATTATCTCGTGATCGGGCGTCCCATCACGGCGGCGGCTGATCCGCTTTCGGCAGTGGCAAAGATCGTCGCGGAATTAAATGGCTGACGAGCAATCATGCTCGAGAGACTTCAACTCTTCGACGATCGCGACGAGCGATCCGCCGCTCTAAACATGGCGGTCGATGAAGCGCTGCTAGCTGCTTGCGCCGCGCCCGTTCTGCGTTTCTATCGCTGGCGACGTCCCTCTATTTCTTTTGGATATTTTGGCCGCTACGCCGAGGTGGCAGCGGAGTCGGAGCGACGCGATATTGTTCGCCGTTGGACCGGAGGCGGTATCGTTCCCCACGGCGCGGACTTCACTTATTCGCTCGTGGTTCCGCGCGATCATCCTTTCTATCAGCGATCGTCACTCGAAATTTATGCGGCCATCCACGAAGCGATTTGTCGAGCACTTCAAGCGAACGGAATGGAAGCGTTTCTCGCAAATGGCGCGGCACCGAAAATATCCGAAGAATGTTTCGCGAATGCAGTCCGGGCTGATGTCATGAGTGACGGACAAAAAATCGCGGGGGCGGCCCATCGCCGAACGCGGGCCGGGCTTTTGCACCAGGGCAGCATCCAACGCAACGATTTGCCGGACCAATTCAGGGAAGATTTCGCGGGGATGCTTTGCCCGCAATTCGAGCGAATGACCTTCTCGTCGAAATTGAGCGAGCAAGCGGCGGAGATCGCCCAGAAAAAATACGGGACTAACGAATGGTTGACCCGATGGTAAGAGGGTTGTTTCCGCGCGGCTGTTGATGTATTCCACCATCGGACCGCGGAATGAATGTCTTATCGGAACAACAGGCGCGCGCTCGGCAACTGGCCCTGCCGCGTGACGGGCTCCTCACCGGGCTCAGCGACGAATTCATCCCCGAACTTCAGCTCAACGGCACCTTCGTCGAATATAACCAGCAAACGATCATCGGCGCTGGTCAGCCCACCGATTACATTTTTTGCGTCATCTCCGGTCGCGTCGAACTTTTCCGGCGTAGCGATGATTTCGGGAAGGCACAGGTCGCCACGCTCGGACCCGGCCAATGGTACGGGGAACGCGAAGTCTTCCTCCGCGTTCCGGCGGACGAGGAGGCCTTTGCCAAAGGTGAAGTAATCCTTTGGACGATCCCGCCCGATACATTGCGCGACCTGTTTTTCACGATTCCTGGCGCGGTGCAATTGCTCTTCAATTTCGGAATTCTCCTGGCCCAAAAACTCGCCACGAAAACGCCGGTGCCGGCCGCGACGGCCTGAGAATATTTCGTGGTTCGGCGCGCCAAGCTTGCGCTGCCTTGGCCCGCCTTCTATCGTGGGTTTGTGGAAGTTTTTGCCGACTCGCGGGCGCCCTCGACCTCGCGCGATGGCGTTTTGGCCCGAGTAACGGCAGCGGTGCAGCCCCAACTCGAAGAAGTCGAAACGCGGATCGCGCGACAGGCCGCTGCGTTCGATCCGGCAGTCGAAGGTTACGTCGTCTATGCAATCGGCAGCCGCGGGAAACGGCTCCGGCCTCTGGTCGCGCTGCTCAGTGGCGGCGCGAGTGGCGGGATAACGTCGGGCCATCTCGATCTCGCCGTGATCGTCGAGTTGATCCACATCGCGACGCTGGTGCACGACGACATCATGGACGAGGCGGAACGACGGCGCGCCCAGCCGACCGTGAACGCGCGCTGGGGAAATTCGCTCAGCGTTTTGCTCGGCGACTGTCTGTTCGCGCAGGCGCTGAACCTTTCGACGAACTTCGACAATTCCGAGATCAGTCGTACGATTGCCCGCGCGGCGCGGGAAGTTTGTTCGGGCGAAATTATCCAGACGCAACGCCGATTCGATCTCCACCTGGCGATCGAGGATTACTTGCGGATCGTGGAAATGAAAACCGGCTCCCTGTTCGCGGCCGCGGCGGAATTGGGCGCGGTGCTCAATGGCGCGGAACCCGAAACGATACGCGCGCTGAAAAGCTTCGGCCGCAAGATCGGCGCGGCTTACCAGATTTACGACGATTGTCTTGATATCGCGGGAAACGAGACCGCGATCGGAAAGACGCTCGGGACCGATCTGCGCAAAGGCAAAATGACGTTGCCGATCCTGATGCTGCTCCGTTCCGCGCCAGCTGAAGAGCGCGAACGCTATTGCGAATTAATCCTCGCCGAAAAAGCGACGGCAATCGCGAAGTTGCTCGAGAGCGAGGCTCCTAACGGCGCGCTTCGCTCCTCACTCGATGCCGGCGAAGAATCCGTGCGTGACGCCCAGGCGGAGTTGCACGGTCTCCCCACGAACCCCTTCACGGATTCGCTCTTCCAATTGGGCGACGCCCTCCGTGAAATGCTCGATCAATTCCGTGTCTGATCCGGGCGTAAAGCCGCCAAGCACTTTAAAGATCAGCGAGCTTCCGGCGGACGAACGCCCGCGCGAGAAACTGCTCGCACGCGGGCCGACCGCGTTGATCGATCCGGAATTGATCGCGATTCTGCTCGGCAGCGGAGTTCGCGGGGCCAACGCCATCGAAGTCGCGCGGCAGTTACTGGAAAAATACCAATCGCTAACCGGGCTGAGCCGTTGCACCGTCGACGAATTGAAAAAGATTCGCGGCATCGGAAAAGCGAAAGCCATGCATCTGGTGGCGGCGTTTCAGCTTGGGCGGCGGCTCGCCAACGAGCGGCTGGCGCGACAAAAACTCGATTCACCCGAGCTCGTGTATGAATTGCTCGAAGCGGAAATGCGCGCGCTGCACAAGGAATCGTTGCGGGTGATTCTCCTCGACACGCGGTACCATCATCTCGGCACCGAGCAGGTCTCGCTCGGCAGTGTGAACGAAAGCATTGCCCATCCGCGCGACGTTTTCCGGCCGGCGATGCTCGCCTCGGCCTATGCCGTCATCGTCGTCCACAATCATCCTTCCGGCGATCCGTCGCCGAGCCAATCCGATCACAGCCTGACGAGACGTTTGGCGGAAGCGGCGGAGCTGCTCCAGATCAAATTGCTCGATCACGTCATCATCGGGGCGCCGGCGGAAGGACGTCAGCCCTACTTCAGTTTTAAGGAGGCCGGCGTGTTGTGAAAATTCATCCGACAGCAATCGTCGATCCGGCCGCGCAAATCGGGGCCGGCGTTGAGATTGGTCCCTACGCAGTGATCGATGGGGGCGCGGTCATCGCTGACGGCTGCAGGATTCAGGCGCACGCCGTCCTCGAAGGCGCGGTGAAGATGGGCAGCGGGAATTTTGTCGGCTACGGCGCGATCATCGGCGCGGCGCCGCAGGATTTAACTTTCGATCCAAAAACCGAAAGCTCGGTCGAAATCGGAAATGGCAATACGATTCGCGAATACTGCACGATCCATCGCGGCAGTACCGAAGGCAGCGCGACGGTAATCGGCGACGATAATTTCCTCATGGCGGGCAACCATCTCGGTCACAACTCCACTCTTGGTAACGGCGTCGTGATGGCGAACGATTGTCTGCTCGCGGGGCATGTACGGATCGACGACCGCGCTTTCATCGGAGGCGGCTCGCGTTTTCATCAGGGGATTCGGATGGGCCGGCTCGTCATGGCGGAGGGACGGTTCACCCAGAATCTGCCGCCCTTCCTGAGTGCGGCCAAGAACGAGGTTTACGGTTTCAACGTTATCGGCATGCGCCGGGCGAATTTCAGCGGAGCCGAGCGCGATGAAATCAAGCGTGCGTTCAAATTGCTCTATCGCAGCGGACTCAACACGAAACAGGCGTTGGAAAAAGCCGCGGAGACGGAATTCGGCCCGATCGGCCGCGAGTTTTTTGAGTTTGTCGCGAACGCCGGCAAGCGCGGGATTGTCTCCTACGGTCGCGGCGTTACCGAAGACTAAGAAAGGCGAGCATCCGGCCAGTGCGACCTTTCTCGGCGCGATACGAATAGTAGCGGTCGAGTTCGCACGCGGTGCAGACACCGCGGTCGTGAATGGAGTTGAGGCCGAGCTCCCGGCATTGCCGAATTATTTCGCCGGCAAAATCGATCTCGTAATGCGGCGGACGAATGCAGGGACTGAGTTGAACAATCAGATCGGATGCACGCGAACCAAATTGCGCGACCATCGCCTTGATCGCGTTCGGCACGACGCCCGATTCAGTCCCTTTCTTTCCTGAATGGACGAGACCAATCACGCGACGGACCGGATCGACAATGTAAACCGCGCAGCAATCGGCGACGTAGATTCCGAGACAGACCCCGCGCTGGTCGCTGATGATGCCGTCGCAGTTCGCGAAACATTTGCCGGCGGAGACCAAGACATTCACGACGGCAATTTCGTTGCCGTGAATTTGCTGGGCTGTGATGAACGGCATCGCGGAGAGCCGGTGCTCCGCGCGGATTGTTCGATGGACGCTGTCCAGTCGCGCGAGCGCTTCCGCTTTGTCGTGCGACATTTCAATGTCCGGCACACGCAGGGTGAAGCCGTGGATGACGTCCGCCGTCGCACTCAGCGCCGGGAAATGTTCGACCGGAAGCGAAGCTTCGCTCACTTACTGCCAGTCGTGCGTGTGGTGCGCGTGGTCCTCGTTGTGACCGGCGGGCGATTGCCGGCGTGATTTAGCTCTAGCGGACCGGGCTTCGGTGGCGGGGTCGGCTTCGCGTCGGTTTTAGCTTTATCGCGCGTCCGTGGTTCATCAAGTTCGTTGGAATATGTAACCTCGGTCGCTGTGACTCGATCGAATTCAGCGAGCGCAACATTGTAATTATAAAGCGCCTGCACTCGGTTTGATTCGGCCTGCGTGACCTGAACGCGCGAATCGAGGACTTCCAGCTGTGTGCCCGCGCCCGCACTCAGCCGCGCGCTCGCCAGCCGCAACGCTTCCTGGGCCTGTCCGACGCTCTCCTCGGTCGCCTTCACTAATTCGGCGCTCTGTCGCAAATTCGAATCCTGTTGCTGGACTTCGAGCTCCACCTGTCGATTCGCGTCGTCGAGTGTGATCTTCGATTCCTCGAGTACGGCTTTCGCCTGTTTGACAGCACCGTAAGTCGCGCCCCAATCCCAGACAGCCCAGGTGCCCGTTAGGCCAAAAATATAACCGCTGCTGACATCACGAATGTCTTCGCTGATCGACGAGCTGCGCACTTCGGTGCCGCCGGTAGCATTGATTTGCGGAAAATACGTGGAGCGCGCGACGCCCACTTGTTGGGCGTTGGAAAGGACGATTGCCTTCTGTTGTTTCAGGAAAGGCCGGCGCTCCTTGGCGATCTCGATCGCCATCGGCAAAGGGATATTCCGCGGGTGAAACTCCAGCGCCCCGATTGCTTCCAACGGTGGCTGCCCGGCTCGCGTTGGATCAAAATCGAGGCCCAAGGTCTTAGCCAGTTGAAGCAGCGAGATGCGGTAATTATTTTGAGCGGCAATCAGGAGTGGATATTGGTTCGAAAGCGCGACCTGTGCCTGGAGAACGTTGAACCTCGGGACGGTGCCGGCTTCGAATCGATTTTGCTGATCCTGCAACTGGCTCTTGAGCAGATTCACTGACGATTCCTGCACGTTGATCAGCTCCCGATTCAGCAAGACCTGATAGAACTGCTGCTTCACAGTCGAGATCACGAGATCGATCGCGTTCCGAAACGCGTAGTAGCTGCCGTCGCGGGTGAACGCTGCGGAGCGGATATTCGAAATGACACGACCGCCGGCGAAAATAACCTGGGTCGCCTCGAGTCGCACGTTATAAGAGCGCTCCACGCCGCTGAAGTTAAAGCCCGAAGTTCCGAGCGGCGTCGCCGTGACGCCCGGGGTCGGAGTCGGCGTCGACGTTAATCCTGGGATTGTCCCGTGATTCACCTGAAGGTGCGGATCGGTATCCTGAAACTGGCCAGTCATTCCGATTTGCGGGAGAATCTCGGCCCGCATCGCGATGTAGAGGCCTTTGGTGCGCTCGATTTCCTGTCGCGCCTTTTGGATGTCGGCGTTCCGTTGCAACGCGGTCAGCACCGCCTGCTCCAGGGTGAACCGCGGCACCGCGGTGCGGCGCGAACGCAGTTCGGTGAGCGTTTCCGTTCCGGCAAAAAGAAACGGCGCGAGCGACAGCGCCGCCAGGAATACGGCACAAAGGTAGAGTGAGATCGGGACTTTACGCATTAGGTTAAGGACGCGGGATCGGCAGGTTCAAGTCGACGAGAAGCGGAGATCGGATCGTTGGCGGTGCGTTTTATGCAAGCCCTGTGCCGCATCCTCTCGCTGTAACTTAAGCCGCTCTCGAATAGAAGTTTAAAAATCTGAGGTTGATTCGCGTCTCCGCTAATCCTTCCCGAGTTCGGGATCAGCGTGTTCCATTTTCGAAACGGCCCGACGGGAGCAAAACTCGACGCGACTTCCTCCGCACGGGCACGTCGGATTCCTCCTTCGCCTGGCAGTAGTTGTAAATCTTGGTGTAAATCTGGAGCCACGCCTTCTGTTCGGCCAGCGTGAGATGGGTCATCACCTTCATCAGGTTCCCGACCATTTCCTCGCGGATCCGTCGCACGAGCGCGCTCCCTTTTCCGGTGATGCAAACCATCACCTTGCGGCGATCTTCCCGCGCACTCGAACGCACGACGTAGCCGAGATTCTCCAGCCGATCTACCAGGCCGCTCGCAGCCGCGGTCGTGTGACCCATTTTTTCCGCGATGGCCGACATCGTCAGCACTTCTTTTTGGTGGAGGGCGGCGAGCAGAAAAAATTGCGGGAAAGAAACGTTGCCCGGCGCCAGTTCCTTGGAGAGACGTAAAACGAAACAGCGTTGCATCTCCAGAATGATGTGAGAGAGCCGTTCGGCGTCGGCGCGGGATTGATCGATTCCATTGATCCTCGGATGCGTCGGCGTATTCAAGCCGCCTAACCTAAAATGGTGGCGAGGCGTGTCAAACGTTCCGCGGCAGAAAGCGCGTCAATCCAACGGAAGGACCCGCACGCGCGAGCCGTCGCGAAAACTAGCGCCCGCCGGGACGCGGAGAAGGGCGTTGGCGCGGCTCAATCCATAGAGGGCGTGCGATTCCTGGCGGCCGATCGGCGCGAATTTATTATCGCTGAATTGTCCGCGGACATAATGAGGCCGGTCACCGTCGTTGGTCAAATCGCCCACGAGGGTTGCATCAGCGCGCGGCAGCGAAAGCTCATCGTCCCGTGCGCCCATTAAGCGCAGAATCGCCGGCCGGACAAAGAGGAGAAACGTCACGAAGGCAGAAACCGGATTCCCCGGCAGCCCGAAGATCGCGCAATCCTCGGCTCGTCCGAACAGGAACGGTTTTCCCGGCTTCACCGCGACGCGCCACAAATCGGTCTGCGCGCCGATGGCGTTCAGGCTTGGCTTAACCAAATCTCGCACGCCGACCGAAACGCCCCCGAGCACGATCAGGACTTCGAATTGAAGCGCGTCGCGAAACGCGCGCTCGATCGCGGCCGCTTCATCCGGACAATGCCGAACGCTCGCCACCGCGGCCCCGCATTTTTCGACCAGCGATTGAAGGAGCACTGAATTGCTGTCGAAGATTTGTCCTTCTCTCAACTCGCCGCCGGGCGCCACCAATTCGTCGCCAGTCGAGACAATCGCAACGCGGACTTCGCCGCCGATTTCGGCGTCTGCAATTCCCTGCGAAGCCAGCAACGCCAGCGTTTGCGGACGCAATCGCGTCCCGGCCTCGACGATCTTCTGTCCCTCGCTCAAGTCGCAACCACGCCGCCGAATAAATTCTCCGGACTCAACGGTTGTGTTCACGAAAACATCCGCACCTTCGAGGCGAACGTCCTCCTGCATCACCACCGCATCTGTGCCCGCTGGAATTGGCGCGCCGGTAAACACGCGAATCGTTTCGCCCGCTTCGATGCGCAATCCACGATCCGCTCCCGCTGGTTGTTCACCAATCAGCCGCTGCGGTTTTCCATTCGTACACGCCGACGCGACTACCGCGTATCCATCCATCGCGGAATTATCGAATCGCGGCAGCGCCACCTTCGCCGTCACCTCAGTCGCCGCAAACTTTTCGCGCGCCTGAATGAGCGGCACCGTTCGCGCCGGGAGCGGCCGAACTTTTTCGATGATGCGCGCGAGCGCCTGCTCTTCCGTGATCACGAATTGCATGGCGGTGAGGGAGGGATTCGAACCCTCGGTACCCTTTTGGGGTACGGCGCTTTAGCAAAGCGCTGCTTTCGACCACTCAGCCACCTCACCAATTAGGTTGCGAGGATAGGAGCTTGCCCGTGGCTCGTCAACTTGCCCACGCTCTCGCTGTTCTCGAGAACGCGATCTATCGGAACCGGTCCGGAGGCGGTGTGCTTTCTTCTTCCGGTGCCGGCGTTGCGCTTGCTTCTTCTTCCGGCTTCGGAGTTTTAGCTTCCTTCTTCTTCGATTTCTTTTTTACTTCCGGCCCGCGTGGGACGTACATCCGGCGGTGCAAGACACTGCCAGTCTGGAGAGGCATCATCACTTCCTCGTATCGGTTCTTCGTTTTCCGGGCAGAATCCCCCCACAACGATTCGCAACCTCCCGTGGCGAGGGCGAGACAGACGACGGCTAAAAGCGCGAGCGAGCGATGATACATGCCGGAATTTTCCTCCGCCGGTGAGGGAATCAGGAACCCGCCGCGGGAGCAAGAAGAACTGTGCGCGCCCCCGGTTTTTTGCCGTGCGTAGCCCAGGGCCTTGTTCCGGGCTGCGCCAAAATCTTTGGGGTTGAACACCTAACGGGACGCATTACTCTGCGCATCCAATGGCTGGCCGGACGCTCTTTCGAATCCTCTTTGCCACCGCTGCCCTGGCTTTTCTTGCGAGTTGCACCGAATACCAAACGCGGCCCACGGCCGTCGCCCCGACTCCGCCGCCAACCGGCTATTGGAACGGTGACGGCGTTCCCGGCGCGCCGAAGATCATCGTCAGCATCTCCGACCAGCGCGCGTATTTTTTCAAAGGCAAGAACCTCGTCGGCGAATCGACGGTTTCGACCGGCAAACCCGGATTCGGCACGCCGCCCGGCCACTACACCGTCTTGTCGAAGGATGCGGCGCACGTCTCGACTGTCTTCGGCGACTACGTGGACGAGTTCGGCAACGTCGTGAAATCCAATATCGATGCGCGCAAGGATTCCAAGCCGCCCGGCTCGCATTACGATGGCGCGCGGATGCCTTACGCCATGTTCTTCCGCGGCGGTTACGCGATGCACCAGGGATACGTCCCGCCCTATGCCGCGTCGCACGGCTGCATTCGCGTCCCCAAGGAGATGGCCGAGACGTTTTTCGATAACGCGCCGGTCGGGACGCCGGTAATTGTGAAGGAAGAAGCTGTGATGCAAAGCGTTTCAGTTTCCCCGCTGCCTCCTTTTCCGACTACGGTTACTCCACCTACGATTCCTTCCCCTGCGCCCAATCTCGTTCGATCTACTGGGCCTGCTCCTGTTCGTCCCGCTATCGTTCGCTCTCCAGTTCCTGCTCCCACTCCTGTCCCGCTTCGCGCACCCGCAACTGTTGTTTCCCGTACGACCGCTCCTGTTCCTCTTCGTTCTCCTTCACCGGCGCCTCTTCAGACTCCTTCAACGGCGCAAGTTCGGCCCCCGCCGACTCCGGTTGTTTCTTCTACTCCGAATACCGTTCGTTCCCGGACTCGGCATCACGTCCGTTCCAAGGCTCATCGTCGTTCGCAGGCGCCCTCTCCAAATCCGGCTCCTACTCCTGCTCAATAGCGGCCGACCAAAGGAATTATCCCGGCGGCCACGCCAGCGCGCGCTTGCCCAGCACGTGGACATGCAAATGCGGCACGCTCTCGCCTGCGTCCGGTCCGCTGTTGATCACCACCCGATAACCGGACTCCAGCAAATCAAGCTTCTCCGCGACGTTCCGCGAGGCGAGCAGCAACTTGCCGAGCAACGTCCCATCCGCCTCGGTCGCATCAGCTAATCTCGCCAGCACTCGTTTCGGCACGATCAACACGTGCACCGGCGCCTGCGGATTCACATCGCGGAACGCGAGGACGTCGTCGTCTTCGAATACAATCTCCGCCGGAATCTCGCGCGCGATGATCTTTTCAAAAATCGTCATCCGCGGGTCATCGTTTTTCTGTAGCCGTCGCCCTACGGGCGACGCCGGATTTGCCGCATCGCCAGTCTCGCGTTTCGCATAGCGAAGCGACTCACAGAAGATCGGCATTCGGAATTCGTCATTGGCGCTGCCTAACGAATAAAGCAGCGCAGCTGCTGCAGCTCCGGCGTCGAGCTCAACCGTTCCCGGACGAAGCAAATCACTTCCTCGCGCAGCGTGTCGCATGTCCGCGTCCAGGTCTTCGCGCCGCGCAGATGTTTCACGCACGCCTGCAAATCGCAGAGCAACACGCTATCCGCGCCCGCGTTCACCAGCGCGCTGATCCGTTTCTCCAGGCCGTCGAAAAATGCCAGCTCATATCCCGCACCCGCTTCCTGCGCGATCGTCAAGAGCGAACACGAAACCGGCGGCGGTCCCGGAACGAAATGCGGAACGATTTCCTTGTAACCGATCACCTTCAGGACGTAGCGCACCGTCTGGGAAAGCTGATCGAACGGCACCACCGACTCGTCGTTCCGCAGCCGCAAATAAAACGCGATGCTTTCCGTCACGTGATCCGTCAGCCACCATTTCGGATAGCCGGCCTCGTTCGCCGCGCGCGTGATCGCGGCCCGCAGCCATTGCTGATCGAATTCGAACAGCTGCCCCGAATCCCCCCGCAGATACGGAAACTCTTCCTTAAACGCGACCATGTTTTGTTTCGGTACTCGCTGTCCCCGCGGATGCGGGGTGCATTTCCGGCGTGGCCATCTCCGGCGGAAACAATTCCCGCTGGAGCGCATTCGGTTTGATCCGGCGTCCCAGCGCCTGGATCGCATCCACGAATTCATCCACTTCATTGAACCGCTGATGGACCGATGCGTAACGCAGATACGCCACCTCATCGATCGCGCGCAATTTCTCCAGCACCTTCGCCCCGATCTGCGCGGATGAAACTTCGCGCCCGCTCGTTTCGAGTTCGTGCACGATTTCATCCACCGCGCTTTCCAGCGTCACCAGACTGATCGATCGTTTCTCGCACGCTTTCGCGAGACTGTTCACCAGCTTCCGCCGATCGAACGGCTCATGCGTCCGGTCGCGTTTGATCACGCGCAGATCCGACCGCTCGATTTGCTCATACGTCGTGAACCGGTACGCGCACTGGAGACAGACCCGTCGTCTGCGAATGGAAGAGGAATCACGTGACTGGCGGGAATCGATGACCTTGTCATCACGGAACCCGCACTTAGGACAACGCATAGTGTCGGCGGAGTAAGTAACACACCATAAGTTGTGGCGTCAACGGTTTCCGCGACATTTCTTCTCCTCTTTCTCGTGCTCATGCTCGTGCTCGTGATCGTGATCGAATCCCCCGATCACTCCTCCCGTTCCGATTTCCCTCGTTCCCAAACTCTGTTTGGGAACGCACTTGTCTTCGAAGCTCCGCTTCGCTCCCTTCACGTCACTCGTCACACATCACTCGTCACTTTGCAGTTCCTCGACCGCGACAGACGATTCTTAGAGCATGTCACTTCGCTCCTCGACCGCGTAAGTCCGTTCCTAGAGCGCGTCAGCGCCCTCCTCGAGCATGTAAATCTGCTGCTCGACCGCGCCAGCCGCCAATTCGAGCGTGTCAGCCGTCTCCTCGAGCGTGTCAGCCGCGAACTCGAGCGTGTAAATTCCCTCCTCGACCGCGCCAGTTTAGCCAAAAACATGTGCAGACGATTCCTAGACCGTGCATTTCGCTCCTCGAGCGCGTCAGCGCTCAACTCGACCAGGTCAGCGCGTTTCTCGACCGCCTCACCGTGATCCGCTTTCCGACCTCCGACCTCCGACTTCCGACCTCCGATCTCCTCCCCATTTTCTACTTTCTACTTCCTCCTTTCTACTTTTAGAATCCCCCTCGCCCCCATGC
>JBHELY010000002.1:0-105188 GCA_046262815.1 Chthoniobacterales bacterium | reverse complement strand
CTCTATCGCGGCGTGGCTAACCTGGGATTCCGGCCGACGGTTGCCGCGGGAAAGCCCGAGCGCCTGCTCGAGCTTCATCTTTTCGATCTCGATCGCGAGATCTACGGCGAAGAAATCGAAGTCCGGTTTGTCCGTTATCTCAGGCCGGAACAGAAATTCGCGGATATTGAAGCGTTGAAAGCGCAGATCGCGGCCGACATCAGGCAGGCTCGCGAATCGTTTTCGATTCTATCTTGATCGCCCGCGGGCACGGGAGAGCGCCGCGGCGAGCCCGCCAGCCATCACGAGCAATGCCGCTGCGGCGGCACAGATCCACATCCACATCAAGGGCATCATCGCCACGTTGGCGTAGGCGTCGATCAACAGGGAAGTTCCACCTGCCAACCAGAAAGCTGTGAGGCAGGCCGCCAGCGTGATCCCCAGCATGATAAGTGTGCGATAGGAGCGGCGGACCTGGCGCGCCGGAAGCTTGTGAACGACACGCGAGGTGAAGCCGGCATCGTCGATGTACGGCGCGTCGTCGCGCAGCCGTGCATCCAGCCAATCTTCCTGAAGTTTCTCGTCCATGTTAATTAGAACCCCACACCGCCAGCATTTTCTTCAATTTTTCGCGTCCTCTCAACACATTTGTTTTGACCGTGCCGAGCGGAATGTCGAGAACGCGTGAAGCCTCATCGTGGGAGAGGCCGTTCTGACAGCACAAAACGATGGCGCTCCGCTCATGGACTGGAAGCAATTCGAGAGCGCGTGCGAGATCATGTCGGAGAGCGGGATCGACGGTTTGCGGATCGTGTTCGGCTTCCAGTTGAGCTTCGTCGATGCCAACGAATTCCTTTCTTTTCCGCGCTTCTTCCCGGAAACAATTGTAGGCGATGCGGTAAAGCCAGGTCGAGAAACGCGCCTCGCCGCGGAAGCTCCGGAGGTTCTTATAAGCGCGGAGAAACGTTTCCTGCGCGAGATCGTCGGCCAGGGTGACGTCGCTCCGGACCAGATTCCGGAGCAGACCTCGCACACTCGATTGGTGATTCCGGACCAGCTCCGCAAACGCGTGGTGGTCGTCATCAACAAGAACGCGTGCAACGAGGTCTGCATCGGCGAGCGGCACGCGGCCATGTTAGGGCAACGGCGGCGCTTTGTCTGCGGCTTTGGGGCCTTCGAATTTCCAGACCAACAGGTATCCCACGCCGATCAGGAATGGGATGATGCCGATGGCCCAAGCGCCGCCTTCCCAGTCGTTCACCGCGCCGAAGAAAATCATCAGGGCGAATCCAACCATCATGAGAACGACACCACGGCGGAAATCAGAACGCGCGCGAATGGCAGGCGGCGGCGCGAAGAGCGCGGGCGGGACGGGCTCACCTTTTGCCACCATCTCCCGAACTGTGCGATGCAGTGAGCGGCTGCGGAGATAACTAAAGAACATGATCGCGGCCACGATCAGGACCGGCGCGCCGAACAACGTCGAAAAGATTACTCCGACAATCGGCACGGCCATCCAGGCGGCGCTTTCGGCGTCGTCGCTATCGTAATGGTGCCTGGATACTGTGACACTGGACGAGGGCGTGGTGATGCTGAAATGGCGCTTCAATTTTTTCGAGACGCTGCGCTCGATCGAATCCTCATCGTCCGGTGTCGCCGTCGCCGCGGGCGAAATGTTCGCGCCGGCGCTGGCAGTCGAGGAAACCGACGGCGTGGGGGATTGTCCGAACGCGGGCAGAGCGAGCGCAATCGAGCAGAGGCAGGTTAAGATTGCTGTTTTCATAATTGTCCTTTGAGAGTGAGATGCGGCCAAGGGCGAGTTTGGATTCAAGAAAGACACATCTTTGAGCCGTTTCGGCCAGACAAAAACCTTGCGTCCTGCAGGTGTCCGGCCATTATTCCTTCCCTTTCGAAATGCGGGTGTAGCTCAGTGGTAGAGCACCTCCTTGCCAAGGAGGACGTCGCGAGTTCGAGTCTCGTCACCCGCTCTCCCAAGAAGGCGGTCCATGGCTGAACTGACCATCGTCCCCACTCGCGAACGCTTCGCGGCACTCGCGAAGCAAGGGAACGTCGTTCCCGTTTTCGTGGATTTTGTGGCGGATGGCGAAACGCCGGCCTCGGCATATCAGAAGCTGGATGATGGCGGCTATTCGTTCCTCTTCGAATCGGCGGAACAAACGGAACAGTCCGGCCGTTACTCGTTTCTTGGCTTTGACCCGCGGTTGATTGTTCGCGGCGAAAATGGCGAGGATCCGCTGGCCGCTTTGGAGAAGGTCATGGCCGGCTTTCGATTCGTCGCGCAATCCGACCTGCCACGGTTCGCCGGCGGCGCGGTCGGCTTTCTCGGGTACGACGTCGCCCGTTATTTTGAAAAGTCGCTTCCCGCTCCGCCGGAAGACGACCTCCAACTTCCGGAAATGATTTTCATGATCATGGGGCTGCTAGTCGTTTTCGATCATCGGTATCGGCGCGTGAAAATCGTTGCGAATGCTTTTCTGGATGACCACCGCGACGCGCCGGCCGCCTACGAAACCGCCCAGAAAAAGATTCGCGAGGCACTGGCGAAGCTCGCCAGCGCAGCGCACCTGCCGTTGATTGACGCGCAAAAAACGGTTTCGCGACAACCGGTCCGGAGCAACACGACCCAGGAAAAATTCGAAGCCGCCGTCCTCAAAGCCAAGGAACGCATTCGCGCCGGAGACGCGTTTCAGATCGTGCTCTCCCAGCGTTTCGAGACCGACTTCACCGGCGACCCGCTGAAACTTTATCGTTGCCTGCGTTTGGTGAATCCGTCGCCCTATATGTTTTGCCTGCGCTTCGGCGAATCGTTCTCGCTCGTGGGAAGCTCCCCGGAATTGCACGTTCGCGTCACCGATGATCTGGTTGAAGTTCGGCCGATCGCCGGCACTCGACGCCGAGGAAAGACCGTGGAAGAAGACGAACGCAACGCCGCCGAGCTCCTCGCCGATCCGAAGGAACGTGCCGAGCATGTGATGCTAATCGATCTGGCACGAAACGATCTCGGGCGCGTCGCCGAAGTCGGCAGTGTGCGCGTAACGGAACAAATGGTGATCGAGCGCTACAGCCACGTTATGCATATCGGCTCGCACGTCGCTGCACATTTGCGCAAGGACAAGAGCGCGTTCGACGTGATGCGGGCCACATTCCCGGCGGGAACGGTTTCCGGCGCGCCGAAGATTCGCGCGATGCAGATCATCAACGAGCTGGAAAACAAAAAGCGCGGCTGTTACGCGGGCGCGGTTGGTTATTTCGGGTTCGATGGCGGGCTCGATTGCTGCATTGCGTTGCGTTCTATCGTCCTGAAGAACGGGCGCGCTTATCTGCAAGCCGGCGCTGGGATTGTCGCCGATTCCGACCCGGCCAGCGAATACCAGGAGACGGTGAACAAGGCGATGGCGATGGTCGATGCGATCAGTCGGGCGAGCGATGAATAACAGGATTCTGATCATCGATAACTACGACTCGTTTACCTACAACCTCGTCCAGTATTTCGGCGTGCTTGGCTGCGACGTCATCGTGAAGCGGAACGACGAGATCACCGTCGCCGAGGCCGAAGCGCTCGCTCCCGATCGAATCTGCATTTCGCCCGGACCGGGGCGACCGGAGGACGCCGGTATTAGCAATGAAATCATTCGGCTGCTCGGACCGAAGACGCCGGTTCTTGGCGTGTGTCTCGGCCATCAATGCGTGGGCGCGGTTTTCGGCGGCCAAATCGTTTCAGCGCCGCGTTTGATGCATGGAAAAACTTCGCCCGTCCAACATAACGCCACCGGCGTCTTCGAAGATCTTCCAAATCCATTCGAGGCGACACGCTACCATTCGCTCATTGTGGACCGGGACACCTTGCCAGGTTCACTCGAAGTGACGGCCCAAACGGCGGAAGGCGAAATCATGGGATTACGGCACCGCGAATTCCCGATCCACGGCGTCCAGTTCCATCCCGAATCGGTTCTGACCGGCGAGGGAATGGCGTTGCTGCGAAATTTTCTTAGTGTGCGATAACGTCTCGAATCGCACGCAGCTCGCGCAACATTTCCCGATACTCATCGAGCGTCAGCGCCTGCGCGGCATCGCAGAGGGCGCTTTCCGGATCGTTGTGCACTTCGACGAGAATGCCATCGGCGCCGGCAGCCACTCCGGCGCGAGCCAGCGGCGCGACCATGTAATTTTTTCCGGCCGCGTGCGAAGCATCGATCACGACGGGCAAATGCGAGATGCGCCGAACCGCTGGGACGGCCGCGAGATCGAGCGTGTTCCGCGTATGCAGCGCGAATGTCCGTACTCCGCGCTCGCACAAGATGACCTGGTAATTGCCTTCCGACATCACGTATTCGGCGGCGAGCAGCCATTCATCGAGCGTCGCCGCCATTCCGCGCTTCAGCAGGACCGGGAGCTTGGATTTGCCAGCTCGACGCAGAAGCGAAAAATTCTGCATGTTCCGCGCGCCGATCTGAATGATGTCGCCGTATTGTTCGACGAGCTCCACTCCCGCGACATCGAGCGCTTCGGTCACGATTTTCAATCCGAATTGCTCCCGCACTTCGGCCATGATCTTGAGTCCTTCCTCGCCCAGCCCCGGGAATTCGTAGGGTGAACTGCGTGGTTTGAAGGCGCCGCCGCGGAAAAATCGCGCGCCGCTTCGCGACACAGTTTCCGCAATTGCGAACGCCTGTTCGCGGCTCTCGATCGCGCACGGCCCGGCGATCACCGCCAGCTCATCACCGCCGATGGTCGCGTCGCCGACTTTCACCACGGTTTTGTCCGGACGCAGATCGAGCGTGATCAATTTGTAGGGCTTGCTGACGCGGATCGCTTCCGCCACGCCAGCCATGTTCTCGAACCGCGCCGGATCGACCGCGCCCTGGTTGCCGGTAATGCCGATCGCCGTTCGCGTCGCCCCAGGCATGACGTGCGGCCGGTAACCGAGGTGCTCGATTACCTTCACGACGGCCGCGACCTCCTGCTCCGCGGCGCCGGCTTTCATCACAATCAGCATGGCGCGATTATCCTACACTCGACTCGCCGCGCAGCCATTTTTTCGCAGCCTCGATTTCGGCAAAGTCCAACTGATGGCTTGCCTCCTCCACTCGCAGCGTCACATCCGCACCGGCGCTCCGCAGCATCCCTGCGAGCCGCTCGGCGTTACTCAATGGAATAATCGGGTCCTGTTTTCCGGAGCAAATCAAGATGCGGGCGCCGTGAAGATTGGGTTCGGTGGCTGGAACTAATGGCACCATGGCGCGAAACAAAATCGCCGACTGGATGGTCCCCGGCCGCAGCAATAAAACGGCTGCCGCGACGTTCGCGCCATTCGAATAACCAACTGCGGTCAGTTGCTTCGGATCGAATTCGTATTGCTTCGCCGCAGAGGCGATAAAGTCCGCCAGCTCATTCGCGCGCCTGACAACATCCGCTTCATCGAATACTCCTTCCGCCAGCCGGCGAAAGAATCGCGGCATGCCGTTCTCCAAAACGTTGCCGCGCAGACTGAGCAGCGCCGCCGTCCGATCGAGATCGCGGCCGAGCGGGACCATGTCGTTTTCATTACCGCCGGTGCCGTGCAGGAGCAGGAGCGCACGGTGCGGCGGACTTGTTTGCGCGGGAATAAATTGATGGATGAAACCGAGATCGCTCATGCTTGCAGCGAGACCATATACTGAAGCGATCCGATGTATATCTGGCGAAAGCGAGCGGCGGGCGACTGGGTTCGAAAACAAAGCGAACAGTTGTTTCGCCGCTTTGGATCAGCGGTAGCGGTCGTCGAACGGCCGGGAAAAGTCCAAGTCCTGGTGGACGTTTCTTGCACAAATCAGAAGGAAGCTGTTGCGCTTCAGCACGAATTCGGCGGCACGATCGAGAAACTGCGCGGAGATTGGCTCACGCGTTTCGCGAAGCGATCGCAAATGAAACCGCTGCGCGTTGGTTCGCGACAAATTGTGATTCCCGCGGAAGCCGCGTTTGGCACCGGCGAGCACGCGACCACCGCGATGTGTTTGCGAATGCTGCAAAGATTCGCACAAAACCGCCACGATGGCTGGGCCATGCTCGATGCCGGCACCGGCAGCGGCATTCTGGCGATCGCGGGAAGTGGTCTTGGCGCGAAACGGATTGTCGCGATCGATAATGATCCCCTCGCCTGCTCGATCGCGCAGCGGAACGCGCGCGCGAATCGCGCGAGGAACATCGAGTTCCGGACCGGCGACGTCTTGAACCACAAGCTCATTGGAAAATTCGACGTCATCACGGCGAACCTGTTTAGCGAAATCCTGATAGCGGCGCGGCCAATTTGGTCGCGCCATCTGGCGACCGACGGCTGCCTGATTCTGTCCGGCGTTTTACGCTCGCAGGAACGAACGCTCGTTGCCGCTCTGCGACGTAATCGTTTCATCGCGCGCCAGATCGAACGCCGCGGGAAATGGATCGCGCTCCTGGCGGTTCGATCGCCGAAAAGAATTTGACGGGGCGACCGGCCGCAGACACTTTCTCCGACCCGTTCGCGGCCTCGATTTTCCTGCATCCACGCGGTTGATCTTTCGGAGCCGCGCTGGGAACCCGCAATGCCGAACGAAGAGCTGTCTTACGTCATCGTGACGCCGTACTCGATGCGCAAATCGCGCACCGGAGGCATCATCGCGCGGTTGATTTCGCGGACCGGCCTCGATCTCGTGACGTCCCGCATGTTCGCGCCCAGTGAGGAGCTGACGAAGCGCTACGCGGATACGATCGTCACCGAGAGCGACCCACGACATCGCGCCACGCAGGAGTTGATCCGCGATTACGTCCTGAAAAATTTTACGGGCAAGATCAACGGACAGAAATCGCGCGTGATGTTCCTGGTTTTTCGCGGAGAAGACGCGGTGGAAAAAATTCATCGCACGATCGGGCACATCGTTCACGAAAGGACGAGCGGCGAAACGATTCGCGACACGTTCGGCGATTACATTACCGACGATTCCGGCAAGGTCGTTTATTTCGAGCCGGCGGCCTTGGCGGCTTTCGATCCGAAAGCAGTCGAGCGCGATCTGAAACTTTGGGCGGAATACTCAGACAGCGATGGCGGCATCCTCGATCACGTCATCGAGTTTCCGGCCGGCGCGAAAGTCGAGAAGTCGCTCGTGTTGATCAAGCCGGACAACTTCAAGTTCCCGAACCAGCGGCCGGGCGGCGTGATTGAAGTTTTTTCACGGACCGGACTTTTCATCATTGGATTCAAAGTCCACCGGATGAGCGTGGCGCAAGCCCAGGAATTTTACGGCCCGGTATTGCCCGTCCTGGAAGACAAGCTCGGTCCGGACAAAGGCCGCAATGCCTGGGAAGACATCGTTGAATTCATGGCCGGCGGACGGCCGAGCAAAGTGAGCGACGAGCAGCGGAACGCTCCCGGTTCCGAAAAATGCATCGCGATTGTTTACCAGGGCGAAGACGCGGTCCGCAAAATCCGAGACGTCCTCGGACCGACCGATCCCGCGAAAGCGCCTCCGGGTTCGATCCGAAAAGAATTCGGCCAGACCATCATGATCAACGCCGCCCACGCCTCCGATTCCGCCGAGAACGCGAAACGCGAGATGGCGATCGTGCAGGTGGAAGAGAACAACTTCAAACCATTGATTGAAAGTTTCTATGCGCGCTCCTAGCGTGCCTTCCCGATTTTGAATACCCTCAACCAGACCACGACAGCCATGGAAATCTCAGCACGCGCCGCCCAATTATCGCCCTCCCTCACTCTCTCGATCGACAGCAAAGCCAAAGCGATGAAAGCCGAAGGCATCGATGTCTGCGGCTTCGGCGCGGGCGAACCCGACTTCGACACGCCGGAACACATCAAGCAGGCGGCAATCGCGGCGCTGGAGGCGGGATTCACGAAATACACGCCGAGCGCGGGCCTTCCGGAATTGCGCCAGGCCATTGCCGATAAACTCGAAGCGGATAACCAACTCAGTTATCGCGCAAGCCAGGTCGTGGTGAGCAGCGGCGCGAAGCATTCCTGTTACAACGCCATTCTCGCAACCTGCCAACCGGGCGACGAAGTGCTGATCCCGTCACCGTATTGGGTCAGCTATCCCGACATGGTGCGCCTCGCCGGCGCGGAACCGGTGATCGTGCAGACCAGCGAGCGCAATGGCTGGAAAATGCGGGCGAGCGATTTCGAGAACGCGATGACGCCGCGGACCAAAATGTTGATTCTCAACACTCCGGGCAATCCGAGCGGTTCTGTTTACACGCGCGAAGAACTGGAAGGCATTGTCGAGGTCGCCGCCGAGGAAGACATCTACATTCTCTCCGACGAAATTTACGAGAAGCTGATTTACGACGACGGAAAACACGTGAGCGTCGCGTCCCTCTCGAAGGAAGCGTACGACCTCACCATCACGGTCAACGGTTTCAGTAAAGCCTATGCAATGACCGGATGGCGCCTCGGTTATCTGGCCGCGCCGGAAGCCGTCGCGAAGGCGGTCGACAACATCCAGAGCCACAGCACGTCGAACCCTTGCTCGTTTGCCCAGAAAGGCGCGGTCGCTGCGCTGAAGGGCGACCAACAGGGCCTGGCCGACATGCGCGACGAATTCGCGATGCGGCGCGATTACATGTTCGATCGCATCACGAAGATCCCGAATATCACCGCCGTGAAACCGCAGGGCGCGTTTTACATTTTGGTGAACATCAGCCAGCTCGGCTTGAGCTCGCAGAATTTCGCGGATCGTTTGTTGAGCAAGGCAAACGTCGCCGTCGTACCAGGCGCCGCATTCGGCGACGATCGTACCGTGCGTCTCAGCTACGCGACCAGCATCGACATCATCAAAAAAGGCCTGGACCGATTCCAGGATTTTTGCCGAACGCTCTAACGAATTCAGATTTCAGTCCGCCTGGGGCGGATAGATTTAAGATTGGGCGGCAGCCGTCGTCCTTTCAAAATCTGCAATCGTCATTCTGAAATCTGCAATGTCCACCGGTTATCTCGCGCTCGTTCTTCACGCGCACCTGCCGTTTGTCCGGCACCCGGAGCATGACGATTTCCTCGAAGAGGATTGGTTCTTCGAGGCGATAACCGAAAGCTACATCCCACTGCTCGCGATGATGGAGCGGCTCGTCGCCGACGAAGTGCCGTTCCAGTTGACCATGACGGTCACGCCGCCGCTCTGCGCGATGTTGCAGGACGAACTCCTTCGCGAACGTTACGTCCGATATTTGGATCGCTCGGTTGCGCTGGCGCAGCGCGAGCTCGAGCGCAACCGCGACGACGAACGCTTGCGCGCGTTGTCCGAGTTTTATCACGATCATTTTCAGCAAAGCCGACAGCGTTTCTTTCAGTGGAACGGCGATTTGCTCGCGGTGTTTCGGCGACTGCGCGACGATGCTTGTCTCGAGGTCGTGGCGTCGGCCGCAACTCATGGGTTGCTGCCGTTGCTCCAGCAATCGCCCGAAGCCGTGCGCGCGCAAATTTCGATCGGGTGCGATGCGTATCGCGCCGCGTTTCACAGCGATCCTGCGGGATTTTGGTTGCCGGAATGCGCTTACCATCCGGGGGTCGAGAACGTTCTTCGCGAAGCGAACATCCGGTGGTTCATCGTCGACGCCCACGGTCTGATGCTGGCGGACCCGCGGCCGCGCCGCGCGATTTATGCGCCCTGCTTCACGCCGGCTATACCGGCCGCCTTCGCGCGCGATCGCGATTCGAGCCGGCAGGTCTGGAGCGCGACAGAAGGATATCCCGGCGATCCGGCTTACCGCGAATTTTATCGCGACATTGGTTTCGAGCTTCCGCTCGAACATCTTTGGCCAGGCGCGAATTCGCCTTTGCGAAAATTCACCGCGATCAAATATCACCGCATCACCGATCGCCACAGCGAAAAGGATCTTTACGATCCAGCCGCCGCGCAACAAATGGCCGACACGCATGCCGCGCATTTCCTCAACGCCCGGAGACAACAGCTCAACGATCTTCGCGCCCTCGATTTCGATCCGATCATTGTCGCGCCATTCGACGCTGAATTATTCGGGCACTGGTGGTTTGAAGGGCCGCGCTTTCTCGAATCAGTGTTGCGCCAGGCGGCCCACGCCCAGCAGGATCTTCGTCTCACGAGCAGAGATCATTACGGCCACCAAGATTTTCAGCTCGTCACGCCGACCGAATTTCTCTCCGCACATCCGACTCAGCAAAGCGTCTCGCCAGCTGCGTCGAGTTGGGGCGAGAACGGGCATCTCGGCGTCTGGCTCGACGAAACGAACTCGTGGATATATCCGCATCTTTATTCGGCGGGGGAACGAATCACGAAACTCGCGCGCGAGTATCGCACCACCGCGAGCGAACTCACAGATCGCGTCTTGAAACAACTCGCCCGGGAATTACTGCTCGCGCAATCGAGCGACTGGGCGTTTCTTATCCGGACCGGCACGGCAAAGCATTACGCGACGAAGCGCGTCACCGATCATTTGCTGCGGTTCAATCGGCTGCACGACGATTTCGTCAGCGGCGAGATAGACGAAGGTTTTTTGGCAAACTGCGAATGGCGCGACAACATTTTCCCGGAGATCGATTGGCGGCAATATTGTTAGGCTGATGACAAAGAGAATTGCTCTCACGCTCCTGGCCGCGTGGCTGGGCGGTAATTGCCTCGCGCAAGAATCGCCGGCGCCAACCGCGACCGCTGCGCCGCGAAACATCCGGGTCAGCTTCGTTCCGCCACCTCTTGATGGGACGATCAGCCTCGGCGTTTACGATGCGAAGGGAAAACTGGTGCGCGTCCTTTTTCGCGAAGCGGACATTAACGAATTCAACATCGGGAGCGACTCACTCTCGACGACGTGGGATGGGAAGGACGACGCCGGCGAGAATGTTCCGCCGGGCAAATACAGCGCGCACGGATTTGTCGTAGGCGATCTCAAGATCGAAGGCGTGGGATTTTTCTTCAACGATTGGATCAGCTCGGCCGAAGGCCCGCGGTTTTCCCGGATCAAGTCGCTGGCGCTACACGATGAAAATTTGTTGCTCAGCGTCGACCTGGTGCCGCCGGGCACAGGCCACGTTCTCTATGATGTCGCCGACAAATCGCTCGCTTTGAAAGACACCGATTCGGAAACGAGTGGCGATGCGAGCGCCAGGACGTCGGGACGCGACGGCACGCGATGGGTGATCGAAGGAGCGGAGGTAAAGCAATTGGCTGGCAACGGCGAATTCCTTCGGCGGCTTCCGGTTTCGCCTGAACAACCACAGCCGAAAGCAATCGCCGCCTCGCTGAAGGAAAATAAGATTTACCTGCTCGAGGAAAACGGGAAGGGGCAACGTGTCCGCGCGCTGAGCCTCGTGGCCACGAAAGGCGATAATCGAGATCAGCCGATCTCCGATTGGAAAGTCGATTTCGAAAAATCAATCGTCGCTCACAAGAATTTCTCAATCGCGGGAGGCAAGCCGGTCACGACCGCGGCGGAGGAAAATATTCCCGATAAGGTGAAGGTGAAGCTACTCGCCAATCCGTTGCTGAACGACGATCGCCTCACGGTCGAGATGATGATCGGCACCGATGCCGATGGCAGTTTCATCAAAGCCGCGGACGGACTTCCTCTCTGCACGATCAGCGAAACGCAAAATCTCGGCCGCGCATTGCTCACATTGAACGGTGCAAACACGATCGACGTGTTTCAGGACGACGGCGCGGTCGTCGAACAGTTCCGCGTTACCGGCGTCGATCAGATGATGAGTTTCGATTGTGGCGGTTTTGAATTGAAATGAGGCGGTCGCTTCGTTGAGATTCGCGGATGCCGCGCGACGTCGTTTATTTCGATCTGGAAACGCAGCGGACCGCGAACGATGCCGGCGGCTGGGCGCGCAAAGGCGACATGCGAATGTCGGTCGCCGTCGTCTACAGCACGGCAACTGGCCGGTACGAAGTTTTCGGTGAAGCACAGGTGAATCGTCTCGTCGAGCGACTGCGCCGCGCTGATCTTGTCGTCGGATTCAACGTCCTGAATTTCGATTACCAGGTCCTGATGGGTTACACGATCCTCGACCTCGTCGCAGAACTTCCGACCGCCGATTTGATGGCCGACATGGAGAAGCGCGTCGGCCATCGCCTCGGATTGGACGCAATCGCGCAGGCCACGCTCGGCATTCAGAAAACGGCCGCGGGACTAGACGCGATCCGCTGGTGGCGCGAAGGGCGGATACTCGAGATCGCGGAGTATTGCTGTTTCGACGTGAAAGTGACGCGACTCGTGCACGAACACGGTTGCCGCCACAAAGAATTATTCTTTCACGACCGCTTCGCGCGAAAGCAACGGATCGAGCTCGATTGGAAACATCTCGAAGTGTAAACGCCGGACCGATTCGGCGGTCATCCGCTTTCGCCGAGGCTACAGCGTGACAGGTAGACCGCCGCTACCGGATCACTGCAGTTGGTAGACTTCGACGACGGCGATGCCGGTCGTGTTGTTCGTGCCGCGGACGATCGCGGTGTAGGCGGCATTGTTTGCGGGCAATGTCCGGACAATTGCTGATTCAAGCGGATTACTCGGCGCAATTGTACTATCGACAATCGCTTGTTTGTTTGGACTATCACCCCAGTTATCGTTTGCTTCCAGCAACCCACCGTTACTATCGCGCAACTCAAGCGTGGGGTCCGCCATCTTGCCGGTCACACTGAGCGATGGGCCGATCGCGCGCACGATTACCTTCTGCGATGTCTGGCCCACCACAATAACTCCCGCAATCAGGACGTTGTCGCTTGTCTGCACCAGCCCGCGTGTAGAAATATTAGCCAACTTCGAATCCACCGTGCGATCCAGATCGTACGCTTCCACTACCCCTATCCCGGTTCCATTGTTCACCCCCCGCAGGATCGCGGTGTAGCCAGCGCCAGTGGCCGGCAATGTCCCCACGATCGCGGATTCCAAATCATTAGCCGGCGGAATCGTGCTATCGATGATCGCTTGTTTGTTGGGGGAGTCGATCCAGTTATCATTCGACTCCAATAGTTGACCCGAACCATCGTGAAGCTCCAGGAACGGATCGGCCAACGCTCCGCTAAACGACAACGAGGGACCGATCCCGCGCACAATTACTTTCTTCGGTTGCGTTCCGGTAACGATGAATCCGGCGATCAGGACGTTGTCCCCGGCCTGGACGGGCAAGCGCGTGGAAATATTGCCCAGTGTACTCGGCGTATCAGTTGGAGTCGGAGCGGCGCTGACCTCCACGGAACTGGTCATCATGGCACCGTGCACCATGCAGTAGTACGGGAAACTGCCGGCGTTAGAGAAGGTGACCTGAAAGCTGTACGGAGACTGGTGAATTCCGGAATCAAACAGATTCGCCGGCTGAGAGGGCGTTCCCGATGTTACGCTGTGATACAGGCGAACAGAACCATAGCCAGACGCGGACGCCCTCCAGACCCACTTCACGGTATCGCCCTGGTTGATTTCAACCGGGTCGGGCGAAAAGGACATCGTGCCATCAGGTCCGACGTCGACCATCACAGTGGCCGCTCGCGATGGCAAAACAGCCAGCAAAAGACAACACCACACCAGCCCAACAGCACATCGCCTCATGCTGCAATGTCTCAGCGTCATAACTGTAAAAGCGCTACGGCAACTGGAAAATCTCGACGACGGCGACGCCGGTGTTCGTGCCGGTGCCCCGAACGACGGCTGTATAATTTCCCGGAGCGAGCGGCGCAGATACGATCGCGGATTCGTGATCATCACTGGGCGCCAGACCGGTCGCGCTAATCTGAGTTTGCTGATCCGATTTCCAGTTATCGTTGCTCGCGATTGTTGTCCCCGAAGAGTTGTGCAATTCCAGCGTCGGATCCTGCAACGCGTTTGGAACGCCGACCGCGGTCAACGATGGTCCGATCGCGCGCGCGAGAACGGTGCGATTCTGTGAGCCGCCGACGATGAAGCCGCCGATCATCACGTTGTCGCCGGTCTCGACGAAGCCGCGCGAGGAAATGTTCGCCGGGTTCGCCGGCGCCGCCTGGTCGAGATCGAACAGCTCGACGACTCCAATGCCGGTGGCGGCGCCGACGCCGCTCATAATCGCGGTGTAATTTCCCGGCTGGAGCGTCGCGACGATCGCGGATTCCTTCGGATCGTTCGGCGGAACCGTGCTGTCGATGATTGCCTGTTTTTGCGGGCTGTTCATCCAATCATCGTTTGTGAAAAGAGGATTTCCGTTGCCGTCGAACAACGTCAACGTCGGATCCAGCAAGCGACCCGGAAGCGGCTGGCCATTCACGGAAAGCGATGGACCGATCGCGCGCACGATCACTTTCTTTTGCGCGCTGCCCGTGAGAATAAATCCGCCGATCAAAACATTGTCGCCGGTCTGGACGCGCATTCGCGTCGCGATATTTACGAGAGCCGGTGACGCGGCGACCGGCACGATTTTCAATACCTGACCCAAGGTGCCGGAAGGTCCGAGATTGCCGCTGGCCAGGGCATAAATCTCTCCGTTCGCATCGCGGCCGAACGCCTTCAGGAATAATCCGAAGGCCCGGTCGTCATAGCCGATCTGCAACTCGTGGATGACGCCGGAATTGAGATCGTCCATGTAAAAGAGGTGACCATTTGGCGCCGTGAACGTGGTCGAGAAATCACCGAAGACATATTTGTTTGTGAGGGCCGAAAGGGTGGCAGCTCGATACAGATAGCCGCCAAGGACCGCGATGCCGTTCTCATGACTGTATTCCGCGACTGGATTCGTCAGGGCCGGATCCGGCGAAGGATCGAAGGTCGCGTCACCATTCGCCGGATTGAACAGAAACGTGCCTTCTTTCTTGTTCCAGCCGTAATTCTTTCCCGGCTCGACCAGGTCGATCTCCTCGATGTGATCTTGTCCGACATCGGCGACGATCAGCTTGTCCGTGATTGCGTCGAAGCTGAAGCGAAACGGATTGCGAAAACCGTAGGCAAAAATCTCGGAGACGTTGCCGGTCCCGACGAACGGATTAGAAGCGGGGACGCGATACTTGCCGTTTGCGCTAATCGGATCGGTGCTCGTTGGCTGAGCCGAAGGCACGAGTGGATCGATTCTCAAGATCTTGCCAAGAACGGTGGTGAGCTTCTGGCCATTACCCGTGCTGGGATCATGCCCGTCGCCGACGTCGTTGGCCGCACCACCGTCGCCTAACGAGATGTAGAGATAATGATCGCTCGGCCGAAAGACAATCTGTCCGGCGTTGTGATTGAATTCCGGATGGTCGATCCGCATCACTTCGCGCCGCGTCGCGGAATCCACCACATCAGGGCTGCCGGCGGAAACCTGCCATTCCGCGATCACGCTTTGACAATTAAACGCGCTCGGGTTCGGCACGGTGAAATCGGCCGCGCCGTTTACCGGTTCGCTCGTGTAGGTGTAAAGCTTCCGGAACCCGGGGCTGTTCGAATCGGCGAAGCCGGGATGAAACGCGAGACCGAGCAGACCGCGCTCATCGTAACCCGCCATGAGCGGAACGAGCCGACTGGAAACATCGAGGAACGGCGTCGCCAGGACCTGCCCATTTTTTAAGACCAAAATTTTACCCGCCTGATCGACGATGAACATGCGTCCGCTCCCATCGTTCGCGGAAACGAAATCCACCGGCGACGTGAGTCCGCTCGCGACGGATTGCAATTCGATCCGGATGGGACCTTTTCCAATTCGGGGCAGCAACGGAGTCGGGGTGGGAGTCGCCGTCGGCGTCGCGGTGGCGGTCGGTGTCGCGGTAGCGGTCGCCGTTGCAGTGGGTGTTGGACTCGCGGCGGCGGAGACCTCCACGGTCGCCGACATGATGGCGCCATGGTACGTGCAGTAATAGGGGAAACTACCTGGATCCGAGAAAGTGTGCGTGAACGTGAAAGGCGCGTTGTGAATTCCGGAATCGAAATCCCCCGTCTGATTTCCGGGCGCGCCCGCCGTAACGCTGTGCGGCGACGATTTCCAATTCCATTGCACCGTATCGCCGGTTTTGATCGACACCGGATTTGGTGAAAAAGACATAGCGCCGGCCGGACCAACATCGACGTTAACGGTACTCCCTTGTGCTGCTCCGTCTTGAAATGCAAGGATCGCCGCCACAATCGCGGATCGTGCCAGAATTCTTCGCGTCATAATTTTAATCCCTCTCTTTCGAGCGGCTCCACCGTGGCAGAACGCTTCAAGGAGTGTTTGAATTGGAGTGCCGCCACGCGAGCGCGGAAAAGTAACGCGGTTGTTACTTTAGCGAGGCCGGCATCGAGACCGCGCTAGTCACCGCCCGCAATCTTTGTTTAGTTAGGCCTTATGTCTTCCGAGCTTCAGCAAACTCTCGCCAAAAGCGCGAGCGTGAGCGGCACGTCATTGCACACCGGCGAGAAGGTCACGCTGAAATTGCAGCCGGCGCCGGTCGATTCCGGGATCAAGTTCAAGCGGCGCGATCTTCAGGACGAACCGACCATCGACGCGACGATCGCGAACCTGAAGACAGTCGAGCGCGCGACGACGATTGGCGAAGGCTCGGTCCGCGTGCACACGGTCGAGCACATTCTCTCGTCGCTCGTAGCCATGGGTGTGGACAACGCCGTCGTCGAAATGGACGCGAACGAGCCGCCGATCGGTGACGGCAGCGCGCGGCCTTACGTCGAATTGATCAAGAAAGCGGGAATCGTCGCCCAGGAAACGCCGCGCCGGTTCTTCGACATCCGCGAGCCGATTCACATCGAGACAAAAACCGGATCGATCCTCGTAGTTTTGCCCGATACGAAATTCCGGATCTCATGCACGCAATCGGGACCGGACGGGCAGTTCACGCAATTTCTGTCCACCGAAATCACGCCCGCGATTTACGAACGCGAAATCGCACCGGCGCGGACTTTCGTTTTCTACGATGACGTCCGGCACCTCATGGACAAGAACCTGATCAAGGGCGGCAGCCTGGAGAACGCGATCGTCATCCGCGGCGAAGCAGTTTTGAGCAAGGAACCGTTGCGCTTTCCCGACGAATTCGTTCGACACAAAATTCTCGATATCATCGGCGACCTCGCGCTCTTCGGGCAGCGGATTCGTGGCCACATCGTCGCGGTCAAACCCGGCCACGGCGCGAATGCCGAGTTAGTCCGCGCCCTGGCTCGCGAGTTCGCGCGGTTCGGACCGATCGTTGACCCAAAGACTTTTTCAGCCGGCGAAGGCAGTCTCGATATCAACGAGATCATGAAAGTTTTGCCGCATCGTTATCCGTTCCTGATGGTCGACCGGGTGTTACGCTTCGACGGGGACACGAAATGCGTTGCCCTGAAATCCGTTTCAATTAACGAGCCATTTTTCGAAGGCCATTTTCCCGGGCACCCTGTCATGCCGGGAGTTTTGCAGGTCGAAGCGATGGCGCAGGTCGCGAGCATCCTGATGTTGAAACTAACGAAGAGCGGCAGCGGACGGCTCGGTTATTTTGTCAGCGCGGACGAAGTGAAATTCCGCAAGCCGGTTTTACCAGGGGACACGCTGATCATTTCCGCCGAGCTGACGAAAACGCGCGGGAAACAGCTCGCGAAGCTGAAGTGCAATTGCACCGTGAACGATTCCATCGTCTCCGAGTGCGAGGTGATGTTGAGGCTGCTCGATCAATGAGCGGCGCGCAGATTCATCCGACCGCGATCGTCGATCCGCGGGCGGAAATCGGGCCGGGCACAATCATCGGGCCGTATTGCATCGTGGGGCCCGACGTGGTTCTGGACGCGAACTGCTGGATGCAAAATCATGTCACCCTCGCTGGTCCGATGACGGCGGGGGCGCGAAATAAATTCTACGCTTACTGCTCGATCGGCCAGCAAACGCAGGACCTGAAATATCAGGGCGAACCGACTTACCTCGAGATCGGGGACGAAAATACGTTTCGCGAATTCGTGACGGTCAATCGCAGCACGACCGCCGCCGGCAAAACGCGGATCGGGCATCGCGGAAATTATCTCGCCTACAGCCACATTGGCCACGATTGCAACGTCGGCGACGCGGTCGTGTTTTCGAATAACGGGACGCTGGCGGGCCACGTCCAGGTGGGCGACCACGCGATCATGGGCGGACTCACGGCTGTCCATCAATTCTGCCGGCTCGGCCGTTACGCGATCACGGGCGGTTGCTCGAAAATCGTGCAAGACGTTCCGCCGTTCATGATCGCCGATGGAAATCCGGCGAAGGTGCGCGGGATCAATATTGTGGGACTCGAGCGAAGCGGATTCCCCGCCGAGACGATCAAGGCAATCAAGGAAGCGTTCCGCTTGATTTACCGCTCGAAGTTCAACACCCGTCAGGCCGTGGAAGCGATCCAGCAGGAGCTCCCGGCCAGCGCCGAGATCACGCAGATCATCGAGTTCATTCAATCGAGCGAACGCGGAATCATTCGTTAGGCCGGGGCGGTTTTGGCGGCGACGGCTTCGTTGCGCGCAATTCCATTTCGGCCTTCTTCAAAAGCGAAGCCGCAGGAGCGTCCGGCGCAATTCGAAGAACGCTCCGAATGAGATCGAGGCCGCGCTTTGCCTTGTTCTGTTTCGCGAGCGCATCGGCTTCGTGCAGGACAGTCCGCAAGATATCGTCGCGCTTCGTATAAATGGTTCGAGCGAGATCGAAACAACCCGAAGCGCCAACATAATTCTCGGAGGCGGTCTCGAGAAGACCGATGTCTTCCAACATCGGCGCGTTCCTCGAGCGCGCGGCGAACTGCTTGGCGGCGGCGCGATATTCGCCGGCGCCTAACGACCCGTTCTTGACCGCGAAATCGTGATAAGCGCTCCAATCGGACGACGGCTTCTCAGTTTTCTCATCGAGCCCAAGCCAACCGGCATACGGCCGGTAAAGCGGGTCGCCCACCATGACCGACATCCACGAAAGAACCGGCGATGCCATGTAGGCGCTCTCGGCAAACGTAAAACCGTGGAGCAGCCGGTCGTTCAAGACATCGAGATGCGCGGTCAGTTGAAGATATGGTTCGTAAACGTTGCCGATCGTCGCCGCCGCGCCCTTGCTCACCAATGGTCCGGCCCAGCCCGAGTTCTCGTCGTGGAGGGTACTCGCGCTGAAAGAATGAATGTGAACGGCGATCGCTCCGGGCACGAACTGGAAATCGGGCTGGGTGAAAGGGCCCGCGAGCTTGTCGGTGTACCATCCATAATACAGAGCGCAGTCCGTCATTGGATAGCCGTTCGGGAAAATCTCGGGCGTGTCGTCGTAGATGAGAGGAATACCCACCTTGTGAAGTTGATCGCGAGCTTGCGCGAGCCAGTGATCACCAATCCCCAGACCCGGCGTGGAATTATGCGCACCATCGATGTAAGCGCGGCCCCACAGGCCCTTCTTTTCTGTTTCGATGGCGTCGATGATCATCCGACGAACGGTCGCCACTTGTGGCGCATCAAGCCGGCAAACCAGGAGGATAGTCGAGTTCTCCACTTCGGCTATCGCACGGTAGCTCTGAAAATAAGGATTCTGAAGGGGACCGGAAATCTGATCGGAAAGAGCCGCGAGCGACGCCACTTCCGAATCGACCGAAGCGTCGTTGCGGTTCCCGATTGGCGGCCCGCCCACCTTGTCGCCTGGATAGTCCGCTGCCGCGCGGATTTTCAGCGGCACGCCTTTGATCATGGCGACGAACCTGATGGCGCTCGAAACAATGCGCCCCGCATCAACACTTCTCTCGAATTTCCACCAGCCGCGTTCTTTAAAAATCTCACGCAGCCGATTACGAATCATCGTGTCGTATTCGTCGCGACTGATCTCCTCCGTTCTCGAAATGCTCAGCCCGATGAGATGATCGCGCTCGATGCCGCGTTTCTGCGCGTAAAATTTCGCCAGCTCGACCGATTCGGGAATGTCCTGGTTGAAGACGACGATCGTCTCCGGCGCCAGCGATTTCTCGGCCAGCATGGTCGTGGCCGAAGCGAAAAGCAGAATGGCGAACCAAAATTTCATCTAAAGACAAAGCTTCAATCCATCGTAAGCAATGCCGACGCCTGCCGGCAGTTCTGCTTCGCGCGCCTGCGCCAGCTCGTGGCAAATGTGGGTAAAGAGCGTTTGTTTCGGCCGGACTTTCGCCGCCACCTCGAGCGCTTGCGCCACGCTCAAATGAGTCGGGTGAGGTTTATGTCGGAGCGCGTCAATGATGAGCACTTCGACTTCACTGATCTCGCCGAAAATAGGATCAGGGACCCCGCTGCAATCGCTCAGATACGCGACGAGTTTTTTTCCACCGCGCGAAAACAGGTAGCCGTTCACGGTTGATTTTCCGTGTGGCACCGGCAACGGCGCGATCGTCGTTTCGCCAAGTTGAAACGGGCCGTCGACGATGTGCGGTACGGGCACCAGATAGCCCGGAAAACGGTTCAGACCATTGAAGGCAAACTCGTAGACGCGGGCCAGATCGTGCATGGTTTCCGCCGACGCGTAAACCGGGATCGATCCGAGATTGTGAGAATAGCGGCGCAGATCATCGAACCCCATGATGTGGTCGGTGTGTGAATGCGTGAACACGACGGCATCGAGCCGCCGGATATTTTCGCGCAACGCCTGGGTGCGGAAATCGGTTCCGGTATCGACCACCCAGGCGCACTCGGGTGTTTCGACGTAAATCGACGAGCGCAGTCGTTGATCGCGCGGATCCAATGAATGACAAACCGCGCAGTCGCATCCGATCACAGGCACGCCCAGCGACGTTCCCGTTCCGAGGAAAGTGACCTGAAGTTGAGAGTTGAGAGTTGGGAGTTGAGAGTTCAAAACAGAAGAGTCGCGCGATTTCTCTCAACTAATAACTCTCAACTCTCAACTGATTCCCCGAATGCCGGTCACGCTTAGCCTCTTGCGGATCAAAAATCTCGCCCTTGTCGAGGACCTCGAGTGGCAACTCGCGCCGGGATTCACGGCGATCACCGGGGAAACTGGCGCGGGCAAGTCAATCATCATCGGCGCGCTGCAATTGCTCCTCGGCGAGCGGACGGACAAATCGTTGATCCGGACCGGCGCCGATTCATGCACCATTGAAGCGGTTTTCGCGGGGGAGGAATTGAAACAAATGAATCCGCTCCTGGGGGAATCCGGCGTGGAGAGCAGCGACAGCGAGCTGATCGTGAAACGCGGTTTTTCCACGACCGGCGCCAACCGCCAGTTTATCAACGGATCGCCGACGACCCTCGCTGTTCTCAAAAGACTCGGCGACGAACTGGTCGACCTCCACGGGCCGCACGATCATCAATCGATTTTGTCACCGGAGCGGCAACTCGCGCTTCTCGACGGCTACACGCATACCGGCGACGCCTTGCGCGAATTCTCGGAGGCGTACCGAAAGCTGCAATCGTTGCGAGCCGAGCACGCGAGCCTAAGCACCGCGGAATCCGCCCGCGAACAGGAGATCGATCTGCTCCGCCATCAGATCAATGAAATCACGGGCGCCGACCTGACGAGCGCCGAGGAGGAAGAAATTTCCACGCGTTACCGGCTCGCGAGCAATTCCAAACGGCTTCTCGAATTAGCCGCCGCGATTTCGCGAAAACTTTCCGAAGCGGACGACGCGATTCTTCCACAGCTGGCGGAAACGCAACGGCTCCTGCGCGACTTAGAGAAAATCGATCCTGAAAAATCGACGCTGTCGGATGCGCATGCAGCCTGCGTCCTCGAGTTGTCGGAAATTTCCCATGCGCTGGGGCGGTATGCCGAGCAGCTCGACCTCGATCCCGCGCAACTCGCCGCGCTCGAAGAACGCGTGACCCTCTTTGAAACGTTGAAGCGAAAATACGGTGGCTCGATCGAAGAAGTGATCGCTTTCGGCGAACGCGCCGCCGAGCGAATGCGCAAGATCGAAGGACGCGATGCCGAGCTGGAGCGATTGAGCCAGGAAATCGAAAGCGCGCGCGGCGACGTGGAGCGAATCGGGCACACTCTTCACAAGGCTCGAAGCAAGGCCGCGCCGAAACTCGCGGAAAATATTCGCGCAAACCTCCGGGATCTCGGTTTTCGGCAATCGGAATTTGAAGTGAAAATGACCGCGCTCGAAGAAGCGCGCGCGGCCGGTTTCGACTCTGTTGAGCTGCTCTTCTCTCCGAACCCGGGCGAGCCGTTGAAGCCGCTGCGCCTCATTGCGTCGAGCGGCGAAATCTCGCGTTTGATGCTTGCGATCAAATCCTCGCTCGCGGCGCAGGACGCGATTCCGCTCCTGGTGTTCGACGAGATCGACGCCAACGTGGGCGGCGAAATCGCGAACGCAGTCGGCGAGAAAATGCGCAAACTTTCCGCCGATCATCAGGTGTTGTGCATTACTCATCTGCCGCAGGTAGCCGCGGCCGCGGCGACTCAATTCGTCGTGACCAAGGAAGTCGTGGGCGGACGGACGCATTCGCGCTTGAGCGAAGTCGCAGGCAAGGCGCGGCAGGAAGAAATCGCGCGAATGCTCGGAGGGAAAACCGATTCGGCGCTCAAACATGCGGCCACGTTGTTGAAACGCTGATGCTGAATTGGATCTGGCTCGCATTGGTGGTGCTCGCGGTCGCAATTGGCGGCTGGAACAACCGGCTTGGCGAAGTAACCAGCGGCGCGTTCGATGGCGCGAAGACCGCGGTGACGATCGCGCTGGGGCTCATCGGAATCATGGCGTTGTGGCTCGGCGTAATGCGGCTGGCAGAACGCGCTGGACTTGTGCAACGCATCGCCCGCGTTCTCCGTCCGTTCATGCGCCGTCTTTTTCCAGACGTGCCGCCGGAGCATCCGGCGATGGGCTCGATGCTGATGAACATGGCGGCCAACATGCTCGGGCTCGGCAACGCGGCGACGCCGCTCGGCTTGCGCGCCATGCGCGACCTGGAGCAGTTGAACCCACGACCGACCGTCGCGTCCAACGCGATGTGCACTTTCCTCGCGATCAATACGGCATCGGTGCAATTGATTCCAGCGACCGCCATCGCGTTGCTCGCTTCTGCCGGTTCGACCCGGCCAACCGCGATCGTCGGAACGGCGCTGCTCGCGACCTTATGCGCGGCGACGGTTGCGATCACGTCCGCAAAGCTGTTGGAAAAACTCCCCTTCTTCCGATTACCTTCTGTTGTAGCCGGGTTCGATGATCCCGGTCGTACAGCGGCAATGTCGCCATCGGCCGCGATGAACGATCCCGGCTATAGCGATAACGTCACCGCGGTCGAACCACGCGGCTGGCGCCGGATTCTCCCGTTTCTCCTCGTGCTTTTCTTTGTGGCGCTCTTCGTTCGCCTCGTGTTTCCGACCTGGTTTAACCTTCCCACCGATCCAAACGCGGCCAACCAGAACACTTTCGTCCGCTGCGTGAACATCATCTCGATTCTCGCCATTCCATTTCTCCTTAGCTTTTTTCCAGTCTACGCCGCGACGCGCCGCATCAAGGTCTACGAAGAATTCGTCGAGGGCGCGAAGGAGGGATTCGGCGTCATCCTGAAAATCATTCCGTTCCTGGTAACGATGCTTGTCGGCATCGGCATGTTCAAAGGCGCGGGCGGGATCGATTTGCTGACACGCTTACTCACGCCGGTCCTGACGCCGCTCCAATTTCCTCCCGATCTTCTTCCACTGGCTTTGATGCGTCCGCTCAGCGGCAGCGCCACGCTCGCGTTGCTGACCGACATCATTCACCGCCTCGGCCCGGACAACATCGTGAGCTTGATGGCTGCGACGATTTACGGCAGTACGGAAACGACCTTCTACGTCGCGGCGGTTTATTTTGGGTCGGTGAATATCAAACAAACCCGGCACGCTATTCCGGCCGGTTTGTTAGGCGATCTCGCGGGCGTAATCGCGTCAGTGATTATCTGCCGCGCCGTGTTCTAATTTTTCCCTCGCCAGTGGCCTAACAGATTTCCTATCGTCCGCCTGCACATGATTCAGCGCGATTATCTCATCATCGGCGGCGGCATCGGCGGCAGCAGCGCGTGCGAAAGTATCCGCAAGTACGACAAGCGCGGCCAGGTGACGCTCGTCGGCGCGGAAACCTACGCGCCTTACAAACGCTGGATGCTTTCGAAGACTTTCCTGCGCGACAAAATTCCGCCGCTGAAGAAACTACCGGCGCTCGACGCGCATTGGTACGAGAAGCACAAGATCGAGACGCGTTTCGCGACGATGGTGACGCAGGTGAACATCGATCGCCGTCTCGCCGTCCTCGGCAATGGCGAAACGATCGAGTTCAACAAGGCGTGTCTCGCCATGGGCAGCCGGCCGGTGCGGCCACCGGTCGCGGGGGTAGCGCTGGGCAACGTTATTTATCTTCGCACGATCCGGGACGCGCTGGCGTTACGCGAAATGGCATCGCTGGAAAAAACCATTGTGGTGGTGGGCGGCGGACTGCTCGCCTGCGAGGCGGCCTCGAGTCTCCGACAAATGAAATTCAAGGTGAGCATGATGCATCGCAACGCTTACCTACTGAACCGCTATCTCGATCCGGAAACCGGCGCGTGGATCACCTCGTATTTCGAAAAGCATGGCGTGAGCTTGTTGCTGGGCGAAAGCCTGAACGGTTTCGAGGGCAAGACGGTGCTGCGAAATATTCAGACGAAGAGCGGGAACCGCATTGCCGCGGGAGTCGCGGTCGTGGCATGCGGCGCCGAACCGAATCTGGATTTGGTCCGCAACACTCCGCTCGCCGGTCCACACGGATCGCCGGTGAGTGAATATCTCGAGACGGAAGAGAAAGGAATCTTCGCGATCGGCGACCTCGCGTTTTATCCCGATCGCATCATGGGCGGCGTCCGGCGCCAGACGCATTGGGAAAATGCGCGCGAGCAAGGGCTCGTCGCGGGCGCGAACATGACCGGTAAGAAACGCATCCGCTACGAGCAGGTGCCGTATTTCTGGACGGAGATGTTCGACCTGAAAATGGATTTTGTCGGCGATTTCAGTTTGCCGCCGACGCGGATAAGTTTGAAGGGCGTTTACGCGAAGAAGAAGTTCGTCGTCCGCCGTTACCAGGGAGAAAAGCTGCGCGCGCTCCTTCTCTGCCAGGCGACGCCGAAGGAAGTCGACAGCGCAAAAAACGAACTGCGGACGGCGGTCGGAAAATAACGCACGGCCCTACGGCGTGTAATCGGAAATCTCGAGCGCCGGATTTCGCACTGCGACCAGTTTCCAATCCCACGGCCAGGTCGCGCCGCGTTGCCATTCGAATTCGAAGGGAGCATCAAGCGTGTTCACTCGATTCTGAATGAACTCCGCCAGTTCGCCCGTTCCCTGAATCGTGATTTTGGCCGTCCAATAACCGCGGTCTTCTTCGCGCCGGATCGCGATCGCGCTTGCGCCGATCCGAGTGTGGCCAAGCGCGCGGAAAACCTGCGGCAGCCGCTCGAGCAACAATTTGTGGTCGTTGCCCCACCGGTCCTGATATGCGTCGCCGACGAATTCGCCGACGGCATTCCAGTTATGTTTCTCAATTTGCTCGAGGAGATGAACATTGTGCAGCTCAATCTGGCGTTGCGGTTGCCAGAGCCCGAAAAGATAAATCCCCCAGATCACCGCGACCACGAGGCCGGCGTAGAATCCGTTGCGAAAAGTCACGCCTGATGTTGCCTGCCGACGGGAAACTTGCGAGCGATTCCGATTGACGTGAGGCCTCGCTAGAGGCATGAACCGTGCTGACTTAATCGACTCTTTTTCATGTTCACAATTGGTTCTTTCGCGATCGCTGTTTTTGCCGTCTTCGGTGGAATCTTCTGGGCTTGCCGGAGTGATCGGGACCAGACCTGACGACGTTTCCCCTTATGCTGGATCACGAAGACTTGAAGTGGATAGCGACCACTTCGACTGAACTCAATTCGATGCTGCAACAGATCGCGCGCTACGCGGATTTGGCGCGGCAGCACAAGGGCGAATACAATTACATTGAGATGCTCGGCGAACGCGTCGAGCTGGCGTCCAAAACCGCGCAGAAACTCTTCGACCACGTGACCTCCCGAATTCTCGAGGGAAGCACGGCGAAATCCAAAGCGGCGCCGGACCCGACGCGGCCGCCGGAATTCAAGGTCGTCCGCGACCCGCATGAAGTCGCGCCCAAGGCCCGTGGTCCGGGGCGGACGAAGTTTGCTGGCGTTGAGAGCAAAAAAACGGCGGGCAAGTCCTCGGCGTCCGCGATCCCGCCGGAAATCCCGGTATTGAATCCGAAAGGGAACCGCGAATTGATTCTCCTGGTCGACGACGAAACCGAGATCGCCGAGCTCGCGGCGGCCATGCTGACAGATGAAGGCTATCGAGTGATTCTCGCCCGCGATGGTTTCGAAGCGCTCAAGATTTATCAGCAAATCGGAAAACTGATCGGGCTCGTGATCCTCGATTTCTTCCTGCCGGTCATGGACGGCGATGCGGTGTTCGACGAGCTGCGGACGTTGAACCCGGAAGTCGTCGTCGTGTTGAGCAGCGGTTTCGCGGAACAAAGCAAGCTTGGCAATATGCTGGCACAAGGATTGAAGGGCTTCATTCCGAAGCCGTACACGGCGGAGAAATTGCTCGAGCAGGTTCGCTCGACCATCGACGCGGCGCGGCTCTCCGGATCGTAGGGAATTAGCCGGTTTCGCGGGAAATCCCGCCGGCTAGTGGCACCGATTTAGCTCTAGGAATGCGCGCCCATGGCCCGCATCGACTCATTCTTCAAGCTCATGGGAGAGCAGAAGGCTTCCGACCTTCATCTCTCCACCAGCAATCCGCCCATGCTTCGCATCAACGGCGAGCTCGTCCGCGTCGATTATCCCCCGCTCCGCAACGACGAACTCAAAGCGATGGTTTATGAGATCGCGCCGGAAGGGAAGATCAAGATCTTCGAAGAAACTTCCGACATCGATTTCGGCTACGAAGTGCCCGGAATGGCGCGTTACCGCGCGAATTTCTTCCAACAGAAATACGGCATCTCGGCGGTCTTTCGTTTGATCCCCTCGCAGGTCCTGACCGTGGAGGATCTCGGTTTGCCTCCAGTATTGAAGAAATTTCCGATGCTGAAAAAAGGCCTCGTCCTCGTGACCGGCCCAACTGGTTCCGGTAAATCGACCACGCTGGCGGCGATGATGGATTACGCGAACCTGCATCGGCACGATCACATCATTACGGTAGAGGACCCGATCGAGTTCGTGCACCGCAGCCAAAACTGTCTGGTGCAGCATCGCGAAGTCGGCGTCCACACGCGTTCGTTCGCGGCCGCTCTCCGCGGCGCGTTGCGTGAAGACCCGGATATCCTGCTCGTGGGTGAGTTGCGCGACCTCGAGACGATTGAGCTGGCTCTGACGGCGGCCGCGACCGGTCACCTTGTTTTCGGAACGCTGCATACTTCCAGCGCCTCGAAAGCCGTTGACCGAATCATCGACGTTTTCCCGACAAACCAGCAGAACCAAATCCGGGCGACCTTAGCCGAATCGCTCAAGGGCGTTATCGCGCAAAATCTTTTCAAACGGATCGACAAACCGGGCCGCGTCGCCGCGTTGGAAATCCTCGTTGTCGATATGGCGATCGCGAACCTCGTCCGCGAAGGCAAAACGCACCAGATCCCGGGCATGATCCAGGTTGGCAAAAAGAAAGGCAACCAGCCGCTCGATGACGCGATCATGGAACATCTGCGCCATGCGCGTATTTCACCGGACGAAGCGTACGATAAGGCGATCGATAAAAAGAAATTCCGGCCGTTCCTCAAGGAACCGCCGATGGACGGCGCGGATGAATAGGAGCCAGCGATGAGAATTCCTGACCTTGACCGAATCTTATCTGCGATGCTGCAAACCTATGACGGCATCTCGGACCTTAATTTTTCCGTGGGCCACCCGATGCAGGTCGAGGATTTCGGCGAACTGAAACCCGTCTATGTCGATCCGCCGATCGAAGCGCTCACGCCGTATCAAACGGAGCAAATCGCTCTGACGTTGATGCAGGGAAATCGCCGGCTGATTTACGATTACCTGACGGGCGGCTCTTGTGACTGCAGTTATTCGCTCAACGACCAGGCGCGATTCCGCGTAAACATTTTCCGGCAGCAGGGCCATTTCTCGATCGTGCTGCGAAAATTGCAGGGCGACATCCCGACAGTCGAGAGTCTCGAATTGCCTCCGATTTTCAAAGAGATCGCGAAGGAAAAGACAGGTCTCGTTCTCGTAACGGGTGCAACCGGCAGCGGCAAGACGACGACCTTGGCAGCGTTGCTCAACGAGATAAACGAGCAGCAGCCGGTCCACATCGTCACGCTGGAAGATCCGATCGAGTTCGTGCATCCGACGAAGCGCGCGACGTTCAACCAGCGCGAGCTCGGACATGACTTTAACAATTATCCCAACGGCCTTCGCGCCGCGCTCCGCCAGGCTCCGAAAGTTATTCTCGTCGGTGAAATGCGCGATCGCGCGACCGTCGAAGTCGCCTTGATGGCGGCGGAAACCGGTCACCTTGTCCTCAGCACGCTCCACACGGTCGATGCCGGCCAATCGATTAACCGTATCCTCGGTCTCTTCTCCCTCGGCGAAGAACAGCAGCTGCGGATTCGCCTGGCGGATTCCCTGCGCTACATCGTCAGCCAGCGGCTCGCGCCGAAAGTTGGCGGTGGCCGACAGTTGTTGACCGAAATCATGGGCAACAATCTGCGAACACGCGAAACCGTCGCCATCGGCGAAGGCGAGCACCGCAGTTTCTACGAGATCATCGAGGCGAGCGCGCCGTTCGGCTGGATGACCTTCGACCAGTCGATCCTAAATGCGTACGAAAACGACCTTATCGCCGAAGATACCGCGAGATTATTTTCCAGCCGCAAAGGCCGCGTCGGTCGCGGTATCGACCTGATCCAAAAAGCTCGCGGCGTGGACAGCGATCTCGATTCCGGCCTGCGCCTCGATCTCCCCGCCAACGCCTTCCGCTAGCCATGGAATCACAAGACTCATCCTTCTTCGATCTCGGCGACAACACCGCGCTGGTCTGCGTGGATCACCAGCAATATCAGAAAATGGTCGTGCCGCAGTTGATCGACATGAGCTACAAGGTCCACCTCGGATTGTTCGAGGAAGACGTGCTGCTGAAACTGAAGACTTACAGCTACAACGTCGTGGTCGTTTACGAGAACTTCAAAGGCTCGAATCCGCAGAATAATCCGATCCTGCGTGCGATCGTGAAACGGCCGGGGGCCGAGCGCCGCGAGCATTTCCTCGTCCTGCTCAGCCACCAGTTCCCGACGAACGATGCGATGAGCGCATTCGTCCAAAGCGTGGACTTGATCGTGAACATCGCCGACCTGGCGAACTTCAAGCCGGTCTTGCGGCGTGGCGTCGCCCAGTATCGCGAGCTTTACAATTCGTTTCACGAAACGCTGAAAGCCGTTCAGGCGATTTAGCTCGTCGATCGGTCGCCGCGGCGACCCGCTCCAGAAGATTTTGACGCGAAGCGCAGTTGCGGCTCTTCCGCCGCGCACGATACTACCAGGCACCTCTATGAAGCTGAGCAACTGGATTCGATTTACCTGGGATTTGACCCAGCTTCCCCCGTTCGAAAACGCACTTCCGGAACATTACGAGATCGGCCCCGCCACAACGGACGACGAAACGGAACTGCGCAAGATTATTTCCAGCTCGTTCGTGCTCGACCCGATGTGGAGCCCGGAACTGCAGGAAGTGACGGAAAAAATTGAGGCGTGGCTCGAAAGCGCGTTCGCCTCGTCGCATTGCGTTTTCCTCGCCTTGCGTCACGGCACCCGCATCATCGGCGCGTCGGTTCTTTCGACCAAACCAGATGCGGACATGCATTTGATTCCCGGCCCCTGCATCTCGACGGAATACCGCAATCGTGGATTCGGCACGCGCTTGCTCGAGCAGGCGCTGACACGATTGCGCGAAGCGGGGGTCACGCAGGCCGCGGGGGTAGCGAAAGAAAACGTCCCGGCGTCGAAATTCCTTTATCCGAAGTTCAACGCGACCTCGTCGCCGTACGATTTCACCCCGCTCATTCCGGCGTGATCAGCCTTTCATGCCTGGCGGATATTCCGGCGGCGAATAAACATTGAACGTCACCGCCCGCTCGCGGCCCGGATTCTCAAAACGATGCGGCGTCCCCGCGCGGATCAACAGGATATCGCCCTTCTTCAGGCTCACGGTTTCCGGACCAATCGTACCCGACAGTTTTCCTGAGAGCATCAGCAACACCTGATCGCTTTTTTCGTGCGCTTCGGCTTTACGGCCGGTCTTCTTACCGGGGCCGAGAGTCATCATAGCGGTTTGCGTCCGCTTGCTCGTCTGGAGGACTTCGAACCATTCCTTGGCCTCTTTGATATTGGCTAAATCCATTTTCGACCTTCCTCCGCTCAGCTAACCGAGGCAACATCCTCTCGGCCTGCGATTTTTGAATCCGATCGGCCGCAGGCCTGCATCCCACTCCATATGATCCAGGATCTTAAGTTTGCCATCCGGCAGCTTTACAAGGCGCCCGGGTTCACCGCCGCCGCTGTCATCGTCCTCGCGCTCGGCATTGGCGTCAATACCGCCGTCTTCAGTCTCGTTCACACGATGTTCTTCGCACCGCCGCCCTACGCGAAGCCGCAGGAAGTCGTCCAAATTTTTTCACAGGACAAAAAGAACCCGAAAACGTATCGCGGCTTTTCTTACCCGACTTACCAGGACATTCGCGCCCAGAACACTGTGTTCGCCGACGTAATGTCGTACAACCTTGCGATGATCGGGCTCGGCCAAAAGGGCGATACCCGACGGACGTTCGGCGCGATCGTGAGCTCTAATTATTTCTCGGTTCTAAGCGTTCCGCTGGCGCGCGGCCGGACGTTTACGCCGGAGGAGGAAGCGATCGGCCGTAACGCCCCGGTCGCCATCGTGAGCTACGCGTATTGGCAGAAGCATAATCTCGATCCGGCCGTGCTCGGCTCGCAGTTGCTGGTCAACGGCCATCCGTTCACCATTGTCGGGATCGCGCCGCGTGGATTCACCGGGACACTGCAAATTTTTTCTGTCGAAGTCTGGGTGCCGTTCAGCAATTACGACCGGGTCGCGAACGATTTCGAACAGGAAAGCAAAGCGACATTCGGCGATCGGGCCGGGCAACAGTTGATCGTCGTGGGCCGGCTCAAGGCCGGAGTCGCGGCTGCGAGCGCGAAACCGGCGCTCGAAGGATTGGCGGCGAACCTCGAGAAAGCGTTTCCGGTCGAACAAAAGGACCAAACCTTTACGACCACACCGATCTCGAGGTTTTCCGTCAGCACTTCGCCATCGGGCGATGGGAGCGTGGCGAGCATCGCGCCGATGTTGCTTGGAATGGCTGTCGTCGTCCTGCTGGTGGCGTGTCTTAATCTCGCCAACATGCTTCTCGCACGCGGGACCGCGCGGCGGAAAGAGATCGCGATCCGCCTCGCGCTTGGCGGCAGCCGGTTTCGCATTGTCCGGCAACTTCTCACTGAAGGCTTCGTTCTCGCGCTTCTTGGAGGCGCGGCCGGATTGATTCTTGGCCTTTGGTCGTCGGACCTGCTCGTCGCCTCGTTAGGCAAAATGTTGCCGCTCGATATCGTCTGGCTCGCCGGACCGAACCCGGCAATCCTTGCCGCGACCTTCGCGTTCTGCGTTGTCGGTACAATTGGCTTCGCTCTTGGACCGGCGCTCAAACTTTCCCGCAGCGCAGTGGTCGCCGATCTCAAGGAACAAGCCGGCGAAGATGTCGTTAGGCGGCGCTGGAGATTTTTGCCGCGCAATCCGCTCGTCGTCGCGCAGATCGCGTTCTCGCTCGCATTGCTGACTGCGGCGGCGCTCTTCGTCCGTGGCGCGGGCAAAGCCGCTTCCGTTGATACCGGCCTGTCGCCCGGCGCCAGTTTTCTTCTCGAAACGGACGCAAGTCTTGCCGGTTACGACCAGAAACGCGCGCAGGCACTTTACCGGAATCTCGAGCAACGCCTCGCGGCATTGCCTGCCGTCGAACACGTCAGCATTTCCGCCACGATCCCATTCGGGATGATTTCGCTAAGCCGCAACGTGCAACGCGCCGGTTTGCAGCCATCGCCGGACACGAAACCAGCGACCGCGGCGGAAGGACTCGCCTTCAATGCCGAATGGAATACCGTGGGCGCCGATTACTTCGCCACCGTCGGCCTGCCAGTCGTGCGAGGCCGAATTTTCACTCAAGCTGAGGCGACGCAACCCGGCGGACCGATGGTCGCAATCGTCGATGAAGTTCTCGCAAAAAAGCTTTGGCCGGATGGCGACGCGCTCAGCCAGCGCATCCAATACGCCAGCGACAACGCTCCGAAGGCGAAGGGCAGCGGGACAGGCGTCGGCATGACCGGCGATCTGAGCGGCGAAACGGGGAAGGAAACGATTGAGATCGTCGGAATCGTTCCGGCGACGAAACAGCAGCTCTTCGAGAAAGATCCGCATGGCCAGATCTACGTGCCCTTCGCGCGCGGTTTCCAAAGCAACGTTAATTTTTTCGTTCGCTTCCGCTCACTCGCGGCTGGCTCTGAAGGCAGCACCGCGGATCTTTTGCGCCGCACTGTCCGCGACGTCGATCCCGCGCTGCCAGTGCTTTCGCTCAAGAGCTTCTCGCAACACCTCGACAGCAACTTCCAGCTCTGGATTGTGCGCGCTGGCGCGGCAATGTTCTCGATCTTTGGCGTCCTCGCGCTCGGCCTCGCCGTTGTCGGTCTTTATGGCGTCAAAGCCTATTCCGTCGCTCGACGCACCCGCGAAATCGGCATACGCATGGCGCTCGGCGCGCAACCCAGAGCCGTTCTCCGTATGATCATGGGCGAAGGTTCGATCATGCTTCTGAGCGGCATCCTCATTGGACTGCTTCTTGCCGCCGGCACTGGAAAAATCCTAAGCGGCTTGCTTTACGAAGTTGGCGCGCTCGATCCGATCGCATTCACGGTCGCTCCCCTCACCCTCGCCGCCGCCGCGCTAATCGCCACGTGGCTCCCCGCCCGCCGCGCCACGCGGATCAGCCCGATGGCGGCGTTACGGACCGAATAGCAGACCGATGAAGCAGGCGATCCACTCCTAGTGGCACCTTTCTCGCTATTGACCGAAGAGCTGTGCGCCACACATGCTCCATTCTCCTTTTGGCGACCGGTCTCGCGGTTGGGTCCGTGCGAGCCCAGGTCGCAATTGAAGGCACGGTCCAGCTGCCGAAGCCCTCGGTCGATCGCGGACTGAACCAGCGTTACACCGCGAATTCCGACGTGGCGCTGGCACCGACGAATCCGCCAGCAGCCGTCGTTTATTTGGAAGGCGATTTTCGCTCTGCGCAAGCGACCGCTCCCAAATCGCCCGCGCAGGTCGCGCAAAAGAACATCGCTTTCGCGCCTGACCTCCTGCCTGTGCTGGTCGGCACCGCGGTCGAGTTCCCTAACATGGACGACACCTATCACAACGTTTTTTCCTACTCGAAAACGAAACGGTTCGATCTCGGCCGTTATCGTAAGGACGAAAAGCCGACCACGATCGTTTTCGATAAACCGGGAGCGGTCACGATCCATTGCGAAATTCATGAGCGAATGCGCGGCACCATCCTCGTTCTGGAGACGCCTTATTTTCAGAAGACCGACACGGCGGGGCGCTACCGTCTGGAACATCTTCCGGCCGGCAGTTACGTGCTGAAGGCCTGGGTGGCCGGCGACGACATCCGCCAGCGTCCCATGGAATTGAAAAATGGCATGACTTTGCATGTCGATTTTCCAGCCAAGTAACCTCCCATTACCTTCCCTTACAATCTTACGGGCGCGCTAAGCTTCCGCGCGAAGTTGCTTCTGGCGATGATGCTCGTCGTCCTCGCCGTGACGACGGCAACGGTTTATCTCGCGGAGAAAAATCGGCGGAGCAATCAGCAACAACTGCTCGAGGCGCAATTTCAGAATCGCGTCCAATCGTTCCTGAAAATCCAGGCCGCGCAATCGGAGGCGATCACCGAAAAATGCCTGGCGCTTTCGCACTCCGTGCGACTCCGGGCGGCGTTGGAGGAACGCGACGTTGATGATTTGTACCAGAACGCGCTCACCGAACTCGAAGAAATGCTGGATCGACGCACGGGAGCCTCGTCCGACGCGGCGCACGCGTCGTTCTTTCGTTTCTTCGACGGCGACGGCCTGATCTTGTCGCCTGAAAATCATCCCGCAGGGCTAACGGACCAGCCGGCCTTGCAGGACGCGTTGTCCAGAATGGCGAAAGGGCTGCGCGAAGACGATGAACAGGCAGTCGGTTTTATCGCATTGGCGCGCGGCAATCGACCTTCCGCGCTGCGGAAAATTGTGCTGACAAAAATCCGCGGCCTGAACGGCAAATTACTCGGAGCGCTGGTGGTCGGTTTCCCGCTCACGAATCTCGAGGACACGGAAGTCGATCGCGCCGGCGCTATCCAAAGCGGCATCTGGCTCGATCAACGTCTTTACATTGAAAGCCTCAGCCTCGCGGACCGGCAGCTCGTTAGCGAACGGCTCCGCGCCGCTTCGAGCACAGAAACGGCGAACCATTTTCCAATCGATCTCGAAAGCGGTCCGCACCTTCTCTATTACAAAGCGCTCGATCCCGAAACCCAATTCGCCCCGGCCTATCAGGTTTGCCTTTACCCGCTGAGCGCTCCGATCCGCGACGAGCAGGCGTTGCGCTGGAAGATCATCGCGTTCGGGCTAGTCATTCTGTCTTTCGGTTTCGCGGCCAGTTTGTTCGTGGCAAAAGGTCTTTCGAAACCAGTTGAAAAAATCGTGGCCGGCTCGGTGGAAAACCTGACCCGGCGCAAGCAAGCCGAGGAAGATTTGCGAGAAACGAATCGCGAGCTGGAGAAAGCGCTCGCGGAATTGAAAGCTACCCAGCAACAAGTCATCCAGCAGGAGCGCCTCGGCGCCATCGGCCAAATGGCGAGCGGCATCGCCCACGATTTCAACAACGCCCTGATGCCAATTCTCGGATTTTCGGAATTGCTCCTGGAAAGCCCGAAGCTGCTGGATAACAGAGCGGAGACCCGCCGTTGCCTCGAAATGTTGCGCACGTCCGCGAAGGACGCGGCCAGCGTGGTCAGCCGGCTCCGCGAGTTTTATCGGCCGGTCGAGACCGACGAGGAATTTCCGGTCATCGATCTGGCGAAGATCGTTCAACAGGCAGTTTCGCTGACCGAACCGAAGTGGCGGCGGTGCGCCCTGGCGAACCGCCAGTTGCGCTGCGCCAAACCCAGGCAACGGGATTAACCGTTGAACTTGTCGCTGAAGCGAAGGCGTCCCCGTTCGTCGCCGGTCAGGAATCCGCGCTGCGCGAAGTCCTGACCAATCTTATTTTCAACGCGGTCGACGCGATGCCGCAAGGCGGTCGCATTTCACTCGAAACTTCGATCCAAGAAGATAACGCCGTCATCCGTGTGCGCGACAATGGCACCGGCATGACCGAAAGCGTCCGCCAGCGTTGTCTCGAACCGTTCTTTTCCACGAAGGGAGAACGTGGCACCGGGCTTGGCCTTTCGATGGTTTACGGAATCATCGAGAGGCACCGCGGAAAATTGGAAATCGAATCGGCGCCCGGCCAGGGAACCACTTTCATCATTCGCCTCCCAATCGCCGACACGTCCGCGATGCAAGATCGGGCAAGTTCAGTTCAAGCTGCCACCAAATCGCCGCTCAACGTTCTGATCGTGGACGACGAGCCCCGGGTGCTCGAAGTGGTTTCGGCCTATTTGCGTTGTGATGGTCACTCCGTTTCCACCGCAACCAGCGGTCGCGAGGGCCTGGAGAAATTTCGCCGGAACCAGTTCGATCTGGTCGTTCTCGACCGCGTCATGCCGGAGATGAGCGGCGATCAAACGGCGCGCTTCATCAAGCAAGTGAATGAACGCATTCCGGTGATCATGCTGACCGGCTTCGGTGCCCTGATCGAAGTTAGCGGGTCTCAACCCGCCGCCGTGGACGTCGTCCTCAACAAACCGGTCACGCTCGATACGTTGCGCAAAACCATCGGCAAGCTTCTCCATGCCGCGTAAATCCTCCCTCCTCATTCTTGTCGCCCTGGCTTTCGCGCTCACGGCCCGCGCCGATTTTCTCGACAAAGTCCACGACACCCTGTCGCTGAGCGATCCGCAGAACCGTTTCCATCTCCAAATGAGCGGCCTCGCCGATCTGGAAGCGTATTCCATCGATCAACCGGCACCCGGCCTGATCTTCACAGAGCATGATTTTCTTCTTAATCCGCGACTGACGCTTTTCCTCGACCTCGAGATCGGCGCGAACATTTATTTCTTTGCCCAGGCGCGAATGGACCGCGGGTTCGATCCGAGCGACGACGGCGCCCGCGGCCAGTTGGACGAATACTTTCTCCGCTACACTCCGACGAAGAATGTCCACATCCAGATCGGAGAATTTGCGACCATCGTCGGAAATTGGATCGCGCGACATGACACCTGGCAAAATCCTTTCGTCAACGCGCCGCTGCCCTACGAAAACCTGACCGGCATCTGGGACAGCGCGACGCCGGAGGAAAACGACGAGCTTCTGGGATGGGCCCACGTCGGGGAGTACGATACCGGCGATTACTCCGACAAATATCTGCGCCTTCCCGTCATCTGGGGACCAAGCTATGCAAGCGGCATCGCGGTTTCAGGGAATTGCGGCCGGTTCGATTACGCCGCGGAAATGAAAAATGCCGCGCTTGCTTCGCGGCCGGAGTCCTGGAGCATCGCCGAACGCAGTCTCGAACATCCGACTTTCAGCGGACGCGCCGGTTTTCGCCCGAACGAAATGTGGAACCTCGGCGTGTCGGCCAGCGCTGGTCCTTATCTCGTCTCCGTGGCCGCGCCTACTCTTCCTGCCGATCGGGGGATCGGCGATTATCGCGAGCTTGTCCTGGCGCAGGACGTTTCGTTCGCATGGCATCACCTTCAGTTTTGGGCGGAATTTTTTGAATCGCGCTTCCAAGTGCCGCGCATCGGGAACGCCGACACGTTCTCGTATTACTTCGAAGCGAAATACAAGATCACTTCGCAGCTTTACGGCGCGTTGCGCTGGAACCAGCAGCTCTTCGGCACGATCCGCGACGAGGATGAATGGACAAAGTGGGGCAAGGATATCTGGCGTGTCGACGCAGCGCTTGGCTATCGGTTCACCGATTACCTCCAGGTGAAACTCCAATACAGTTTCAGCCGGCAGGATTCCTTGAGCGAAGGCGAACACCTCTTCGCCGGCCAGCTCACGGCGAAGTTTTAGAAACATCGCGGCGTGGCTGGGGAGGGAATTGAACCCCCGACACGAGGATTTTCAGTCCTCTGCTCTACCAACTGAGCTACCCAGCCATGATGCGCGCGTCGCCGAAAACCGCGAGCGCGTCACTATGCGGAATTCGCGGCGGCGGGCAAGGGTCAATCGCCGAAACTCCGAGGCAAGTTTACGGCCGTAGTGAGGAGATGAAGATATTCCGCGCGCGGAATCTCGATGGCGCCGAATTGCTGCAAGTGCGGCGTGAGCCATTGGGTGTCGAGTAAAACAAATTTCCGGCCGAGCAGATGCTCGACGAGGCCGAGGAGCGCGACTTTCGACGCGTCCCGGACGTGATGAAACATTGATTCACCGAAGAACGCGCCGCCGATCGCGACACCGTAAAGTCCGCCGGCCAATTTTCCATCCTGCCACGCTTCGATGGAATGAGCGTGGCCGAGTTGATGCAATCGCACATAACTCGCGATGATCTCGTCGTTGATCCAGGTCTCAGGCCGGCGCGCACATTCCTGCATCACTTCAGCGAATGAAACGTCGATGCGAACCTCGAACACGCCTTTCCGGATCGCGCGTTCCACCGTATGCGGGACGTGAAATTCCTTCAGCGGCAGGATCGCGCGCGGATCGGGCGAGAACCACTCTATCGCGCCATCCGCCATCGCCATTGGAAAGACTCCGAGGCGATAGCCTTGCAATAGAACTTCGGGTTCAATCATTGGGGAAGAAAGTGACGAGTGACATGTGACGTGTGACATGAATCTGAATTTGAAACTCGTCACTCATCACTTGTCACTCGTCACTTTCTTAAGTATTCTTTGCGCTTGAAGGCCTTCACCGCCGCTTTCCTTCTCGCGAGCGCAGCCTTTCTGCTCGGCGGTTGCGCCGATCCGCTCGAACAAGCCACCGTGCAGGAAGTGCCGCAAAAATTCCAGCGCGGGATCACCGGCAACGGAACCCTCGGACCGATGGATCGCTCCGACGATCCGAACATCAAGGAAATGCATCCATGACGAAGAGCGCCGCGGCCGCGCATTCGAAAATCCTGATCCTCGATTTCGGTTCGCAATACACCCAGGTCATCGCGCGGCGCATCCGCGAATGCCAGGTCTATTCGGAGATCGTCCAGTTCAACATTTCGGCCGGGGAAATCGCGGCATTGGCGCCGAAAGGAATTATTCTTTCCGGCGGGCCGGCGAGCGTTTACGACGAGCGCGCTCCTCATCCCGATCCGAAGATTTTTTCGCTGGGAATTCCGGTGCTGGGGATTTGCTACGGGATGCAATTGATGGCGCATCATCTCGGCGGCCAGGTCGAATTCAGCGAGCGGCGCGAGTACGGCGCCGGCATGCTTCATATTTCGAATCGCTCGAAGCTTTTCGACGGCATCGGCACCCAGATCGATATCTGGTGCAGTCACGGGGACAAAGTAACGACGATGCCCGCTGGGTTTCGCGCCGCCGCTCATACGGAAAACGCGCCGTTCGCGGCGATGGAAGATCCGGCGCGGAACCTTTACGCGCTCCAGTTTCATCCTGAAGTCGTGCACACGCCGCGGGGGAAAGAGATCATCCAGAATTTCGTCTTCCACATTTGCGGGTGCTCGATGGATTGGACGATGGGATCGTTCATCGAGGAAGCGTGCGACCGCGTGCGGCGGCAGGTGGGCGACCAGAAAGTGGTGCTCGGGTTGAGTGGCGGCGTCGATTCATCCGTCGTCGCCGCGCTCCTGCACAGAGCGATCGGCGACCAGCTCACCTGCATTTTCGTCAACAACGGGTTGCTGCGCTCGCGCGAGGAAGAAATGGTCCAGCGCGTTTTCGAGGAGAACTTCCACATTCGCCTCAAGTACGTCGACGCGGCGGACCGTTTCCTCCAATTGTTGAAAGGCGTCACCGATCCGGAGGAAAAACGGAAGATCATCGGGCGCGAGTTTGTGAAAGTTTTCGAACGCGCGACCGAGGAGCTTCTCGCGGACGATGCCGCGACCGGATCGGGCGAACACGGCGGCTACCATTTTCTGGCGCAAGGCACCCTGTATCCCGACGTGATCGAGAGCGTCGCGATCGGCGGCAATCCGGCACACGTGATCAAGAGTCATCACAACGTCGGGGGGCTTCCGGAAAAAATGCATTTCGAATTGGTCGAGCCGGTCCGGCAATTGTTTAAGGACGAAGTTAGGCAGGCAGGTCTGCAACTCGGTTTGCCGAAGGAAATCGTTTATCGGCAACCGTTCCCCGGGCCGGGATTAGCCGTCCGAATTCTGGGCGAAGTCACGCCGGAACGGCTCCGGATCCTGCGCGATGCCGACACAATCGTGACCAGCGAAATGGAAGCGGCGGACTGGTATTACAAAGTCTGGCAATCGTTCGCGGTGCTGCTGCCGGTTCGTTCCGTCGGCGTGATGGGCGACCAGCGCACTTACGAAAATACGATCGCCCTGCGCATCGTCGAGAGCCAGGACGGAATGACCGCCGATTGGGTGCGGATGCCGTACGAACTGCTCGCGCGAATTTCGAACCGGATCGTGAACGAAGTCAAAGGCGTGAACCGCGTCTGCTACGACATCTCGACGAAACCGCCGAGCACGATTGAGTGGGAGTAACGGCAATTTCGGTTGCCGATTTTCGATTTTTGATTGCTAATCGGCGACGTGAACGCCGAGCAGCAGCGCCTCGCGGAGAATAACAAAGACGAGCGCTGGCATCTCTGGGGGCCGTATCTGGCCGAGCGGGCATGGGCAACGGTGCGCGAGGATTACAGCGAGAATGGCGATGCCTGGAATTATTTTCCGCACGACCAGGCGCGATCGCGCGCGTTTCGTTGGGGCGAAGACGGCATCGGCGGCATCTGTGATTTGAAACAGCGGCTCTGCCTGGCGTTCGCGTTCTGGAACGGGCGCGATCCGTTTTTGAAGGAACGGCTCTTCGGCGTGACCGGCCCCCAGGGAAACCACGGGGAAGACGTTAAGGAAATTTATTTCTACACGGACTGCACGCCGACCCACAGCTACATGCGGATGCTCTATCGCTATCCGCACGCACGTTATCCGTACGAAGAACTGGTTGCGGCGAATTACGGCCGGCCAAAGAACGCGCCTGAACCTGAACTTTGGGACACCGGCATCCTGCGCGACCAACGTTACTTCGATATCGCGATCGAATACGCAAAGGTGGATCCGGACGATCTTTTCATCGCGGTCACGGCGACCAATCGCGGCCCGGAACCGGCGGAATTGCACGTCTTGCCGACGATCTGGTTCCGGAACACATGGGCGTGGGGCCGGGGCGATCGGCGGTGTGTGCTTCGCGCGAGCTCCGACCTGGCGGGGCGTTGTCCGACCATTCAGGCGAGCCATCCCGCGCTGGGCGATTACAAGCTTCATTGCGAAGACGCGGACGACCTCCTTTTCACTGAGAACGAGACCAACGCGCAGCGTCTTTTCTCTTCGCCGAACAATCATCAGTTCGTGAAAGACGGCATTAACGATTTCGTGGTTCATGGGCGGAAGGACGCGGTCAATTCCGAACGCGTTGGGACGAAGGCCGCGGCGCATTATCCGTTCAGGATCGATCCGGGGGCGGAGAGGACCGTGCGGCTCTGGTTTGGCCGCGTCGGTGAAGCGATCGAAGATGATGATTCCGGCGAACCGGGAAAGATTCCGCGACCTGTTTGCCTGCCGGTCCTGGAGAGCGAGGCGTTCGCGCATTTCGACACGGTTTTTCGAGCGAGAAAAAGCGAGGCGGACGAATTTTACAGCGGACTGGAGCCTTCTTGTCTGAGTTCCGAGCACAAACTCATTCATCGCCAGGCGCTCGCCGGAATGCTTTGGACGAAGCAGTTCTACCACTACGTGATTGAGGATTGGCTGAACGGCGACCCGAGTCAGCCTGCGCCGCCGCCGGAGCGAAAAAACGGCCGCAACGCCGAGTGGCGCCACCTTTACAACGAGCGCGTCATGTCGATGCCGGACAAATGGGAATATCCGTGGTACGCCGCGTGGGATCTCGCGTTCCATTGCATTCCGTTGGCGCTGGTCGATCCGCTCTTCGCCAAGGGCCAGCTCGATATCATTTTGCGCGAATGGTACCAACATCCCAACGGGCAGGTTCCGGCCTACGAATGGAATTTCAGCGACGTTAATCCGCCCGTGATCGGTTGGGCCGCGTGGCGCGTTTACAAAATTGAAGAAAAACAGACCGGAAAAGGCGATCGCGATTTTCTCGAAACCGTTTTTCACAAACTGCTGATCTCATTCACCTGGTGGGTGAACCGAAAGGACTCGGAAGGAAAAAATATTTTCCAGGGCGGGTTCCTCGGGCTCGATAACATCGGCGTCTTCGACCGGAGCGCACCGCTGCCGGGCGGCGGTCATCTCGAGCAGAGCGACGGCACCAGCTGGATGGGAATGTTTTGCCTGAACCTGATGCGCATGGCCCTGGAACTCGCGCGGCAGAATCGAGTTTACGAAAACATCGCGACGAAGTTCTTCGAGCATTTTCTCGGCATCGCCGGCGCGATGAACAATCTCGGCGGGCAAGGGATCGGGCTTTGGGACGACACGGATGAATTTTATTACGACGTGCTGCACATGCCGGACGGACGTTACCTTCCGCTCCGAGTCCGCTCGTTCGTGGGCCTGACGCCGTTGCTCGCGGTCGAGACGATCGAGCCCGAGCTGCTCGATGCGATGCCCGGATTCAAGGAGCGCCTGGAATGGTATCTCGAAAATCGTCCGGACCTCGCCAGTCTTATTTCGCGCTGGCACGAACCGGGTGTCGGTGATCGACGGTTGATCGCGCTCACCCGCGGCCACCGAATGAAGCGTCTGCTCCAACGAATGCTCAATCCCGATGAATTCCTGAGCGATTACGGCGTGCGTTCACTGAGCAAATTCCACGCAGCGAATCCCTACGTTCTTCATTGGGAAGACGGGCAGCGCACCGTGGGGTACGAGCCGGCCGAATCGCAGACAAATATTTTCGGCGGCAACTCGAACTGGCGCGGCCCGGTTTGGATGCCGGGTAATTACCTGCTCATCGAATCGCTCCAGAAATTCCATCACTACTACGGCGACGATTTCAAAGTGGAATGCCCTACTGGTTCCGGCCGCTACCTCAAGCTGAACGAAATCGCGGACGAATTATCGAATCGCCTGATTCGTCTTTGGCTTCGCGACGGGAATGGCCAGCGGCCCTTCGAACGTTCGTGCGGCGACGCGCTCAGCGCGGATCACGACCGCGATCTCTATTGGTTCCACGAATATTTCCACGGCGATACCGGCGCCGGTCTTGGGGCGCCGCATCAAACCGGCTGGACCGGTTTAGTGGCGAAGCTAATTCAGCAGCAAGGCGAAGGCGGCACGATCGTGAAACGCGATCCGTTCACCGACCTGTAGCGTCACCGTCGCATGATGTGAATGGCCAGGATGCGGCTTTGGTGCCGTGCCAGCAGGTAATCGATGAAATCGCCGATGATCGAGTTTGGTTTATTGCCGAGCTTGGTCACGACGCGGCAAATCAAAACACCAGTGCGGCCATGCCATTCGAGATTGATGACGCCGTGCGCTTCGCGGGCGCTGTGGATCTTGGCCCAACCGTGCGCACGTCCGGCGCGGAAATGCTCCGTCGGCACGAGCTTGAATTTCTTTTCGAGCTGCGGATCGCTCATGATCTTGTTCCGCAACGAGCCGCGGCCCGTGGTCACCACCTGGATCACCGTTTGCATTCGTTAGGCCTGGTCTAACGAACGAAACATCACGTAGGCGTCAACCAATCCTTTTTTCGAATGCCGAAACGCGTCCGGCAAGGTGCCGACGATTTTGAATCCGAGCCGCTGCCACAAACGGACGGCGGATTCGTTGGTGGAAATGACGAAGTTGAATTGCATCGCGCGATAGCCGAGCCGGCGCGCTTCGTCCAAAGCGTGCTCGCCCATTGTGCGCCCGATTCCCGACCGGCGCGCAGTGGGATCCACCATGAATCCGGCGTTGGCGACGTGGTTTCCGAGACCAGGCCGGTTCGGTCGCAGAATGTAGCTCCCCACGATTTTTTCATCCTCCTCCGCGACATACGTGCGGGTGCCGTTCGCGAACCAGTAAGCCATCGCCTCGTCCCGCGGCGTGTTCGGATCGTAAACGAACGCATCGCCCGGCGCGACGGTGGCCCGAAAAATCTCCCAGATCGCGTCGCGATCGCGATCGGTCGCTTCTCGAATTGTCACGGCGCCGGCGACGGGCGTTTCCATAGGAGCAACAATCCTCCGAGCAGGAGGAAATCGAGGGCGAGGTGCCAGGAAAAATTCAGATACTTGCTGGCGTGACCGAAACAGCCGCAGCTCACGTCGAGTCCCCGCGCTTTGGCGGCGATGCTGGCAATGATGAAGAGCGACATCAGGGCTGTCACGATAAACACCCCACCGCGAAAGAAGACTCGCGTAATCAGCGCGAGTCCGCAGAAAATTTCCAGCCACGGGAGATAGAGTGCGAGCCAGACACTCGGCTGCCACGGCAGCATTTTGTAATTCTCGATGTCCCGCGCGAACTCGATTGGATCAATGATTTTGACAACGCCGGCGTAGATGAACAGCCCGCCGATGAGAATGGCTACCATGCGCTTCATTTTTTCGCCAGCCACGCTTCCCAGCCGCCTTTGAGAATCCGGATGTCGTTAGGCAACTTCTCTACGGCGCTGGTGCGCTGAATCGTCACTTCTCGCAAACGGCGGGCGACGTCTTCCGCCAGGTTGCAGCTCGCCGCACTGCAATAAACGACGATCTTTTTTTCCGGGGACCATTGCGTGCCTAAAAACTGGGAGAGTCCTTCGTCCCAACGGTCCTCATTGAGCGAAACCGCGCCGGGAATGTGATCACGCTCGAATTCATCTGACGGCCGCGCATCGACCCAGATCACGTTTCCGGCCCAGCCGCGCGCCGTGTCGACCTCAACAAAATCCGATTCCACGACGCGCGATTGCCACGGGATTTTTTCGCGAAGATAGAGCGCCTGAACAATCGCAGGCAGCAAGGCGAGGCCCACAAGCACCGCGCTCTGCCGAAGCAGCGCTTTCACGAATTACGGCTTCGCGGTGCCGGGAGGCATGACCCGCGCGGAAGCGTAATAAACTTTCGCCGGATTTGCGTCGGGCTTGATCGTGAGCGTGGCGCTCAGCGGTTTGGCGGTGTCTTTCGGCTGGACCTGAATCTTGAACTCGCCCGCTGTCGGACCAGGTTCGACTTTGGCGGTGAAATCACCGCTCGACGAAATTACATCAACTTTTTTAACCGTCACGCCTTTGCCTGCCTTGGCGGTGATCGTCTTCGGTTGAGCGGGCTCGTTTGCCTGCCAGAAAACAGACGTTGGCTGCAGATCAATCACTTGCGCGATGGTCGCCGTGAATCTTAAAACCGTTTGCGGCGCTTTCGGATCATCGGTTTCGACCGTGACCGTCTTGGATTCCACGCCCGTGCGACCGCCGAGGTTAAACGTGGCGACGATCTCGCCCTTTTCTCCCGGAGCCACGTCATTTTTCGTGAGAGCGGCGGTGGTGCAACCGCACGATGGCTTCACAGTTTTGATGTGAACCGGCGTGTCTCCTTTATTTTCGTATTTGAAAACCGCGTCTACTTTTGAAGCGCCCAGCTCCGGATGCAGATCGAGCTCGGTTTTTTCAAAGACGAGCGCGGCCGGCGCTGAAGCCGCGAGGAAAAGACAGAGCGCGCCGGAGAACAAAAATCGTTGGCCGTTCATGGGTGAAAGCAAAGGGAAAAGGCGGCGACTGTCAATATTTGTAGCGCCGTCGCTCTGTCGCCATCCTCAACGTCACGTGGAATAACACGCGAATCAACGGCGACAGAGCGCCGTCGCTACAGCAAATCAATTCAGTTGGTAGACTTCGACGACCGCAACGCCGGTGGTGCCGTTCGCGCCGCGCACGATCGCGGTATAGGAGCCGGGCGAAAACGTGGCAACGATCGCGGATTCGGCATCTCGAGTCGGCGCCACGCCGGTTTCCACAATCGCGGTCTCCTGGGTGGAACGCCAGTCGTCATTCGAAGCGAGCAGATTGCCGCTGGCGTCACGCAATTCCAACGTCGGATCGGCCATCGCGCCAGGAACTGGAAGCGACGGACCGATCGCGCGCACGATGACATCGATGGCGGATTGCCCAACGACAATGAAACCGCCGATCAAAACGCTGTCGCCCGTCTGGACGGAGGCGCGCGTCGAAATATTAGCGAGCTTCGAATCCGCGGCGTCATCCAGATCGTAGACTTCGACCACGGCCGTGCCGGTGGTTAGGTTCGCGCCGCTGACGATCGCTGTGTACGAGCCGGGTGCGAGACTCGTCAAGATCGCTGATTCGTTTGGATTGGCCGGCGCCACGCCACTGTCGGCAATCGCGGCGCGATCGGCGCTGTCGCCCCAGTTATCGTTGAAACCGATCAGCGCGCCGGTTGTGTCGTGCAGTTCGAGAATCGGATCGAGAATTTTGCCAGGCAATGGAAGCGATGGCCCGATGCCGCGGACGATCACCTGTTTGCTCTGCGTGCCGGTGACGATGAACCCGCCGATCAAAACGTTGGCGCCAGTCCCGACAACGGCGCGCGTTGAAATGTTGGCCAATTTCGTGGGGCCGTTCGGCGTCGGCGTTGGCGTTGCCGAACCGGTGACGACATAATCCGCCTTCACGTTTTGCGCGTCGATTACGCTCACGCTTTTCTGGTTCGTCGGAACGGAACCGCCACTGAACGTGACGGCGTAAATTCCGCTGCCCGGCACCGGCACGGAAAATCCGCCGGAAGAGGCCGTGACCGCGTAGCTGTCCACGTTGGCAATCGTGACGGTCACTCCCCCAATCCCCTCACCCGGATCGTAAAATCCGTTTCCATTCAGGTCGCGATAAACGACGCCGGTCACGAACGGCAGCAGTCCGCCCGTCGTTCCAAAATCCTGGGTAACCAATTGCGGCCCGACTCCGCCGCTGCCGCTGTTACTGCCAATCACATTGCCGATTCCCACTTCACGAAAATCCGGGCTGTGAATGTTCTGGCGATGACCGGGCGGAGATTGCATTCCGCCGTTGAGAGGGGTGCCGCCCCAATCGACTTCGAATCCGGCGTGGCCATACCAAACCGATTTGGAATAAGCGTAAACGTTCTCGCCAATCGACCAGCCGTTCGCGCCCGTCGTGTATCCGGCAAGCCGCGTGGTGAGCGAACCGTCGGGCCCGGTATGTCCCTGGTAATTGTTTTGCAGCATGTTCTGGCTGTGGGCGCGCGCCGCGTTCAACAAAGTCGCATTCATCGAGAGCGGCGGCTGCGGCGGGATGAGGACGAATTGCGCCTGCATCAGAACGAGATTCACACCGAAACTCGCATAAGCGCCGAGGACGTTCGCGTCCGTGGTGGTAGCGAGCCGGATTCCTTCCGCGGTCGGATTCGCCCGGGCGCGATTGATCAGCTCCAGATAATATTGCTCGTCGTTAGTCGGGTCGCCGATGGAATAAAGCTGCGAGCTCGGAGTGTTCGGCGATTCAATCGAAAATGGCGCGCCACCACTGATTACGGGAGGCGCTGGAGGCGGCGCGACCTGGGCGCGGGTGAGTGTGGCGCAGGCAAGAAATGCGAGGGCAAAACCGAAGGTTTGGCGGGGGTTGAGTCCGTCCATTGCTCTTGAAATAGCAGGTAAGGTGCCGGTGCCGCGCTCGAAGCAGCCTAAAAGTCGAGGGCCAACTTCTTCGGGTCCTCGATGCCCTGCTTCACGGTGATAAGGAACGTCACCGCTTCTTTTCCGTCCACCGCGCGGTGATCGTAGCTCAGCGCGAGGTACATCATCGGGCGAATCGCGACCTCGCCATTGATCACGACCGGGCGTTTCTGGATCGTGTGCATTCCGAGAATCCCGCTCTGCGGCGGATTCAGGATCGGGGTGCTGAGGAGCGAACCGTAAACGCCGCCGTTCGAGATCGTGAACACGCCCCCTTGCAGGTCCTCGATCTTCATTTTTCCTTCACGCGCCTTCACCGCGAAATCAGCGATGTCTCGCTCCAATTCGGCGAAGCTCTTCTTGTCCGCGTCACGCACGACCGGCACCACGAGTCCGCGTTCGGTGCCAACGGCAACGCCGATGTCGTAGTAATGATTCTGGATGAAATCTTCCCCCTCGATTCGGCTGTTGATCGACGGGACGGCTTTCAATCCTTCGACGGTTGCCTTGATGAAGAACGACATGAAGCCCAGCTTCAAACCGTTCTTCTTCGTGAACGCCTCCTGCGATTTCGCCCGCAACTCCTGCACCGCAGTCATGTCGCATTCGTTGAACGTCGTCAGAATCGCCGCGGTGTGCTGGGCCATGACGAGCTGGGCCGCGATCTTCCGGCGTAGCGGCGACATTTTCTTGCGGGTGAACCGCCCGCTTTCCGGTTGAGCTGCGGCCGGTTTTTCTTCGGCGTGATCGTCCTTCGTCTTTTCGGCCGGCGGCTCCGGCGCACGCTTTTGGGCGGCGCTTAGCGCATCGCTCTTCATCACGCGTCCACCCTTCCCGCTGCCGCGAATTTCCTGCGGGTCGAGTTTCTCTTCGGTCACGATTCGGCGCGCGGACGGCGAGAGGACTGGTTCCTTTTGCGGTGCGGCCTTGGCAGTTTCGGTTTTCTTCTCGGCCGGCTTGGCCTTTGTCTGCGCGCCATTACTCTTTCCTTCTTCGATTGTCGCCACCACGTCGCCGATCTTCACCTCTGCGCCCTCCGCCACGAGCGTTTGAAGCACGCCATCCGCATCGGCGTTGATCTCGGTGGAAACTTTGTCGGTCTCCAAAGTGAAGAGCGGATCACCCGAACTCACCTGTTCCCCCGATTTCTTATGCCAGACGGAAACGACCCCGCTCGAAATCGATTCGCCGACGGCCGGGACTTTTACTTCGACGCTCATGAAGCCGTTATACTAGGCGGGTTATAAGCTAAACGCATCCGCGATCAACTGCGCCTGCTCGCGTTTGTGAACCACCAGCGAACCGACCGCCGGACTCGCGCTCCCGTTCCGGCCCGCGTAGATGATTTTGCGTCCGAAGAGGGCCCAGAGCCGCGGTTCCATGTAGCTCCACGCGCCCATGTTTTGCGATTCTTCCTGGCACCAGATCAGTTTCGCGCTTTTCGGAAACGGTTTCAGCGCCTCGTGCAATTTCGTTTCCGCCAGGGGATAAAGTTGCTCGACCCGAATGATCGCCGCGTTCGTAATGTCTTCCGCCGTGCGGTAATTCAAGAGGTCGTAGTAAACTTTCCCCGAGCAAAGGATCACCCGCTTTATTTTTTCCGGAGACCCGACTTCCGGCGACCCGAGAATTTCCGAGAACGCGCCCTTGATGAAGTCCTCCGCCCGAGATGAAGCCTGCTCGGAACGGAGAAGACTTTTCGGCGTCATGATGATGAGCGGTTTCACGAAATCGCGTTTCATCTGACGGCGGAGCAAATGAAAATACTGCGCCGACGTTGTTACATTGCAGACCTGAATATTATCTTCCGCGCACGCCTGGAGAAAACGCTCCAGCCGCGCGCTGGAATGCTCGGGCCCCTGCCCTTCGTAGCCATGCGGCAACAACAGCACGATCCCGCTCGGCCGTTGCCACTTCGATTCCGCGGGCACAATAAACTGATCGATGATGACCTGCGCACCGTTGGCGAAATCGCCGAACTGCGCTTCCCAAAGACAAAGCATGTTCGGATAATCAAGCGAGTAACCGTAATCGAACCCGAGCACCGCGGCCTCCGAAAGCAGGCTGTTGTAGATGCAAATGCGCGCCTGGTCTGGCGCGAGATGAAGCAACGGCATGTACGGCCGGCCGGTCTTTGCGTCGTAGATGAATGAATGCCGCGTGCTGAATGTGCCGCGCCGGCTGTCCTGGCCCGATAGACGGACCGGTGTTCCGTCCAGCAGCAGTGACCCGAACGCGAGCGCCTCCGCGTAATGCCATTCATAGGGACCGCCCGCTTCGAAAATCTCGCGCCGTCGATCGAGCACGTTCTTCTTAATTTTCGGAATGACCTCGAATCCTTCCGGCACCCGCGTCAGGCCATCGACGATCTGCCCCAGCATTTCGGGACTGATCGCGGTCGGCTTACATTCGCTCGTGTAATGCGGCTGAAAGACCGCCGTCGATTCCTGGAAGCGCGCTTTGTCGGTCGCTTCCTCTGCCTCGATTGATTTCACTTCCTGGAGGACCAACTCGAGCCGCATCTCGAATTCCGCTTCCAAACTCGCCGCTTCGTCTTCGCTCAGTTTTCCGGTGTCGATTAACTCTTTTTTAAACAGCTGCGCGACCGGCGGACGTTTCTGGATTTTCGCGTAGAGATTCGGCTGGGTGAATGACGGCTCGTCGCCTTCGTTGTGCCCGTAGCGGCGATAGCAATACATGTCGATCACCGCATCGCGCCGAAACTCCTGGCGAAAATCGAGGGCGAGCTCAGTCACGAATTCAACTGCGAGCGGATCGTCGCCGTTCACGTGGAAGATCGGCGCCTCGATCATCTTCGCGATGTCGGTGGCGTACATCGACGACCGCGCGTCCTCGGGCAGCGTCGTGAAACCGATCTGGTTGTTGACGATCACATGGACAGAGCCCCCTGTACCGTAGCCATGGAGCTGCGACATGTTGAGCGTCTCGGCGACCATGCCTTGCCCCGCGAACGCGGCGTCGCCGTGGATCAAGAGCGGCAAAACTTTCCGCCGTGTTTCGGTGTCGCCGCGCATCCGCTGCCGGGCGCGCGCGGTTCCCTCGACGACGGGATTGACCGCCTCGAGATGGCTCGGGTTTGCCGCAAGGCGAATTTCTACCTCGCTGCCGTTCTCCAATTTGCGGACCGTGCGATAGCCGAGGTGATATTTCACGTCGCCATCGCCGGCCACGAGGTCGGGAATGTAGTTCGTGGAAAATTCGGTGAAGACGACCTGGAGCGATTTCTTGAGGAAATTCGCGAGGACATTGAGCCGGCCGCGGTGCGCCATGCCCATGCAAATTTCTTCGATGCCGTGATGCGGGCAGCGTTGCAGAACGCCGTCGAGAATCACCATGAGCGATTCGGCGCCCTGAAGCGAAAAGCGTTTTTGGCCGACGTAACGCGTGTGGAGAAACGTCTCAAACGTTTCCGCCTCCAGGAGCGTGCGCAAAATTGCGATCTCGCGCTCGCGCGATGCACCGTGTTTCGCCGGCCGCGATTCGAGCCGGTGCCGGACCCAGTTCCGGACGCGCGGGTTCTGGATGTGCTGGAACTCGGAGCCGATCGTGTCGGCGTAGATATTTTCGAGGAGCGCGATCATGTCGCGCAGCGTCATTTTGCGGCCGTCAAAAAAGAATTTCGACGAGATGACGAGATCGAGGTCTTTCTCGCTGAACCCGAGCTCGCGCAAACTGAGAAGCGGATTTTCCGGACGCTTATCCGCCAACGGATCGATGCGCGCGATCGTGTGGCCGAGGGTTCGGTACGCGTAAACAAGTCCGTCCACGCGAGTCTGGAGCGGCTGGTCTCCGATCTCGCCAGCCGGCCCTGCCGCGAGAGCCGTCGCACCGTTGCGCAACTGCAAATCGCCCAGCTCAAATCCTTCAAAAAAGGCCAGCCAGCTCGGGTCCAGCGATTCCGGGTCTTCCTGCCAGCGCTGATAATTCTCCTCGAGCAAATCGAGATTGGCCCGAGTGGCGAACAAAGGATGCATGACGGTGTTCAATCTGCGCGGCATCACGAAGCCGGGCAAGTTGACAGTCCCAAGCGCGCTTCGTTACTTGCTGACCCCGACCATGATGAATTCCCTGGTAGGGACGCCGCGCTGCGGCGTCCGAGAGCGTTTTTGGTGTTCCGTAAGGCGGACGGCGCAGCGCGCCGTCCCTACCATCTTTTGTCTTGCGCTAGGATCTTCTGTTTTTGCCCAGGCGGATCCCGCGTCGGAACCGGCGGTCCTCGCCGTCGCGAAAGTTTTGCCCGCGGTCGTAAACATCAATACGGAACGAGTCGTTAGGCGGCGGGTGCGCGATCCCTTTGAAGACTTCGCGGCGCAATTTTTTGGTAACTACCGCAGCGAACCGCGCGAAATCCGGCAGACTCTGCAAAGTCTCGGGTCGGGGTTCATCGTCGATCCGGCGGGTTACATCGTGACCAACGAGCACGTCGTCCAGCGCGCGGCCGACTTGAAGATCGAAGTGACGACGAACGACGGAAAAATTTACAATGCGCGTTACATCACGGGCGACGAAAAGAAGGACCTCGCTTTCCTCAAGATCGAAGCCAAAGCCGAGTTTCCATTCATCGATCTCAATAACATTTCGCCGAACCTGCTTGGCCAGACGGTGCTCGTGGTTGGCAATGCGCTCGGCTATGGCAGCTCGATCAGCCGCGGTGTCTTGAGCGCGACGAAGCGCGACATCACGGTCGAAGAGGTCGATTACAAAAATTTGTTACAGACCGATGCCGCTATTAATCCGGGCAACAGCGGTGGGCCGGTCATCGATCTTTCCGCGCGGCTGGTCGGCATCAGCTCGGCGAAAATGGCGTTTACGCCGCAGGGCATTCCTACCCAGGGACTCGGGTTCGCCATTCCGGCGGACACGGTGCGGACGATCGTGGCGCAGTTCAAGGAAGTGGCGAAGAATCAGCCGGTGCCAAAAAAATCCGCGGAGCCGGAAGAGCGCGGATCGAAAGCAGAACAGCTTTTCGGCATGCAACTGCAAAATCTCACGCCGGATTTGACGGATGCGCTCGGTTACGCGCCGGGCAAAGGGGTGCTGATCAGCGCGGTCGAGCCCGACAGTCCCGCAGATCGCGCCGGCATCCAGCGCGGCCTGGTAATTTATCGGATCGGCAAATACAACGTGACTTCGGTGAAGCAGGCGGAGAGCTTGTTGTTGCGCGCCAGTTCCGGGAGCGAAGTCGATTTTACAGTGGGAATTGTCAAGGCGAACGGCGGCGGGCAGGCGATGGAAACAGTCCCTTTGACCGCGCGTTGAAATGCAATAAATCTGCAACGCTTCCGGCGCTGAGTTGTCTGAGAGCATTACCGATTCAATGATCAAAGTAGAGAACCTAACGAAACGTTACGCGGGCCAGACCGCGATCCAGGACCTGAACTTCGAGGTCGGCAAAGGCGAGATCATGGGGTTTCTGGGACCGAACGGCGCCGGCAAGAGCACGACGATGCGCATCCTGTCGAGCTTCATGCCGCCGACTTCGGGCCGCGCCTCGATCGCCGGTTTCGACATCTTCGAGCAATCGCTCCAGGCCCGGGCGCATCTCGGTTATATGCCCGAAAACGTCCCGCTCTATAACGACATGCGGGTCACCGAGTATCTGAATTATCGGGCCGCGCTCAAAGGCGTGCCGTCGCGCCGCGTCGCCGAGCGGGTTGGAGACGTCAAGGAATTGTGCGGGTTGAAGGACGTGGAGAAGAAAATTATCGGCGCACTTTCGAAAGGTTACCGCCAACGCGTCGGACTGGCGGACGCCCTCGTGCACGAGCCGGATCTTTTGATCCTCGACGAGCCGACCAGCGGTCTCGATCCAAACCAGATTCGGCAGGTGCGCGACCTGATCAAGAACCTGGGCAAACAGCACACGATCCTGTTGTCCACCCACATTTTGCCGGAAGTCGAAATGACGTGCAGCCGCGTCATCATTATTCATCGCGGCCGGATCGAGGCGTGCGATACGCCGGAAAATTTGCTCGGGCGAATCCGAACGGCCGGTGGTGTCGTGGTGGAGGCAAAAATCGGCGACGACGATGGCGGCGAAGAATTGAAGAAGATCGCCGGCGTGCGCGACGTGACTGTTTCGACGGACGGCGACTGGAAAGTCTTCGCTCTCCGCGTCGAAGCCAATACCGACGTGCGCGAGGAAGTTTATCGGCTCGCGAACGAACGCCATTGGACGTTGCGCGAACTATCGCAACGCCGTGCCACCCTCGAAGACGTGTTCGTAGAAATAACGCATCCGGACCAGGTATGAGGAAATTCTACACACTCCTTTCGCGCGAAGTGCGCAGCTACTTTTACTCGCCGATCGCGTACGTTGTTTTGCTCTTCTTCCTCTTCGTTGCGGGCGCGGATTTTTATTTTCAGCTCTCCTACATGAACGGCAAACCGGTGCCCTATTCGGTCGAGGAAGCGTTCTTCAACTCGGTCTTCTTCTGGTTCGCATTCGTCCTGATCTTTCCGCTCATCACGATGCGGTTGTTCGCGGAGGAATTTAAGCTGGGCACGATCGAGCCACTCATGACCGCCCCGGTCCGTGACTGGCAGGTGGTGCTCTCAAAATTTTTCGGGGCGCTGGTTTTCTACGTCATCCTCTGGCTTCCGACCTTGATTTATTTCTGGGTCTTCCAATCGGTCACGCACCAACCGGCGGCGGGCTCGCGCGGCGCTTACTTCGGCGCGTATTTGATGCTGCTGTTGCTCGGCATGTTCTACCTGTCGATCGGCTGCCTCGCTTCGGCGCTGACCAAAAACCAGATCGTCGCCGCGGTGATTTCGTTCTGCGTTATTACGCTTCATTTTTTCTCCGGCCTGATTTCCTTCATCATGTCGGAGGTCAGCTCGAGCACCCGGCAGTTGCTCGGTTATTTCTCCGCGATTGAGCAAATGGGGACGCTGTCGCGCGGCGAAATCGATACGCGGCCGATGGTGCTCTACGTGTCCATGACGATCATCGTGCTGACGCTGACCTACCACGCGTTCCAATCGCGGAAATGGAGGCTGTGACAATGGCGGACGAGGAAAAGCCACTGCGGGAAAAGCCGCAGAAAATTCACCGCCTCCGCATCGGGGTGAACCTGATTGTGCAGCTCGCGCTGCTCTTGTTTCTGGCGGTCGCGGCGAATTACCTCGGCTTCGAGCATTACCGGCGCTGGGACCTGACGCGCGACCAGAAATATGCGCTCTCCGACAAAACCAAGCGTTTCCTTGAAACCATCAAAGGCAAAATGCGGGTGACGGTTTTCTTTTCCGCGAACAGCCCGATCGGCCAGGACGTTCAGTCGTTGCTCACCGAATATCAGTATGCCGCGAAAGGAAAGATCGATATCGAGAACGTCGATCCGGACCGGAGTTATTCGCGCGCCAAGGCGCTGGTGGATAAATACAAAATCGTCAGCGACGAGAGCCAGGTCATCCTCGATTACGACGGCCGCAACAAAACGGTGAAGGCGTCGGAGATGGCGGAAGTCGACCAGGGCAATCCGATGTTTGGCGAACCGCCGAAGATCACCGCGTTCAAGGGCGAGCAAGCGATCACCGGCGCGATGATCGATCTCGTGGAAGGAAAGAAAAACGTCGTCGGCTACGTGCTCGGACACAAGGAGCCGGCGATCGCCGACGCGCCGCCGGCGTTGTCGCCCTCGATGGCGCCCGAACCCGGCGCCCGCTCGCTGCTCTCACTCGTTAAGACGGTGATCGAGAACGAGAACATCAAATTCCAGGAACTGAATCTGTTCGAGGTCCCGGCGATTCCCGCGGATATCAAGACGATCGCGATCGTCGGACCGCAGTACGATTTCTCCGATCGCGAGATGAAACTGCTCGGCGATTTCTGGAATAAACAGGGCCGGATCCTGTTGCTCCTCGATCCATCGGCCAAAACGCCGAAGCTCCTCGCGTTTCTCAACGAGCTCGGCGTAAAGGTGAATGACGATCGCCTGATGGCCCTCGTAAAGACGGGCATCGAGGAAATGGCGCGGGTCCGTGACGTGATCGGTCGATTCTTGCCCGATAGCCCGATCACGAAAAAGCTCGTGGACGTGCGCGGAATTTTCGTGGGCGGAACTTCAACACTGACGCTAGAACAGGACCGGGTGCGAGCGGCGAACGTGAAACTCCAGCCGTTGATCCAGGCGGAAAAAGGTTATTGGGCTGAGAAGGATTACAATTCGACCGATGAAGCGAAATTACAGGCGGACGCGGCCGCGAATCCGAACACGCCGCTGATCATCGGCGCGTCGATCGAAAAAGGCGGAAGCGCGGATGAGCGCGTCCAGACAAATTCCGCGCGCATGGTCGTCGTAACGAACGCGAGTTTCATCCAGGACCCCGCGATCACGCAAGACCAGCAGGCGCTCGATTTCACGTCGGGCAGCATCAACTGGCTCCTCAGCCGCGAGCAGCTGATCGGAATCGCGCCAAAGGTGCCGCAGACGGTGACGTTCAGCCTGGACGACAACGCGATGCGGAATTTGCGCTGGCTGATTCTCGTCCTGCTGCCCTTGATCCCGGCCGTGCTCGGGTTCGGCGTCTGGTGGTACCGGCGGGCCTAACGAGCGGTTGATGGCAGGACGATGAAAACGAAGACAACGATAATTTTATTGGTCCTGGCGGTGGCGGTCGGGCTTTACATAAAATATTACGAGAGCAAAAGGCCGAACACGGAGGAAGCGAAGCGGCAGGCCGGCAACGTCGTTAACTTCGATCGCGATACGCTCGAAGGGATCGTGATCCAAAACGGCGACGATCGGATCGAGTTGAAAAAGCAGGACTTGAAGTGGCGGATCGAAGCGCCCTTCAAGGACCAGGCGGACGGCGGCGCGGTCCAGAACCTGATCAACGATCTGGATGGCTGGCAGAAATTCGATTCGATCCCGGCGAGCGAGATCGCGAAGAATACGGGATTGCTCGACGAATACGGGCTGAGTAAGGGCAAACTGAAGTTGAAGTTGATCGGCAAGGATGCGCCGCCGGAAATCAATTTCGGTAATGACGCGGCGCTTCAAGGCAAAATGTATGTCCGCGCGGGCGACAGCGGTGACGTCGCAATCGCCGCCCAATCCGTGCGCAACGACATCGCGAAAAAGCCGGAAGATTTTCGCGACAAGAAGCTGACCGACCTAACGACCGCCCAAGTGATGCGGGCGCTGGTCAAAACCGCGGCTGGCGAAATGGAATTGGAGAAGAAAGCGGACCATTGGGAAATCGTGAAACCGCTGCGAGCGCGCGGCGACGACCAGAAGATCAATGATTTGCTGGCGCAAATCACGACCGCGCAGATTCAACAATTCGTGGCGGAAGATCGCGGCGACCTGCGACCCTACGGCCTGGCGGAACCGCGCGGGTCTGTAACTCTCTTCGCGGTCGACGACAAAACCGGCCAGACATTGCAAATCGGCGGGCCGGCGGGCGCGGCCGAGAAAGACAAGGACCAGGTTTACGTGCGGTTCACGGCGCGGAACGCCGTTTATACATTGCCGAAAAAGATCGAGGAGATTCTCGCCCTGAAACCGGCTGATCTGCGCGATCGCCATCTGGTCCGGATCGACACCAACATTCTCGACCGGATCACGGTCGATGCGCCGGGCAAAGGCAAAACGGTGTTGGCGCGGAAAGACGAAAATTGGACGATCGCGAGCAAAAACAATCAGCCGGCGAATTCGAGCGAAGTGAATCGGATGCTCGATCTGTTGAAGGTCGAGCAGGTGACAAAGTTCGTCGAAGATGTCGCGTCGGATTTACCGAAGTACGGACTCGATAAGCCGCAGCTCCAGGTAACGTTCAGCTCGTTCGCCTCCGAGAACACGCCGGAGAGCACGGCGGGGGAACATCCGTTCGCAACGATCGCGTTTGGAAAAGTCGATGGAGACAATGTCTTCGCGCGGCTCGGCGAAGAACCGTTCATCGTCGCGGTGCGGCGCAGTTTGCTCGATAATATTTTCTCCGACCCGTTGCAATGGCAGGCGCTGGCGATTTTCCGGTTCAAACCAGACGAGGTCCACAAATTGACGGTGACGACCGATCGCGAATTCGCGCTCGTCCGGAACGACAGGAAGGAATGGACGTGGGTGAAGGGAAGCGACCCGATCAACACCGTCAGTGTCCAGTCGTTGCTCAACACGCTGACCGCGTTGCGCGCCGTGCGCTGGACCGGAGCAACGACGCCGGCTCAGGGGCTCGACAAGCCGCAGGTCACGATCGCGTTTACGACTTCGCCGGATGATAAAGCCGCGCACAAACTCGTCGTCGGCGCCTCGGCCGGAGAAGGAATGTGGTTCGCGCGCGTGGATGAGCACGAAGGAACTTTCGTGGTCAGCAATCCGGATTTGAATGCCTTGAAGCTGCCGCTGGTGGCGATGCCGAGTCCAAGCCCGGCGGCGAGTTCCAGCGGAACGCCTAATCCGACGGTTGCGGCTTCGCCACATTAAATTCTGTAGCCGCTTCGCTGTGCGAAGCGCCGGGTAGTGCGTCGCCGCCGATCTCACGTCGCCCACAGGGCGACGGCTACAGAAGAGCTGTGTAGATCGTCGCGATGCCGCCAGTCAGCGGTTCGGCAATCGCATTCGTGAAACCGTTGCGCTTAATCAACTCCAGCATTCCCACCCCGCTCGGAAATTTTTCGATCGAACCGCCGAGATAATCGTAGGCAGCTTTCTGGCCGGTCACGATTGAGGCGAGTAATGGCAAGCACCGATGCAGATAGAAACGATACGCCGGCCGCATTACACCGGTCGGCAAAGAAAAATCGAGAACGAGAAGATGGCCCCTGTCGCGCAACACCCGCGACATCTCCGCGAGCGCGCGATCCCAGTCGGCCATATTTCGCAAGCCGAAGGCAACCGTCACGGCATCGAATGATCCGTTCTCGAACGGAAGTTGAAGCGCATCTGCGATCGTCGTGTGCCGGACGCCCTTCGCACGAGCGATCTCCAACATTTCCGGCGAGAAATCCGCAGCCACAATTTTCGCTTCCGGTAATCGACGTTGAATGGCGATGGCGAGATCGCCGCTGCCGGTGGCGAGATCGAGAACGTCGCGCGGTTGCCAGGTCCCGACGATTCTCGCCGCCCGCCGCCGCCAAAAAAAATCCGCGCCGCCGCTGAGCAAATGGTTCGCGAGATCGTAGCGCCGCGCGATGCGGCCAAACATCGATCGGACCGCGTCCGGGTCGCGCGAGACGTCGGTCACTCCAAGGGCGGCTCGACGTTCTCTTCTTCGCGCGGGACGAGGCGATTCTTTTCGATGATCCGCGCGCAGGTGTTCCAGCGCAGGAGCGCGTCGTCGTTCCCGGCCGGCCGAATCGCTTCCGCTTTTTCGAACCAGCTCATCGCTTCGCGGAAACCATCGTAAGCGTAATGGCGCGACCCGGGCGTGCCTTGGGCGAGCTTCGCTTTCGCGCGGCGCTCGGCGAGAATGCCGGTGTAATACGCGCGCTCGTACTCGCCCGTCACGCGCGAGAGAAGCTCTTTCGCCTGCGTATCGCTAACGCCGTAACCTTTTCCAAATCGGTCCGTCACCGCGAGGAGCAACGTGATCAGCGCCGATTGATTTTCCGGATCGGTCCGGAGGACATCGAGACAAATGCTTTCCGCTTCCGCCGGTTCGTTCAGCAACCGATAGCGCTCCGCTTTTTCGAGCGCGGCCGGGATCGCTTCCCGTGAAAGTGGTTTCAGGTCGGACATGACTCAACGATTCCTCTTCAACTTTTTCCAAATCCATCCCAACGGATCGTAGTGGTCGTCCACGACTCGTTCCTTCAAGGGAATGATTCCGTTGTCAGTAATTTGAATGTCTTCCGGGCAGACCTTCGTGCAACACTTCGTGATGTTGCAGTAGCCGATGCCGTGCGCGGTCCGTAATTCTTCGAGCCGATTCTCGGTATCGAGCGGATGCATCTCGAGCGCGGCGGTGTAAATCAAAAAGCGCGGGCCGATGAATTCATCGTGCTTCCGGTGATCGCGCAGGACGTGGCAAACATCCTGGCACAGGAAGCACTCGATGCATTTCCGGAATTCCTGGACGCGATCGATGTCTTCCTGCTGCATCCGCCAGGTGCCGTCCGGCGCGTCGGGCGGGCGCGGCTTGAAGCGCTTGATCTTTTTCTTCACCCGAAAATTCCATGACACGTCCGTGATCAGATCCTTCGTGATTGGGAACGCTTTGATCGGCTCGATCGTGACCGGTTTATCGAGCGGCAGATCGTTCAACCGCGCCATGCACATGAGTTTCGGCATTCCGTTCACCTCCGCCGAACAGGAACCGCACTTGCCCGCTTTGCAGTTCCAACGGCAGGCGAGATCGTTCGCCTGCTTGGCCTGAATGTCGTGGACGGCATCAAGCACCACCATGCCCTCGGAAACTTCCGTCGTGTAATCTTCGAACGCTCCGCCTTTGGAATCGCCGCGCCAGATCTTGAATGTCGCCGTACTCACTTCATTTCCTCAATGACCTGCCTGAGATAATCCGGTATTTCCGGCAGCGGCTCCAGCCGAACTTCCATCGCGCCGTCGGCTGCTTGTCGAGTGATTGTATTCACTTTCGAAAAGCGCTCGTTCTTCTTGGGATAGTCTTCGCGAAATTGAGCGCCGCGGCTTTCTTTTCGTTCCAGCGCCGCCCGCGTGACTGCTTCGGAAACGGTCAGAAGATTTTTCAGGTCGAGCGCCGTGTGCCATCCGGGGTTGAACTCCCGGTTTCCGTGAGCCGCAGCTTTGCCGGCGCGCTCGCGAAGCTTTTCCAAGCCAGCCAGCGCCCGTTGCATTTCTTCTTCGGTCCGTACGATTCCGACCAGTTCTTGCATCATTTCCTGCAAGTCGCGCTGCACTTGATACGGACTCTCACTCCCGCCACTGCGGGACTCGAATGGTTCGAGCGCCTTCCGCGCCGTCTCTTCAAGCGCCGCGTTATCGACCGCGCCTAACGAATTCTCCTGCGCGAACTTTGCCGCGAATTCGCCCGCGCGTTTTCCGAAAACCAAAAGATCGGAGAGCGAATTGCCCCCGAGCCGGTTCGCGCCATTAATCCCGGCCGCGCATTCGCCGCAGGCAAACAAGCCCGGCACTCGCGACATCTGGCTGTCGGGATCGACGCGGATTCCGCCCATCACGTAATGCGTCGTTGGCCCGACTTCCATCGGCTCCCGCGTGATGTCGATGTCCGCCAGTTGTTTGAACTGGTGATACATGCTCGGCAGCTTGCGCTTGATGTAGTCCTCGCCGTTCGAAAGCTTTTTCTTGATCCAGGCGATATCGAGAAAGACGCCGCCGTGCGGGCTCCCCCGCCCCGCCTTGATTTCGCGCACGATGCAGCGCGCCACGTGATCGCGGGTGAGGAGCTCCGGCGGACGCCGCGCGTTTTTGTCGCCCTGGCAATAACGCCAGCCTTCTTCTTCACTGGCCGCGGTCTGTGATTTGTAGTTGTCGGGAATGTCTTCAAACATGAAGCGCTTCCCTTCCTTGTTCGTCAGGATCCCGCCTTCGCCGCGCACGCCTTCGGTCACGAGAATTCCGCACACGCTCGGCGGCCACACCATCCCGGTCGGATGAAATTGGATGAACTCCATGTCGATCAGTTCCGCGCCGGCGTGATAACCGAGCGAATGACCGTCGCCGGTGTATTCCCAACTGTTGCTCGTGATTTTGTAAGCGCGCCCGATTCCGCCCGTCGCGAGAACGACAGCTTTCGCGCGGAAAATCAGGAACCGTCCGCGCTCCCGATCGTAACCGAAGGCACCGACGACGCGGTCCCCTTCCTTGAGCAGCGACAAAATCGTGCGCTCCATATGGACGTCGATCCCCTGGTGAACGCCGTGGTCCTGAAGCGTCCGAATCATTTCCAATCCAGTGCGATCTCCGACGTGGGCGAGACGCGGATAACGATGCCCGCCGAAATTCCGTTGCAGAATGCGGCCGTCTTTCGTGCGATCGAAAACGGCGCCCCACGCTTCCAATTCGCGGACGCGATCCGGCGCTTCCTTCGCGTGGAGCTCCGCCATTCGCCAATTGTTGACGTATTGCCCGCCGCGCATCGTATCGGCAAAGTGGACTCGCCAGTTATCGCGATCGTCGACATTCGCGAGCGCCGCGGCGATCCCGCCTTCCGCCATCACGGTGTGCGCTTTGCCGAGAAGCGACTTGCAAACCAATCCCACCGAAACGCCGGCGGCCGACGCTTCGATCGCGGCGCGCAAACCGGCGCCACCTGCGCCGATGACAAGAACGTCGTGCTGAAAAGTCTCGTACTCCGCCATGCGTCAGAGAATTCTCACGTCATGCCAGATTCCCATCGAGCACAGCCGGACATAGAGATCGGTGAAGCCGACCCAGAAAAGGCTGAGCCACGCCCAGAGCATGTGGCGGCGGTTGAAGCAGCTCACGCAACGATACGCCTGATAGCAGCCGGCCGATCGCGAAAGCTGATCGCGAAATCCGCCGACGACATGGCGCAACGCATGACAACCAAATGTGAATCCGCCGAGGAGGATCACGTTGACCAGCAAGACGAGGGTGCCAATTCCAATGCCGAACGAAGTTTTCCCTGTCGCTGCATTGGCGAACCAAAACGATTTCCACGCGTCGATGGAAAGCACGACGATGAAGAACAGCGCGAGATAGAGAAAATAGCGGTGCACGTTTTGCATGATGAGCGGGAACGAGCGCTCGCCGAGGTAGGTCGTGCGCGGCTCGCCGACGGCGCAGGCGGGCGGATCGGCCCAGAACGCTTTGTAATAAGCGCCGCGATAATAGTAGCAGGTCAGGCGCAATCCGCCCGGCGCCCAAAGAATGAGCAGCGCAGGCGAAAACAAGAGCCAACCCGGCCACCACGACGGCTTGGGACCAAACCAACTATGAGGCGAATCGCCGAACAACTCCGGCGAATAAAACGGCGAGAGGTAGGGCCCGAAGAAATAATGATTTCCCTGGAACGCGGCCCAGGTGGAGTAAACGATGAACGCCGCGAGCCCGAGGAAGATGAGGAGCGGCTGCGACCACCAGACATCGGGCCGCATGGTTTGCCCGAACTTGCGCGGCGCGATCGCGGTGGTTGTTGCTTCAGCCATGAATAAGAATTTCGCCGGTTGCGCGCGTCAACGCAACGATTCAGTCCGCGATTGGTTCGAAGCCGGCGAACATCGTCTCGGCTTCCGGCACGGTCTTGAGCGGGACGCAATCGCAGACCGCAAAGAACTTGTCCCACATCGCGAGGACGCGCGGATTTTTGTGCGCTTCTTCGATCGCCTCCTGCGATTTCCATTCCGAAACTTCGACGATGGTGTTGTCCTTGGCGCGAACGATCACCGGCACCCGATCCGTGACCAGCCCTTCCTTGCGCAAAGTCGGGACACGACCGCGCACCAGATCGAGCAGTTCCGCTTCATGCCCCGCTTTCGGCCGATAGGCGACGATGCAAACGATGCCTGACATTGCTCGCAGCGTAGCGCTTCATGGTTTGCGACTCGACAAAAACTTTCGCGGCTTTGTAACCTGCCCGCATGGCCACGAAGGCTTCAGGATCGGTTTCGCGAAGTCGGCGGACTTGGCGATGTACGCGTCAATGCCGCGGAACTGGAAATACATGCCGGCGAAAAAATGACGCGGCACACGCAAAAAACTGCTCACGAGAGGAGTCGAACCTCCACGGGTTTCCCCATACGGTCCTGAGCCGTACGCGTCTGCCATTCCGCCACGTGAGCGAGAGCGGCTCCTAACGTGGCGAAAAAGTAGAAAGTAGAAAGTAGAAATTATTACGAGGAGCGCCGTTTTTTCCGGGCGCGTTCCTCGAGCTGGTTGGCCTGGCGGGCTTTGCCTAACGAGCGGAGCAAATCGGCGTAGTTCGAGGCAACGATCTCGTAATCTTCCGGCGGTTTTTCCGACGCTGCTTCCCAGGTCTTGATCGAGGCGCGGTAAAGTTCCGACGCGCGCGCGTAATCGCCGTTCGAATGATAAACGACCGCCAGATTGCATTTCGATTGCGCGATATCGGGATGCGTGGGCGGATGAAATTTTTCGCGAATGGCGAGCGCGCGCAGATGGGTTTTCTCCGCCTCGGCAAACCGGCGCTCGTTGGTGTAAAAAACCGCGAGATTGTTCAGCACGGACGCGACGTCGGGATGTTCCGGGCCCAGTTGTTTCTCGTAAATCTCGAGCGCATGCAGGTAATACGGTTCCGCCGCTTTTTGCCGCCCGGTTTTGCGATAAATGAGCGCGACGTTGTTCAAGATCGTGCCCAGATCGGAATACGGAATGTCCGGCAGTCGCGCGCCCGCTTTGAACGCGGCCTCGTAATATCCGAGCGCCGCCTCGGTTTCCCCAAGATTGTCGCAGACAAATCCGAGCCGTCGCGCGGAACGAAACAACGCCCGATCGTCGAGCGGCTCGGCCTTTTCGAGAAAGGTGTGCGCTTTTACCAGATACGGTTTGGCCGCGGCGCGATCGCCCGCCTGGTCGTGAAGCTGTCCGATCTTTTCGAGGCTGAGCGTGTAGTTCGGATCGCCGGGCTTAAAGGCGCGCTGCGCCAGAGTAAGCGCGGTCTCAGCGACGCGGATCGCTTGCGGGAGCCGGTTGCTCGCCCGCAACATGTCGAGCTTGTCGTTGAGAATGCTCCACAGCTTTTGATCGCCTTTCATCGCGCATTACCAACCCTCGCTCAGCTGGCTCACCAGATGTCGCGCCAATTCTTCCGCCGCCAGCGGCAAGGCCTGGCGCTGGTCCGTGTTCACGTCGGTTCCGACGAAGAAGCTCGTGCTGCCGTTCACGGCCCCGGCCGTGAGCGCTTTCCCATCGCGCCCCAGCAAAGTGTATTTCACCGTCAGGGTTAGATTAAATTCCGTGGTGGAAAGAACGTTGCCGCGCACCGAACGCGCCGGGCTGCGCCCCACCCCTACGATCTCCGCCTTCAGCGTCGCGTCGGCCGCATCCGCATTCACAATCCGGAACGTGCCGTCCTGCTGAAATTGTTTGATCGCCGTGTTCGTCACCAAAACTTCGAGGCGCGGCTCGAGAGTGGTATTCGTGAATGTCGGGACCGCGATGGCGTGGACGTTGCGCAGATAACTCGGCGTGGCCGGCCCAAGCTGATAACCGGCGCATCCCTCGAAAAGGAACGGCAGCAAAAGAAGAGCGAACGCTTTTTTCACTACGGCGTCGCCGCGGCTTCAGGCGTAGGTTGCGGCGTGGCCGAAGGCGCGGCCGTCGAATCACTGGTCGAAGGCGGAGGGGCAGTGGTGGTGTCCGGCAGAAGCGAAGCAGGCGGCGGCAAGGAAGCATCGACATCGGATGGCGGCAACGGCGCCAGCTCATTCGAGGAAGGCGGCGGGCCGCTTTCCTGTGTCCGGGGTCTCACTTTTTTCTTGCTCGCAGCGGCGGCGGTCACCGCCGGCGCCTGCAATTTCGCGTCGCCCACTTTCGCGCGCAGCTCACTGATCCGTTTCTTGGCTCTTTCGCCCTCGGTCGAGCCGGGCTGGGTGCGGATGACTTCGTTGTAGTAAATGGCGGCAGCCCGATACTGCTTCTGTTTGTCGTAGAATTTAGCGATGTCGTAGGCAGTGCTCGACTGCTTGTGCTCCATCTTCTTCAGGTTCTGCTTCGCCTGCGCTGCTTTCTCGCTGTTCGGATAGCGCGCCAGAAAATCTTCGAACGCGACTTTCGAATTAGTCGCCGCCGCGGGATCGTAGGTTCCGGAAGTGGACGCCTTCGACCAGATGTATCCGATCTGGTATTGGGCATCGACCGCGATCGGGTCGTCCGGGAATTTTTCCACGACCGCCTGATAAGCGGCAATGGCGGACTCGTTCTGGCCCTGTTTTTCACGGGCCCGGCCGAGATCGAATTGCGCCCGGGCCGTATATTTCCCGTAGGGCGCGGTGCGGATAATCATCGTGAAAATATCCGCCGCCTGCTGCAGTCCCGATTTGAAGGTAATCCCGAGAATTTTTGTCTTTTGTCCGGTCAGATACATTTCTCCGATGCGAAACAGCGCCGTGACGGCGTCCTCGAAGTGCTCGCTCTTGGAATACTTCTCGCAAAGCACGGCATAAGCATCCGCCGCCGGTAGATATTTGTGGGTCTGTTCCAGCAACTGTCCCAGTCGATACGCCGAGCCGGCCGCGAGGGTATCACGCGGATGTTTTTTTACGATCGTGCGGTAGGCCTTGATCGCGCCGCCGATGTCTCCCTTGCCCTCGGCTGCCTGCGCACGATCGAAAAGCTGCCGCGCGGTGCCGCTCATTTCCTCTTCACCCGGCGTCTTGTAGTGGGCTTTTTCGCCCGGTTTAAAAACGACGGCGCCCTTTATCGGCACGACCAAAGCCAGGCAAAGCAAAAGCGGTAGAAATAGGATGCGAAAGGAGAGTTTCATCGCGTTGCGCAGGGTAGTTAACTTCCCCTTCCCGTCAAGTTGGACGGGCCAGAATACCGAGCCGTTTCCTCGCCGCTGGCAAGGCTTCCTTCTGGCCGTGATGCGATTATTCTGCGAACGCCTTGAACCTCTCCGCTCAGCAAAAAATTCGGCTCGGCACCTGCGCCTGGAGCTTCGAAGAATGGCGTGGCAATTTTTACCCAGCCGATCTGCCGCCGGCGCGCTGGCTGGAATTTTACGCGCGCTATTTCCCCGCGGTCGAGATCGATTCGACCTTCTATCACGCGCCCTCGGACGCGACCATTCGCCGCTGGGTGGAGTCGACGCCGGCCTCGTTCCGGTTTGCCTGTAAATTGCCGCGCGCGATCACCCACGAGCGTCTCCTGCGCGACTGCAACGCTGAGCTCGCCGCGTTCCTTCAGGCGATGGAGCCGCTCGCGCCGAAACTGCACGTCATCCTGATCCAATTGCCGCCGGCCTTTGCGCCGAAGCAGGGCCGCCCGTTGCTCCGCGCTTTCCTCGCGCAACTGCCGCGCGATTTCCGCTTTGCCATCGAGTTTCGGCACCCCGGCTGGCACCGGCCGCAGCATATCCGGTTGCTCGAAAAATATCGAGTCTGCTGGGTTTGGGCCGACACCAGTCCGCTCAACGAACGCAATCTCGCGCCCTTCGAGTTCCTCCCCACCACCACGGATTTTGTCTACCTTCGCCTGCTCGGCGATTACTCGACGAAATACGATCCCGAAGGCCAACACATCCATCGTTACGGCAAATTACTCTGGAAACGCGAGGCCGCGCTGGAAAGCTGGGCGTTGAAGATCGAGCGGCATCTTGAGGAAACTCGCAGCGTCTGGGGTTTTGTGAACAATCACTTCGAAGGCTTTTCCCCCGAAACCTGCCAGCGCCTCGCGAATCGGCTCGGGTTCGACCTTACTCTGCCCTCCGCCGAGGAAACCGCCTCCGCCGATCCCGGCCAATTGGATCTGTTCGCCGGCAAGAATGACCCCGATTCGTAATCGTGCTCGTGCTCCTGCTCGTGATCGATTCCGATCAGCGAATCTCAGCCGCGCCAAAGTACGGCTGCAACTTTTCCGGGATCGCAATTGATCCATCTTCTCGCTGATAACTTTCAATCAGCGCCGCGAACAATCTCGGCAACGCCAGTCCCGACCCATTCAGCGTGTGGCAGAAACGATTCTTTCCCTCCGCGTCCTTGAACCGCAAATTCATCCGGCGCGCCTGAAAATCCTCGAAGTTCGAACAGCTGGACACTTCGAGATACGTCCCGCCATTGTGGGACCCCGGCGACCAAACCTCCAGGTCGTAAGTTTTCGCCGAACCGAACCCGAGATCGCCCGTGCACAACTCGATCACGCGGTAATGCAGCCCGAGCAATTGCAACACGCGCTCCGCCTCCGCCGTCAACGATTCCTGTTCGGCGCCCGAACTTTCCGGTGTCGTGATCTTCACCAGCTCGACCTTGTCGAATTGATGGACCCGAATAATTCCGCGCGTCTCTCGCCCCGCCGAGCCCGCCTCGCGCCGGAAGCACGGCGTGTAAGCGACGAATTTTTTTGGCAACTCCGTGGCCGCCAGAATTTCTTCACGATGAAAGTTTGTGACGGGCACTTCCGCCGTCGGCGCGAGGAAAAGCTGCTGATCTTCCAGCCCATACATGTCTTCCTCGAACTTCGGCAACTGCGTCGTGCCAATCATGCATTCACGTCGGACGAGGAACGGCGGACTTATTTCGAGATAACCATGCTCGCGTGTGTGGAGATCGAGCATGAACTGGATCAGCGCTCGTTCCAGTCGCGCCCCGGCCCCGGTGAAACAGATAAATCCGCTTCCGCTCAACTTCGCCGCGCGTTCCAGATCGAATAGCTTCAGCTTCATTCCCAGCGCGACGTGATCCTGTGTCTTCTTCAGCTGCGGCTTCTCGCCCCAACTCCGGATGACCGGATTTTCGCTCGGATCCTTTCCGACCGGCACCGTTTGATTCGGCAGATTCGGAATCCCTAGAAGCATCTCCTTTTGCTGCTGGTCGAACTCCGACGTTTGTTCGTTCAGCGCGGCAATCTCATTTCCGATCTCCCGCACCCGCGCTTCGATTTCTTCTGTCGCCTCCCCTTTCGCGCGCTTGCCGCCGATCTCCTTGCTCAACCGCTTTCGATCCGCATTGCATTGCTGCAGCGCCGTCTCAGCTTTGCGTCGCTCCGCGTCAACGCGCAAAACCTCATCAATCTTCGCCGCGTCTTCGCCGCCGCGCGTCGCCAACCGGCTTTTCACAAAGTCCGGTTGTTCGCGGATGAGCCGAATATCGAGCATGGGCGGATTATGAATGCCCAACGTCGATTGTCGAATGCCGAACGCGACCTCCTTCCTTCGTCATTCGTCATTCGTCATTTTCGTTGATGCGCTCGGCGGTTCGCAGATAGTTCGCCGTGGATAGATTCAACCCAATCGCCATCGCGCTTAGCCTCGCCTGCCTCGCCGGCATCGATCTTTACCTCACGGTTTTCGTCACCGGCCTCGCGATCCATTTGCATTGGATCACGCTTTCGCCGAGCTACCAATCGCTCGACGTTCTCGGCCAACCCTGGGTCATCATCATCGCCGGCATCCTTTATCTGCTGGAATTTCTCGCCGACAAAGTGCCGTGGATCGATTCTGCCTGGGACGCGGTCCACACCATCATTCGACCGATTGGCGGCGCCCTTCTCGCCCTTCAAGTCCTCGGCCACCACTCGCCGATCGTCGACGTTCTGATTATTTTGCTCGGCGGTTCCGCGAGTCTGGTCACGCATACCGCAAAAGCTTCGACCCGTCTCGCCGCCAACAGTTCGCCCGAGCCGGCATCGAACATTGGCCTGTCCGTTGCCGAGGACGTGGTCGTTTTCGGCGGCCTCGCGCTCATCCACTACAACCCCATTCTGGCGCTTTCCATTTTCGTCATCGCCATCGCGGCGTTCCTTTATTTCGCGCCAAAAGTTTTCCGCTCCATGAAAGCGAAAATCTGGCTCGCGTTGAACAAACTCAACGCCGCCCCCGACGTTCGCCGCGCCGCCAGTTTGCCGATCGCGTTGCCCTCGCGCCTGGCGCCGACGTTCAGCAAGCAGAATCTCCTCGGCGAAACAATTGCCTGGGCCGTTCCCTGCCTCAGCGGCCGCGGCCGGCGCATTCCGGCGAATCTGTTCGGCGCGCTCGTGGCCACAAACGAGGAGCCGCACAAAATCGTTTTCGTCGGTCGGAAAAACTGGAAGCCGTTTTGTCAGACCATCGATCTCGAGGGCTCGACCGTTGCCCGCGAACCGCAGTTCCTTTCCGAAAACCTCGTCATGGTTCCCAAAGAAGGCCGCGGCTCGAAGTATTCTTTCCTCTTCACCCGCCCGCGCGGCGCCCTCGTCGAGCTGATCGCGGAAGATTTGCGAGAAAAACTCGCGGCGCCTTCTCCGTTTCGGCAGACGCTGGCCCCAGAACCGGTGCACATCTAGTACCCGTGTCATCCCGAGGCTGGCGAAGCACGCCGAGGGACCTCTCAAGCGGTCAGCCGCTTGCGCGCACGTTGACGCGCCTACGTCAGATCGACGTTCGAACATTCTTCGTCGCTACAAATTGCAACTGAGAGGTCCCTCGGCGCGCTTCGCCAGCCTCGGGATGACCCCGCTTTTAGTGTCGTCAACGACGACTGATCCTTCCATAATGCTTCCAACTCGCTCCCCAGATGCAGCTCGCCACTCGTTATTCCGAGCTTCGTGATTCCGCCCGCGTCCATGAGCGCGCGCTTTTCCCCGCGCTCCGCACGCCGAGCGAACTTGAATTACAGGCGCGTTGGTTCGCCAGCGACTTCGGGCGACGCTTCACTTCCGTCAGTGGCGATGAAATCGAGATCGTCCAGTTCGGCACCTGGAATCGCGAAGCGGGACCCGATTTTTCCGATGCCGCCATTCGCATCAACGGTAGCGATCCGCTCCGGGGCACGATCGAATTCGATCTCGCCGACCGTAGTTGGGAAACCCACGGGCATTCCACTAACCCGGCTTTCGACGACGCGATCCTGCATGTCTTCGTCGAACAAAGCGACCGCGCGTTTTTCACCCGCACCAAATCGAACCGCAACATCCCGCAGGTCAGGGTCGATCCCGCGATGTTGCCTGATAAGTTTTCCGCCGTCGTTCCACTGGCGCGGCCCGGTCGTTGCCAGGCGCCGCTGAAAGATTTGCCGCAGGACCGGCTCGAAAGCATTCTTACCGCCGCGTCGCAGTTCCGTCTCCAGCGCAAGGCGGCGCGCCTGAAGAACATCGTCGAGAATCATGGACGCGATGCGGCGCTTTTCCAGGAACTCGCCGCCGCGCTCGGCTACAAACAAAACAAGCTCGCCTTCACCCTCCTCGCCCAGCGATTGCCGCTCGCATACCTCCGAAAAAATCAGGAAGACCTCGAAGCAATCCTCTTCGGCGTCGCCGGATTCCTGGCCGCACCCGATCTGGCCGCGTATCGCGAGGAATCCCGCGGCTACGTGCGAAATCTCTGGGACCGTTGGTGGCCGCACCGCGATGAAATGCAACGGCTCCTCCTGCCGGCAAAACTTTGGCGGCTCGGCGGCGCGCGTCCCTTGAATCATCCACAACGCCGTCTCGGCGCGCTCGCCATCCTCGCGAAACAATGGCCTGCCTTCATCAGAGCCGTCTCCCGTCGCCAGACCGACCGCATTCACGATTTCTTCCTCGATCTGCGCCATCCGTTTTGGAGCTTCCACTACACTCTCACCTCGGACGCGGCTCCATCGGAGATGGCGATCATCGGCGACTCGCGCATCGCCGATATTCTGGCGAACGTCCTTCTCCCATATTTTCTCGGCGAAGGCGCCGACGTCTGGCCCACTTACGAAAAATTACCGGCCCGCCTGACGAATCGCCGCCTCGAAACTGGCGCGACGCGGCTCTTCGGCGGCGATCCGCGGCGGCCGCAGTTCACGAAAACCATCGCACAACAGCAAGGTTTGCTTCAGATTTACGAAGACTTCTGTTTACAGGATAATTCCGATTGCGCCCAATGCCCTTTTCCCGAGCAAATGCTGAAATGGAAATGAACCGCATTCGCGCCTTCACCCTCATCGAACTTCTCGTCGTCATCGTCATTATCGCCGTCCTGATGGGCATTGCCTTCCCAGTCTTCCAAAGCATCCAGAACCAAGCAAAGAAAACGCAGGCCAAGAACGACGTGACCCAGATCGTTACCGCGGTGAATGCGTTTTACACCGAATACGGCAAGTACCCGTTGCCCGCCAGTGCGACCAGTGACGCCGCAGCCACTTATGGTTCGACGAATTCGAACAAGGCGCTGTTTGACGAGCTGCGCGGTGTCCTAAACGTTCTTAATACTCGCCAAATTGTTTTCATTTCTCCCGCTGAGGCGAAAGATCCTTCAAATCCGCGCAGCGGAATCGCCGGAACAAGTTCAGCAAAAGCCGGGGAGTATTTCGATCCATGGGGAACAGCGTACTTGATTTCAATCGATTGGGATTACGACAATGAGGTCGTTAATCCTTACGGCGCAGACAAGGGAGCAGGCTCAGCTAAAATCCGCCAGGGCGTAATCGCCTGGTCACTTGGCAAGAATGGCGTGCTCGGCGGCGGCCCCGCCTTAACTGCCAACTTCGGCAGCGAGAGCGGAGCAGCTGGCACATATACCAGTTCCGGCGACGTCATTTCCTGGCAATAACTTTGCCGCTTGCAAATCGGCAATCGAGAATCGACAATCGAAAATTCTTCGTCGCGGGTGTAGTTCAATGGTAGAACGCCAGCTTCCCAAGCTGGACACGAGGGTTCGATTCCCTTCACCCGCTCATTACTAGTCCGTGCACTTGACGGATAACTCTCCGATTGAGAAACGCGTCGCCAGATGGCGCGAAGCCCTTTTCTATTTCGCGGGATGGAGCTTGATCGCTCTCATTTTCGCCACGGTCTCGTTCGCGGCGTCTCGCAGCGAGGGTAATCGCGGCTTTGGGTTCGTCAGCGCGCTCGAGTTCAATCTCGTTCTCTTTTATTGGTGGGCCGTTTTATCGCTCCTGATTTCCTGGTTCAGCCGTCGGTTCCCCATCGAAGTGCGGCCGCTGAAAACGCGGAACCTGGTTCTGCACATTCCCGCGGTCATCATTTTGGCGGTCGGCCATCAAGTCATCCAGCTAACTACACTCTGGTTACTCCTGCCCCGCCTCCGGCAGTTGTTCCCGAGTCTTGCGGCGTGTTTCCAGGCTTACTTCGGCTTTGGATTTTACATCGATCTCATCATCGCGACGCTGATCGTTATTGGCGCGCATGCGTTGCTTTACTATCAAGGTTTCCGGGCGAGCCAGCTGGAACAGACTTCGCTCCGCGCTCAACTCGCGCAGGCCCAGTTGCGCGCCCTCAAGATGCAGCTTCATCCTCATTTCCTCTTCAACACCTTGCACTCGATCTCGTCGCTCGTGCTGGAAGATCCGCCAAAGGCTAACAGCATGATCGCGCGGCTCGGTGATTTTCTTCGGCTAACTCTCGACCATTCCGACCAGCAGCTGGTCACGTTGAAAGAGGAAACCGAATTCGTTCGTTGTTACCTGGAGATCGAACAGGTTCGGTTCGGAGACCGTCTCGCGGTCGAGTTCAAGATTGAGCCGGGAACCCTGGGCGCGGAGGTGCCGCATCTTATCCTTCAACCGGTGGTCGAGAACGCCATTCAACACGCGATCGCTCCGCACGCAGCTCCCGGGAGGATCGAGATTGTTGCGAGTCGACATGACGATTCGCTTCGCCTTCAAGTAACCGACACCGGCCCGGGCCTGGCCGGAACTGGAAACGGCAATGAAGGACGTGGGGTAGGTCTGAGTAACGTCCGCGCCCGTCTTGAAAGACTCTTTGGCAGCAACTTTTCCCTCGAGATGACTAACGGATCTTCTCGAGGACTTACCGTTACCATCGAGATTCCCTTCCGCTCGAATGACGCCACCTAAGATTCGAGTGGTCATAGCTGACGACGAGTTACTCGCGCGCAAGTTCATTCGCCGAATGCTGAAGCAGGACCCCGAGGTAGAGATCATAGCCGAATGCAGTAACGGCGCCGAAGCCGTCGCCACGATCAGGAAGGAAAAGCCCGACCTTGTCCTCCTCGACGTTCAGATGCCGGAAATGGATGGGTTTGCCGTCTTGGACGCGGTGAGGCTCGATCACCTGCCGCAAATTGTTTTTACGACGGCCTATGAATCCTATGCGATCCGGGCCTTCGAGCTTCATGCGCTCGATTACCTGCTCAAGCCTTTCGATCAGGTCCGGTTCAAAGCGGCGCTCAAGTATGCGAAAGAACGCTTTCATTCGCAGCACGAAGAAGACAAGCGCCTGCAAGTAGGAAGGCTTCTCGAGAGTATCAGGGCCCAACAGGAATACCTGGACCGAATCATTATTCGCGCGGATGGACGCATCACCTTTCTTCATACCCGGGAGATTGATTGGATCGAAGCGGATGACAAATACGTTCATCTTCATACCGGGAAGGGAGCCCGGATGGTCCGGCAGACGCTGGCCGCCATCGAAGGCCAGCTTGATCCGAAGAAGTTCCTCCGCGTTCATCGTTCGGCGATGGTGAATGTAGATCGGATCAAGGAACTCCAGCCTCTTTTCAACGGAGAGCATTCGCTGATTCTCGACGACGGCACGAGGTTGACCCTTAGTCGGAAATACAAAGACAAGCTGTTCGAGCTCCTCGGAAAGCCACTTTAACTCGGGCAACTCGCGACCCAATCTAGTAGTTTCACGCCCACCTGGCGTTCGTTCACGACATTCTTGTCGCGGAGCAGCTTCTCTGTTCCTACCGTGCCCGAAAACATCCGAGGAATAGCCATGAGCAAGATTCTCTTTAGCAATACGATGCTGTTCGTTCTCCTGATCGCTACCCCGTACGGGTTGGCAGAGGACAATCCGATCGACCGATGGGCCACGGCTGTAGGCGGCCGAGACAAAGTAGCGGCAATCAAGGCCGTCTATCGCGAAGCAACCCTCGAATTTGGCGCCTACAAAGGGACGCTGAAAGTATGGCACACCGCGGATGGCAAGTATCGCAAGGAAGAAAAGATCGGCGATCTCAGCACGGTAGAGATCTTCGATGGAACTAAAGGAACCATCAAAGAAGGCGATGCCCCCGCGCGGGAAATGACGAGCGCCGAGGTAGAGATTTCGAAAGCAAAACGCTTTGCGAACGCCAATGCCATGTTCTTCGCTTTTTTCCCTGAGCGCCGTCACGGCACCGTCGCGACTGACCCGGATGGCACGATTGTCCTGAAGCCAGATGGCGGAGTGGAATGGCGAGTCACGCTTGACCCACAGACTCTCTTGCCGAAAACGATGGTCCATAAGGAAAGCAATCGAACGATCACGGTCAGGTTCGATTCCTATGAGACAGTCGATGGGCTCAAGTTCGAGAAGGAGATCCATCGAAGCGCCGGCGGTCCGGCCAGCGCTGTCATTCGTTTTACTAAAACAGTTATCAACCCTCCGGTCGACGCCGGCCTCTTCTCAATAACACAATAGACCGATGAACAAGCTAATCGCAGCGCTTACCCTAGGTTTCCTGGCGACCAATTGGATCGTGGCGGTAGAGAACCCGCGCGAACAAGCGATCGAAATAGTTGATCGAATCCAGCGGGCGGATTACGAGGGCGACCGGCCAACGTTAAAGACGTGTTACGACGCGCTGGCATCGTTTGTCGACAATAAGGGCCTCGGCGCCCGGATTCGATACTGGCGCGGGTTCGCGCGGTGGCGAGATGGAATCAACGCCGGCAACGAGACCGTCGATCCGACTGAAATGGAGAAGCTGTTCCTAAGCGGCGCGGATGAGTTCAAAGCAGCGCTAGCTATCGACCCTGACTTTGTCGACGCGAAGGTCGGCCTGATCTCCTGTCTCGGTCACGTCGTCTATTTTCATCGCAATGAGAAGGAGCGCGCTCAGGAAATGGTTAAGCCAATTTTCGCGCTCGTAGCCGAAGCCAAGGCTGCCGCTCCGGACAATCCAAGGCTGATTTGGGTCTGTGGTCCCATACTCTTTTATACCCCGGTCGATAAGGGTGGCGGCATCGACAAGGTAATTGAAAACTACGCAAGAGGTCTTGAAATTTGTTCCAAGACCAAGGCTGCGACAGATAAACTGGAACCGAGCTGGGGAAAACCGGAGCTACTAATGAGTCTGGCTTACACATATCTGACAAAGAATCCACCCGAACTAGACCAAGCCGAGAAAAACGCCCGAGCCGCGCTGGAGATTGTTCCCTACTGGCACTACACCCGCGATGTCCTGCTGCCTCAGATCGCACAAGCGAAGATCAAGGCCAAACAATAATGAACGATATATGCGAAGTCGCTCCTAGGTCTGCGTCCGTAAGCATCCCGGCGATCGGCGGAAATCAGCGGGTCACGGTCACAGGCAATGACCAAGTGCTCCTGTCCGAGCCGGAATCTGATTGCACGCAGGCAACGAGCGTCCTCCCGGAAGACCTTGGACAAGTAAATCGGCCGATCTGGCCATTTTTTGCCTGAGAGCGCTTTTCAGCGTCTCAGTGCAGCAATTGGACGCTTTCGTCTGCGCGACCCATGCGCTACGGTCGCCGGAATGCAAGAGGCCATCGACGTTGTAGCTGAAGTCCTACAGGCCCGCACTGAGATTGGCCGCGCCTTTCTGAGCGGTCACGGAATAGAAGTAGGTCCAGGAGACCGGCCGTTTCCGCTCCCGGCAGCGGCTCATATTTTGTATGGAGATATCCGAAAGCACGAGGCGCTCGAAAGCTATTTTCGAACATCCGATCTGGCACCGGTGAAAGATATCGACGCCCAAACCTTTGCCGGAATCGATAATGACAGTCTCGATTTCGTCATTTCCGCGCACGTTATCGAACATTTGCGTGACCCGATTGGTTCGATTGTAAACGCGCTAGGCGTGCTGAAAGCCGGAGGCATTCACGTCCTCATCGTCCCCGACATGCGTTACACCTTCGATCAAAACCGCCCAGAGACGACGGTGGAACATGTTCTAACTGATTTTGCCGATGGCGGGGTCAGCACCTGCCGCAAGGCCTACGAAGAGCATCTCCGCTATGTTCATCCTTATCTAACTGGAAAGACCTATTCCGAGGCCGACATTCAGCGGCACGCGGACGAAAACGTAAAACACTGGCGCGCGTTCGACTGCCATTTTCATGCGTGGTCTCAGGCGGGTTTTGAAGCACTTCTCGAGGCGACGAAACAATTTGCGGCGTTCAGAGTCGAAGCCACCGTATTCGTGGTGAACGAAAACATTTTTGTCCTGCGAAAACCAGCAGGCGCCTCCGCCTAGGTTGCAAGCGATGCTCCATCGGATCTGGCAGCGATACGGTCTCGTGATCGGGTTGGTATTATTCGGACTTTTCAAGCTGTGGGTAATTCAGACGGAGGAAATTTACGGGAGCTCGGCCGAGTACGACGCGCTCTGGTATGTCGGTTCGGCGAAGTATTGGTACTGGTTCAGGCCTTATAGCTGGACCGCGTTCGTTAGGCCATGTGCTTATCCGCTTTTTATAGCCGTGGTCCATTTCTTCGGAATCCCGTTGCGGCTCGCGATTGAGTTAGCGCAGATGGCTGGCTATGCCGTGCTGATCGCCGTCCTCCGCAAAGTCGCAGTGCCACGATGGCTTTGCCTTGGTCTTTTCGGTTTGATGGTCCTCCACCCGGCATCGTTCCTCTACAATAACCACACCATGAGTGAGAGCTTCTACACTCCAATCCTGGTGATCGCACTGGCAGGTTCGCTGCTGACTCTATTTACAAGGAAGTTCCGGCACGCGATTTGGACCGGAGCCACTTATGCTGTGCTCTGGAACATTCGCGAAGAGAGCTTCCTCATCCCACTCATTCTCATCGTGTTCTTTGTCCTGGCTTTGTGGCAACGGCGCGACGGCCCCACGCGCAAAGGGCACTTTGTTTTCTGGCTGAAACGTGCCGCTGCGCTCGGTGGCACGCTTTTCATTCTCGTGATGGCCGTGTATTCCGCGAACTACGCAGCGTTCCACAGCTTTGCGAAATCCGATATGAGCTCACCGTCTTTCGAGAAAGCATTCAAGGCACTCTTACGGATCAAGCCGAGTTACTCGCTGCGTTATATTGCGGTGAACGTAGAGGCGCTCCGTTTGGCCTACGAAATCAGTCCCACGTTCGCGCAGCTCAAGCCCCAGTTTGAATCGATCGACGGCCGTAACTGGACCAACCCGGCATTCGATACCTTCCACGTTCGTGAGTTCGGACCGTGGTTCATGTGGGCCTTGCGAAACATGACGGCGAACGCGGGCTACTACAAAGATCCTGTGTCGACGAACGCATTCTATCGCAAGTTCGCGCGCGAGATCAATCAAGCCTGCGACCAGGGCCGAATCCCAAGCCGATTTGTTCTATCCGGTTTTCTCGATCCAGGCGCGGTCTCGCGCCTTCATTACCTGCGCAATGGGATTCGCGATATCGCGAAATTGTTTTTGTTTCGTAACCAAAAGCTAATGGTCCGCGCGGACACTAACATGGTGCCGTGGATGGACAGCCTTTACCAGGAGATGGTTTTTCGTCAGGCCCAGCCGCAACCCGCTTTCCATCCGGAAGCAAACGTCGTCGTTATTCCGAACACAATCCCGGCCCGGCTTGCCGTGGCAGTACAAAATTTTATCGGCGCTTACTACGTCTACCTTTTCATCGCGTTGGCCTGGGCAGGTCTGGCTGCTTTTGCTGTGATGATCTTCTTCTTTCGCCGATGGCGGCTCGGTGATCCTTTGATAACGACGCTTGTCCTGCTTGGAACAACGATCGCCGCGCGGATCATGTTCTTTGCGTTTCTCGACGCGACCTGGTGGATGGCTGGCTATGAGCGTTATCTTGTTCCCGTGATGCCGCTCACGAGCTGTTTCTTTGTTCTACTGATTTACAAAGCAATCGCGCTTTGCCGCGGCCGCAGCGCTCTCTAGCATTCAAGCGAGATGACGGCGCCGAAAATTCTGGTCGCGGACTCGATTTCCCAGCGTGGGATCGATGAGATGACGCGCGACGGCGCGCTCGAGGCGTTGACGCGAACGGGACTAAGTGAAGCCGAGCTGATCGAACTCATTCCGGAATTCAGTGGCATTGTGGTACGGAGCCAAACCAAGGTCACGGCGCCGATCATGAACGCGGGCGCGCGCCTGCGGGTGATCGGACGCGCGGGAGTTGGCGTGGACAATGTCGATGTTGAAGCGGCGACCCGACGCGGCGTGATCGTGATGAACGCGCCGGGTGGGAATACGATTTCGACGGCGGAACACGCCTTCTCGCTCCTGCTTTGCGTGGCGCGAAAAATTCCGCAGGCGGACGCGCTTCTTCGTGGCGGAAAATGGGACCGGAAAAATCTCGAAGGCGTGGAGCTATTCAACAAGACACTCGGCATTGTTGGGATGGGACGAATCGGCAGTGAACTGAGCCGGCGCGCGATCGCGTTCGGAATGCGCGTGGTCGCGTTCGATCCTTATCTCTCGGCGACGCGGGCCCGGACGTTACAGGTGGAACTGGTCGACGAACTCGACGACCTGCTCGGCGCGGCGGATTTCATCACGCTTCATACGCCGCTGACGTCCGAGACCCATCACTTGCTTGACGCCGCGCGACTGGCAAAAACGAAACGCGGCGTCCGCGTGATCAACTGCGCGCGCGGCGGATTGATTGACGAAGCGGCGCTCTCCAACGCATTGCGGTCCGGCAGCGTCGCCGCGGCCGCGCTCGACGTTTTCGAGACTGAACCGTTGCCGACCGATTCGCCGCTCCGCGAAATCCCAAATCTCGTTCTGACTCCGCATCTGGGCGCGTCTACGGCGGAGGCGCAGGAAAGTGTCGGCATCGAGATCGCGCAATCGATCCGCGCCGCGCTCCTGGAAGGGACGATCCGCAACGCCGTGAACATGCCGAACCTCGACGCGAAGACGCTCGCGGTAGTCGGTCCGCATTTACGGTTCGGCGAAAAACTGGCGCGCTTCCTTTTCCAGCTCGCGCCGAAACGCGTCGAGAGTCTGAATATCAATTACAGCGGAAAAGTGAACGAGGTCGACACGACGGCGATCACGCGTTCCGTGCTGAAGGGTTTTCTGCAGGGCGCGGGCGGCAGCGAGATCAACGAAGTGAATGCGCCGGCGTTCGCCGAAAGTCTCGGGTTAAAAATTACCGAAAGCCGTCAGAGCGCGGCCGGTGATTACACGGACTTGCTCGAACTTTCCGCCGTTGCCGAAGGCAAAACTGTTTCGGTGGCTGGCGCATTTTTTGGCGCGACGCCGCGAATCGTGAATGTGAACAGCCGGCATGTGGAAGCGCGTCCGCATGGCGTCGTGCTGGTGCTGGAAAACACGGACCGTCCTGGAATCGTCGGCCGCATCGGGACGTTGCTCGGCGATCACGGAGTGAACATTGCCACGATGTCGTTGAGCCGGAACCAGGCGGGCGGCACGGCCTTGACCGTTCTCAATCTCGATACCGCGCCCGATGAAACGTTGCTCGCAAAAATTCGAAGCAGCGAAGATATCAAGTCCGCGCAGGTGATCGAACTGTGATCATTTCGGCATTGACCACCGCGAGGCTCGCGCTTCACACTTTCCAGATTATGGACTTCGGCGCGCACGGAATCATTTGGATGTTGTTGGTCGGACTGGTCATCGGGGCCATCGCAAAACTGCTTATGCCGGGGAGAGACCCGGGCGGTTGCATCATCACGATGGTGCTCGGCATCGCCGGTGCTTTCGTCGGCACGTGGCTGGGGAAAATGTTTACCGGGAACGAGAACTACACCGCCCATTGGATCATGTCGATCGTGGGCGCGATGTTGCTCTTGTTCATTTACCGGATGATCGCCGGCAAGCGCAGTTAATCGACAACGCGTGAAGGCGGTGCCGGCCTGTGCCACAGTGCCGGCGCATGGCGCAGCCCGGAAAAATTCTCATCATCTCCGCGTTCGCCGCGCTTTACCTCATCTGGGGCTCGACCTATCTCGCCATCCGGTTTGCGATTGAAACAATCCCGCCGCTGTTGATGGCGGGCGCGCGCTTTCTCGTCGCGGGTGGCATCATGTACGGAATCGCGCGCTGGCAGGGCGCGCCGAAAGAATCGTTCGCGAATTGGCGGACGGCGCTGATCATCGGCGGCTGTCTCTTGCTCGGCGGCAACGGCGGCGTCACGTTGTCAGAACAATACATTCCCTCGGGGCTCGCCTCCGTGATCGTTGCGACGGTCCCGATTTACATCGCGATTCTCGCCTGGTGGAGCGGCATCGCGCCGCGGCCGACACGAATTGTCTGGCTCGGACTCGCCGGCGGATTTGCGGGAGTCGCGATCCTGCTTGCACCGGCGCTGCATTTTTCGCGCAATGAAACGAGCCATCCGGGAATAGGCATGCTGATCCTGCTTTGCTCCTCGTTCATTTGGTCGGCCGGCTCGATTTATTCGCGCAAAGCGAAGAACGTGTCGCCGCCGCTACTGCTAGCGGCCCAGCAAATGATCTGCGGCGGCGCGCTTCTCACGCTCGCGGGATTTCTCGCCGGCGAGTATCACCGATTCGACGCGGGCCGGATCAGCCTGCTGTCGATTTGGGCGTTCGGCTATCTTGTTCTCATCGGCGCCCTCGTGGGCTATACCGCTTACATCTTTTTGCTGCGCCATTGCGCGCCGGCCAAGGTCGCGACCTACGCGTATGTGAACCCGATCGTAGCTGTGATTCTCGGCGCTCTTTTCGCCGGCGAAACGTTGAGCGCGCGCACCGTTTTTGCGGCTGGATTAATCATCGGCTCGGTCGCATTGGTGATCACGGTGCAGCAGACAAAATCGAAACTGGTTCCAGCGGAAGTCGCTTGTCTGGAAACCGCGAACGAAACATGAGCGATCCGGAATCGATCGAGGCACTGAAGGAGAACTGGAAGGCGGAAGTGCAGACCGCGCGGGTTTATCGCGAGCTGGCCCACCGCGAGAAGGACCAGAAACGCAAAGACATTTTATTGCGAATGGCCGAGGCGGAAGAACGGCACGCGGCACGTTGGGCGCGGAAACTGACAGAGCTGGGCGAGGCGCCGCCGGAATTAAAGGACTCGTTAGGCCAAAGGCTTACCCGGTGGTGGAATCGCGTGGCCGGGCTCGATGTGGCCATTCGACGAATGGAAGCGGCCGAAGACCGGCACGAAGCGCGTTATCGTGCCCAAAGCGAACGCGCATTAGCCGACGATCCGGACGCGCTGAAGTTTCTGCATGAAGCCGCGCTGGAAGAAAAAGCGCATGCGCGGGTCTTGAACGCGATGGCGCCCGCCGCACCGGCCGGTCCGCGCGCCGCGCTCGACACGATTTTGAAGCGCGAACGCTGGCATGGGCGCGGCGGCAGTTGGGTGGCCGACGCAATCTACGGCGTGAACGACGGGCTGGGCGCTGTCTTCGGAATCGTTTCCGGCGTGGCCGGCGCGACGAACAACCAGCAGCATTACGTTCTCATCTCGGGTCTCGCCGGCATGCTGGCGTCATCACTTTCGATGGGGGCGGGCGCTTATCTCGCCGCGAAAAGCGAAACGGAAGTTTACGAAGCCGAGATCGCGCGCGAAAAACGCGAAGTCGAAGAGAACCCCGAGGAAGAGATCGAGGAGATGTCGCTCTTCTATCAACTCCAGGGATTCAATCCGGAAGAATCGCAGCGCATGGCAGAGCGCCTCGCCGAACAGCCCGATCAAATGGTCCAGGCCATGGCGCAACACGAGCTCGGTCTTTCCGAACACCGCTTCCCGAACCACTGGAAGTCCGCCGTGTCCGCCGCGATTTCCACCGCCGTCGGCGCGTTTATTCCGATCATTCCATTCTTCTTCATGAGCGGCGTCCAAGCCGTGATCGCGTCTTTCGTCGTCAGCATCGTCGCCCACTTCGTCGTCGGCGCGGTGAAATCGCTGATCACGATCCGATCGTGGTGGGCGTCGGGCTTGGAAATGACCGTCGTCGGTGTCATCGAAGCCGTCGTTACTTACGGCCTCGGTCTCGCCTTCGGCGCGATGGCGTAGTATCTGGTTGTTATGAATGCCTTTGGGAAACTAATCCGCGCTGTCGCCGCATTTCTCATCATAGGGCGCATCGTGTCGGCCGCGTCTCCTTCGATCACACAGACGGAAGCCGAAAGTCTTATCAGATCTTTCTATCACGACATGGAGCGAGACGATCTCGATAAAATCATGGCTCACTTCGATCAAAAAGTTCAGTGGTACGATGCCGGTCCGAAGGATCGGGCCTTAATTGCCGACGAGCTGGAAAAATATTGCGCCACCTATCCGAGCCGTTCCTTTTCCATCGGCGCCGTCAAACTGAAGCCGTTGCCGAGCATTGATGGTGTCACGGTCAACTTTGATATCCGATTTTTCCTGCGAGATCCGGCGCGAGATGAGAACCAATCGGGCCGCTCACATGTGGAGTGGGATTTGGTAAAACGCGACGGCACGGTGAGAATCAGCCGGTTCTCGGGAACTTCGGCGACAGAGCCCGCGGCATCGCCCTAGAATCTGCGCGGTTGTTGAAAACCGCGGCAGCAGGGTTAACATGTCGCCCGCAAAATTGGGGGTATAGCTCAGTTGGTAGAGCGTCTCGTTCGCAATGAGAAGGTCAGGGGTTCGAATCCCCTTACCTCCACCAAATTTCGCTTCGCTCCTCGCTACTGTTGCACGTCGTAAATCTCGACGAGGCCGACACCGATGGTGCTGTTCTTGCCGCGCACAATCGCCGTGTACGGTCCGGGCTCGAAGTGTTGGAATAGGATGGCGGATTCGCGGGGATCGCTCGGGGCCAGACCGATGGTTTCGATTTGCGCCTTCTGATTGGATTGCCAATCGTCGTTGGTTGCGATGACGTCCCCGTTGCCATTATGCAGCTCGAGTGTCGGGTCCGCCATTGCCTGCGGGACGCCGAACTGCGAGAGCGACGGTCCGATCGCGCGGATGACTACGCCGGTGAACGCGGCCGTCTGTGGACCGGCAAAGAACCCGCCGATAAGAACGTTGTCGCCAGTGCCGATGAAGCCCCGCGTGCTGACGTTGGCGAGACGCGCATTGGCCTCGAATCCGACATCGTACACTTCCACAACCCCAATGCCGCTGCCGTTGTTCTTGCCGCGCATGACGACAGTGTAAGAGCCAGGATCAAGCGTAATCACGATCGCCGATTCGCGATCATTCGACGGGGCGAGACCCGTAGATTCGACGTTCTGTTGGTCGGTTTTCCAATCGTCGTTGCCGGCAATATTGACACCCGCCGAGTTGAACAACTGGATCACTGGATCATCGAGCTTGCCGGGCACGTTGAGACTCGGCCCGATGCCGCGCAGGATCACTCTCTTTTGCTCGGCGCCGCGAATGATAAACCCGCCAATCGCCGCATTGTCACCGGGCTGAACGCGCACCCGCGTCGACAGATTCAAAATTTGCGCGGCGACGTGTATCTCGGCGGTCGCTGTGTTCGCGCTCTGCAACCCGTGGGAATCTTTCACGGTCAAAGTGGCGAAAAAGTCGCCGCCATGTTTATAGGTGTGACTGATCGTAGGACTCGTCTGCGTGACGTCCGGCGAACCATCACCAAAGCTGAACGTATAAGAAACAACCGAATCGCCGGCATCGGGATCGACAGAAGCGGAGCCATCGAAGCCTGTGGTGAGCGGCGGATTGCCCTCAATAGGCGTAGCGAGCAACTTCGCGATTGGGGCGCCGTTCGGTTTGCAGAAGGCGTTACCTTTAATGACGTAGACACCGTCGGGTGCCAAACTGCTCGGCATGTTATCCGGCGTAATCGTGTTTTGAATGCGCACTCGGATCAGGAAACCCTGCATCACGCCGCCGGGCGCGGGATTGCCAATCTTGCTGCGTGAGAGAACGATCGTGATCGTGCCGTCGGCATTAAAGTTACTTTCCGCGTCGGCCTGGCCTACGGTCGTGTTCGGGTTTCCATAAGCGCCGCCGGTCGAGTCAAACGTTCCATAGTTGAATGTGACCATGCCGGCGGCATCCGAGGCCATATCCACCCAGCGGCCGACGTTAGCCGGATCCGAGGCCAGCCGGAATTGCACAGGCCAGCGCGCATCCGGCGGCACAGTCATGAGGCTTTCGACCTTGATCGTGAAGACGAGCTTGTCCACCAGGGAGAAGGGCTCGCCTATCGACAAGCTGCGCAAATCGTAGCCGGGATAAGTCGTCACGCCGATTGGCGTAATCAAGTCGCCAGACGGATCGGTTAGAACAGTAATTCCCGGCGGCGTGCACGGATCGGGCGCGGGCACGACCACTGGCACCGCTTCACCGCAGTACGGTCCTTCACCGACACCGTTCACGGCGGTCACGCGGTATTTATTGGTCACGTTCGGATCAAACGACGTGTCGTTGAAGTTCGGCTGAGTAACGGTCCCAAGCAGGACCGGCGATCCAGCCCCGGCGATCCGATAGACGTTATAGCCGGTAATCTCCGACCCGCCGTGATCCGGCACCGGCCATTGTAATGACACCTGCGTTTTCGCTGCATCGATCGTCGCCGTTACGAGCGGCGCACCGGCCAGGACAGGTTCCGCCGGGTCAAACGCCGCTAACATACGCTTGCCGCCCGATTGCCGGGTGATGAAGCCTTTCGCCGAAAAGCTGTTTCCCCCACCCTGCACGCACGGGCCGATACAACCGTCTTCACCGGCGACGAGAATGCGGCCTTCCTTGTCGATCTGGACATCCATGAAGTCGAGCAGGTTTCGGCAAGTGCCGCCGTTGCAAATGCCGCCGCGCTGAATCGGATCGCCGGGCGTGACATTTTGCGTCGTCCAGGTCTTGCCGCCGTCGAACGTCGTCGAGACGTAGAGATACCAGACACCGGTGAAGAGGTCTCTGGCGCCGATGCCCGTGCTAACTCCCTGGACGTTTAGGGAACAGTCGTCTCCTTCACCGCACGGCCAGTTGTTACCGCCCGTTTCCGTGCCGAAGAAAGCAACCGCCGCACGACCGCCGCTCCCAGCCGTCGCCGCCACGAAAGTCGCGTTCTTGATCGGCGCGCCATTGATGACGTTGGCGCCGACGTCGACGCTCGGCTCCCAGGTCAGGCCCTTGTCGTGCGAAACCGCGACCTTGGGATGCGTGTCGCCCGCTTTGTCGGCCGGGTCAGTGACGCCCGTGGCGCGATCTTCCGCTTGATAAACGAAATAGACGTTCCCATCGGCGTCGATAGAGACGGATGGGTCGCGTGTCCCGATGATCGTATTGTCCGCGCTGCCGTTGCCGTGCGTGGTCGAGTCCGGAATCGGCCGAATGTTCCAGGTTATGCCGTTATCTTCCGAAACGATCACCGCCTGTTGGGCACCGGTCTCGTGAAACGGAACCGCTCCTCCGCATCCGACGTTGGGCACGTAAACCGTCCCGTCTTTCGGCGAAACTTTGATATGGCCGTGCAACCCGGCGCAGTCATTGATCGTATACAGCGGACTGCCGGGGCCGAACGTAATGCCGCCATCATCGCTGCGAGCGGCCCGCGCATCGGAAACGCTTTGTGAAGCATAATAAACCGCGTTCGTATAAGCGCTCGTTTTCGCCGGCGGAACGGGGTCGTGGTAAGGGCCGCCGCCGATCGTCTGATGATCGATGTCCGATGGAAGACTCGATCCCTCGCTCGGCATGAAGTTGTCGCCGTCATCGTCGGTAACGTCAGTCGTGCTCCCGGCGGGTGTGCCGCCTTCCAGTTGCGAGACGAATGTCCGCCCCAGGTCGTGATCCGTGAAGAGAATCGGATCGCCCAGGGCGCGCGGTGTCGAAGCGAGGAGAAGTGGTTTTGCTTCCCAGTTCGGCTTTGCCGGCGAAGAGCAATCGTTGAACGTCGCGCGGTAGAGATCGGGCGAAAAACCGCCAAAAAGCATGACGCGTCCTCCGTTCGCAATGCTAAACATGCTGTTGCTGAAACTCTGGTCCGACTTCCAATTGCATCCGATGGACGGCTCGCCCACATCATCGGCAATGCCTGCCGGGGCAGGATAATTCTGGAAGCGCGGGACGCCAGGAGTCGCAGCGACCGCCAGCGGCGCCTGCGGGGAAACTCCTGAGCTGCCGGCTCGCGCGAGGAGCGCGATACCGCTTAACATCAATAAGATCGCAAGCATGGATCGAAGAGCCGAACCACGGTTATGGGACGACTTAGCGTGTTTTTTCATGGAATTCTCCTGTGGAGTTGAACTGGCGCGGTGGCGATTGGGCCCGTGCAGTTATGGAAGTAGATCGCAACAAGCAGCCGCGGCGGTTCCCGTTTCTCACATTACATTTTGGTCATTAAGTAACAGCCCGCCTGAACCCGTTCGCCGTTCCGGATCGATTACGCGTCAGAATATTTCTGGCAATCGCGCGCCAATCGTTTTCCTTTGGGCTCTTCAATTCATGAAACGGTTCCTGCCTTTTCTCATCGTGGTCGCGGTCGCGTTAATTACGTTCGGCAGCGGCTACGCGCTTTATCGCTCGAAGAAGATCGCGGCGCCGAGCGCGACCTCGGCAGTCGCCGGCGGCATCCACGTCCGCGGAAAAGCGGACGCTGCGGTGACGATCGAGGAATTTGGCGACTTCCAATGCCCGCCGTGCGGCACGATGTCAGGGGTTCTTCACAAACTCGGGGAGGAATACGGGGCCCGGTTGCGATTAATCTTCCATCATTTCCCGCTCGCGGTGCATGCGCATGCGCGCGAGGCGGCGATCGCGGCTGAAGCAGCCCACGAGCAGGGCAAGTTTTGGGAGATGCACGACGTTCTTTACAAGGAACAGGCGCTTTGGTCGAAGGCGCCGGAAGTGCCAGCGTTATTCGAGGGCTACGCGAAATCGATCGGGCTCGATGTCGAACGTTTCAAAAGGGATTTGTTGAGTCCCGAGGTCATTGGCCGCGTTGATGCCGACCAGAAAATGGGGACGTCGCGCGGCGTCACCAGTACGCCGACATTGTTCCTGAATAATTCGCTGTTGCCGCCGGCAGAAATTAACCCGGCCGGGCTGAAGAAGGCGATCGAGACTGCGCTTAACCCGCCCGCAAAGAAATGAGCAAGCGAAAGAAAAATGCGACGCCGTCGCGCGGACAAATCATCCTCTACAGCATTGCTGCTTTGTTCTGCCTGTTCGGTTTGGCGGACGCAACTTACCTGACGGTGCTGGCTCTGACGGGCGAGACGGCTGCATGCGGCGGACAGGCCGGATGCCAGGAAGTGCTGGGCAGCGCCTACGCACGCATCGGCAGCATCCCCGTCGCCGCCTTCGGCGTCGCCGGTTACTTCATCGCTTTCACATTCGCGACGTTTGCGGCTTTCAATTACACGCGCGCCCGCACATTTTTTGCGCTCTCCGTCGGCGCTCTTTTTGCCGCCACGCTTTGGTTGCTTTACGTCCAGGCATTCTTGCTCCACGCCTTCTGTCGCTACTGCCTTTTCTCGGCCGCGATTTGTTTCTTGTTAATGGGCCTCGTTGTGGCCAGCCCATCGCCGCGCGCTGCGAAGGATTAATCGCCGCTGTGGACCTGAAACGTTTTCTCGTCGCCAGGCAGACGGAAGTCGACCGCGCCCTCGACCGGTTTCTGCCGAAAGCGACGGTTGCGCCCGCCACCATTCACCGGGCGATGCGTTATAGCTTATTCGCCGGTGGAAAACGGCTCCGGCCGATTCTATGTCTCGCGGCTGCGGAAGCCTGTGGTGGGAAAACGAGCGCGGCGTTGCCGGCCGCTTGCGCGGTCGAATGCATCCACACCTATTCGCTCATTCACGACGATCTCCCCAGCATGGACAATGACGATCTGCGCCGTGGCCGTCCGACGTGTCACAAAGTTTTCGGAGACGCGATCGCAATCCTCGCCGGCGACGCCCTGCTCACGATCGCGTTCGAGATTGCCACCCACGCGAAGCCGGTTTCGCGTTATGATCTGCGCGATGTCTTCCGTGAAATCACGGAAGCGGCCGGCAGCCGCAAACTGATTGCCGGTCAGGTCGCCGACCTTGAGGCGGAAGGACAACGACTTAACCGCGCGCAAGTTCGTTCGATTCACGAGAACAAAACCGCCGCGCTCCTGACAACTTCGGTGCGTCTTGGTGCGATGGCCGCGAATGCGACGGCGAAACAGCTCGCATCGATCACTGCGTTTGGTCGCGCGCTCGGCCTCGCGTTCCAGGTCATCGACGATATTCTCGACGTCACCCAGACCTCGGAAAAATTGGGAAAGAGCGCCGGCAAAGATCTGGCGGCGCAGAAGGCGACGTATCCGGCTGTGATCGGATTGGAAAAATCGCGGGCCGAAGCGCGCCGGTTGACGCGGCAGGCGCATTCCGCTCTCGAATCGCTCGGCGAAAGCGCCCGCGTTTTGCGCGGCCTCGCCGATTATCTGCTCGCGCGCGAGTACTAAACCAGCGCCAGATTCGGGTCGATCTCTTCAATGACGTTCGACCGCTGTCCGGTCCGGAGCCGCAACGCGGCGGCGAATGCAATCATCGCGGCGTTATCCGTGCAGAGTCGCGGCGGCGCGACGAGCAATTGCAAGCCGGCGCAGCCACAACGCAGCGCCAGTTCTTTGCGCAGCGCTTGATTGCAGCTCACGCCGCCGCTCATCGTCAGCAAGGCCGCGCCACATTCTTTCGCAGCCCGCACCGACTTCGTCGCCAGCACCTCGATGACCGCGCATTGAAACGACGCGCACATATCGTTGATGAGCTGCGGCGTTCGTTCTTCCGTTTTGAATTCCGCGAATCGATAGCGCACCGCCGTTTTCAATCCGCTGAAACTAAAATTGTGATCGCCGGAATCGAGCATGCTTCGCGGGAAATCGAAGCGCGCTGCGTTTCCATCGACAGCGCGACTTTCGATTTCCGATCCGCCCGGATAACCGAGGCCGAGCAGCTTCGCCACTTTATCGAAGGCTTCGCCGGCCGCGTCGTCCACCGTCCGCCCGAGCACGCAGTAGCCGTTCACACCGCGCACCTCCACGAGCAACGTGTGGCCGCCGCTGACGATGAGAGAAATATTCCGCTCGATCTCATCGCTCCCGAAAAACGGCGACAGCAAATGACCTTCGAGATGATTCACGGCGAGATAAGGTTTGTTCGCGCCGAGAGCGAGACCTTTCGCGATCGACGCTCCGATCATCAGCGAACTCGCCAGGCCCGGCCCGGACGTTGCGGCGAAGGCATCGATCTCATCCAGCGCGACTCCAGCAGTTCCGAGCGCGTGTTCGAGCAGACGCGGCGCGTGGACCAGATGACTTCGCGACGCGACTTCCGGCACCACGCCGCCGTAGGCGTCGTGTTGGGTTTGCGACGCGACTTCGCTCGCGAGCAACTGGGTGTCGCGCAAAATGGCGACGGCCGTCTCGTCGCAGGACGTTTCGATAGCGAGAATAGTCACCGCGCAATTGTAGGGCAGGCGCACCGCCTGCCAAATCGTTGGCGCTTACTTCTTCGCCGGCTCGAGTTTCGGCGAAGTCTCCTTGGCATAAATCATCACGCCTTTGAGCGCGTCGATTGCACGCACCAACTGCGGATCCTTCGTCTTGATCAGATTTTTTTCTTCGTCCGGCTTCAGGTTGTCATTCCGCGAAGTAAAGAGCGACCGCTCCTGCTCCGCGGTCATCGGCACCCGAATGTTCGGGGTGACCCCGGCCCCGTGAATGACCTGCTTGCTCGGCGTATAATATTTCGCCGTCGTGAAGCGGAGCGCCGAGCCATCCGGCAATTGCACGACATTTTGCACCGAGCCCTTCCCGAAGGTCGTCTCGCCCACGAGGACGGCGCGCTTCAAATCCTTCATCGCTCCGGCCACGATCTCGGAGCCGCTCGCGCTTCCTTCATTCACCAACACCGCGAGCGGAAAATGCGGCCGCTCCTTGATCGTCGTCGGCGTCGAATAATCATGCTGTTGCGACGTGACGCGTCCCTGCGTCGACACGACTTTTGTTCCCGGCGGTAGAAACTGCGCGCAAACATCGACCGCTACGTTCAGCAATCCGCCCGGATTATTTCGCAGGTCGAGCACGAGCGCCTGCATCCCCTGCTTCTGCAATTCGTCCAGCGCTTTCGCCAGCTCCTCCGCGGTCGGTTCGTTGAATTGAATGATGCGGACGTAGCCGATCTTGAAGTTCCCGCCCAAGTCCGGGTCGAGCAATTTCCCGCCCTTGACGCTTTGCACTTTGATCTCCGTCCGCTCGAGCGTGAAATCTTTTATCTCCTTCGTCGACGGCCGGAGAATCGTCAGCGTTACTTTTTGCCCGGAGGTGCCACGCAAAAACTGGACCGCGTCCTGCAGGTCCATCTTCTCCGTCGAGTTGCCGTTGATCCGCAGAATCTGGTCGCCGGAAAGAATGCCGGCCTTGGCCGCCGGCGTGTCTTCCATCGGCGTGATCACGGTGAGCAATCCCCCTTTCACCGCGACCTCGATGCCGAGGCCATTGAACCGGCTTCGGGTGTCGTCCTGCATTTCCTTGAAGTCGTTCGGATCCATGAACTGGCTGTGCGGATCGAGCGACGCGAGCATTCCCTTCATCGCCGCGTAAATCAGATCGTGGTAACTCGTCTTGCTGCCATCCACGTAATCCTGGCGCAGCAGCTGGACGGCTTTGGCGAACACCGCGATCTGCGAGTAACCGCTGTCCTCGTCGGTGCCCGCGGCGTGAGCGGTATAAAAGCGGACGCCCAGCAGGACGTTGAAAAGGATCAGGCACGCGAAGGTGCTGAACAAAAGGCGACGTTTCATAGGAAGAATCCCATTTTGAAGTGAAACCGATCATCGCTCATGCGGAAATTTTTGGCAACGCGCAAAGCGTCGTCTAAGGTGGGCGCGCCAGTTTCTGGCATCGCCCGCGGAGCGGCCGATCCACCTCATTCATGAGATCACGTCCATTCATCTTCGCGCTGCTGCTTTGCCTGGGCAGCGCCGTGGCCGCCGTGGCTGCACCATCGCCATCGCCGTCACCCACCCCGACGCCGAAACCCGGACCGCCGCTCAAGCCCACTGGTCCGGTGAAGCCGCTCCAGAACGCGTCGCCGTCGCCTTCGCCTTCGGAAAAACCGTCGAAGTCGCGCAAGCCGAAACCCACCCCATCGGAATCGCCCGCTGCTTCCCCCGCTTCTTCTCCCTCTCCATCCCCAAAATCTTCGCCAAAGAAAAGCCCGCCGCCGTTGAAACCTGACGCCGAACTCGACGTCGTCGCGGACGAATACATCCGCGGCTATCTCGCCGCGCGCCCGCTCCAAGCGACCGCTCTCGGCTTTCACGAATACGACGGCCGGATCAACGAAGACACCCGCCTCGCCATCGACGCCGAGCTGGCCCGCCTGCGCCGGTTCGATGATCGCCTTGCAAAATTCGATCTCACCAAGCTGGGACCGCGCGCCGCGATCGATCTTCGCCTGCTCCAGGCCTCCACGAAACGCGAGCTCTTTTTTATCGGCGACCTCGGCATCTACGAGCACAACCCGTTGACCTACGCGCGCGCCATCGACGTGGGCGTTTACGCAAAACGCAAATACGCGCCGATCGAAGATCGCGTCCGGAGCATCATCGTCGTCGAGAACCAGGCGCCCAATATCATGATCGCGGCGAAAACGAACCTCGCCGATCCCTTGCCGAAACCGTACGTCGAGCTGGCTATCCAAACCGCGCGCGGCGCCTCTGAGTTCCTGAAAAAAGATCTGATCGAAGGATTGACCGATCTGAAAGACGAAACGTTGCGGAATACTTTTCTGCAATCGAACCGGCGCGCCGCGAGTGCGCTCACCGAATACGCGGCCTGGCTCGAGAAAGAGAAATTGCCGAAGGCGACGCCGGATTTCGCCGTCGGCGAGGAAAAATATCAGCGCTTCCTGGCCGAGACGGAATTCGTCAACATTTCTCCGGCGAAGTTACTCGAGCTTGGTTTGGCGGAGTTGAAAAAGGAGCAGGACGTTTTCGCCGAAGCCGCGAAGAAGATCGACGAGACCCGCCCCCCGGACGTGGTTTTCAAACAAATCCAGAGCGATCACCCGACGGCGGCGAACTTGATTCCAGAAATCACGAAGCGGCTGGACGGAATCAAGAAATTCGTAGTCGATCGCAAGCTCGTGACGATTCCCGGCGACGCGAAGACGCAGGTCAAAGAGACGCCGCAGGACCGGCGCGCGACCAGTTTCGCTTCGATGGATACGCCCGGCCCGTTCGAGAAACGCGCCAACGAATCCTACTTCTACGTGACGCCGCCGGAGAACGACTGGACGGAGTTGCAGAAGGAGCAATGGCTCACCGCGTTCAACTATTTCCTGAGTGACCTCGTCTCGATCCACGAAGTTTATCCCGGCCACTACGTCCAGTTCCTTCACTTGAACGCGTCGAAGGCGACGAAGACCGAGAAAGTTTTCAGCGCCACTTCATTCGTCGAGGGCTGGGCGCATTACTGCGAACAGATGATGATTGACGAGGGGTTCGGCGGCGCCGCGCCGAATGCGAAACCATCCGAGGACGAAATCCAGCGGGCGGCGAAGTACCGGATGGTCCAGGCCCAGGCCGCGATGCTGCGGCTCTGCCGGCTCTGCGTTTCAATCAGAATGCATACCCAGGGAATGTCGGTCGAAGAGGCGACGAAATTTTTCCAGGAGAACTGCTTCATGGAAGAAAAACCGGCGCGGGCCGAGGCGATGCGCGGGACGTTCGACCTCGGTTACGGCAACTATTCGTTAGGCAAACTCGAGATCCTGAAATTGCGGGCCGATTATCAAGCGCAGGAAGGCGACAAATTTTCGCTCAAGAAGTTCCACGACGAGCTTCTGAACCACGGCATGCTCCCGATTCGCCTGCTCCGCGAAGTAATGCTCAAGGACAAGGCGAACTGGGACGAAGTTCTATGACGCCGCTTCTCCGTAGCCGTCGCCCTGCGGGCGACGTGAGAACGATGTTGCGTGATTAAGCGCCCTCCAGCGCTTCGCATAGCGAAGCGGCTACAGAAGATCGTCGTCGTCCTCCTCCACCGGCGGCAGTAATTCACGCAACAAGGGTTGCGGGTTGGACGGCAATTCCTCGACCCGATTAAGGCGCTTCTCGATCGTTCTCGATTTCCGAGCGACGTCATCAATCTGCGACGAAGCCTGATCGAGTTTCTTCTTCACGCCATCCAGCAGCGCTCCAAATTTTCCGAACTCATTCTTTACGCCGGCAAGCAGGCTCCAAACCTCACTCGAGCTTTTCTGGATCGCGAGCGTGCGGAATCCCATCTGCAAACTGTTGAGCAACGCTGCTAAAGTTGTCGGCCCCGCGAAAATAACGCGGCACTCGCGCTGCACCTGATCCACCAATCCGACGCGCCGGATCGCTTCCGCGTAAAGTCCTTCCGTCGGCAAAAACATCAGGGCGAAATCGGTCGTGCGCGGCGGGTTGATGTATTTCGCGCAAATGTCTTTCGCGCTTTTCTTCAACTGCGTTTCCAGCCCGCGCATCGCGCCTTCAATCAAATCCGCATCGCCGCGGTCCTGCGCCGCGAGCAAGCGCTGGTAATCTTCCGTCGGAAATTTCGCGTCGATCGGCAGCCAGACCGGCGCGCCGTTTTCGTCGCCCGGCAGTTTGATCGCGAAATCGACGCGCTCCGCGGAATCGTTTCGCGTTTGAACATTTTTTTGGAATTGATCTGTCGTCAGCAATTGCTCGAGCAGATTTCCAAGCTGAACTTCACCCCAACCGCCGCGGGTTTTGACATTCGCCAGCACCTTCTGCAATCCGCCGACGTCGCTCGCCAACTGCCGCATTGCGCCCAGACCCTGATGCACTTGCTCCAGCCGATCGCTCACCAGCTTGAACGATTCGCCGAGCCGCTTCTCCAGCGTTCCCTGCAACTTTTCGTCCACAGTCGCGCGCATTTTTTCGAGCTGCCCCGTGTTGTCCTCCTGCAATTGCTTCAGCCGCAAATCGACGATGCCGCGCACACTCTCGAGCGAAGCCGTCAATTCTCCGCGCTGCGTCTTCGCCTGGTTCGCATTTTCTTCCCGGCTCCGCGCCATTTCCTCGCGAATCAATCGCTCGCCGCGTTCCTGGGCGCGCTCGAGAAGTTCGAAGCGCTTCACCAATTCAGAATCGTCGTCGCCCTTCCGCCGCGTGATCGCAAAAACGATTGTCGCAACACCCGCCCCGGCAAGCAGCCCGATCAGCGCATAAAGCAGCGGATTCATCTCCGCTTACTGTAGCCGTCGCCCTGTGGGCGACGCAACGCATGTTAACTTGCACATCGGCGCTTCGCACAGCGAAGCGGCTACAGAAGCATTCGTTCAGAACCGCATCTTGAATCCCGCGAACGCCGTTCGCCCCAACGCCGGAAAACCAAAGACCTCGGAATATTGCTCGTCCGTCAGGTTGTTGATGCGCGCATAAACGGAGAAACGCGAATTGATTTCGTATTCGGCCGCGATGTTCACGAACGCGTAGTCCTCGATATCGAAATTCGGTCCCCCGAAGTTCAGCTCTTCGCGGGCGTTCACGAACTTGGCCTCGATCGTTGTCCGTAATTTCTTCGCCCACAAATACGATGCGGAAATGTAAGCTTCGTTCCGCGGCCGCCGCGGCAGCCGTGCGCCCGGTAGCTGCGTGATGTCCTCCGACGACGTGTTGTCCGCATCGAGATACGTGTAGGTCGCCAGCAACGTCAGGGCTTTGATCGGCGTCGCGCGAATCTCGAATTCGACCCCCTGCGTTTCCGCCGCTCCGAGATTCAAGGTTTGGAAGAGCCCGTTAAAGCCAATCACGTTCGACAGGTCGTTGTGAAAATAGGTCAGGCCAAACATGACGCGGCCTTCGCAGAACCGCTGTTCGATGCCGGCGTCCCAACCGAGGTTTTTCTCCGGCTCGAGCGCGAAGTTCATCCCGAAAATTTTGTCCTGTGCGCTCGGCGGGCTGAACCCGGTCGCAACGCTGGCGTGGAAGTGCGTATCGGTTTTCGCGACCAGATAACTGCCGGCGAACCGATACGTCCACACGTCGCCGAACTGATTGAAATGATCGTAGCGACCGCCCGCGACGAGATTCAGGTCCTTGAACGGCGTCACGCTGGCCTGGAGAAACACCGAAGTCTCCTCGGTTTCGTCGCTGATGAAGGTTGGCTGCGGGCCGAACGCCTGCGAAACGAATGGCCGTTCCTGTCCGGCGTCGACATGGCTGTAAAAGAATCCTGAGGTCAGCGTGAGCCAGGACGCCGGTTTTAGATCGTTCTGATAATCGACCGTCGTGCGCGTGAACAACGCGCGGGTCGGCCCGACGAAACCGTCATCGTTCGGATCGTTCACCTGCCGTTCTTCGTCGTAGCTGAAAATCAGGCGGTGCGTCCACCATTCGACGGGTCTGAATTCCAAATGCGGCGCGACGAGCCAGCGCTCGGTCAGAAAATTATCGCGCGGCCGTGGATCGAAGATCGTGTTCGGCAATCCAAGGTCGGCCAGCGAATACGTGACGAGCGCGCTCAACCGCAACTGCTCGTTAGGCGACCAGCCGAGGTTCGTGACTCCGCTCCAGAGACGGTACTGGTTGTTTGGCCGTTCGTTGTCCGTCGTTAGGCCGCTCAAGCCGACCGAGTAATCGAATTGGTTCGCCGAACCGGAACTGGTCAGCGTTCCCCGAATCGTCGTGTTCGATCCTCCTTCGAGGCTGAATTCGCCGCTCGGATCGCCGTTGCCGCGCTTGGTAAAAAGCTGGATTACGCCGGCCAACGCGCGCGGACCGTAGAGCGTGCTTTGCGGCCCGCGCACGATCTCGATCCGATCGATGTTTTCCGTCGTGAAATCGGCGAAGTTGAAAGCGCCCTGCAATCCTTGATTCACCGGAATGCCGTCGAGCAACACCTGCGTGTGCTCGCTCCGCAAACCCCGCGTGAAAACGGAAGTCAACGAACCCGGTGGACCGGATTGAACCACCGAGATGCCAGGCACCTCGCGAAGTGCATCCGCGACGCGATGAGTCTGCTTGATTTCGAAATCATCCGAGCGAACGACGTCGACTGTCGCCGGCGAATCTTCCTCCGGCGTTTCGATTCGCGTCGCGCTGACGACGATCCCTTCCGATTCCGCTTCGGAATTTCGAAGCGCCGATGAAGTCGCGTCCTGGGCGCGACTGATGAAAGGCACGGCTGAAAGAAAAGCCGCTGCCAGAAGCCATGAACGTTTCCGCATACAAGTTACCTCCAACTTTCTCGAGAGGCGGACTTGCTCCCGCATTGCGGGAATTCGCATCCACAGCTCTCATTCTTCCTTTTCGCGAAGAAGTTTTTTCGAGCCGTCGTCCCGCAGAATGCCGGCGGCCATAGACCGCCGCTACAGGATTGGCTCGAATGAGGTGGAGACGGGCAAATATTCTGGCTCCTGGCTTCCTGGAGAAGTTGAGAGTTCTTGGTTGAGAGTTGAGAGCCGCGGAAAAGCCGTTCTGCTTCTCTCAACTCTCAACTCGAAACTCTCAACTGGCCCCGACCTCTTTCCCGCCTTCACCGTCCCGCACGCGCGGGACGATTGGCCCTGGGAAATTGTATCCAGTCACAGCAGCGCAACTGCTCCCGAATCTCACGGGATTCCTCACGCCGCTCCACGACCGCAACTGACAAAGAACTGCCGCCAGAAGTAGCGGCTTGCGCTTGGCCGCTCAAGATTTATTTATCTCGGGGCGCGCCGCATCGCGCCGTTCTTATCATGTCCTCTTCCGCCAAATCCATTCTCGTTACGGGTGGCGCCGGTTTCATCGGCTCCAACCTCGTGCTCACCCTCCAGGAACGAATGCCGGACGCGCGCCTCACCGTGATCGACGATTTTCGTTCGGGCGATTTCAACAATCTCGCCGGCTACAAGGGCGATTTCGTCGCGCAGAATCTCGCAACGCTCGATTGGCACGAACAATTCGGCGACGAGACTTTCGACGTGATCTTCCATATCGCGTCGATCACCGACACGACAGACCACAACCAATTCCGGCAGACGCACCACAACGTGGAAAGCTTCCGCCGCTTGCTGAACTTCGCCCGGCCTAACAAGTCACGCGTCGTCTATGCTTCGTCCGCATCGACCTATGGGGCAGTGAAAGGTGCGAGCAGCGAAACGAGCGGCGTGGCGCCGGCAAACATTTACGCATTTTCGAAAGTCATCATGGACAACATCGCGCGTCGCGCTGCCGCCGAGCACGACGATTGGATCATCGTCGGCCTGCGCTTCTTCAACGTCTACGGTCCGCGCGAGGCGCACAAAGGAATGCCGGCGAGCATGGTCTACAACCTCGCGCAGCAAATGACAGCCGGACAACGGCCGCGCATTTTCAAGTTCGGCGAGCAACAACGCGATTTCGTTTACGTGAAAGACATCGTGGAGGGATGTCTGCGCGCGGCGGAAGCAAAGCAGAGCGGCATCTACAATCTCGGGTCCGGCACGGCGCGCTCCTTTAACGACCTCGTCCAGATCCTCAACCGCTCGTTAGGCACCACCTTCGAGCCGGAGTACATCGAGAACCCCCACACGCATTATCAAAACTTCACGCAAGCCGACCTGACCAACGCGCGCAAAGCGCTGGGCTACGAGCCGCAGTTTTCATTCGAAGAGGGTGTGGCCGATTACATGAAATGGTTGTATCCGGCCTGATGAAAGCCAAACGGCGGTCAAACAGTCCGGAAGAGAGCAACGCCGCGCTCGCGGCAAAAAAAGGTCCGATCTCGAAGTTCATCGCGAAGAATTATCGTCACTTCAACGCGGCCGCGCTGCTCGACGCGGCGAAAGGGTACGAGGCGCACCTCGCTGGTGGCGGCAAAATGCTGATGACGATCGCGGGCGCGATGTCGACCGCCGAGCTCGGCATTTCGCTGGCCGAGATGATCCGCCGCGACAAGGTGCATCTGATCGTCTGCACCGGTGCGAACCTCGAGGAGGATATTTTCAACCTGGTCGCGCATGACCACTACGAGCGGGTGCCGCACTACCGGCAACTCACGCCGGGCGACGAGCAGCAACTGCTTTCCCGGCATATGAATCGGGTGACCGACACGTGCATCCCGGAGATGGAAGCGATGCGGCGGATCGAGAAGGCCGTTCTCGAAGAGTGGATGGCCGCCGATCGCGCCGGAGAACGTTATTTCCCCCACGAGTTCATGTATAAGATTCTTCGCGGCGGGAAACTGAAGAAGAGCTTTCAGATCGACCCGAAAAATTCCTGGATGCTGGCTGCCTGCGAAAAGAATCTGCCGATCGTCGTGCCGGGCTGGGAGGATGCGACGCTCGGGAACATGTTTGCCGCGGCGGTAATGCGCGGTGACGTCAGGAAAGTGCACACCGTACGCAACGGCATCGAATACATGACCTGGCTGGCGGAGTACTACACGAAGAACGCAAAGGCGCTGCGCAACCGCGAGGGCTCAATCGGATTTTTCCAGATCGGCGGTGGCATCGCCGGCGATTTCCCGATTTGCGTCGTCCCGATGCTGCACCAGGACCTCGAGCGCACCGGGGTGCCGTTGTGGGGTTATTTCTGCCAGATCAGCGACTCGACGACAAGCTATGGCAGCTACTCCGGCGCCGTGCCGAACGAGAAGATCACCTGGGGCAAGTTGGCGGCTTCAACTCCGAAGTTCGTGGTCGAAAGCGACGCCACGATCTGCGCGCCCTTGATCTTCGCGTGGGTGTTGGGGGAATAAAATGACGAATTGCCGAATGACGAATGACGAAGGAATGATCTAATGACCAATGCGTGAGGAAGTGCTTCGGGCTTCATTCGTCATTCGTCATTTTTCTTTCCTACCCTTCCCAGAAAAATTTCGTCGGGCGCTCGATCGCGGGCGGAAGACTCTTGTGCACGGGACAATTCAGCGCGGCGTTTTCTAGAAGCGCGCGCTGTGGCGTGCTTGCGGGCAGCGGAATGTGAACTTCTGACGGCAACCCGACGATCCGCCGCGGCGCGTCCTTCGACATTTCCTTGCTCACCTTCACGGTCATACCTTTCACATCGAGGCCGTGCTCCTGCGCGGCCATCGCCAGGATCGTGCTCATGCAAGTGCCGAGCGCCGTTGCGACGAGATCGGTCGGCGAAAACGATTCGCCTTTCCCTTTGTTGTCCGTTGGCGCGTCGGTCGCGATTGTTGAACCAGAAGGGCCGTGGGTTGCGTCGCAGTGAAGATCGCCGTTGTAGGTAATGGAAACGTTGACCATGGCGGAATATGCGAACGCCGCTCGCTTAGCGCAATGGTGGAGCGGTGATCGCCGTTGTTTGAAGTTTGTTTGCGCGCTTCGCGAGCTCGTCTCGAAATGTGTTCGTCAGCCTCGAGTCATGCAAAATATTCATGTCGGTATTGTGCTTTCGCACGTCGTCGTTCTCCCACGATTCGTTCCACCAGCAAAAGCCGATGACCGCCGGCCACCGTCCGGAGAACAGATCTTCGAGCGCGTTGCTCGCCCATTCGCTCGCGTCCACTTTCCGGTGATGAAGCGCACAGCCGAACTCGGCGATCACTATCGGTTTGCCGGGGGCGATCTTCGTTAAGCGCGGATACGCGCTCGCCATCTTGAATCGGAAGCTTTCCGTGCCGTCCACGTCGCGCGGCGTGAGCGGACCGTAGGCGCTCAGCGCGACCCAATCGCAGTAAGAATCGCCCGGATAATAATTCTCGAACCGGTTCCATTTCGCTTCCGGTTGATCGAGCCAGTTCACGTGCCAGACCCATTGCAAATTATCGGCGCCCTCAGCGCGCGTCAGCTCGACGATGTGACGATACGCAGCGACGTAGCGCGCAGGCCCTTCCTTTGCTCCGCCGTTCCACCTTCCGTTCCAGGAAAACCATTTGCCGTTCGGCTCGGTCCCCCATTCCGCCAGGAGCGGAGAGCCGAACTCTTTGGCGTCGCGCGCCCAGGTCCTGAGGTCGTCGTCAAACTTGCCGCCGATAATATTTGCGAGCGTGAAGGTTTTCTCCGCACGGTTCTGCTCGGCATCAGAGCGAAGCATCAGGCGGATGTACGGAACTTTGCCGAGCCCTCGAATCCAGTCGCAGGTGTCGCGCGGAAACTTTCTCGATTCGAACCAGTTGTTCGAAAAGAAAACCCACGCCGTTTTGGTGTCTAGTGTTTGGTCGAAGCGCAGGACGTCCGCAGCGGTAACGTCGCGTTCGGTAGGATCGCGTCCCGTCGACGGATCATCAAAGTAAAGACCTTGATAGAGTTTGCCCTCGAGCGGCGGCGCAATGAGTTGTCCGCCACGAACAGAAGACGCAACCAACGCAGCCACGATCGCGCAACGGAATAGAACCATCGCGCGAACGTAGCACTGCTGTAGCCGCGGCGCTCAGTCACGGCGTCACGGATTGGCGGCGACTGCCCGCCGCCGCCACAGCCCGGCTAGTTATTCTTCGCCGCGTCGCGCAGGGCCTTGATCCGATCGTGCGCACTTTTCACGTCGGCGTACTGCCGCGAAATCGTTTCCCGAATTGGGGCGGAGAGCTCTCGTTCCTCCATCGCCTTTTTGTATTCCGCGACGGCGGAATCTTCGCCGCGTTCGCACTCGGCCAGGATCGCGTGATCATCCTGGCTCGTAATCGCCGATTTCAAATTGATCCAGGCGCGATGCATCGCCCCGGCCGTGCTGCTGCTGTCTTCCGGATCGTGTTCGCCCAGATTGATTGCCTGGTTCTGAAGTTCGCCGGCGAATTCCGCCCGCTGGAGTGAATATTCGTTGAAGAGGGACTTGAGCTGCGTGTCCTTCACCGCTTCCGACGCCTCGCGAAATCCCTGCTGGCCGTCTTTGAGCGTTTCAATCAGGCCGTTAATGGTGGAAATGATCTCTTTTTGTTGACTCATGGTACCGTCAATACGCACGCGGCCGCGAAAGCGCGCGGGTATTTTTTCCGCGAAAAGTTTGCGGCAAGAGGAGGCTGCCTTAGGTTCCCTCATGAGCAATAAAGTGCAGGGAAAAGATCTGACGAAGGAAGCGCCGCGCAGTCCGCGGATGCGCGTGGGCGGTTACGCAATTCTGGCGCGCACTTATGATAAATGCCGCGCATTCCTGGGCGGGAACATCGGCGAATATCATTTCGATTGTCCGCTCGATAACATGCTTTTCGGGTTTAAGGGCGTGAAGGGCGACGACTTCAAGGCTGAAGTCGAGAAAGGCGCGAGCACGGAAGACATGGCGCGCTGGCTCGACAGCCACGGCGAAAAGAAAACGCCGGAAGAAATCAAAGCGTGGAGCGACGAAGCGGAAGCGACGAATCCCTACAACGATCCGGAGAAACGCGATTGGTTCGTTGAACAGGTGAAAGCTTACAATCTCGATCCGGCGAAGACGACGCTCTTCGATTGGCTCGAGGTGGACGACAAAGCCAGCTACCAAAAAGCTGCGTGAGGGTAGGGACGGCGCGCTGCGCCGTCCGCAGGCGAAAACAAGTTTGGGGAAGCGGACGCCGCAGCGCGGCGTCCCTACCAAGGCCGTTCTGCGCTCGAAAACCGTTTTAGAATTGCAATGGCGATCTCTCTAAAACCGCAGCATCTAAACCGTTACCGCCAGATCGCGTGGCTCTTCATTAAGTACGGCCGCTCCGACCTTGTGAAGGAAAGCGGTCTCGAGGGAACTCTCGCGGCGGAACAGCGTGTCAGTCCCAAGGAAGCAGCCAAAGCCGACGAGTTGGCGGACGACCTGGAGAAACTCGGCCCGACGTTTGTGAAGCTCGGCCAGTTACTTTCGACCCGGGTCGAGCTGATGCCGCAGGCGTACCTGGAGGCGCTCGCGCGATTGCAGGACAAGGTCGAGCCGTTCCCGTTCGACGAAGTAGAGAAAATCGTCTGTTCCGAACTCGGCGTCCGAATGTCGAAAGCGTTTTCCGATTTCGACGTCACCCCGATGGCAGCCGCCTCGTTAGGCCAGGTCCATCGCGCCCGGCTGCGCGACGGCCGGCAGGTCGCGGTGAAGGTGCAGCGGCCCGGGATCCGCGACGCGATGTTTGAGGATCTCGACGCGCTCGATGAGATCGCGGAGTTCCTCGATAACCACACCGCCGCCGGCAAACGCTATGAATTTTGCCAGATGCTCGACGAGTTCAGGAAGAGTCTCGTCCGCGAGCTGGATTACCGCCAGGAAGCGAACAACCTCACCACCATCGGCGAAAACCTGAAGGATTTCCCGCGCATCATCGTGCCGGAACCGATTGCCGATTACAGCAGTTCGCGCGTCCTGACGATGCAGTACGTGCACGGCAAAAAAATCACCGACCTCAGTCCACTCGCCCGAATGGAATTTGATGGCGGCGCGCTCGCCGAAGAACTTTTCCGCGCTTATCTCCAACAAATCCTGGTCGACGGTTTTTTCCACGCGGACCCGCATCCCGGCAACGTGTTCATCACGGACGATTACCGGATCGCGTTGATCGATCTCGGCATGGTCGGTCGCATCATGCCGGGTTTGCAGGAGCAACTCCTCCAGCTTCTCCTTGCCATTTCTGAAGGACGCGGCGACGACGCGGCCGACATCGCGATTAAAATCGGAGAGCGGAAAGAAGATTTCGCGGAGAAGGAGTTCAAGCATCGGATTTCTGAAATCGTCAGCCGACAGCAGGGTGCGACTGTGGAGCAAATGCAGGTCGGCCGGCTTGTGTTGGAAGTGACCCAGGCTTCAGGCGAAAGCGGGATCCGCGTTCCGCCGGAATTGACGATGCTCGGCAAAACGCTGCTGAACCTGGATCAGGTCGGCCGCACGATCGAACCAACGTTCGATCCGAATGCTTCGATCCGCCGCAACGCCGCCCAGATCATGCAACAGCGGTTGATGAAGAGTTTGTCGCCGGGGAATCTGTTCAGCGGCGTCCTGGAACTGAAGGATCTCCTCCAGCGTTTGCCCGCGCGGCTCAACAAAATCATCGACGCGATCGCGAACAACGAAATGAAAATCTCCGTGGACGCGATCGATGAAAAAACTCTCGTGATCGGTTTCCAAAAAGTAGCGAACCGGATCACGGTCGGGTTGATCATCGCCGCGCTGATTGTCGGCGCCGCGATGCTGATGCGGGTCGAGACGTCGTTCCGGATCTGGGGTTATCCCGGGCTGGCGATCCTCCTTTTCCTCGCCGCGGCCGGCGCGGGCGTCTTTCTGCTGATCAACATTTTGTTCTACGACAAGAGTCACGACGAGTGAGGGCGTCTTCTGTAGCCGTCGCCCTGTGGGCGACGCATCGCGTCGTTTCGCAACAGCGTCTCCATCACGCTTCGCACAGCGAAGCGGCTACAGAAAACGCGGCCACAAAAAAATGACAACGCCAATTGATCCCGGCACGCGCATCGGCCATGTCCATCTCAAGGTCGCTGACATCGAACGCGCGTTGAAATTCTACTGCGGCGTCCTCGGTTTCGAATTGAGGCAGCGCTACGGGTCGGAGGCCGCGTTCATTTCGGCCGGCGGTTATCATCATCACATCGGGCTCAACACCTGGGAAAGCGAGGCCGGTTCGCCGCCGCCGCCGAATTGCACCGGGCTCTATCACCTCGCGATTCTCTATCCAACACGCGCCGCGCTCGCCGATGCTTTGCGCCGGTTGACCGCGGCGAACATTCCGCTCGACGGCGCGAGCGATCATGGAGTGAGCGAAGCGCTTTACCTGCGCGATCCGGATGAGAACGGCGTCGAGCTGTACTGGGACCGGCCCAAAGAATCGTGGCCGCGCGGCCCAAACGGCGAACAGGCCATGTTCACCGTCCCGCTGGATTTGGATGATTTGCTACGAGTTTGACGCTCGAAGCTCCAAATTCCAAGCTCCAAGCTCCAGAGAAACACCAAGCTCCAAACATCAAGTCGCAGTCACGCTCCGCTTGGAGCTTTATTGTTTGGAGCTTCTCTGGTGCTTGGAGCTTGGAATTTGGAGCTTTCCTACGGCTTCACGACCGGCGGAACAATCTCCTCCGTCGGACCTTCATCCACACCGTGGCGCAAACGGCTGTGGCGAACGCTATAGAGAAAATAAATGAGAAAACCGATCAGCAGCCATCCGATGAACCGCATCCACGTCATCACTGGCAGGCTAAGCATCAAGGCGAAGCAGAGTAAAACGCCAAGAATTGGGAACCATGGAACCATTGGAACGCGAAATGGCCGTGGACGTTCTGGTGCCGTCCGACGGAGAATCACCACGCCGATGCACACCAGAATGAAAGCGAACAACGTCCCGATGTTCGTCAGGTCGGCTAGCGATCCAATATCGGTAATCATTGCCACGCCGCCGACGGCAATACCCGTCCAGATGGTCGTGACATGAGGCGTGCGGAAGCGAGGGTGGATGCGCGCAAAATACGGGGGCAGCAATCCATCGCGGGCCATGGCCATGAAAATGCGCGGTTGCCCAAGTTGGAAAACCAAAAGCACAGAGGTCATCCCCGCGAGAGCGCCCGCACTTACAAGCGCCTGCGCCCAAGGCCGACCGGTGAACGCCGTCGCCACCGCCGCGGGATCGCCAAGATAGATCGTATATTTTTTCATCCCGGTGAGGACCGACGACATGAGCACGTAAAGCAAGGTGCAAATCACAAGACTGGCAATGATCCCAATCGGGATGTCGCGTTTCGGATTGCGAGTTTCTTCGGCGCATGTCGAGACAGCATCGAAGCCGATGAAGGCAAAAAAGACGATGGCAGCCCCGCTCATCACGCCGACAAAACCGGTGGGCATGTACGGATGCCAATTCGTGGGGTCGACCAGAAATGCGCCGAAGGCAATCACGAAGACGACGACGGCTACCTTGACGATGACAATGGTTGTGTTCGTGCCGGCGCTCTCCCGTATTCCGCGAATCAACAGGATCGTCACTGCCGCGACGATCAAAAAGGCTGGTAGATTGAGCGCGACGGAATGCCCGAAAATGATCGGCAAACTCGTCGAGGAATAATTCTGAAGAGCATCCCCGCCTGTGGCGATCGTGGCCAAGGCGGTCTTGTGGTCGGTCACCGCCCAAAGGGGAAACTTAACACTAAGGCCGAAGGGCAAATTCCCGAGAAGCTGTACGAAGTATCCTGACCAACTCGCCGCGACCGACATATTCCCCACCGCATATTCCAAAATCAAATCCCATCCGATAATCCAGGCGATGAACTCACCGAGCGTGGCATACGAATAAGTGTAAGCCGAACCGGAAACCGGAATCATCGAGGCGAGCTCGGCATAACAAAGCGCCGCAAAGGCGCAGGCCAATCCCGCGACCATAAATGAAATCGCGATCGCCGGACCGGCACCGGATCGGCCAAGGACCACGTCGGCGTGATTCCACCACGCCATAATAAAATTCGAAACGGGCGTCTCCAAACTCGAGGAAAAGACCTGGCCGGCCGCCGCCGTCCCCGTGAGCACGAAAATTCCCGAGCCGATAATTGCGCCGACACCCAGGCAGGTCAGCGCGAATGCCGAAAGCGAGCGCTTCATCACGCGATCGGGGTGTTCCGATTCCCGCATCAAGAGCTCAGGGCTCTTCGTTTTAAAAAGTTGCGAAGCCATTTCGTTCCTTCGGTTGACGTTTCCGGAGAAGAATCGTGGCAGCGGCCCGCGACGAGGGTCAATCCTCAAGTTTCATAACGCGATGATGCTGGCGCGGAAGTAGCTCGAAAAACGCCATGCCAGTTTTTAGCGGCGCGAATCTTATCGGTGGATTGGTCTTCGGCTCGATCGGCTTCGTCGCCTTCATTTACGGAAAGCGCATGCACGTCTGGAAACCGATGTTCATCGGGCTGGCGCTGATGGCGTATCCGTACTTCGTCGCGAACGATATCGCGCTGATTGTGATCGGGGTTCTCGGAACGGCGGCGTTGTTTCTCTTTCGCGAATAGTCTTCTGTAGCCGCTTCGCTGTGCGAAGCGCCGCGGGTGACCCTCAAATGCCACACCGCTCTCACGTCGCCCACAGGGCGACGGCTACAGAAGCGCCTCGCTTGCTGAGTCGCGTCGCAACTGTTAAACCC
>JBHELY010000001.1:119234-123116 GCA_046262815.1 Chthoniobacterales bacterium | reverse complement strand
GAGCAAAAGCTCGACAAACTCGGGATCGCCACCTGCGGCGATATGCAACGGCTCTCGCGCGTCGCGCTCCAGGAACACTTCGGCAAGTTCGGAATCGAGCTTTACGATCTTTGCCGCGGCACCGACGACCGGCCGGTCGAGCCCGATCGCGAACGCAAATCACTCAGCACCGAGGAAACTTTTCCGAGCGATCTTCAGACGCTCCCCGAATGCGAAGAAAAGCTGCCCGAGTTGTTCGAGGAATTGATGGCAGACCTTGCGCAGAAAGAATCGACGCGAATGATTACAAAGATTTTTGTGAAGCTGAAATTCGCGGACTTCACGCGAACAACGGTGGAACGCGCCGGACTATTGCCGACGCTCGAACAATTCCGCTCGTTACTTCACGAAGCCTTCGGCCGTAGGGGAAAATCAGTCCGTTTGATTGGGCTCGGCGTTCGTTTAGCCAGCACCGAACAGGACGAGACGCAGCTGCCGCTTCTTTAAAATGGAGGGAGACCTCGGGGTCGTCCGAATTTAATGAGACGGGACAGAGCCCGTCCCTCCAGCAGACCTCTTTCACGGAAGTGGACCAGAGTTCTTCCAGCAGCGTTTGAAATTTGAAATCGCACCGGTCGCGCCCCGTAAAACGGAGGCCGCAATCCAGCGCTAAAAATTGGCAGTCAAACGGCAGCGACGCGCGCGCGGCCACGCTACGATGGGACAATGACGAAACCGACCCGACAATTTTGCGCATTCACACTATTCGCACTCCTCTCCATAGAGACCCAGGCTCTCGAACAGGACGCAACTTCGTTGACCATGGCGGCGACGGCTTCTGTTTCATCGGAGAGAATCGTCGTGACCGCCCCGCAGCCAGAGGGCGGGCTTCAGCAAGATTCGCCGGTTGGCCCGTATGGTCAGCCCATCTGGACTACGGAACGGTTCTTCGCTAACACCCGCACCTATGTGAGGCCATCGGGGACCGCCGAGTTCAATCAATTCTGGACGCCGGAATTCGGCGACAACGGCCAGGTCGAGCACGCGTTCCGCGAGGAGGTCGAGATTGGGTTGCCCTACCGGTTCCAGCTCGACCTTTATCAAAACTGGAACATCAATGAAGACGGTCGTTCCCTTTATAAAGGCTCCAGCGTCGAGCTGCGCTACGCCCTGGCAAACTGGAAGAAGATACCGCTCAATCCCACGCTCTATGCCGAATGGAATTTCAATGATGGCGCGCCAGACGGTTGGGAGGCAAAGCTGCTCCTCGGCGAAACGTTCTCCAAGCGGTGGAACTGGGCCGCGAACCTAAATTACGAAAAGGAAACCGGCGGCGCGCGCGAAACCGAAATCGCGCTCAGTCAGGCATTCACCTATGCAGTGATTGACCGCGTCTTGAACGTCGGTGTTGAAATGCTCTTCGAACATAAAACCGAAGCCGGTTCGCGCGGCGATCCTGAAGTCGAGTTTCTGATTGGACCGGCCATCAACTTTAAACCCACGCGCAACAGTTACCTCAGCGTGTCGCCGCTTTTTGGCGCCACCGACGACTCGCCTAAAGCGGAAATCTTTGTCGCTTTTGGCATTCAATTATGGGGCGGCTCGGACCACGAAACAGGAAGCATTCATTCTCCGGGTTCTTTTCAGGGTCGATAAACGTTTCTGGCAGTGTTTAAGAGGCGTCGCACCATCCGAAAAAGAATAAAGAGTTCCGACCGTTGACCGGAAAGTCGGGAGTCGGTTAGTTTCGGCGAAGTCAGCCAAAACCTCGGCTTTTGCCGGCGCAACTAATCTGCGACGACTCGCTGTTAGCCTCGAGCGAATCGGATCCGGCGGCGCGCCGTCCGCGCGCTCGAAGCGCCGCCGGGTTATTCGCAAGGTCTTGTCCTTTTGGGGGAGGCCTGATAAACGTCGTTGCGTGCAGTCTTTCACCGCGCTCTCCCCGGCCAATGCCAGAAATAGGCTGCAAAATGCCGCCTTATTTCACGACATTTTGCAGTATAATTCTCGTTAGGTCTTATGCGCGCCGTCCATTTGATCGTGTTCGTTCTCGCTAGCGTCGCTTATGCGGAGCAGCCGACACGTCGGCCGCTGACAGATGCAGAAGCGGCGAGTCTTCAAGAACCGATCGCTCTTCTACATCGAGTCCTGGCCGCTTGGTCCCATCACTCGGAGGTTACCCAGTTTTCCTCGCCCGTAGCAGTTCCACCAGGTGTAGGTCTTTTCACCGAAACGCCGACCCTAGCTTCTCCATGCTTCACACTCCCTCAGTGATTCCGACCTTGCGCTTAGCGTGAAGTACGGCGTCGGCCTTCATATTGTGCCACGAAGCGCACCAGCGACGTATCCGTTGATTACGATGCACACTGACAAGGGAGAACTCGTCTTCGATATCAGCGGTGATATCACGTTGCAACTCCCCAAATGAGACCTAACCAAGCGATGCAGCGAACGCCTACCCGTCGTTCGCTCCCGATTTCCAATGACTAAACCGATCTACCTCCGATCAACGCTCGCCCTCAGTAGGCGTCGCTGATCTTATTCTCGTTCGACTTTTGGCGCATGGACGTTCAGTCGGTTACTATCCTGATCTCCTTGGGGGGTGCGCTCATTGCACTCCTCAGCCTTAGTGTATCATGGCGTGCTCATCGGCGTGCTGCTAAGGCTGACCGTCGGTCCCTAGCCGCCGACAAAGCAATCGCGACGCAGCGTATTTTACCTGTTTTGGACCTGGGACTTTCGCTAGCTGTCGCTGATGTTAACTCGTTGTCGAATCACGCGCACGACCGTGGCATTTTCGCGCAGATCGCCTCAACGGTCGAAGCAGCTATACTCGACGTCGCCAAGGTCTATCCTGAATTAGTTCATCGACTCGATGAGCTTCATCGACTCGCAAGAAATGTAGCTCAAGAACACGAGCAAGAGTTGAGTCGCACCGATCTGATTTGGCTCTATTACCGCGCCTATTCTGAACTCTGGGTTTTGTCCGGATATGCCCTTGTCCGCCATAATCCGGCTGCTGGTGGTGAATTCGGGAGACGCGCGGTTGACGATCAATATTGGAATCGCTTCGATTCGCGCCACAAGCATTTCTGGCGCGAAGATCTTAAAGGGAAGGGCTTCCTGCCCCCGCGTTTCTTCACCAACTCCGACTAGATGAGTTTTGTTTCAAGAAGCTGAGTCGCTGATCTTGTATCTCGTTAATGCGACGGCCACTTTGTCGTCGCAATAATCAAGAGGACGGGACCGAGCTCGTCCCCCCAACCCAGTTCGGCAGCCGCTTTTCGTTGTAGGCGGCGACGCCTTCTTTCGCTTCGGGCGATTCGCGCGCTTCCATGTGATGGCGAAGGGCGCGCTCGAGATCATGCTTCACGGAAGTGGACCTGAGTTCTTCCAGCAAGCGTTTGGAATTTGAGATCGCGCCGGGGGCGCCCTGCAGAACGGAGGCCACGATTTTTTGCGCTTCGTTCTCCAGCTCGCTCGCGGGGACGACGCGATTCACGAGGCCGATTTCGCGGGCCCGATCGGCTTCGAAGAGCTCGGAGGCGAGCAGCACTTCGCGCAGATCGCGTTCGCGAAGCTGTCGCCGCAAAAATGTCATGACCAGCCCTGCGACCAATCCACGTCGTACTTCCGGGTAACCAATTTTCGTTCGCTCGGCGGCGACGACGAAATCGCAGGCGGACATGATTCCCGCGCCGCCGGCAACGGCGGCGCCGTGAACCGTCGCGATGGTTACGAGCCGCGTTTCCGCCAGGACGAGGAACAAATGCGCCGCGGCCTTCGCGGTGTTGGCGGTGCCCCACATGGTGGCGCTGCGGCAGGAGGAGCGGGCGGACGAGTCTTCGTCGATCATGCTGCTGCCCAAGGACGACTGGGACATCCGGCTCGACGCGTTCACGC
>JBHELY010000001.1:0-119224 GCA_046262815.1 Chthoniobacterales bacterium | reverse complement strand
CAAATCGAGGCCAGTGCAGAATGCTTTGCCGGCGCCGCGGAGAATGAGGATGCGTTGCGCCGGATCGGGGTCGGCGTTTTCAACGGCGGCCGCCAGATCGGTCATCGATTCAATCGTCAGTGCATTCCGCCGCTCCGGGCGATTGAGGGTGAGGACAGTGACCTGCGGCGTTTGTTTTTCGATGAGAACGACTGGCATGCGTTACCTTATTCTGTCAGTAACATCCGTCACGATGGAATCCGTCAAGCTCATCGAATGTCCGCGGGACGCCTGGCAGGGTCTGCCGCGCCAGATTCCCAGGGAGCGAAAGGCCGAATACTTGCGCGAATTGATCGCCGCCGGATTTCGCCACATCGATGCCGTCAGCTTTGTTTCGGCGAAAGCCGTGCCGCAAATGGCCGACAGCGAAGCAGTGCTCGATCAACTCGGCGCAACCGACGGGGTCGAGATCATCGGCATCATCGTGAATGAAAAGGGCGCAGAGCGCGCCATCGCTACGGGAAAGGTGACGACGCTCGGCTATCCCTGTTCCATTTCGGAAACGTTCCTGCGACGAAATCAGAATCAGTCGATCGAGGAAAACCACGAGGTTCTAAAACGGATCAAAGCGCTGGCGGACGGCGCCGGGCTGCAAATGATCGCCTACATCTCGATGGCGTTCGGAAATCCATACGGCGATTCCTGGAGCGAAACCAAGCTCGTGGAGACGGCGCGGAAAATCCGTGACGTTGGAATCAACGCACTCTCGTTGGCGGATACGGTGGGAACGGCGACACCGGATTTGGTTTCCCGCGTAGTCACAACGGTCTTGGGCGAAATGGAAATTGGTGTGCATCTTCATAGCACGCGCGCTGACGCCGCGGCGAAAATTCTAGCGGCGTTCGATGCCGGTTGTCGCCGCTTCGATTCGGCGATCGGCGGTCTCGGTGGATGTCCGTTCGCGCAAAATGATTTGGTCGGAAACATCCCGACAGAAGAAGTGTTGCGCACGTTAGAACAGCGTGGCGTAACTCTTCCAATCAGCGGCATTCAGCCGTTGCTGGAGCTGAGCAGCGAGATCGCCACTGGGTAGGGACGCCGTCCCGCTGTCGCGGGATCCGTCGAGAGTTGATCGCGCCCTTGACGTGCGTTGCGGACAGCGCAGCGCGCTGTCCCTGCCATTACGTCTGGATCACGCCAGTGTGGAAACGGGCGTGGGGCATCGGACGAGAAACGTATTGGAGAAGAAGGGACAGCACGTCGCGAGTTTCGTGCGGTTGGATGATCGCGTCGACCCAGCCACGCGCGGCGCCATAACGAATGTCGGTTTGCTCTTCGTAATTCGCTTTCACGGTCGCGCGCAATTTTTCCAGCTCTTCCGGTGAAGCTTTTTTGTCGCCGCGCTCGGCCGCACGCGCGAGAACGCTGAAGATTGTGTCCGATGCCTGCGCTGCGCCCATCACGGCATAACGCGCGTTTGGCCAGGCGAGAATGAAACGCGGATCGTAGGCCTTGCCGCAGAGCGCATAATTGCCGGCGCCGAAGGAACCGCCAACGACCACTGTTATTTTCGGCACCGTTGAATTGCTGACTGCGCTGACGAGTTTCGCGCCACTCCGGATGATGCCGCTCTGCTCCGCATCCCGGCCGACCATGAATCCGGTCACGTCCTGGAAAAAAATGATCGGCAGTCCAGTTTGGTTGCAATCGAGAATGAAGCGCGCGGCTTTATCGGCGCTGTCGGCGTAAATCACCCCGCCCATCTGAATTCCTTCCTTCTTCGTTCGCGCTTGCATCCGTTGACTCGCGACGATTCCGACCGGCCGCCCCGCGATCCGCGCGTAAGCGGTCACGAGCGTCTTGCCATAATCCGCTTTGTATTCGTCGAGCGAATCGGCATCGATGACGGACGCAAGAAGATCGCGCGCGTCGTAGGGCTTGTTGCCATCGAGACTCATCAGGTCGTAAACCGCCTGCGGCTTTTTTGCCGGCGCGACTGCTTTTGAACCATCCTTCGCCGCCTGGGCTTCCGGCAACAATCCAATGAGCGAGCGCAATCGCTTTAAACACGCCGCGTCGTCTTTCTCGTAAAAATCGACGGTGCCGCTGATCTCCGCGTGCATTTTCGCGCCGCCGAGCTCTTCCTGATCGACAATTTGTCCGATCGCGGCTTTCACCAGCGACGGCCCAGCCAGATACAGCCCGCTCCCCTCCGTCATCAAAATTTTGTCGCAGAGGACCGGCAGATACGCGCCGCCGGCGACGCAATTGCCCATGATGGCCGCGAACTGCGGCAAACCCGCTGCAGAGATCACGGAGTTGTTCCGAAAGATCCGCCCGAAATCGTCTTCGTCGGGAAAAATTTCGTCCTGCATCGGAAGAAAGACGCCGGCGGAATCGACCAGGTAAATAATTGGCAGCGCCGATTCGAACGCGATCCGCTGCGCGCGGATCAATTTCTTGACGGTGGCGGGGAAAAACGCGCCCGCTTTTACCGTCGCGTCGTTCGCAACGATCATGCAGGGAACGCCGCAGACGTTGCCGACTCCAGCGATGGAGCCCGCGGCCGGAATTTTTCCCCACTGCTCGTACATTTTGTGAGCAGCCCAAAGTCCAACTTCAAAAAACGACGAATCCTTATCGAGGAGCTGGGCGATCCGTTCCCGCGCGAGCAATCGCCCCATTTTGTGCTGGCGCTCCTGCCCGGGTTTGCCGCCGCCTTCGCGGAGCGTCCCTTCTTCTCGCGCGATCGCGGCGCAGCGTTCCCGCAAACTTTCCGGCGGTGGAGCAATCGGTGTTCGGCTAGACATGGGCGCGAAAGGCTTACGCCGCGCGGCGGATGGAATCAAGCGGGAGCCCGCTCCTAAACCGCGTCGTCGTCGGAATGATAACCCGAATCGTCCCGGATGGAGCGCAAGCGATTGCGACTGCCGCGCTCGGATTCCGGACGATTGATTCGTTCCATCGCCACTTTCACGAGCAACGGAACCGCGGCGAGCGCACCAACGGAAACGAGAGCGATCGCGGTCGCCTGGCGAAACGGCCGGCGCACTTTATCGGCGACGAGCATTCCAATTCCCAGGCCGAACGCGGTGCGCGCGAGCGAGAGCAAACCGTCGAGGGGAACTTGCTCGCCGGTTTTTGGAATGGATATCGAAAGAGACATCGGATACCCTTATACGTCTCGTTTTGGAAAAGGAAACGGGAAAATCTCGCCGCCTGCGCGCGTCACGCGCCGGCCGCTTTTTTTACCTAACGAATCATGCCTAACCCTCTGTATGCGCTCATCCTCGCCGGCGGAAGCGGCGAACGTTTCTGGCCGTTGAGCCGGCGCACGCGTCCGAAACAATTGCTGCGGCTCGTCGCGGAACAGCCGTTGCTCGAACAGGCGGTCGCGCGCCTGGAAGGTTTGGTCGCGCCGGAACGATTGCTGATTTTGACGAACGTCGACCAGGAAGCGGCCGTGCGCGAGCTGCTGCCACAAGTGCCGAAGGAAAACATCGTGGCGGAACCTGCGAAGAGAGACACGGCGGCCGCGGTCGCGCTCGGTGCGGGATGGGTCGCGGCCCGTGATCATTCCGCGACGATGATCGTTCTGCCGGCGGACCACGTTATTAATGACACCGCGGCATTCCAGAAAACTTTGACGGCGGCGGCGACGGCGGCGGAAGAAACCGGCGCGCTCGTCACCATCGGGATCAAACCGACGTGGGCTTGTCCCGGTTACGGGTATATCGAGCAGGGCGAAGCGGTCCGGCTGCGCGGCGTCGGCGAGGAAAACGCGGTCCATCGCGTGGTGCGTTTTCGGGAAAAGCCGAACGCTGACCTGGCCGAATCATTTTTGCGCAAAGGCAATTTCCGCTGGAACGCCGGGATGTTCGTCTGGTCGGTGCCGTCAGTTTTGAGCGAATTCAATCGGCACGCGCCGGAGCTCTCAAAATTCATTTCGCAACTCTGCGCACCAAACAATTTCAAGAAGACATTGAGCGATCGCTTCGCGAATTTGCCTCGGATTTCGTTCGATTACGCGATCATGGAAAAGGCCGATCGCGTGCTGGTCGTGGAAGCGGCTTTTGACTGGGACGATGTCGGAAGCTGGCGCGCGGTTTCGAAATATTTCAAGAACGACGCGGAAGGAAATGCGGCGAATTGCGAGATCACCGCGATCGATTCGTCGAACAACATCGTCTTCAATCCGGACGACGCGCGCATTGCCTTGCTTGGTGTTCACAACCTGATTGTGGTGCGGACCCCGGACGCGATCCTGATTTGTCATCGGCATCAGGCGGAGAAGATCAAGAATTTGCTGGGGCATGTGCCGGAGGAATTGCAATGAGCGAACTGCAACTTCGCCGGCGAATCCTTGGGATCGATCTGGGCCGGGCGCGGATCGGTGTCGCGGTTTCTGACGAACTGGGCCTGCTCGCCCATCCGCTGGAAACAATCCCGGCGAGCAACGACGCCGCGCGGCGGATCGTCGAGCTTGTCCGCGAGAAAAACGCGGAATGCGTGGTCATCGGATTGCCGCGCCACATGAATGGAAGTGTCGGCGAAAGCGCGGCGGACGCGCTGGCGTTCGCAAAAAAATTGCAGGCCCTTTCGTCGTGCGAAATCGTGATGTGGGACGAGCGCCTGACGACGATGGCCGCGAACCGGGCGTTGCGCGACAGCGGACGAAAAACGCGCAATACCCGGCAGGTGGTCGATCAGGTGGCAGCGCAGATGATTTTGCAAGGTTATCTGGATAGCGCACAGGCGAAGACGTCCCGCGCTTCCTGACCGCGCGATGACGTCGCGGTTGAAGCTGATTGTTGCTTACGATGGCGCGCCGTTTTCCGGTTGGCAAAGCCAGCCGAACCATAACGGCGTTCAGGACCACCTGGAAAACGCATTCGAACAAATCTGTTCGCAGCGCGTGCGCGTTCACGGCGCGGGCCGCACGGACGCGGGCGTGCATGCTCTTGCGCAATGTGCGCACACTGATCTTCCGGAACGCCGTTACGGCGCTGATCGTTGGCGAACGGCTTTGAATGGCGTGTTGCCCCCGGCGATTCGCGTCATGCGATGCAGCTTTGTGCCTGAATCCTTTCACGCGCGATTTTCGGCCAAGGCGAAAGTGTATCGCTACCGCGTCTGGAATGACGAAGTGCTCCCGCCGCTGGAAAACAATCGTGCCTGGCACGTTCGTGATGCGATCGATTTCAAGCTCGTGGTAACCTCCGCGAAGTTATTCGCTGGGCGGCACGATTTTGTCTCTTTCGCAGCGAATCGCGGAGCGCCTGTGGCCGATACTTTTCGAACATTGCGTCGAGTCACCGTTAGAAAATCCGGCCCGCTCCTGACCCTTGATTTCGAAGGAGATGGCTTTCTTTACAAAATGGTCCGCCTCATCGTCGGGAATCTTGTTCAAATCGGTGTCGGTAAGACATCCGCGCACGAGATCGAGTGGCGCCTCGCTCATCCAGCCAAAGCAAACACGCGAGCGCGCAATGTCGCGCCAGCCTGTGGTTTGTTTCTAATTCGGGTGCGGTACTAACCCTGCTTAAAACGCGCAGGGCGCGGCATCCGTGGTGTGGTGCCAGCACCGTGGCAGACTATTTGCTTTTGTGGCTTTTATAATGACTGACATCGACGTACCCCAGAAAACTCAGGTTCGTCGGGGCCTTTTCGGCCGCAGTGCGGCCTGGCTTTTTAGTGCCAGACATTTTCATTTCAAACTCTTGTCGGGAACCGCGGTCGGCATTGTTGTCATTACGTTCCTCGCCGGTCTGTTCCTCTTCGTCACGCTGCGAAATCATCATCAGGAAACACTGCGCGCCCACACTCTCGAGGTGATGCGCTTGAGCAGCGTGCTGGAGAATGACATCGCCGCACTCGAGACCGGCCACCGCGGTTACCTGCTCACTGGAAGCCCGCAATATCTGGAACCATTTGAACGGCGTCGTGAGTTGATCAAGCGACGAGTCGAGGAATTGACGGTGCTGATTCTGGATAGTCCGCGCCAGCGCAAGCGGGTAATGAAAATACAGGAAATCGTCCAGAAATGGCTGGATGAGGTCGCCTTGCCGCAAATCAATGAACGGCAGACCAAAGGCGCGGCGAAACTCACGGAAGCCGGCGAATCCTATGGTCCTCTCGGCAATGGCCTCCTGAACCAGGCGCGCGAAATTCTACAATCGCTTCAAAACGAAGAGCAGATCGTCCTCAACCAGCGCATGCGCGAGCAGGAATGGGCGGCCCAATCTACCCAGATCCTCGATTTCCTGACCAAACTCGAGCGCTCCGCGATCGAGATGCAAAAGGAGAAGCGCGGCTACTTGCTCACCGGAGACAATGTCTACGCCGACGCCTACCGCCGATCGACCGCTGATTTTTACACATACCACGGCTACCTCTCGATCCTGGTCGCCAATGCTCCGGAGCAGGCAGAAGCGCTAAACGAAATCAAGAAAGGTGTCGAGAGCTGGACGCAGATTTCCGCAATCCCAGAGATGGAAGCCAAGCGTGCCGGCAAAGAGCCCGCAAAGAACGCCGGCGAAGAGGTAATGACCGACGTCCGGGAGCGATTAAAGAAATTCCAGACCGATCAGGTAAATCTCTTCGAATCGCGATCGAATATCGCTACTCGCGATCGCATTATTAAAACAACCGCGCTCGCTCTGCTCTGCGTTTTCGCGGTCGGGCTCCTGATTGTTTCGAATAGCTACAGCTTTGTTCTCGTTCGCCGGCAACTCGCGAAACTCGAAGGCATCGAGACCCGCATTCGGTCGATCATCGAAAACATTCTCGATGGCATGATCACGGTGGATGAGCAGGGCATCATTTGCTCGATGAATCCATCGGCCGAAAAAATGTTCGACTGCATCAACAACGAGATGGTCGGGCACAAATTCACGAAGCTCGTGCCGAAAAAATACGGCAGCGAACCGGAACCAGTTGGTTGCGCGTGGGAGGATTTGATGAAGCGCACCGGCAACACGACGATGGCCGTCGGCCGCACGCGACGACACAAAACATTCCCGATCGAAATTTCGTTGAGTCAGATGATCGTGGACAAGCAGATCCTCTTTGTGGCGATGGTGCGCGACGTGACGGAACGCCGGCGTTTCGAACAGGAGATCGCCGCGGATAAGGAAAGCCTCGCCGTGACCCTGCGTTCGATTGAAGACGGCGTGATCACGACCGACGTCCAGGGCAAGATCATCATGATCAATAACGCGGGCGAAAACTTGACCGGGTGGACGTCGAAGGAAGCCATCGGACGTTCGCTGAAATCGGTTTACAACATTGCCATCGATTTGCAGGCGCAGGCGCGCGCCCAGAAAACCGGATCGCGCAACGAAGCGCAATCGATCCTCCTCAGTATGCCCGAGAACGCCACCCTGCATTCGCGCCAGGGCCGCGAATACGTTATCGAGCAGGTTGCCTCCCCGATTCGCGACAGCAAAAACGAAGTCGCCGGCGTGGTCCTTGTTTTCCGCGACATCACCGAACGTCAGCGCAATGAAGCCGAGCGACGCAAAGCCGAGACTCTGGAACAGCTCGGCTTGCTCGCCGGCGGAATTGCTCACGACTTCAACAACCTGCTTACTGCGATCATCGGCAATATTTCTCTCGCGTCGTTGCTCCTCCCGCCTAACGACGAGATGGGCACGCGGCTTAATGACGCGAAGAACGCCTCGATGCGTGCCCGTGATCTCGCCCAACAGCTGCTCACCTTCGCCCGCGGCGGCGCACCGATTAAGAAAACCGCATCGATCGGCAAACTGATCCAGGACACGGTCAGCTTCTCGCTCCGTGGTTCGCACAGCCGGAGCGAATTCCTTTTCGGCGCGGATCTCTGGCCAGCCGAAATCGATCCGGGGCAAATCAGCCAGGTCATCGCCAATCTCGTCGTGAACGCCGATCAGGCGATGCCGAACGGCGGAACGTTGCGTGTCAGCTGCGATAACTTCTGCTACAACTCAGATTCTTCGCCAGCCGTGACCGACCTCGCGCCCGGCGATTACATCCGCATCGCGATCCGTGACGAGGGCGTCGGCATTTCCGAGGATTGCATCAAACGAATCTTCGATCCCTATTTCACAACGAAACCCAAGGGCAACGGCCTCGGTCTCGCGACGACATATTCGATCGTCAAGAATCACAACGGTCTCATCACCGTCGAATCGAAAGTTCATTACGGTTCAACTTTCATGATTTACCTGCCCGCTCTGCGCCATCAGCCGGTGCCGGTCGAGCCGCCGCGTCAGATGAATGAAGTGGTTACTGGCACCGGGCGCATCCTCATCGTCGACGACGAAGAAGCGATTCGCGCTCTGGTCGAATTCACGCTCGAGCGATTGGGCTACAAGGTCAGCCAGGCCGAGAGCGCGCTCGAAGGCGTGGAACTTTACCGGCAGAAACTCGAGGCCGGAGAGCGTTTCGATGCCGTGATTCTCGACCTCACGTTACCCGGTGGAATGGGCGGCAAGGAAGCGCTCAAGAGATTGATCGAGATCGATCCAACCGTGAACGCGATCGTCTCCAGCGGCTACGCGATGGATGCGACGATGAGCCGCTACCAGGATTTTGGATTCCGCGGCGTGATCGCGAAGCCGTACGAGGCCGCCGAGCTGGGCAAAATCGTCCACGAAGTCATCGAATCGAGTCACGTCAACATCGTGCCCGATTATCCGATGCAGGCCGCGGGTTAGTGCGCCGAAATCTCTTGCGGGGTCAGACCGCGACTCTAGTGTTTCGCCATGCGCGAAACTCGTGCGGCCGCCTACGATTCCAAAGTCGAAGGCAACGTCATTTTTACGCAGCTGGATGCCGCGATAAATTGGATGCGGAAAAATTCGCTTTGGCCAATGCCGATGGGTTTGGCCTGTTGCGCGATCGAGTTGATGGCCACGGCTGCATCACGATTCGACATTTCCCGTTTTGGCGCGGAAGTGATGCGTTTCTCGCCGCGCCAATGTGACGTGATGATCGTCGCCGGCACCGTGACCTACAAAATGGCGTTGGCCGTGAAACGAATTTACGAGCAGATGCCCGAACCGAAATGGGTCATCGCGATGGGCGCCTGCGCGTCGACCGGCGGAATGTATCGATCGTACGCGGTGCTTCAGGGAATCGATCAACTGCTGCCGGTGGACGTTTACGTTTCCGGTTGTCCGCCTCGTCCCGAAGCGCTGCTCGAAGGTCTGATGAAGCTTCAGGAAAAAATTTCCGGCGAATCTTCGTTCCGCGAGCAGAAACGCAGTCTGGCGGAAAAACTCGATGCGGTAACGGCATGACCAGCGCCGATCTTCTCGCATCGCTGAGCAAAACGTTCGGCGACAAATTGCAGCGCAAAATAGAATTCCGCGGCGAAACGACTTTCGTGATTCTGCCGGCGGATTTGCGCGAAGTCGCAAAATTTTGCCGCGACGAGCTGGCGTTGGATTACCTGATCGACATTACCAGTGTCGACAATTTCGGCGAAGAGCCGCGCTTCGAAATTGTTTACGAGTTGTATTCGATGGCGATGGGAACGCACCTGCGCCTGAAGCTGAGCGTGTCCGAAGAGGTGAACGAAGTGCCGACCGTTTCCGATGTTTGGCCGACGGCCAACTGGCACGAGCGCGAGATTTACGACATGATGGGAATCCAATTCACCGGTCATCCCGACCTGCGTCGGATCCTGATGTGGGAAGGTTATCCTTACTTTCCACTGCGGAAGGAATTCCCGCTTGAAGGATTGCCGAGCAACATGCCGGACGTCGCGTTCACGGAAACCGCGCCGCTCGAAGGCGGCCCCTTCGTGACCTTGCCCAGCACCGCGACGACGAAGGACCGCGAACCGCGCGCGCGGCGCCCGGAACTGTAACGGTTGAAAATCCTCCTGATTTTTCTTCTCGTCGTTGGTTTGATAGTGGGTGGCGTTCGCAGCGGCGGCTTTAACTGAGCTGGGATCCGTTGCCAGATGATCCCGTCGCCGATGAATTGCGGCCCTAAAGCGCGGCTTTCAACAACCGCGCAAACTCAGCCGCGGCCTTCTTCCCTGTCTCGAGGACTTCCTCATGACTCAACGTCGCGCCACTGATGCCGGCCGCCCAATTCGTCAGGCAGGAAAATCCGGCAACCTCCATTCCGAGCGCGCGGGCCTGGATTGCCTCCAGGACGGTGGACATGCCGATGGCGTCGGCGCCGAGCTGGCGGAGCATGCGCACTTCGGCCGGCGTTTCATATTGCGGCCCAAGCAGCCCGGCATACACGCCTTCGTGGAGCGTTATGCCTTCGGCTTTCGAGGCCGCGGCAAATTCTGCGCGCCAACTTTTCGAATAGGTTTCCGTCAGGTCGATGAAGTTTGCGGTGCCGAGCAAAGGCGTGGTTCCGGTCAGGTTCAGGTGATCGGCAATCATCATCCAGGAGCCGGGATCAAAACTCTGGTTCGCAACGCCGGCCGCATTGGTCAGAATAACGCGTTTGATTCCCGCCGCGGCGAAGACGCGAATTCCGGCCGTGATGTCTTTCGCCTTGTGTCCCTCGTAAAGATGAACGCGGCCTTGCGCGAATATCATTCGAGGGCTTCCAATTTTTCCCAGCACGAAACGACCGACGTGTCCCGGCACTGAGGGCTTTGGTAATTCGGCGAACTCAGAGTAGGCGATGCTGTTTTCCGGCGTGACTTCGGAAACGAGCACGTTCAAGCCCGACCCGAGCACGATGGCGACATCGGCCTTCCATTCGCGCAACCGATCGAGGGCAGCGTCGCTCACGCTCAGGCAGCAGAGATCGGTGGTGCGGTTTCCGGTTTGCGCGTTCCGGCCATCACGTCCGGTTGCAAACTCTCGTCGCGGATCGGCGTAATCTTCGAATCCTGTTTCGGATAAGCGATCCGCGTATGGAGCATCGTCATTAATGTAAAGCGGAAGCGCTCCGCGATGAGGTTCAAATCCGCCAGGGTCAGATCGCATTCCGTTAGCTGCCCGTCGGCGATCCGCTGGCTGATCAATTCGTTGACCAACTGCTCGATCTTCTGCGGCGTCGGTTTTTCCAGACTGCGTGACGCACTTTCGATCATGTCGGCCAGACTGATGATGGCGCTCTCTTTCGTCTGCGGCTTCGGGCCGTTATAACGGAATGTTTCTTCGCGCACTTCCGGCACATCTTCTTCGCGGAGGTTCATGATTTTGCCGCCGGTGCGCGCGTCTTCCTGCTGCTGGAGCGCGCGTTTGTAGAAATAATAAACAAGCGAAGTGCCGTGATGCTCCTGGATGATATCGATGATCTGGCGGTTCAAGCGATGTTTGAGCGCGAGATCGATTCCTTCTTTGACGTGCGCGATGATGATGAGCGCGCTCATGGTCGGCGCGAGATCGTCGTGCGGGTTGCGCTCGAAATTCATGTTCTCGGTGAAATATTCCGGCTTCACGAGCTTGCCGACGTCGTGGAAGTAGGAGCAAACGCGGCAAAGGGTGGCGTTCGCGCCGATCGATTCCGCCGCGGCCTCGGCGAGGTTCGCCACCACGAGACTGTGGTGATAAGTCCCGGGCGCTTCGATCGTCATCCGGCGCAATAACGGATGATTAAGGTCCGACGCTTCGAGCCACGAAATGTCCGTCGTGACCTGGAAGAGATGCTCGAACATTGGAAGAACGCCGCCGACGATTGTTGCGGTCACAATCCCATTGCCGATCGCGAGCGCGCTCTGGATCCCGATCATTTTCCAATCGATCAAGTTCGGCGACAGGAAATCGATCGGACCAATGATCCCGAAAGTGAGCGACAACAACCAGATCGCGATGCCGACGCCAAAGCCGGCGCGAATCAAACGGCTGCGTTTGCGCACTTGCAGCGTGAGATAGACCGCGGTGAATCCGCTGATCAATCCGCAGACTAGCAGCGGAGCGTCGACTTTGCCAAAGAGAATGCTGCTCCAGAGGCTCACGAAGACCGACGCGTAGAGGCCGTGGTTGCGATTGAGAAGGACGCAGAGCAGGAGCGGTGCGAACGCGTAGGGCGCGATCAGGCCGACGGTTTCAGGCCGGAGAAAACTGAACGAGCCGCTGTTGCAGAGCACGAGGAGAAACTTCGTCGCGGCGAGCTGGGCGAAAATGACGCCGAACACGAGGAGCAACCGGGAGCTGCGCAAGAACGTCGTTGGCTGATTGATCCAGAGTTGCGTCAGCGCCGTGGCGAAGACGAGCAGCGAGATGACGAAATTCTTTGTGGGCTCAGGCTGTTGCCCGCTGAAAATCAAAGCGGCGATGCCGGCGATGAACGCTGCGAAGATGAAATACTTCGTGCCGCTCGCGTACTCGAGACTATGGAGCAACTCGTTCTTCGTTCGCCGGCGCCGCGTCTTGCGCGAAGCAAGGCCGCGCCGGATAAGCTGACTGCGTTTCAGAAAATCGAACATGTTATTTACGCGAACCGGGAGCCAGGTTAGCAGGCGACCGATGTTGTTGATACGCGTTGATCACGGCCCGGACAAGCTCATGTCGAACGACGTCGCGTTCGTTGAAATAGATGAAGGAAATTCCCTGGACGTTCTTCAAGGCCTGAAGCGCTTCGACTAATCCGGAGCGCTTGTTTGCCGGCAAATCGATCTGGGTCACATCACCGGTCACGACGCATTTGGAATTGGGCCCCATCCGGGTGAGGAGCATGAACATTTGTTCCGTCGTCGTGTTCTGCGCTTCATCGAGGATGACGAACGCGTTGCTCAGCGTGCGACCACGCATGTAGGCCAGCGGCGCCACCTCGATGGTTTGCCGCGCGACCGAGCGCTCGATTTCCTCGGCCTCCAGCATGTCGCGCAACGCGTCGTACAACGGCCGCAAATACGGCGTGATCTTTTCCTGCAGATCGCCGGGCAAAAATCCAAGCGCTTCGCCGGCTTCCACCGCCGGCCGCGTCAGAATAATCCGGTTCACCTGCTCTTTTTTCAGCGCTGCCACCGCCATCGCGACCGCGAGATACGTTTTCCCCGTCCCCGCCGGGCCCACTCCGAAGACAATGTCGTTCTTCTGGATCGCTTCGACGTAATTTCGCTGGCCGAGCGTTCGCGCGACGATCGGCGCCTTCCGCGATGAGGTCACGATCTTGAAGTCGACCACGTCATTCAAATTGTCCGGGCGCGCTTCCGTCACCGAATTCAAAGCGTAGCTGAATTCGTGCTTGTGAATGTCGACGCCTTTTTGCCGCGCCTGTTCGAGCTGCTCGAAAACACGTTGGGCTTGATCGAGCCGCTGTGGTTCGCCTTCGAGTTTCACCCAGCCTTCGCGCGTCGTCACTTTCACGCCTAACGAGTCCTCGAGCGTCTTCAACAGTTTCAGGTCGTTCGCGTAAAGCGATTGCACCGCGCGCGGACTATCGAACTGCAGCGTGCGGGTCTCGGTCATACGCGCATCACGGATCGCGCATCACGCATCTCGTCTAGCGGAATCCGTAAACCAGCGCCCAGTGCGTGCGCTCCTCCGGCGACTGCTCGATCTCGACGATGATAAAGTAACTGCTGGTATTTTTCGGCGTGATATGCGCGGCGGCGAAATGGCCTTTCTGCCAGCTGTCCGGCATTTCCGCCAGTTTGCCTTCTGAATCGTAGATATGCACGGAGACCTTCGCTGCTTCCACTTCCGTGCCCAGCCAAAACCAGTATTCGTTTCCTTTGAACAACTGCTGGCGCACCGCTTTTTTCTCGCCCGAACCGAGATCCCCGCCCCAATAATCCTCGCGGACCTGGTAACCGTCCTTGACGTAGGGCTCGGCCGCCTGCAACGCGAACGACTGCGCATCGTCCACGGAAGCGCGTCCAGCCGGCGCCGCGATGAACGCCAGTGCGACCACAAAACTCGCGCGCAAAGCTGTTTTGAGGAAGGCGGTCATAAAACGTTCAGGGAGTTTTTTTCGTGATGGCATCGCCGAGTCGAGTAGTGATGTCGTTGATCTTCTTGACCGACGCCGGCGGAATGTGCGCGTCGCCCACGTCGATGAGCGGCTTCACTTCCATCAAGGCCGAATGAATATCCTGGAGCAATTTGAGATTAAACTCCGGCATCGCCTGGAGTCGCGTTTCGAAGTAATTGAGGAGCTCGGGTTGATGAAGGAGCTCGGAGCCTTCCTCGGAATATTTTTTCGTCACCACCGCGGTTAACACTTCGGTGCCGCGGAGCCAGCCCCCGAGACTGACGAGTTGCGAAAGTTTTTCGTCGTGCACCTCATTCATGGCCGCCTGGACGCTGCTCTGCGTCTTGTCCAGCTCCTGGCGAACACCGGCCCAGTTGCGCTTGTCCGCCGCGTCCGTGATTGCTTTTGCGTGCGCCGTGATCGAACTGCTCACGCCGATCGCTTTCGATAAACTCAGAACGCGTTGCCCGATGTCTTTCACGGTCGGCGCATCCTCGGCTTGGACCGCGATGAAGCCGTCGGCAATGACGGCGCCGAGAAGAAGCGCGATCCGCGGCCGTTCGGTGAAGTTCGCGCCCTTGTCGTTGCGGACGTACTCGCGCCAATTGACCCCGCCCAGTTTATTCAGCGCGCCGAAAATTTCGATCGGCAGCGGCACGACCACGGTCTCCACCTTGGAAAATGGTTTCACATCGAGGCGTTTCGGCACTTCAGCCGCGCGGACGGACAATGACAGGACCGCGAGCAACGCCGCGCTCAATTTGAAATTTTTAGCGAATGGTATCATCGGGCTCTTCGACTGTTGATTTCGCCTTCGTATTCAGGATTAATGGCCTAACAGTAAACAGAAGTCTGTGCCGCACAAATTTACCTGTCCAAGATTTTGACTCTGAATCGCAACAACGCCGCCCGCTGGTGGCATTCGCCCAGATTTCTTTTCCTGGCATGAATCCCCGCCGGCTAAAGGAGATCCTCGCCCGGGCGAAATCGAAGCGCATTCTCGTCATCGGCGACCTCATGCTGGACGAGTTTGTCTGGGGAAAAGTCGGACGGATTTCGCCGGAAGCGCCGGTGCCGGTGGTCGAAGTTACGGGGGAAAGCTTTTATCCCGGGGGCGCCGCGAACGTCGCGCGGAATTTGCGGGAATTCAGCAGCAAGGTCGCGGTCGTTGGAATGATCGGCGCGGATCGCGGCGGACGGCAGCTCCGCGAACTGCTCGCCGAACAGAGTATCGACACGAAAGGCGCCGTCGAAGATTCCGGGTTCCCGACGATCGTGAAGACGCGGATCATCGCACGGAACCAACAGGTCGTCCGGGTAGATCGCGAGCAATTGCAGTCCCCTGCCCCAGCCCAGGTTTCCCGAGTCGTCCGGAATCTGCAACGCGGTCTGGCGAAAACCGATGCCGTCATTTTCGAAGATTACGGCAAAGGATTTCTCAGCGTCGACCTCGTGCGACAAATTTCCGAACATGCAATTGCCGCCGGAAAAATTGTGACGGCCGATCCGAATCCTCAGCATTCGGTCGATTGGAAAAAACTGACGGCAGTGAAACCGAACCGTAATGAAGCGTTCCTCGCCGCCGGCCTGCCATCCAGCGATCCGGTTGAGACTCCCGGAAAAGACAAGCCGCTCCTTAAGGCTGGGGAAACTTTGCTCGCGAAATGGCAGACCAAGCTTCTCCTGGTTACCCTGGGCGAGCAAGGGATGATGCTTTTTGAGCGAGGCAAAACCCCGCATCACATTCCGACAAAAGCGCAGCAGGTCTTCGACGTGTCCGGCGCGGGCGACACCGCGATCGCGCTCTTTACTCTCGCGCTTTGCTGCGAGGCAACGCCGGTCGAAGCCGCTGAAATCGCGAACCACGGCAGCGCCGTGGTTGTGGGCAAATTGGGGACGGCGACGGTGACGCCAGACGAACTCCGCGCGAGTTTCGCAAATGACCGGCTCGCCTAACGAGAGCTGGCCCGCTGTTTTTCTCGACCGCGACGGCACGCTGATGCGCGACGTCGATTACTGCCGCGATCCCGCAAAAGTGGAAGTGTATCCGGAAGCGTCGGAGGCATTGCGCCGGCTGAAGGAAAAAGGTTACAAGCTCGTGATCATCACGAACCAGAGCGGCATCGGCCGCGGCTATTTTAGCGAGGATGAGTATCGCGCTGTCGAGGCCGAGCTCTTTCGCCAACTTGGGGATGGTTTGATCGACGCGAGTTATCATTGCCCCGATCTGCCGACATCGACTTCGGTTCGTCGCAAGCCTGGCCCGGGGATGATCTTCGAAGCGCAACGCGATCATCGGCTGGATTTGCGCCGCTCGTTTTTTGTCGGCGACAAAGCGAGCGACATTGGATGCGGGCAAAATGCCGGTGTTCGTACGATCCTCGTTCAAACTGGGTATGGCGCCGGTGAAAACAATTGCAGACCCGATTGGGTCGCGCGCGACATCGCTGAAGCTGCCGAAATTATCTTGAAGGAAAATGAGTAAAGCGGTGGGCATCATTCCAGCGCGTTGGGGCTCGACGCGGTTTCCGGGCAAAGCGCTGCATTCCATTGCCGGCAAGCCGCTGCTGCGACACGTCTGGGAACGTTGCCGGCGCGCGAAGAAACTCGATCGGCTGATTGTCGCGACCGATGATTTTCGCATCGCGGAAACTGCGTTCGATTGGGGCGCGGAAGTCGCGATGACTTCGCCGAATCACGCGAGCGGCACCGATCGAATCGCAGAAGTCGCAGCGAAGCTGAAGGCGTTCGCGCACATCATTAATATCCAGGGCGACGAACCGCTGGTGGATCCGAAGCTGATCGATCGGCTCGTCCGCGAACTGCGACGCGACAAAAGCCTCGAGATGATTACTGCCGCGCATCCGTTTGAGGATCCAGCCGCCGCTGTGTCAATTCATCAAGTCAAAGTCGTGTTGGACCGAAACGGCAATGCTCTCTATTTCTCGCGCGCACTAATTCCAGCCTCAAGGAACGGCGGTTTATCCCGCGACGGCGGGACCGAACGAAAAACAGGGCGGTTTGGAGAGCGCCCCTCCTTGTATTTTCGCCACCAGGGAATCTACGGATACACGCGCGATCTACTCCTTCGCTTCGTTCGGTGGAAAACATCGCCGCTGGAGCGCGCGGAAGCGCTCGAACAATTGCGCGCGCTGGAGAATGGAGTAAGAATTCGAGTGGTCATGACTGGCAGCGGATCGCCCGGCGTCGACACGCCGGAGGACGCTCGAATGATCGAGCGCTTGATGAAGTCCGCCGGCCGGCGCGCCCGTTCCCGAGAGCGATGAAATATATTTTTATTACCGGTGGAGTGGTGAGTTCGTTAGGCAAAGGCCTGGCGGCGGCTTCCCTTGGGACGCTTCTCGAATTGCGCGGGCTGCGCGTTGTTTTCCAGAAGTTCGATCCGTATCTGAACGTCGATCCCGGGACGATGAATCCGTTTCAGCACGGTGAAGTCTACGTGTTGAACGACGGCGCCGAGACGGATCTCGACCTCGGCCATTACGAGCGCTTCACCAATTGCATTCTGTCGCGCCACAACAATCTGACGAGCGGCCAGGTCTACGAAACCGTCATCAACAAGGAACGGCGCGGTGATTACCTCGGTAAAACGGTTCAGGTGATTCCGCATGTCACCGACGTAATCAAGGATCGGATTCGCGAGATTTCGGACGAAGACAAAGCCGATGTCGTCATTACCGAGATCGGCGGAACGACGGGCGACATCGAGGGCTTGCCGTTTCTCGAAGCGATCCGGCAATTCATCCTGGAAGTCGGCGGACAGAACGTGGTCAACGTGCACGTGACGCTGGTGCCGTACATTCGGGCGGCGCGTGAGTTGAAGACGAAACCTACGCAGCAAAGCATCGCGAAACTGCGCGAGATCGGTATTCAGCCGCAGGTCCTGCTTTGCCGGACCGAACATCCGCTCGATGCCGAACTGCGCCAGAAGCTATCAATGTTCTGCAACGTCTCGGCGCGCGGCGTCATCGAAGCGCGGGATGTCGAGCACACGATTTACGAGATGCCGTTGATGCTGAACGCCGAGGGTCTGGACGATCTGATTTGCGAATTGCTTCACATCGATGCGCCACCTCCGAATCTGGCGAACTGGCGGAAATTCGTGGAGCGCGTGGTGAGCCCGAAGAAGCAGGTCAAGATCGCGGTCGTCGGCAAATACATCGATTTGCAAGACGCGTATAAGAGCATTTACGAATCGCTCACCCACGCCGCGGCCAGCCAGGACTGCGGCATTCAATTGGAGTTGATCGACGCGGAAAAATTGGAAGGCAGCGTCGATGGTCATCTGAAAGACGTGGCCGGGGTGCTGATTCCGGGTGGATTCGGCGAGCGCGGCGTCGAGGGGAAAATCACGGCGGCGAAGTTTGCTCGCGAGAACAAGATTCCGTATCTCGGCCTGTGTCTCGGCATGCAGGTGGCGACGATTGAATTCGCCCGGAACGTTTGCGGGTTGGAAAAAGCCAATAGCACTGAGTTCGACAAAGACGCGCCCGATCCGGTGATCTGCTTACTAGAGGAACAGCGCGACGTGAAAAACAAAGGCGCGAGCATGCGACTCGGCACCTGGCCGACGAAGATCGCCAAGGGAACGGTCGCCGAGAAAATCTATGGCGACGACGAAGTCTTGGAGCGGCATCGCCACCGCTACGAGTTCAACATGAAATACCGGGAAAAGATGGGCGAAAAAGGATTCACGATTTCGGGGACGTCGCCGGATGGTTCGCTCGCGGAGCTAATCGAGCTTCGCGATCATCCTTATTTTCTCGCTTGCCAATATCACCCCGAGTTTCAGAGCAAACCCAACAAGCCGCATCCGCTCTTCAAAGGTTTCATCGAAGCCGCAATCGCCCACAAAGGCTGATCAGGCTTGGGACGCTCTCGAAAGCCGATCGTTGATGGCGGCGCCTAGTCCTTCGTCGGGCACTTTTTCAGCGACGATCAAATCCAGATTGCAGGCGTCGAGTTCACGAAGACAGCGAAAGAGATTCGTTGCCGCGTCGGCCAGGTCCTGCCGTTTGCTCAGCATCCGAAGCTCGACGAAGCGCGGATCGTTGTGCGTTTTCCAACTCAATAATCCGCAACGCGTATTGGCGTCGAGCTCACAGGTAGACGCGTCTTCGGCCAGAGTGAGACGCGTCCGTGGAGCATAATGACTGGGCAGCTGCCCGGGCGCTTCCGGGTGTTGCGTTCGATCCACAACGACGACCGGGCCGAATTCGGCTAACTGCTCTTGCGTAATCGGGCCGCGACGCAAGATCTCTATGCGGTCGTTTCGAAGCGCGACGATTGTGGATTCCAATCCGTGCGCGGTGGGCCCGCCATCGACGATAAGCGGAATCAAACCGTCTAGTTCGTCCAGGACATGCGCTGCCGCGGTGGGACTGATTCGGCCAAACCGGTTCGCGCTGGGTGCAGCCAGCGGGCGGCCGAACGCGGCGATAGTTTTCTGAAAAACTGGGTGCGAACTGAGCCTGACAGCGACCGTTTCGAGACCGGCGGTGACCACATCGGAGATTCCTATTTGTCTCGGAAAAACAAATGTAAGAGGGCCCGGCCAGAATTGATTATACAATTTCTTGAATTGAGGCCGCACGCCGGGAGCGACGATGGCGAGTTGATCAAGCCAGTCGATGTCGGGCAAATGGACAATCAAAGGATCGAAGCGCGGTCGGGACTTCGCCTCAAAGATCTTGAGGACCGCGTCTTGGGACAACGCGTCGGCTGCCAGGCCGTAAACGGTTTCCGTGGGCAACGCCACGACCTCCCCTTGGTGCAATAACTCGACTGCACGCTGCAAGGCCGCATCCGAAGCAGCGAAAAGGACCTCGGTTTTCACGACGACCGGTTCTGAAGCGCTTCGCGGGCGCTCGACACCGCTTCGATCGCCTCCTCCGCGCTCTCCGCGAGGGCCGTGAGATGACCCATCTTTCGGCGCGATCGCGGGTGATGTTTACCGTAAAGATGCAGGTGAACGCCGCTGACGCCGAGAGCGGCCGCCCAGTTCGGTTCGCCATTTTGCCAGACATCACCGAGCAGGTTCGCCATGGCGGCTGGGCGAATCAGATCCGTCGAGCCCAAGGACAATCCGCAAACCGCGCGCACGTGCTGCTCGAACTGGCTGGTCACGCAGCCTTCGATCGTCCAATGCCCCGAATTATGTGGACGGGGCGCAAGCTCGTTCACCAACAGCTGGCCATCGCGCTGCACGAACATTTCCACCGCAAGAAGGCCGACAAGATTCATCTTTTCCGCGATGATTCGAGCGAGATCGGCGGCGGCTTTTTCGACTGTGACTGAAACGCGGGCGGGCACAACGGTGACGTCGAGAATGTGATCGCGATGCATATTCTCGCAGAGGGGAAAGGTTTTCATCGATCCATCGAGCGACCGCGCGACGATAACCGAGACTTCCTTTTCAAAGTCGATGGCGCGTTCGAGGATCAACTCGTCCCCTGGCTTCTCCGACCAGATTTGATCGGGCGCCGTTGCGTCCTTCAGGAACTGCTGCCCTTTACCGTCGTAACCAAAGGCCGCGCTTTTCAAAATCGCGGGCATCCCGATTTCGGCGAAGGCGTTTGCCAGATCGGACGCACTCCGCACGGCACGATACGGCGCGACCGGAATGCCGGCGCCAGAAAGAAAATCCTTTTCTCGCAAACGGTTTTGCGCGGTGTGGAGAATGGCGCCATCGGGCCGGACCTCGCATTCGCGCGCGCACCACTCGATCGTTTGGCGCGGGATATTTTCAAATTCGAAAGTCAGCAGGTCGAGCGTTCGAGCAAAACTGCGGACCGCGGCTTCGTCTTCATAGGCGCCAGTGACTTCACGATCGGCAAATTGTCCCGCGGGCGTGTCCTTTTCGGGGCTGTAAACGTAAACCCGATAACCCATCCGCCGCGCCGCGATCGCGAACATGCGGCCGAGCTGGCCGCTACCCATCAAACCGATGGTCGCGCCCGGCAGGTAACGCCGCGTCATGGCACGCGTTGCGTCAGCACCGCGTCGGTTTGCCGCTTTCGAAACGCTTCGACTTTCTTCCGGACCTTTTCGTCGGTGGTGGCGAGAATGCTGGCCGCAAGGAGCGCGGCATTCGTCGCCCCGGCCGTGCCGATGGCGAGCGTGCCGACTGGAATTCCGGCCGGCATTTGCGCGATCGAAAGCAACGAATCCATTCCCTGAAGCGCGTGCGATTGGACGGGCACGCCGAGAACCGGCAGCCAGGTATGCGCCGCAAGCATTCCCGGCAAATGCGCCGCCCCGCCCGCGCCGGCGATGATCACGCGCAGCCCCCGTTCCGCCGCAGTTCGCGCGAACTCCGCCATCATCTCCGGCGTGCGATGGGCCGAAACGATTTTGTGTTCGTTAGGCACTCCGAGATCATCGAGCAATTCCACCGCGTGCCGCATCGTCTCCCAGTCGGACGTGCTCCCCATGACCACGGCGACCAGCGCGACGGAACTTTTGTGCTCAGCCATGATAGACTTTCATCACTTCCCTAGAACTGCTCTGCTTGCAAAGAGCTTTTTCGAATGAACAAACGTGGAGACGCTATCGTGTTGATCGGGTTCATGGGCGCCGGAAAATCGTCGGTCGGACGAACCCTGGCGCGCATCACGGGCCTTTCGCGTTTCGATACCGATGAAATGGTCGCGGCGCGATTTGGTCTCACAATTCCGAAAATCTTCGCGGCCCATGGGGAAGAAACATTTCGCGAGGCGGAAACCGAGGCACTTCGGGAGTTATCCGGAAAGGGACAGACCATTGTCGTGACTGGAGGCGGGATCATTTTGCGCGCGGAAAATGTCGCACTCCTCCACGAGCTGGGAACGATCGTTTATCTGTCCGCTGACGAGGAAACATTGTTCGCGCGGATCTCGCGAAGGTCGACCCGGCCGCTTTTGCAGACGGCGAATCCGCGGGCGACGCTCACTGAATTGCTGGCGAAGCGCCTGCCGTTTTACCGCGACGCGGCGGACCTGGAAGTGGACACGTCCGGGCTCACGCACGAAGAAGTGGCGAGGATAATCCTGAATCGGATCGAGGAACATGGTGGCGGCCGCATTCACTCCCAAGGATAAGCTCGTCGCTTACGCGACCGAGCTCGGCTTCGATTCGTGCCGCGTTGCCAGCGCTACGGCGCCGCGGCATGCGAAAGAGTTTCGCTCGTGGCTGGGTGAAGGCGCGGCCGGCGCGATGCAGTGGATGGAACGTGGCGCGGAGAAACGCTGCGATCTGCAGCAGGTTCTTCCCGGCGTCCGCTCCATCGTTATCGTCGGGCTCAATTATTGGCAGGGCGAGCACAAGCGACCTCGAGGAACCGGCAGGATCGCACGCTACGCCTGGGGTGATGATTACCACGACCTCATGCTGCCCAGGCTCGAGAAACTCAGCGGGTTTCTCGCCGAGCTTGGCGGCAATCAGAAATGCTACGTCGATACCGGTCCGGTCCTGGAACGCGATCACGCGGCGGAGGCCGGCATCGGCTGGCATGGGAAGAGCACAATGTTGATCGACGCGAAACTCGGCGCCTGGTTTTTTCTCGGGGAAATTCTAACGACGTTGGAGCTTCGGCCCGATCCGCAACAAACCGATCGTTGTGGAAGTTGCACGCGTTGCATCACGGCTTGCCCGACAGGCGCCATCACCGAGCCGCATCGGCTGGATGCGCGGCGCTGCATCTCTTATCTCACGATTGAACTCAAGGGCCCGATCCCGTTGGAACTCCGGCCGCTCATCGGCGATCGGATTTACGGCTGTGACGATTGCCTGGAAGCGTGCCCGTGGAATCGGTTCGCGGCGGTCTCGCACGAAGGCAAGTTCGCCGCGCGGCCGGCGGTCGGCATGGGGTTGCGCGATTATCTCGCGATCGATGACGCGAAATTCCGCGAGCTGTTTCGGGGTTCGCCGATCCGGCGAATCAAGCGGCGCGGATTTCTGCGGAATGTCTGTGTCGCGTTGGGGAACGTGGGCGATGAAGGCGACCTGCCGGCCTTGCGGCGAGCGGCTACGGACGCGGAGCCATTAATCGCGGAACATGCGGCCTGGGCGATCAGCCGGATTCTCGCCAGAACCGCCCCAACCCAAGATGGGTTGAATCTAACTAATCTCGTAGTTGCATCTATTTAGAGATGAGCGTCAATATCGGCCGAAAGTCGCCCCTTTTGACAAAAATTGTAATTTTCGGAGTGAACGAAATTTGCTATCCAGAACTCTAAAGACACCAATCGCGGTCGAACCAACCATTCCCCCAACCGAAATGCACCAAGTCGCCACCCCTACCCCCACCCTTTCCCCGCGCAAACGCCGCTCGCGGCGCCGGCGCTACATTATTTTTGGCGCCATCGGTCTGCTTCTGCTTTGGATCATCGTCGGTTCGATCATGGGGAAACGGGAAAAACCAATCCCGGTGACGACGGAAAAGGCAGTTCGGAAGACAATTGTTCAAACCGTCTCAGCTACCGGAAAAATTCAGCCGGAAGTGGAAGTTAAAATTTCGCCGGAAGTGGCGGGTGAAATTATTGAGCTGCCAGTCGAGGACGGAAAGGTGGTCAAGAAGGGCGATCTGCTCGTGAAGATAAAGCCCGATTCTTACAAGGCGCTCGTGGAACAGCAGCAGGCGGCGATCAGCGCAGCGAAGGCGATGAATTTGCAGGCGAAAGCGACGCTAGTGAAAGCGGAGCAGGACCTGAAGAGGGCCCAGGATTTGTTTACCAAGAAAATGATCGCGGAATCGGAGTATACCGCAGCCCAGGCGGCGCGGGACGTGGCGAGCTCCACCTACGAAAGCACCCAGCATGAGATCGAGCGCGCGGAAGCCGGTTCGAGTCAGGCGCGCGATCAACTTTCCAAGACGACCATTTATTCGCCGATCGACGGCACCATCACGGTCCTGAACAGCAAGCTTGGCGAACGGGTCGTCGCGACGAATCAATTCGCGGGCACGGAAGTCATGCGGGTGGCAGACCTCAGCAGCATGGAAGCGCAGGTGGACGTGAACGAGAACGATGTCGTGAACGTCAAGGTGGGCGACAAAGCGGCCGTGACGATTGATGCTTACGGCGACCGGAAATTTCACGGCACGGTGGTGCAGATCGCGAACACCGGGAAGACAACCGGCACCGGCACCCAGGAGGAAGTAACGAACTTCGAAGTCAAGACGCATATCGACGATAACGATGTGAAATTGCGCCCGGGCATGAGCTGCACGGCGGAAATTCAAACCAACATGGTGAAGGACGTCGTGGCTGTGCCGATGCAAAGCGTGACGATTCGCACCGGCGACAGCAACCTGAGCCCGGAAGAAATCGAGAAGAAGAAACAGAAACAGGCCGCGACCGACAAAGGCGATAACGCCGCCGAGTTAACCAACCAGAAGCTCGAGAAGCAGGCCGAGAAGGCCGAGCGCGAGAAGATTACCAAAGGCGTGTTTACGATGAGCAAGGACGGGAAGGCTCACTGGGTGAAGGTCACGACTGGAATCGCCGACGACACTTATATGGAGATCAAGACGGGCCTGCAGCCCGGCGATGACGTGATCTCGGGTAGCTACAGCGCGATCAGCCGCAAGCTCAAGGATGGCGCCAAAGTGGAGATCGAGAAGGAAACGAAGAAGTAGCTTCGCTCGCGCTTCCGGTTAATTCAGATGGAGCCGGTTGTCATCGATATCGAGAACATCACGAAAGTTTACGTGATGGGCGAAGAGACCGTGCATGCGTTGCGCGGGGTGTCGCTTCAGATTCGGCGGAACGAATATCTCGCCATCATGGGTCCGAGCGGCAGCGGGAAATCCACCCTCATGAACATGCTCGGCTGCCTCGATACGCCAAGCTCCGGCCGTTATTTCTTTAATGGCAAAGACGTCTCCGCGATGGACGACGACGAGCTGGCGGCGATCCGCAACCACGAGATCGGTTTCGTTTTCCAGACGTTCAATCTGCTGCCGCGCTCGACGAGTTTGCGAAACGTCGAACTGCCGTTGATTTACGCTGGGATCGATCCCGAGGTCCGCGAAGAAAAGGCCGCGGATGCCTTGCGCGATGTGGGTCTTGGCGATCGTCTGCAGCACAAGCCTAACGAGTTGTCGGGCGGTCAACGGCAACGAGTCGCGATCGCTCGGGCGCTGGTTAACGACCCGTCGATCATTCTGGCGGACGAACCCACCGGCAACCTCGATTCGAAGACCGGTGAAGAGATCATGCAGTTGCTCGAAAACCTTTATCAGAACGGCAACACCATCATCCTCGTCACCCACGAGTCCGATATCGCGCGGCACGCGAGGCGCACAGTTTTCCTGCGCGATGGTTTGATCGAAAGCGACGCGAGTAACGCGCAGGAACCCGAAATCGAAAGACTGGCCGTAACATGAAACGGCTGATTTACGAGCTGACCGAAAGCTGGAAGATCGCGTTCGCGCAGATGCAGTCCAACAAGACGCGCTCGATGCTGACGGCGCTCGGCGTGATCATCGGCATCGTGGCCGTGACGCTGATGGGCACAGCGATCGCCGGTATCCAGACCGGTTTCGATAAAAGCATGGCGATCTTTGGCGATGACGTCCTCTACGTGAGCCAGTTTCCGTGGGCGCGAGTGACCGATTGGTGGAACTACCGCGATCGGCGCGAAATCAAAACCGAATACGCGGACCCGTTGAACCGGATGATTGAAGCGACGCCTAACTCAAATCTGGTCCTGGCTGTGCCGACCTCAAGCATCACCAAGAACGTCAAGCGCGGCGACAACCAGGTCACCGGCATTTTCATCCAGGGAACCACCGCGGATTATCCGCTCATCTCCGTCGTCGATTTCAACGAGGGCCGCTTTTTCAACGCCCTCGAAGTGAAGGGCGCCGCAAACGTCTGTCTTCTCGGCTACGACGTCGCGGACGCGCTTTTTCCCGAGGAGAGCCCGGTGGGCAAAGAAGTGCAGATCAGCGGACAACAGTTTCGCGTCCTCGGCGTCGGCGCGCGGCAGGGTTCGTTTCTCGGTCTCTTCAGCCTGGACTCAATCGTCATCGTGCCGCTGCCGACGTTTAAGAAATTCTTCAGCGCCAAGGCCGAATCGGATGTGCGCGTCAAGGTGCGCGACAAGACAAAGCTGGAAGCGGCGAAAGGCGAACTTACCGGGCTAATGCGGCGGGTCCGCGCGCTGTCGCCGGAAAAGAAGGACGATTTCAACGTCAACGAGCAACAAGCCTTCAAGAGCACGCTCGATCCGGTAAAGAATTCGATCGCGATCGCCGGTCTTTTTATCACGGGCCTTTCGCTTTTCGTCGGCGCGATCGGGATCATGAACATTACCTTTGTAAGCGTGAAGGAACGCACGAAAGAAATCGGGACGCGGAAAGCGCTCGGGGCGCGGCGGCGCACGATCCTGCTCCAGTTCCTTATCGAATCGACCGCTCTTTGTATTGTGGGCGGTCTCATCGGATTGACTTTGGCCTACGCGATGTGCTTCGGAATCGGGAAAGCTTTTCCCTCGTTCCCGGTCGAGTTTTCGTTCGCACTCGTGCTGGTAGGCATGTTCGTTTCTGTCTTCACTGGCCTCGTTTCCGGCTTCGCACCCGCCTGGTCGGCGTCGCGTTTGGATCCGGTCACCGCGCTAAGGTATGAGTGAACTCAGCTTCACCACAGAGATCACAGAGGCCACAGAGGGGCGGAAAAGGTTAAACCAACTAACCGAGATGATCATTGGCGTAGAAGCATTGCTGCCAATTCACGAAGCACAATTGCTGAGCTACATGAAGCTGGCTAATCTCGGTGCCGGGCTCCTGATTAACTTCAACGAGCGCCTTCTGAAACACGGCATCAAACGGCGGTTACTCGATAGCAATTCAGAAACGTTTTCCTAGCTCTGTGATCTCTGTGTCCTCTGTGGTGATACTCTGATGGAATTTCGCGAGATTCTGGCCATGGCGGTGCAGTCGTTAGGCGCAAATAAATTGCGCTCGGGGCTGACGATGGTGGGCATTACCATCGGCGTGTTCTCGGTTATCTCGGTGATGACGGCGATCGGCGCGCTCCAGACATCAATCGAGAGCGGTATCAGTTTTCTCGGGTCGAATATCTTTCAATTCGCCAAATATCCGGTCAGCGGCGGTCAGGGCGGGCGCAACGCGAATAAGTACGAGAACCGCCGCAATATCACTTACGCCCAGGCGATTCGTTACCAGCAGTTGATGGAAGGGATCGCGCGCGACGTTTGCCTGAAGTGTTTCGATTTCAAAGGCCAGTGCACTTACAACGGACTGAAGACGCCACCGGCCTTGACCGTAGCCGGGTCCAACAAAAGCTTTCTCGCGGCCAATTCCTATTCGCTCGCCTACGGCCGCAACCTGACGGACGAAGACGTCGATCTCGCGCGCAATGTTGTCATGATCGGCAAGACCATCGAGAAAAATCTTTTCCCGCACGAGTCGCCGATTGGAAAAGTAATCAAGATTAACGGCCATCCCGTGTCGGTCATCGGGGTGATGGCAGAGAAAGGCTCGGCGTTTGGGCAAAGCCAGGACGATATCTGCGTGATCCCGATCACGCGCTTCTTCGAGAATTTCGGATCGGCCAAGCGAACGGTGAACATCGCCACCCAATCGTTCTCGGCCGAGACTTATAATCGCACTCTGGACAAGGGCATCGGGGCGATGCGGATCGCGCGCGGATTGAAGCCGAAACAGCCGGACGACTTCGAAATCTATTCCAACGACTCACTGAAAAGCGCGTTCGCGTCGGTGGCCGATGTCGTGCGCGTCGGCGCGTTCGTGATCAGCCTGATTGCGCTCGTCGCCGCCGGCATCGGGATCATGAACATCATGCTCGTCAGCGTAACGGAACGCACAAAGGAGATCGGGATTCGGAAATCAATCGGCGCCCGGAGCCGCGATATCCTGCGACAATTTCTGACCGAAGCGGTTTTCATTTCGGAAGCAGGCGGCATTGTCGGGATTCTGCTTGGAGTGATTGGCGGCGATCTGCTCGCGGCCTGGCTTCAGGCCGATCTCATTTTTCCTTACGGCTGGGCGATTGCCGGATTGGTGGTTTGCTCGGCGATCGGCATCGGTTTTGGATTTTATCCGGCATATCGCGCTGCTTCGCTCGATCCGATAGAAGCGCTTCGCTTCGAATAACCTAAGGCTGCCGCGACGGGGCAGAGGCACGCAACTTGCGCTGCTTTGCTTTGACATGCTTTGCGCTCCTCTTATTCTCGGCCTTTTCGCTCGCTACCGCCGTGCCTGCTTCGCAAGAATCTCCTGCCGGGACAGCGCCTAGCGTTCTTCTCGTCGAAGAATACGATGCGCTCGCCGCCGCTATTACATCGGCGCTGAAGAAATTCGCGCCGGGTCATCGCGTTATCACGGTCGACTCGCTTTCCGAGGCGGAGGCGCGCGTCATCGAAGCGAGTCCGGTTTTGCTCATCGTCGATTTCGATCCGCCGCAACCGGACGCGATTGAATTTCTCGAACGCATCAGCGCGGCTCATCCCGACGCGCGTTTTCTCGCGATCGCGTCCGGTGTTCTCTCGGAATTGAATTCGGAACGCCGCGGAGCAAACGCGATTCAATTCATCGAAAAACCGTTTGAGCTTTCCGAGTTCGGCGCCGCCGTGCAGGCGTTGCTCGGTCCGTGGACCCATCCGGCTTCCGGCGATTCCCGCGGGACCCTGCGCGATCTGAACGCTCAGGATCTCATACCTCTGCAATGCTTGAATCTCGCCACTTCCGTTCTGCACGTTCGATCCGAGGACGATCGTCGCGGTGAGATCCATTTTCTCGACGGCCAAATTACCCATGCCGTCGCGGGAAATTTCAGCGGCCTCGGCGCGCTTCACCAAATGGTGCGCTGGAAAAATCTTCGCTCGAAAGAAGTAGAGAGAGTCGTCGACGCACCGCGCACGATTCACGGCGCGTGGTCCCAGATTTTTTTGGAAGCACTGCGCCAGCCCGCCAGCGCGATCGAAGAACCAGCGTTGCCTGTCTCTCGGGTGACGCCACCGGAGCAACCAAAACCGACGATCAAAAAAACGGGGAAGAAGATCGTCGTAATCGACGACACCGAGATGCTGTTGATCTTCGTCGAAGACACGCTCGCCACCGCTGATCCGAGTCTCCAAATCGTGACGGCATTCACCGGCGGCGAAGGACTTCGGCGTACGGAAGTCACGCTGCCGGATCTGGTGTTGCTCGATTACAGTTTGCCCGATTTGCGCGGCGACCAGGTTTGCGAACGGTTGTTGCAAAATCCGGCGACCGCGCGCGTGCCTGTCGTCATGATGTCGGGCCACGTCGGGGAAATGGCAGCGACCGCCCGAAAATGCAGAAACATCGTGGCGACGATCGAAAAGCCGTTCATGTCTGAAGCGCTCGTCGCACTCGTACAAGAAATGTTAGCGAAAGGGCTTCTGCCAGCTGAAGCGCCGCCGCGTCAGGGAAACGGCAAAAAACCAGCGAAGAAAAACGGCGCCGGCGCGGTCAAAGAACCGACGGCCGTTGTTCGTCCCCCAACCCCAACGCTCCCCGTTCCCGCACCGCCTCCGCCGACGTCGCCGGCAGCGATGGTTGTCGAACCGCCGCCCACACCATCTCCGGTCGTTTCGCGCCCGATGCCGAAAATCACCAGTCTCGCCGCGGCAAACGGCAGCTCAGTCGTTCTCGGATTGGGCATGGAGGTCCTTGCGATTCAGTTCACGCCCCGTTTTCAAATCGGGGCAATTCGCGCGCGCCCGACCGCATCGACGTTGTCGCTTACGCACTCCTCCGCGCCTGCGGAAAACCTTCTCGCCGGATTTGAAATCGGCCCGGTGGAATTGGACGCGACCGGCCACATCCGAACAATGCGCGTGTTGCCGACGAGACAACCGGCCAAGCCAGTCCAGACGCGCACCCAATTATCCATCAATGATGTCGCGTTGGTGAACCAGAACGCGTCGATTCAGGTCACGGCGGGCCAGAGTGCGCCGATGACAATGCAACTCGTTGCTCTGTTTAAGGTCGCGGGAGTGGAGTTGTCGGATCGGTTTGAAGTGGCGCAGCTCGTCTTGCAACCAGCCGACACTCGGGTGCGCATTATTCTCGATCCGAAATCGCACGCAGCCACGGAATTTGAAACCGCCCAGGTCCGGCTCGACCCATCGCAGCGCATCGCCGAGTTCGTTCTGAACGCTGCAACCGCGGCCTAATCCAATCCGACCGCGCGGAATGTTTCGTCGACGTAGCGAAAGTGAACATCGAGCGAGCAGAGCGCGTCGATTTCCGCTTCCGATAAACGCGCAGTGATTTCCGGCTCGCGCTTCGCATTGTCGGCGAACGACTCCGCGCCCTTCCATGTCTTCATCGCAGCACGCTGAACTGCTTCGTAGGCGCTTTTGCGTTCCGCGCCTTTCCGCGTGAGGGCGAGGAGCAACGACTGGCTGAAATAGAGTCCCTTGCTCGATTCGAGATTCCGCTGCATCCGCTCAGGATAAACCTGCAAGCCCTCAACCAGCTCGGTCAGCTTCGCGAGCATGTAATCGAGCAGGATCGAGGAATCCGGCAGCACAATTCGCTCCGCGCTCGAATGACTGATGTCTCGTTCGTGCCAGAGCGCCACGTTTTCCAAACCGACGAGCGCGTTCCCCCGCAGCACCCGCGCGAGACCACTTAGCCGTTCGCCCGTGATCGGGTTCCGTTTGTGCGGCATGGCGGAACTTCCTTTCTGCCCTTCGCCAAAAAATTCTTCCACTTCCAGAACTTCGGTACGCTGCAAGTGCCGAAATTCCGTCGCCCACCGGTCGATGCTGGACCCGATCAGCGCCAGGGTGGTGGCGAATTCCGCATGCCGGTCCCGCTGGATGATCTGCGTGGAAATCTTCGCCGCGTTCAAACCGAGTCGCTCACAAACCTTCCGCTCGATCGCCGGATCGAGATGCGCATGGGTGCCGACGGCGCCGCTGAGCTTGCCGACACGGACGCGCTCCTTTGTTTGCTCGAGTCGTTCTTCCGCACGCCCAAATTCATCGAACATCAGCGCCAGCTTTAGTCCAAAAGTAATCGGTTCTGCGTGAATCCCGTGACTCCGGCCGATCATCGGCGTCATTTTGTAACGGCGCGCCTGGGCAGCGACCGCCTTCCGCAGCGCCGCCAAATCTTCCGCCAGGATCCCGCACGCTTCCGTTAGCTGAACGGCGAGTGTCGTGTCGAGAATGTCTGATGACGTCAGCCCCTGATGCATCCACCGCGCGGCTGGGCCGACAGACTCCGCCACGTTCTCCAGGAAAGCGATGACATCGTGGTTCGTCCGCTTTTCGATCTCAGCGATTTCGGGGATTGAAAAACGCGCCTTCTTTCGGATTTCCGCCGCGTCTTCCCGCGGAATCTGGCCCAGCTCGGCCATCGCTTCGCAGGCGAGCGTCTCGATCTCCAACCAGATTTGGAATTTGCGTTCGTCCGACCAAAGCTGGCGCATCCGCGGCCGGGAATAACGGTCGATCACTTAGGGAAGATAAAAGCGCGGGCCGAAACGGAAAGCGTTTTGTACAGCAAAAAGCGCCGCTTCCGCGGGTCCACCGCTGAGCGACGCTTTTCGGAAAGCTTTAGTCGGGCGCGACTAGCAAACGCGGGCGCGGGTAAACCGGCCGTTGTTTTCCACGCGCACCTGGCCGCTGCCGAGCAGATCGGCCACCGCCGCGACTGTTTCCTTGGTGTTTTTGGTGCAGGAACTGACCGCGAGGATCAGGTCACCGAGTGAAAGTGTGCGCGGCTTGAGGATTTGGCTATTCTTTTTCATAGGAATTGAGACCTCGTTTTTCAGCAAATCGAATGCCATATCGCCGAATTGGACCTTTTCCCTGCGGAATTGTTCAATCCGGCCCGCTTGAGCTGGGTCATTCGACTAAACGGCTGACAGAGGTGTCAGCTTTCTGAACAAACCGTCTGTCAGTGCTGGTCGGCGCTCGGCTTCGCCGTTAGCCGCATCACGACAAAATAAAGCAGCGTCAGCGCGACGATCGCGATCAGGATGTAATGGAAGTTCTGGCTTTGTTTAACCGCGGTGACCAGGGCGCCGACATCCTTCGACTCAATCATTTGCCTCGTAATGACGGTTTGGCCGAACCAGGCCAGGACTGAGCACCAGATCGCCGAGCCGATAATCGTCATCAGGCTGAACTTGGCGAAGTTCATTCGAATCAATCCGGCCGGCAACGAGATCAGGTGCCGGATCACTGGCAGGAGCCGCGCGAAAAAGATCCCGCCCAACTCATATCGGTGCAGCCATCGCTCGGCGCGCTCGAGTTTCGCTTCGTTGATGAAAAAATACCGGCCGAACCGCGCGATCACGACCCGACCGAGCCAAAGCGCCCCCCAATAACTCGCTGCGGCGCCCAGCCACGAGCCAAATGTTCCCGCCGCAACCACGCCGTAGATATTTAGCTTTCCTTCGGCCGCGAGAAACGCCGCCGGCGGAATCACCAGCTCGCTCGGCACAGGAAAGATCGAGCTTTCCATGGCCATGAGGAGAATGATGCCGACATAGCCCCAGTTCTGGACCCAGCCAAACCAGACTTCAAGAAGGTGATGCATCAGCGAATTTTCGATTTTGGATTTGCGATTTGCGATTTACGCTGGCGCGCGCGCGACTGACTACAATCCAAAATCCAAAATCCGCAATCTAAAATCGAGATGTCGATTTACCGCCGCGTCCTCGCTTATTACCGGCCATTCTCGGCGCAGACCGCGCTTGGGCTGGTTCTTTCGCTCGCGGCGATCGGTTTGAGTCTGCTCAGGCCGTGGCCCTTCAAGATCATCGTCGATGATATCCTGGCGCGGAATCCCAACGCGCGTTTCGGCAACTCGCCCAGCCTGATTCCGCTGCTCTGCCTCGCCGTGGTCGCGATCCAGTTGCTCTGGGGCCTGCTGAATCTCGCCAGCAATTATCTGTTCGTGAAGATCGGCCTCCGGGCGCTGCTGAAATTGCGGACCGACCTTTACGCCTACCTCCAATCGCTTTCGTTGAAATATCACGACGCCCGCCGCTCCAGCGATTCCAGTTTCCGCGTCGCCTACGATTCGCAATCGATCCAGACCATCTACAACAAAGGGTTCACAAATATTTTCAGTTCCGTTCTCACGCTCATCGGAATGTTTGTCGTCATGATGCGGCTCGACTGGAAGTTGACGCTGCTGTCCTTGGTGGTCGTCCCGCTCATCGTCGGCGCGATTTATTTTTTCGCGCACCGGATTCGCACCGAATCCACTTCAATCCAGGAACGAGACAGCGCCGTGCTCATGCAGGTGCAGGAAGGCTTGAGCTCAATCCGAATGGTGCATGCTTTCGGGCGGGAAGATTTCGAGATTTCGCAGTTTCGCCAGCGGGCGCACGAAAGTCTGCAGGCAAACCTGCGCCTGACGCTGACTAACGTAAAAAGCGCGCTCGTTATCGGAACGCTGATGGCGATCGGAACTGCGGCGATGTATTACCTCGGCACGCTCCACGTCTTGGATGGAACGCTCACGCTCGGTTCGCTGATTCTTTTCAGCATCTATCTCGGGATGCTCTATCAGCCATTGCAAGAGCTCACCTACACCACCTGGGCCATGGAAGGCGCGACGGCGGGTGCGAAGCGTTGCTTCGAAGTGCTCGATCGCGCTGACGACGTCGTAGACGCGCCGGATGCCGTCAGCCTTGAGAACACCACCGGTGCAATTGCCTTCCATCGCGTCAACTTCGGTTATGGATCGGCTGAGCCAGTGCTTCATGACATCGATCTACCCATTTCGCCGAACCAGATCGTGGCCATCGTGGGCGGGACGGGCGCGGGCAAGAGCACACTCTTGAGTCTCGTGCCCCGATTCTACGATCCGAGCGAGGGAAGTATTACTATTGATCGACGTGATCTGCGCTCAGTTACCAAGAAATCTTTGCGGGCGAACATCGGCATCGTGTTGCAGGACACGGTACTTTTCTCGACGACCATTCGAGAGAACATCGCCTACGGCCGACCCGACGCGACCGAGGACGAAATTCGTGAAGCAGCGCAATGCGCCCAGGCGGATGAATTCATTTGCCGTTTGCCGAACGATTACGACAGCCCAGTGGGCGAACGCGGCGGTCATCTTAGCGTCGGCCAGCGACAACGCATCGGAATTGCCCGCGCTTTTTTGAAAGACGCGCCGATCCTTCTTCTGGATGAACCGACGTCCGCGCTCGATCCGACAACCGAAGCCGCTATCATGGAAACCATCAAGGAACTGATGCGCGGGCGAACCACGCTCATCGTCACGCATCGGCTGGCTACGATTCACAACGTCGATCAAATCGTCGTCCTCGAGCAGGGCCGAATCGTCGAACAGGGAACTGGCGTCGAGCTGGTCGCGAAAGGCGGCGTTTACGCGAAGCTCTATGCGTCCGGCAATTATCCATCATGAGTAACGTCAATTCCGACCGACGCGTCCAGGACGATTGGTGGAAGGAACCGATCCCGCCCAACGTAGTTTTCGGCGAGGGCTTTTATTGCGAAAGCGCCCAGGTATTCCGCCATCTCAAAAGCAAAGCGCCGGGTGCCGTCGCGTTCGGCGATCACGTTTCTGTTTACGGCGGCTGCTCGTTTTCCGTCGGGGTGAACGGCCGTTGTTCCGTCGGCGATTTCACACTCTTAAATGGTGCGCTCGTCATGGCCGAAGAACTGATCCAGATCGGCTCCCATTGCCTCATCTCGTGGAATGTCGGCATTGCCGATTCCGATTTCCATCCGCTCGCACCCGCTCAACGGATCATCGATGCGCACGCGCTTGCCCCGTTCTTTAAGGATCGTCCGCAGCGCCCTGAAATCCGCACCGCGCCCGTCATCATTTCCGACAACGTCTGGATCGGCATGAACGCCGTGATTCTCAAAGGCGTGACGATCGGCGAAAACTCCGTCATTGCCGCCGGCGCCGTCGTGACGAAAAGCGTTCCCGCAAATGTCGTCGTCGCGGGAAATCCCGCCGTCATCACGAAGCAGCTCGACGTCTGATTCGCCGCGATGAAAAAAAAGCGCCTCATCGTCATGGGCTTTATGGGCAGTTGCCCGATTGCCGGCGTGATCTGGCAGCACCTTCACTACATCATCGGCCTCCAACGCCTCGGCCACGACGTCTTCTACATCGAGGATTCCGCCCGGCTTCCCTACAACCCGGAGACCTTCGAGGTAAACAACGAATTCGATTACGCCGCGCGCTTGCTTCAACATCTCGCCAGCGAATTCGGCTTCCGCCGCCGCTGGAGTTTTTGCGCGCGCTATCTCCCGGGCAATCCCACTGCCGGTCTTCCTCTTCCGCGCATTCGCCAGCTATACGGCGAAGCCGACGCGATTCTCAACGTTTGCGGCACGCAGGAATTCAATCCCGACGTGCTCACGAGCGAACGCATTCTTTACATCGAGAGCGATCCCGGCGTCGAACAGATCAAAGTCGACCAGGGCAACAAATCGACCATCAAATATCTTAAGCGCCATCACGCGCTCTTCAGCTTTGGCGAAAACGTCGGGACCGAGCGCTTTCCCGTTCCCACTCACAACTTGAAGTGGCTGCCGACTCGTCAACCGATCGTTACCGATTTTTGGAAAACAAATCGTCGTCCCGGTTCCGCCGCTGTTTTCACTTCAGTTGCCAACTGGTCCACCAGCGGATTGAAAGACATTGAGTGGCGCGGCGAAAAATACCTGTGGAGCAAATCGCGCGAGTTCATTCGGTTTGTCGCCGCGCCGAAACGCGCCGGCGAAACCTTCGAGCTCGCGACCGATATCAAGGACGACAAGACCCGCGAAAAATTCCTGCGGAACGGCTGGCGCTTCCGCGGCCCGCACGATTTGAGCGCGGACTATCGCCTTTATCGCGACTACATCCGGCGCTCGAAAGGCGAATTCACCGTCGCCAAAGACCAGTACGTCCGGCTCAACACTGGTTGGTTCAGCGATCGCAGCGGCTGTTATCTCGCCGCCGGGCGTCCCGTGATCATTCAAGAGACCGGTTTCACCACCGTTTTCTCCGGCGGTCGCCACGGCCTCATCGCCTTCCAGTCGTTAGGCGAAATCGCCGAGGCCGTAAAAAGCATCAACGCCGACTACACCCGCCACTCGCTCGCCGCCCGCGAAATAGCCCGCCAGTTCTTCGAGGCCGAAAAAGTCCTGCGTTCGCTGCTCGAACGAGCGGGGATTTAGACATCTTGCTGCCGTGCGGGATGCTTCTAGCTTATTGAAAATGCCGCACGAGCACGATTCTTCCGCTCATTCGCATGGGCCGCCGAACAACAACGCCGCTTTTGCGATTGGCATTCTGCTCAATCTCGGATTTGTCGTCGCCGAAGTTTTCTATGGCTTGGCGGCTCATTCGCTCGCGCTGATTTCGGATGCGGGACACAACTTGAGCGATGTGTTTTGTCTGCTGCTGGCCTGGGGCGCAATGCAGCTGACAAAGGCGGCGCCGACCAGCAGGCGCACGTATGGCTGGCGACGATCGTCGATTTTCGCGGCGTTGATTAATGCGGTGATTTTGCTCGTGGTCGTCGGTGGAATCACGGTCGAGGCGATCCGGAGATTTACCGAACCACAAGAGGTCGCCGGCGGAACGGTGATGGCGGTGGCGGCGATTGGAATCGTAATCAACGGAATCTCGGCGCTGCTTTTCATGTCGGGGAGAAAACGGGATCTGAATTTGAAGGGCGCGTTTCTCCACATGGCGGGAGACGCGGCGGTTTCGGCTGGGGTGGTCGTCGCCGCATTCGCAATCAAGTTGACGAGCTGGCAGTGGCTCGATCCGGCGGTGAGTTTGGCGATTGGCGCGGTGATCGTCTGGGGAACCTGGGGGTTGCTCCGTGAATCAATCAATCTTTCGATGGACGCGGTGCCGGCGGGAATCGATCCGCACGCGGTCGAAAACTATTTGGCGAATCTGGACGGCGTGACGGCCGTGCACGATCTGCACATCTGGGCGATGAGCACAACGGAAGTGGCGCTAACAGTTCATCTCGTGATGGAGCACGCGCCGCAGAACGATCTGTTTTTGCACGACGTGAGCGATGCGTTGCGCGACCGGTTTGGAATCGGGCACGCGACGACGCAAATCGAATGCGGAAACTGCGACCGCGATTGCCGGCAGGCGCCGGTTCATGTGGTGTGACCTCGCGCTCCTGCTCGTGCTCGTGCTCGTAATCGATCGCCTTTGATACTTCCGCGTTTCGATCACGAGGAGGAGCACGAGCACGATTACGGAAGGGGGAAAGTCGGTTGCTTTCCCAATCATCCGCCCCATCTTTGCGACTTTGCGATGAGGCGCTGGGCAATTTTTTTAATTTCGTTGCTGCTCGCGATGGACGCGCGCGCGCAACAGAAAAGCCCGCCTGAGCCGCCGGGAGATTTGTCGACCCCGACGCCGTCGGTGCCAGTCGCGCCGCCGCCGGCGCCCGTGATCGTAGCGCAGCCGGCGCGACCAAACGGCCCGATCCAAAAAAGTCTGGTCCGTATCACAGCGACGGAAGTGGAACCGGATTATCGCGCGCCGTGGAATTCGGGCGGCGTTCAGCGTGGGATCGGCGCCGGATTCGTGATCGACGGGAACCGGATCATGACGAACGCGCACGTGGTCAGCAACAGCCGTTATCTCACCGTTGAACGGGACGGCGATCCAAATAAATATCCCGCCACGGTTTTGTTCGTCGCGCACGACTGCGATCTCGCGTTGCTGAAAGTCGCGTCACCAGATTTTTTCAAAAACATGACGCCGCTGAAGTTCGGCGGAATCCCTGATCTCGAGTCGACGGTTTCGGCCTACGGTTATCCGCTCGGCGGCGAACGGATGTCGGTGACGACCGGTATCGTCTCGCGAACCGACTTCACGCTCTACACCCATTCGTCAGTCGATTCCCATCTCGCCATTCAAATCAGCGCGCAGATTAATCCGGGCAACAGCGGCGGCCCGGTGATGCAGGACGCGAAAGTCGTCGGTGTTGCGTTCCAGGGCTACAGCGGCGACGTCGCACAGGGAGTCGCCTACATGATTCCGACGCCCGTCATCCGGCGATTTCTCAAGGACATCGAAGACGGCCACTACGATCGCTACGTCGATCTCGGCATTACCTCCACGAAGTTGCAGAACCCGGCGCAACGGCACTTCCTTGGTTTGAAAGACGACGATCGTGGCGTGCTCGTGGGAACGGTGATCGCGGCCGGCCCGGCGGCGAATAGTCTCCAGGCCGGCGACGTTCTCCTGGCGATCGACGATCACCCGATCGCGAGCGACGGGACCGTCGAGCTGGAAGGTTCGCGCGTAGACATGCCCGAAGTGGTCGAGCGCAAATTCAAAGGCGACAAGGTGAAGCTCGACATTTGGCGCGACAAGAAGCCGCTCACGGTGATCCTCGAGCTCGGAACGGTCTGGCCGTATTTGTATCTCGCCCACGGCTACGATGTGAAGCCGCGCTATGTCGTTTACGGCGGTCTTGTTTTTCAACCGCTCACACTCGATTTGGTCGATGCCTTTCAGCCGACCGATGTGCGCATCCGGCATTACTTCGATTACTTCGTGGTCGAGCAAATTTACCTCGAGCATCCCGAGGTCGTGATCCTGACAAATATTTTGCCTGATCCGACGAACACGTATCTGGCGCCCTATCGCGCGAGCATCGTCGACGAAGTCAATGGCAAGAAAATCCGGAAGCTGGATGATCTCGCGGCTGCGTTTGCGGAAAAAGCGGACCGGTTTGTGGTGCGGATGATCGGCGACGGTCCGCCGCTCGTGCTCGATCCCAAGGAAGTGGAATCCGCGCGCGAACGGATCAAGGCGCGATACAACGTTTTCGTCGATCAAAATCTCGAAGAGCAGCCGAGCAAGCCGACGCGGGCGGACCAAACAAAAAACTGATGAAACGATCTTTCAATTTTGGTAGGGCGAGACTCTGTCGAGCCGCGGACGTTGAGCGTCGTTCGTTCGGCTCGACAGAGTCTCGCCCTACCAAGTTTGCGTTCGCGCTTCTGTTTGGGTTAGCGCTTCCATTCACCGGACTCGCCGCGACGAAAGGACCGGAGACTGTCGTGAAACCGAAGGAGCTTTCTCTCGTGCGCGTGAACGTCACGGGACAGCCGTATGATTTCGTCAGGCCGTGGCAGAAAAAGGCGCCCTTCTCGAAGCGCGCGCTCGGCGCCGTCCTCCCCGGTGGCCGCGTTTTGGTGACCGCGGATTTGGTTGCGAACCAAAATTACGTGGAGTTGGAGCGCGCGGAGTCCGGCGATAAGATCGCGGCGAATGTCATCGTGGTCGATTACGAATCGAACCTGGCGTTGCTCGAGCCATCCGACAAAAAATTCCTCGATGGGCTGACGCCGTTACAACTTGCGCTCGATACGGTCGTCGGCGATCGGCTGGCCGCGCTCCAGTTGGAATCGACCGGCGCGCTCGTGCTGACCGAAGGCCTCGTCACCACCATCCAAATGACGCGCTATCCGGCCGACATCGGGCAGTTCCTCACTTATCGCGTGAACATGCCGCTGCAATATCGTGACAACAGCTACACGGTGCCGCTGGTTAAGAACAACAAACTCGCGGCCCTCCTCCTCCGCTACGATTCGCGAACCCAGGTGGTCGACGCGATTCCCGCGCCGGTCATCGCGCACTTTTTGAAAGACGCGGAGAAGGACCCTTACGAAGGTTTTCCCTCAGCGGGTTTTGGATTTTTCCCGACGCGCGATCCGCAGCTCCGCAAGTTTGCCGAGCAAACCGGCAAAGCCGCGGGCGTGTATGTGACGAGTGTCGATCCGAATTCTCCGGCCGCGAAAGCCGGATTGGAGGTGGGCGACATTGTTCTCAGCGTCGGCAACAACGAGATCGATGCGAACGGCAATTACGTCGATCCGCTCTACGGCAAGATCGAATTCACGAACCTGATTACGGCCCGGGCGTTCGCCGGCGACACACTTCCGCTTCGGATCCAGCGCGCCGGAAAACCGATGCAGGTCGATCTCGTTCTCGATCATCGCAACGCAAACGATTACGTTATTCCACCCTACAGCCTTGATCACGCGCCGAACTATTACGTGCTCGGCGGTTTGATTTTCGAAGAGCTGTCGCGCCAATATTTGCGGGAGTGGGGCGCGAACTGGATGAAGGACGCGCCGCAACGTTTTGTCTACAAGGACCGGTTTCAATCGGAACTTTATCCGGAAGGACATCGTCGCGTCGTTGTTTTGACGCAGGTCCTGCCGGCGAACACGACGATCGGTTACGACGACGTGGCCTATCTCTCGGTTCGAAAAGTGAACGGGAAAGAAGTGAAATCGCTCGCCGATTTGGCTGCCGCCGTGAAGCAACCCGTCGATGGATTCATTACGATCGAGACTGAGGAAGATCCCAAGCAAATCGCGCTCGACGCGAAACAAGTCGAGGCCGAAGCGGACGGATTGAAGCAGAATTACGGGCTGCCTGCGTTGCAGCGTCTGGAATAGATCACTCTTCGATCCGAGCCTGCCGCGAAGCCCGGGGCTGCGCGAGAAACTTCGCCACCTCCTCGGTGTAAATCTCAAACGGATTTCCCATGACCAGGAAATCGCGATTGTCGCACGCGATCGAATCCCAATTAATCACGTACGGCTGATCGCTCTTTTGAAACCAGGCAACGGCCTGGGCCCGGCCGCACGCGCGCGTGTTCGCAGGCGGATGAAAACTCGCGGCGGGATGGCGGACGCTGTTGTTCCATTCGCCGATTCGCTTCGCTGCATTCACGCCGAAGAACAATCCTTTGGCCGGATCGATATTGTGATACTCGAGATCGAGACTCTGGAGCCACGGATTGTCCCACCCAATGTCCTCCGATTCCATGAACGCTTCGAGCAACCATCGCTTCGTAATCCAATCGACGCCGCCGATCAGCGCCTCGGGTTTGTTGCTGAGCGCTTCGAGTGTGAAATTCCAGCTTTCGAGCAACCAATCCGTTTCCTCATCGGCACCCCCAAGATGTGCGTGGGCTAATTCGTAAAATTGCCATTGAATGTCGAGCGCGCCGATGGTCTTGCCGTTTTCCAGACGCACGATCCACGCGCCGGTGGCGTCGCGGGAAATATCGCGCGTGCTCTGGACGGCATCCGCCAAAATAAAATTCTTCGGCAGCCGGCCATCTTCCAGCAACGAGAGGACGCACGCCGTCGTTCCGATTTTCAACGCGGTCGCGAACGGGCTCATGTTCGAATCGCCGATCAGCAAATGGAGCCGGCGATATTTCCGATAATCGGCGAGCGGCTCATCGCGCGCGTTGATGATGGCGCGATTGAATTGCACCCACTGGTAAATGTCGTTCACGATGTGGTCCGCGCGCTGGCTCAACTGGAAATCGACGTGGCCCTCCGGCTGCGGCAGTTGAAAGTCGAACGCGAGCGGGTTCGCCTGCCCCACCCGACCGGCGCCGGTAAAAATCTGGCGAGTGGCGAGAAACGCGAGCAGCGTCCCGAGAACCGGCGGCGTGAATTGCGCCTCGCGCTTCATCAAATAATTCTCGTGGCAACCGAAGGTCGCGCCGGTGTTGTGATCGACATTATTCTTGATGAACGAAACGCGATCCGCTGCGCCCAAATCTTCCAGCGCAGTTTGCAGCAATTGATCGCCCGCGATGTCGTAAATGACGACGTCGCGTAAACTCAGGCACTCGGGCGACGCGTACTCGATGTGGCCCATGTCGAGATAAAGCCGGCCGCCGTTGAGCAGAAATCCGCCGTTACCCGGCGGCTCTTCGTAATCGCGATAGTGCAGGTCGATCGCGCCGGCCTGCGCTTTGCGAAACAAATAATTCTTCACCCGCACCGGCCAGGCGTCGGTATGGGCGCGGCTTTCGTCGTTGCTGACGAGGCAACCGTACTCGGTCTCGATGCCGGCGACGCGATCCATGTCGTTTAACGGTGGCCGCGCGCTTGAAAAAGCGCAAGGCAATCAGAAGTTCGAAATACGATGAAAGAATTCCCGGTGCGCAGTCCGGCGGAAAAATTGGGCGGCTTGGTTTATTTCGGGCGGATGCTCGACAAGATTCGCGTGCACGCGCGTGGCGAGCTGCCCGCGGATTATCAACCGAATCTGGGGAGAGGGTTCGACGCGAAGTGCTGCGCGTTTCTCCACCTAGATTACAACGAAGTGGTGAAACGAGTGAACGCCGGCGCGACCGACGACGAAATGCTCGAATGGGCTTTCACGCACGGCCGCCGACCGACCGACGCCGAAATCACGATGTGGAACGAGTTCATGCGGAAGTTCGGCTGGCGCGATCACGCCGCCGAAATTCTCGAACGCCGGAAGCGCGAAGCTGGAATGCAGAATCGCTCAGAGATCGAAACGATGTTTCAGTTCATCGACGCCGACGAAGGACGAAGCCCATCGCCTGCGGCGACGGGCTAGTGATCAGTGGCCAGTGATCGGTGATCAGTTGGACGTTCGTCCCACAAGCTTTCGGCGAAGCGCGTTTAACATGCGGCGCTCTTCGGCGATCATTTCGTAGATCGCCAGTGCCCCAACTTTCTCGCAGAACCCGAGTTCAACGCTGAGGATTAGCTGAGTGTCGAGCTCGGCGCAGGAACCTTCAGCGTTGGAAATGAATTGGACGAACTCGCCTGTAGTGCGGCGAGCCTGACCCTCAGCGATGTTTGACGGAATCGAAACGGCTGCTCGACGCATCTGGGCGATGAGCCCAAACCTTTCTTCAGTCGGGAAAGCTTTGGTGAAGTTATAAGTTGCTTTGGCGAGAGCGATTCCCTTCTGCCAAACCAGCAGATCTTTGTAGTTCTGGGTACCGTGATTCATTCCTCCTTTGTACCGGTCTCGCCTCGCCTTGTCACGATGCGCCTTGTCACAACTGGTCACTGGTCACTCGCCGCCGGCGCTGCCAGCGGCATTGGCGGCTGATTCCGGTAATCGACGAACTTCCAAACGGCGAGGACGGTCAGAACGACGGCGATCCAGGCGATCATCTGGCGGGCGAGCGTCGGCTGAGCGGGCGGCATTCGCCGTTACTCGGAAAGCGTGTCGATGCGCTCGGCCAGGGCGAAATCGAGGTCAGTCAGGCCGCCCTTGCTGTGGGTGCTCAGGACAAGCCGCACTTTGTTGTAGCGGATGTCGATGTCGGGATGGTGCTCCTCGTCCTCCGCCACTTCGGCCACGCCGTTAACGAAATCGATCGATTCAGAGAAGTCGTCGAACTCGAAGGTGCGTTCGATGTGTTTCTTCTCCAGCTCCCATTCGGGAACTTTTTTCAGGCGGGCCTTCGCCTCATCTGCCTTCAGTAACTCAGCCATGACCGGGAACGAGTAACACCCTCAAGTCTTTTTGCAACGGGGAATCCGCGCAGTTTCTTAACACGCGTTTGCGCCTCAGAGATCGAGGATTTTCCGAAGGTTTTTTGCCGAATCGAAGACTTCCACGGCGCACGCGCGCGCATGGCGGGAGAGCTTCGGCCAGTTGCCGATCACGTCGTTGGCCGCGGCCTCAGCAGTTCCGAGATCGTGGACAAAATGAAAACCGCTCTCGTGCGGAAGATATTTGTCGGCGCCGGTATCTTCGGTCACGACCGGCCGGCCCATGGCGAGAAATGCGGCGGCGCGATCGCTGAGCCAGCCGGTCCGCCACGCGACGTCGACGCCTTTGATCGCAGTAAATTCCGCGCAGGCGCTGGCCACATAACGCCGATAGGCCTCGGGAGTGCGAGCAACCCGATGCGGCGAAACCACGCGCCACCCGCGGGATCGAAGACGACGAATCTCCGGATCATCACGATTCAAATTCATCGCCAACTCGAATTGGGCCGAAGGAACCCGGCGCGGCAGATCCAGGTATTTCTCAAAAGCAAACTTCTTCGATAAATCTGGAAATTCACCATCGACCTCGACGCCGCCGCCCCAATACCACTGTCCGATCGTAGTGAATTTCAAAACGGTTGGGCGCAGTTGCGGCCGAATCAAGTCGGTATCCACCAGCGGAAAAAAAGTTCGCCACTTGAGCGGCGACGGCGGCAACCGGCAATCAGTCGCGCGCACGTTGAGCCCGATCGTCCAGAATTCGTGATGATGCGATTGGCCCAATTCCATTTTCGTCATCCAATAAAAAATTTCGCTCGGATCGAGGTCGCAGAAGATTCGCTTTTCGAATTGCACCAGAAACGGCGGATGGAGCGAATAGCTCAGATTCAACAGCGTGTTGGGCCCGGCTAATCGATCCAGCAATTCCTGCCGGGAAATCCCCACACAACGCATCGTCGCGAGATCGTGCGCATCGTCCGCCGGCTTTTGATACAGGAGACAATATGCATCCTTCAATCCATGCTCTCGCAGTCGGCGCTCGAAAATACGAATCCGCGATTCATCTTCCCGCCGCTCGGCGGTTGCCGGCAAAAGTTCCAGCCAGATCGCATCCAGGCCGAGTCGGCGCAGACCGAGCATCCATTGCAGCGGCACCGAGTAATTGCCGCCGCCCTCGGGATATTTTGCCGCAAAGCCGCAGCCGAGAAAGACGGTCACGGGCACAGAATCGCCGCTTCGCGGTGCGGCTCAAGCACGCGCTGTAGGATGAAATCTCACGGAAGCGGGACGCGTTGTACCTTCAACGTCGGTCCACGCTTCGTACCCGAAAGCGGAGATCGTCAACAGGATCATGATCAGGCCGAAAAGACCGAGCCCCATGAAAACCGCAATGCCGAGGTGCAGAACGATGATGCCCACCATCCAAAAAACGCGTAGCCGCGGGACCCACATGGCGACGCAATAGCCGGTCTCGATTAACATCACAAACCAGCTTGAGAGCATGGCCAACCATGGAAAACGCGCCAGCCAGGTGAAATCGTACTGGCGAAAATCCGGCTGGACCAGAGACCGCCAAATCACGTTTCCGCTCCACCACGCCGGAGACGACAGTTTTTCGAATCCAGACGACATATAAGCGAGGCAGAGATGGATCTGTAACACGCGCCGTGAAAGCGTGACTCCCCAGGAAGGCGCAGACGAAACGCGCCCCTGCCAGACATCGAGCGAGTACGCTTTCGCGACCGGCATTACCACGAGATAGAAGAGTGCGATCTGGAGAAAGATATCCATCCCATAAACAAAAATGGAGATGGTATTCATCATCACGTAATGGCCTAGACAGACGAGAAAAGCCGCGACTCTGGTGTGCCACCCCACGAGCAGGGCCACGAGAAACGTTACGTAGGCCCAATAGAATATTGTTACCGATTGATCCGGCGAGAAGCCGAAATGTTTTAGAAATCCGGCGACATGCAACATGTGGAGTTGCCATTCCAAGCCGAGCGACCGGGAGATTTCCCATTGCACCCACGCATCCGGCCCGAAAAAGGCGGACCAATCTCGATACCACAAGATCGCCTGGAAGAGCGCGAACCCGGCGATCAATAGGCGGAAAACGCCCAGCGGCGCAGGCGACTGCGGCGCACAAAAAAACCTTACCGTCGCGGCTCCGGCTCTCGCGCGGAGCGTTTCACCGGCGGGGCGGTGTTCCTCGGCCGGCCCACTCACTCTTGTGCCATGACAAAGTTAGTCGCGTAGAATTCGGTTGTCTCGACTGGCTGGCCCGCGCGAAAGCCTTTCATCGTCGGGTAACGAATGCTTCGCAGAGCGTAGTCCACCGACACGACATCCTGAGAGAGCCCGAGCTCGTTCAACAAGCGGACGACGACCGAGCGCGCGCATAAGTCCTGGAGGACGGGATCCTCCGCCGTGTGGATCCTGAAACCGTAAAACCTGATGAGTGATTCGTGGTTGGCGGTAAAGAAATCGAAACCGGACAAGGTGCTCAATTTCTCGATTCGTCCATCGCGAAGATGGATTTTGAATTCGATTTCCGAACTTTTTCCCACGTCAGGAGAGAAGAACCCGAAACGCCAGAGGGAAAAGTTAACGCCGCCCCAGAACCCCAGCGGCCTCTCCCACCAGCCCCTGGTAATCCATGGATCGGCGGCGTGAAAAATTACGGCCGCCACCAAGGCCAGATGAACGAAGGCCAGGAGACAGACGATCCTCTGGAAAAGGGGCCGGTCCCACCGGCCCCCACTGCCTGTTTCCAACCTGTGGCGGATTCGCGGGGCTCTGGTGAAGACTTTGCGGACCCGCCCCACAAACCGAGTCTACTGCTGGTATTTCGCCATGATCGTATTGAGGCGCTGTATCTTCTCCTTGCCCAGCTGGCCCTCAAATTCCTTGAAAGGCACCGTCCCTTTCCAGCAGATCATGATGTCGTCATCGACGAGGAAGGCTCCGGTCCCAGCTCCGGTTCTTCCCGCCTGCTTGACACTGGCCATGGTTAATTTCTTTGCTCCCATCGTGTCTCTTCCGCGGTCGAACTCGATTCGATAGTTCTTGGCGTCGGCTCCCTTAAAGAGCTCCTTGATGGCCGCTTTGTCTGCCGCGGAGATGTGCTTTGTCTTTGTGTAGGTTGTCGCTTTCTTCTCAGCACCAGAGATGCAGCAAACGCCGACGACGGCAATGCCGAGGATTAAGGCGAGGTATTTTATTTTCATAATCATGTTATTCGTTTCTGCGTTGTGGCAAACACGCCGGTTTGCGATTTTCCGTGCGGAAGAGGGTTGCGTGCTCTGGGTTAGCGCGTAACCGAACTTCGCGCGGCCGAATGTTGGCTGGCGGCGCGCGGGGTCGTCAAGACAATTTATGTTCGCTCTTGTCGGCATCGCGCCTGGCGGCTGGAAGCGGCGGTGATCCTGCGCTCGGTTGACGCTTTACCATTCCTCCGCAAATTAGTCGCTCTCTCAGCACCCGTAGCTCAACTGGATAGAGCATCTGACTACGGATCAGAAGGTTTGAAGTTCGAATCTTCACGGGTGCGGCGGAGTTAAATCGAAGTAACCTGAAATGATGAAACCTTTGCTGGCACTATTTTTAGCCTGCGTATTGAGCGCCTGCGCCAGTCGGCCTAACGAGAGCATGCAAGACCCGACCCAGACCAAGGCCGACGTAAAAGCCGTCGATGAATTTGCCAAGAGTTTACCGAAACCGCCCGAGCGCTAGAATTCGAACGATATGAAATTCGCGTTTTTCCTCGTCGCCCTTTGTGGCGCTTTCCTGCTCACGAGCTGCGCGGATAACTCGCTCCTCACGGACGAAGAATACCGACAGATGAAAGGACCGGCGCCTTTCTCGCCGGATTTCTCGGGAGTGCTGCCGGACCCAAGCACCGGACGGCCGGCCGGCGGATATTGACGCGGGTGCTGGCGAGACTGTTTAACCGCCTTCGGCAAAGGCGCTCATCGTCTTGAAAACTTCGTAGCGCGCCTGGATTTCTTCCATCGTCAGGGTGCGTAATCGTTCGAGGCTGAACGCTTCGACGTTGAAACTCGCGAGCACGCTGCCGTAAATCACCGCGCGACGAAGACTCCCAAAGTCCGGATGATTTCCCGCCGAGGCGAGATATCCGGCCAATCCGCCCGCGAACGTGTCCCCCGCTCCCGTCGGGTCGTGGATGTCTTCGAGCGGATACGCGCCGCAGCTGAAGAATTGTTCCTCGCCGAAAAGCAACGCGCCGTGCTCGCCCTTCTTGATCGCAACGTACTTCGGGCCGGTCGCGCGAATCTTCCGACCAGCTTTGATGAGACTGGTCTCTTTCGCCAGCTCCCGCGCTTCGCTGTCGTTAAGGATCAAGAGATCGACGCGCGGCAGCAGCGCGTCGAGATCGGCGCGCGTGGTCTCGATCCAGAGATCCATCGTGTCCGCGACGACGAAACGCGGGCGCTTCATTTGATCGAGCACGTGAGATTGCAAGGCAGGCGCGATGTTCGCCAGCAACGCGAAATCCATCGCGCGATAGTCTTCCGGCAAATCCGGACGGAAATGCTCGAAAACGTTGAGCGCGACTGAGCGGGTCTCACGCGTGTTCATGTCCCACGCGTATTCGCCCGACCAGCGAAACGTTTTTCCGACCACGCGCTGCACGCCACCGGCATCGATCTGGCGCGACTTCCAAAAATCGAATTCCGATTGCGGAAAGTCGTCGCCGACGATCCCGACAAGTTTGACCGGCGAAAAGAAGCTGGCGCTCAGCGCGGCATAAGTGGCCGAGCCGCCCATCAGGTCCGCGTGTTCTTCAACGGGAGTCTTGACAGTGTCGAGCGCGATGGAACCAACGATGAGAACGGACATTGGAATTTTCGATTTTAGGTTTTCGATTTTCGAGTGAGCAACTGTTTCGCCATTCGTGCGTAGTCCGCAGGGTTCGTTGCCTGCAAGAGGCCTGAGACAATGACGGCGCGGTGCGCGCCTGCTTCGATCACTTTCGGCAGGTTGTCCAGTTTGATTCCGCCGATGCAAAAAATCGGGATCCGAACCGCTTCGTGAACCTTGCCGATTTCCTCGAGGCCGATCGGCGGATAATCGGGCTTCGTCGGCGTGGCGAAGAGCGGACCGAAGCCGATGTAATCCGCGCCCTCGTAAAACGCGCGGATCGCCTGGTCGACGCTGTGGGTGGATTTGCCGATGGCACACTCGGAGCCGACAATTTTCCGCGCGTCGGCGATCGCCATGTCGTCCTGCCCGAGGTGCACTCCTTCCGCGCCAACAGTGCGCGCGATCTTGGGGTAATCATTGATAATGAACGGCACCGCATGTCGCGCCGTGATCGCGCGCAATTCATGAGCGAGCTTTTCGATTTCGCGCTCCGGAAGATTTTTCGCGCGCAATTGAAGCAGATCGACCCCGCCGTTCAACAGCGCTTCCGCCATTTTGACGGCAGCCGACATTTCGACGTAGCCGAGATCAAGAATGGCGTAGAGCCGGCAAGGGCTGAGATCAGCAGCAGTCAAGCGAAGGAATTATTCGTGCAACCGCGCCGGCATCGGCTTGATCTCGAAGTCATCCGAGCTCATCAGCCGCTCGACGAAACCGGTGTCGTAATTCCCGTTTCGGAAATCGGCGTTGCGCATGATGGCGCTGTGAAACGGAACCGTCGTCTTGATTCCCGTGATGTAGTATTCGTCGAGCGCGCGCCGCATTCGGGCAATGGCCGACTTGCGGGTGGCGCCGATCGTAATCAGCTTCGCGATCATCGAATCGTAATACGGCGGCACAACGTAGCCAGTGTAAGCGTGTGAATCGACCCGCACCCCTCGCCCGCCGGGGGCGTAGTAAAACGCGATTCGCCCCGGCGACGGCTGGAAATTCCGCTCCGGATCTTCGGCGTTGATCCGGCATTGGATGGCGTGCAGCCGCGGCTCGGCGTGCGCAACGTGAGGCGAAAGGCGCTCGCCCGCCGCGATCAGGATTTGCTCTTTCACCAGATCGCAGCCGTAAACCTCCTCAGTGATCGTGTGCTCGACCTGAATCCGCGTATTCATTTCGATGAAATAGTAATGCTCCTCGTTATCGACCAGGAACTCCATCGTCCCGGCGTTCACGTAGCCGACTGATTGCGCCAGTTTGACCGCGGCGTGCCCCATCTTTTTGCGCAATGCCGCCGAGATCAACGGCGACGGACATTCTTCGATCACTTTCTGATTGCGGCGCTGGATCGAGCAATCGCGTTCGCCCAGATGAACCGTGTGGCCGTGACTGTCGGCCACGATCTGAAATTCGATGTGGTGCGGATTGATGATAAGCTTCTCGATGTAAAGCGAGCCGTTGCCGAACGCTTTCTCCGCTTCCGCGCCCGCGGCATAAAAGGCGGGGCCGAGACTGGCTTCATTGCGCGCGACGCGCATTCCGCGTCCGCCGCCGCCGGCCACTGCCTTGATCATTACCGGATAACCAATCCGGCGCGCCACCTTCAAAGCTTCCTGTTCGTTCTCGACGATTCCGTCGCTGCCGGGCGTGATGGAGACGCCGGCTTTTCGCGCACAAGCTCGCGCCGAATTTTTGTCCCCCATTGAGTGCATTGCGCTCGACGGCGGACCGATGAATTTGATCTTGCAGCTTTCGCAGACCTCCGCGAAGTGCGCGTTCTCGGCCAGAAATCCGTAGCCGGGATGGATCGCATCCACGTCACCGACTTCGGCCGCGCTCATGATGCGGTCGATTTTCAAATAGCTGTCCGAGCTCGGGGGCGCGCCGATGCAGATCGCTTCGTCGGCTAATTGCACGTGAAGCGAATCGACATCGGCTTCGGAGTAAACCGCCAGGGTGCGGATGCCGAGCTCCTTGCAAGCGCGAATGATTCGGAGCGCGATCTCGCCCCGGTTCGCGATTAAGACTTTCTCGAACATTAGTTGAGAGTCTCTAGTTCAGAGCTGAGAGAGACGGGACCGTCAGGGCAATGATGGCAGTTACGTTCACGCGGCTCTCAACTCTCAACTTTCAACTCTCAACTACTTCACCCGGAACAGCACCTGGCCGAATTGGACCGGCTTGCCGTTCTCCGCCACGATCTCGGCGATGACGCCCTTGGTTTCCGCTTTGATTTCGTTCATGACTTTCATCGCCTCGATGATGCAGACGACGGTTTCCTCGGAGACTTCCTTTCCCACATCGACGAATGACTGGGCCTCCGGCGAACCCGCGCGGTAAAAGGTGCCGACCATCGGCGACAGAATATCTTTTAAAGCGCTCGCCTTTTCCGCTTCGGCGCCAGGTGCCGGCGCGGTGGCGGTCGGAGCGGGAGCCGCGGGAGCGCTGGCGGCCGGCGCCGGCTGCGCGTAAACCGTCTGTTCGCCTGCGCCTTTTTGCAGCTTTAACCGAAAACCGTCCTTCTCCATTTCGAAGACCGACAAGTCGTTCTTCCTCATCAAATCGATGACGGCTTTGATGTCTTTGAGGTCCAAGTGCGTGGGCTCCGTGGTCGAGGCTGGGCGTTTAGGTAACGCGGTTTTCCCGACGAGGTCAAGTGACCGAATCGCCCACGACCTTGCCGTCCCGCATCTTGATCCGCCGCGAGGCCGCGCGCGCGACCTCGTCGCTGTGAGTCACAACGATCAGCGTGGTCATCGCTTCGCGGCCGATCTTTTCCAGGAGTTGCATGACCGAGGACGCGGATTGCGAATCGAGGTTTCCCGTTGGCTCGTCGGCGATCAACAGCGACGGCCGATGAACCAGCGCCCGGGCGATCGCCGTTCGTTGTTGCTCACCGCCGCTCAGTTGATGAACAAAATGGTCTGCCCGCTCGCCGAGCCCGACGAGCTCGATCAACTTCCCGGCGCGTTCGTCGCTTTCCTTCGGCGAAACACCCTGAAGCAGGAGCGGCAGGGAAACGTTCTCCCGCACGTTCATCGTCGGCAGCAGATTGAAGAACTGGAAGACGAGTCCGACCTTGTGCCGCCGGAAGTCCGTCAGCTCCCCATCATTCGCTGTTTGCAACGCCACGCCATCGACAACGATCTCGCCGGCAGTCGGACGATCCAGTCCAGCGAGCAGATGAATCAACGTGCTCTTGCCGCACCCGCTCGGACCGCTGATCGCGACAAACTCGTGCCGCGCGATCTCGAGGGACACTCCGTCCAGCGCGTGCACCGTGCGCTGCCCGCTCGTATATTCGCGGCTCAGGTTTTTGAGGATGATCAAGCCAGCCTTATCCGCCACCGAGCCGCCGCGTGCAAACTGCGGGAACTTTACGGTCGTCGCCGAAAGCGATGATTTCATCGTCGTGAATAAGCCGCCGTTTCTTCTGGTTCATCCGACGAAACCGAGCAACGCCCGCACGCTCTGGGGCGAGCTGAAACAACTGCTCGCGTTCGAGATCGCGAATGGCGGCCAGGTATCGATCGTCAACCGGCTCGATCGCGAGACGAGCGGCCTTGTTCTCGTGGCCAAGAATGCGGCGGCGGCGCGCCGGTTCGGTTTGCTCATGCAGGAGCAGCGGATCGCGAAAGAATATCTCGCGATCGTTTGGGGCTGGCCGGAATGGGAGACGACCTCAGTGGATGGGCCGCTCTTGCGACAGGGAACGCAGATGGCCTCGCCGATCTGGCTCAAGCAAATCATCCATCCTGCGGGCGCGCCGGCGTGGACGGAGTTCCGCGTCGAGAAACGATTTTCCCACGCAGACGGTGAGCAGTTCGCAATTATCCGCGCATTTCCAAAAACCGGCCGCACTCACCAGATCCGCATTCACCTCGCTTCGTTAGGTCACCCGATCGTCGGCGACAAAATTTACGGGCCGGATGAAACGCTCTATCTCGAATTCATCGAGACCGGCTGGACGACGGGGATCGAGAAAGAGCTGTTGCTGCCCCGTCATGCTCTGCATTCCGCCGCGCTCGAAATTGCAAACGGCGCGCGATGGACCAGCGATTTCCCGCCGGACCTCGCGCATTTCATAAGGCCAGCCGAGCTGGAGCGCCCGATAAATTGCAATTGAAGCCACTCGCAATATCGTTGGCGCTCTTTCGATGAATTTTTTCCGGCTCGCGCCTCTCGCCTCGCTTTTCCTCTCCTTCGCACCGCTCGCCACAGCCGCGCCCGATCGCATCTCGACTCACTTCAACAGCGATACCGTGGAGGCGCCGAGTTTCGAACTCTCGGCGCAGACCGCCTACATGCTCGGGATTATCGGCAATCCCAACAGCTACGAAGTCGGCGCCCAATTCTTCACCGCGCGCTGGCACTGGGGCGGCATCGAGCGCGACAGCTGGCTCCAGGGTTACAATCAGGTTTACGCCACCTTCATGGCCGAGCCGCTCACCCGCGGCCCCGAGAATTTTTATTACGGCATCTCCCTCGGCTTCCGCTACAATTTCGCCAAACCCGGGGCGCGCTGGGTGCCTTACGTTTCCGGCGGGATCGGTTTGGGCTGGCTCGACAGCCACGCCAGTGTTTACGGCGCGCAAGGACAGGATTTCACTTTTAACATTCTGACCGCGACCGGCGTCTCTTACAAAATGAATGACCATTGGAAATTCGAAGCCGGGGTTCAGTACCAACATCTTTCCAACGGCGGCCAAACCGATCCGAACCCGAGCGTGAACCTGCTCGGTCCGCAGCTCGGCTTCACCTACGCTTACTAGTGGCCGCGCCCGACGAAAATGTTCTGGTCGTGCGGCGCAGTCTGTTCGATGAGCTTGGCAGTTTTCACGGTCTGAATTTTGAGCCGGAGAAATACCTCAGCGCGTTGCTCTCGCGCGGGAACAATTTTTTCCTGCCCCGCGCCCAGGCCGAGACCGATCCGACGCATAAGCAGATCATTCCCTACGCGCTGATCGCGCACGGCGACACCGTTCTGCATTACGTGCGCGGCAAGAAAGCCGGCGAACAGCGGCTGGTGGCGAAAGGCTCGATCGGCATCGGAGGCCACATGAATGATACCGACGAATCGCTTTTTGCGTGGGACGAGCACGCCTATCGCGCCGGTGTCGAGCGCGAGGTAAATGAGGAAATCAAAATCGAATCGCCGTTCGAAGATCGGATCGTGGCGCTGTTAAACGACGACACGACTGAAGTCGGCCGCGTCCATCTTGGAATCGTTCACGTGTTTCGACTCGCCGAACCAAAAGTGCAGAAGCGCGAAGCGATGATTACGAACCTCAATTTCCTGAATCGCGAACAGCTTCTCGCGATCCGGGACAATCTTGAGACCTGGTCGCAGCTGTGCGTCGACTCGTTAGGCCGGCTCCTCGCCTGAAGGTCAGCCCTTCTTTTTGCGCCGTGGCTTTTGTTGTTCTTGCGGCGGCGCCGTTGGCGTCGGACTCGGCGATGCCTCTGGACTGGCCGATGGCACCGGCGTCGGCGTGGGCGGCGGGCTTCCCGTCAGAGTAATCTGTTCCACCTGCCACATCGCGCCGCGGGAGATGTCCATTTCCAATTTCGCGGTAAAGTTTGAATAGGTGAGATCGGCTGTAAACTGTCCGTGAGGATCGAAAAATCCGGAGCTGAAGGCCACATTGCCTTTGACGTCCGGTGGCTTCGCGAGCGGCCCGAACTCGCGCAGCCGCGCGAACATTCGTTCGCGCACCGAAGGCAAATAGGTCCGCTGCCCCTCCGGGCTCAGGTGGACGTGCAGATATTGATCGTTGAAGTCGACGGCGACCTTGTTCACCAGCTCGCTGGCGAACTTGTGCGCGTCCCGATCGGCGTCCTTTCGGGACGAATACAAAAACCAAACAATACCGGCGATCAGCGCCACCAGGATGATTACGATTGGCACCGCGCCTTCGGCGCGAATGCGGGAGCGATTCGATGTTTTCATGTCAGAAGATGAATCCTGTTGCTTTGATTACTTTTCCGTCGCGAATGAGAGCCCCGTGTTTTTGCAGGCCGGTGTAAGCGCCGAATTGATTTCGCGAATTCACTTTGAACTCGACGAGGTAGCCCACGAGCTTCCCGTCCTTGCCCGGCAACTCCGAAGGTTTTGGTGGATCACCCCACACGACCTGAGCGCTCGCAAAATCGGCGAGCTTGTCGGCGAGCCAATTAAGAACAACGCTTTTGTAGTTCTTCGGATACTCACCGTAAACCGCGGGATCGCCGATATTCTCGGGCGGAATCGAGTCCGCGGGCGTCGGTTCGGCAGCGATTACAAACGGCGCGCCAAGCGTCACCAACGCCAGCAAAACGAACGCCACCTTTTTCATCGCGGCGAGATTAACGAAGCGGCGACGAATGTCGAGCCGCCTCTCGCTTACGGCCGCTCGTCGATCGGAACGACCTTTTTGCCGACCGGTTCGCCGACGTATTCGCTCAGTGGACGGTAGAGGCGATTGTCCTCGAGCTGCTCCAAAACCTGGGCGCACCAGCCGGAGCAACGCGCAATCGCAAAGATCGGCGTGAACAAATCGGTCGGGATGCCTAACGAATAGTAAACCGTCGCGGAATAGAAATCGACGTTCGCGTTCAGGTTTTTCTTTTCCTTCATTAACTTCGCGATCCGTTCCGACATCCGGATCCATTTCGGTTCGCCGAGCTTCTCGCTTAGCTTCACGGCCATGGCGCGCAGATGCGGCGCGCGCGGGTCGAGCGTCTTGTAAACGCGATGTCCGATCCCCATGATTTTCTTTTTCTCGGCGAGCAACCTCTCGACGTAGGCATCCACTTTGTCTTCGCTGCCGATCTCTTCGAGCATGTGAATCACGCCCTCGTTCGCGCCGCCATGCAACGGACCCTTCAACGTCCCGATCGCCGCCGTGATCGCGGAATAAAAATCAGAGAGCGTCGAGATTGTCACGCGAGCACTGAAAGTCGACGCGTTCATGCCGTGGTCCGCATGGAGAATGAACGCCACGTCGAGCGTGTCGCTCGCTTCCTTCGATTGCGGCTCGCCGCACATTAAATAGAGGAAGTGTTCGGCTTCAGTCAGGTCGTCGCGGACTGGTGGCAGCGATTTTCCCTGCCGTGCCCGATGAAAATAAGCCGCGATCACCCCCATCTTCGCCGTGATCCTCGTCGCGCGCTGCCGATTGATCTCCGGCGTAATTTCCTTGCCGTTGTCCGGATCGTAAAGACCGAGCATCGAGATGGCGGTCCGAATCACGTCCATCGCGTTCGCATCTTTCGGCGCCGTCTTGAGAAAATCGACCACCGGTTCCGGCAACTGCCGCTGGCTGCGCAGCTCCCGCAAAAACGCATCCAGCTCGCGGCGGTTCGGCAACTTTTTGTGCCACAGCAAATAAATGACTTCCTTGTAGGTGACTTTGCCGACCAGCTCGTTGATGTCGTACCCGCAGTAGATCAGCTGACCTTTATCGCCCAGAACATCGCTCAGCGCGGTCGAGTTCGCGATAACGCCTTCGAGTCCGCGATTAGCTGTCATGACTGGCCTTTCATCCGTGCAATGAGCGTATCAGCCATTCTCGCTGGTGTTTCGGCTATCGCAATCCCGGCGGCCTTGAGCGCTTCGATTTTTCCAGCGGCGGTCCCCTTCCCGCCGGACACGATCGCACCCGCGTGACCCATTCGACGGCCGGGCGGCGCGGTCGCGCCCGCGATGAACGCGGCCACCGGCTTTTCGCAATTCGCTTTGATCCAGTCCGCCGCTTCTTCTTCCGCCGAACCGCCAATTTCGCCGATCACGATCATGGCATCCGTGTCCGGATCGTCGTTGAATAATTTCACCGCATCGAGATGCGACATGCCGTTGATCGGATCGCCGCCGATGCCGATGCAGGTGGATTGGCCGTAGCCGCGCGATGTCAGTTGCCACACCGCCTCGTAGGTGAGCGTTCCAGAGCGCGAGATCACGCCGACTTTTCCTGGCTTGTGAATGTAGCCCGGCATGATTCCAATCTTGCACGCCCCCGGCGTGATGATGCCCGGGCAATTCGGGCCGATCAGCCGGCTCTTCTTTCCCGCCATCTGCGCTTTCACCCGCATCATATCCATCACCGGAATTCCTTCCGTGATGCAGATCACCAGTTCTACCCCGGCATCGACCGCTTCCAGAATTCCATCTGCGGCGCCGGCGGCCGGCACAAAGATCACGGAGACGTTGCAGTCCGTTTGCTGACGCGCTTCCCAGACCGTGTCGAACACCGGCACCTTGTCGTCGAACTTCTGCCCGCCTTTCCCCGGCGTCACACCGGCGACGACGTTCGTGCCGTACTCCATGCATTGCCGTGCATGAAAACCGCCGGCGCTGCCGGTGATTCCCTGCACGCAAAGTCGGGTGCTTTTGTCGACAAGAACAGCCATGCGCTATTTCGGTTTCCGCTTGTGCACGAGCAGGCGGTTGCCGTCCGGATCGTGAATCACCGCCATAAAACAAACCGGCGATTCGAATTTCTCCCGTTCAAATTCCACGCCCGCCTCCTTCAATTTCGCGATGGTCGCATCAATGTCGTCGACTTCGAAAGCGACCGAGGTTCCTTCGCGCGCCGGTTTCCAATCCGGATGACAACCAACGCCAATCGTCGTGCCGCCGATCTCATATTCGACCCACATGCCGTCGTAGACCGACATCGTCGGCTTCAGGCCTAGCAAATCTTGATAGAATTTCCGGGCCCGCTCCTTGTCGGTCACGGCGATGGCAACGAATGCGACTTCGGTGATCATTTCAGTTTGTGGATGATGATTTTGTTCCCGTCCGGATCCTGCACCACGGCCATCCGGCAAACCGGACTCTCGATTCCTTCCGCGGCGAAACGAGCGTTCTTCTCCTTCAGGCTCTTGATCGCAGCCTCGAAATCTTCCACTTCAATCGCGACACTCGTGCCGTCTTCAGAAGGCTTCCATTGATCGCCGACGCTCCCGATCGCGATCGTGTCCGGACCCAGTTCGTATTCAATCCAAACTCCTTCGCCAAATTCTCCTGAGACTTTCAGTCCGAGCACGCCCTCGTAAAAGGCGCGAGCACGTTTGATGTCGGTAACGGGAATGCCAGTGAACGCGATCTTCTTTGCTTTCATTTCTTTTCTCCCGCGGCCTTGACTGCTTTTTCCGCGGCATCGCCAAGATCGTCGGCGGTGATCAGGGCGATTCCGCTTTCTTTGAGGAGTTGTTTGCCTTTCTCCACGTTTGTTCCCTCCAGCCTCACGACGAGTGGAACGGTGAGGCCCACCGCCTTCGCGGCGGCGATGATTCCCTGCGCGATCACGTCGCACTTGGCGATCCCGCCAAAAATGTTCACCAGGATTGCCTCAACGCGTTTATCGCCGACCAGGATCTTGAATGCTTCCGTCACCTGCTCTTCCGTGGCACTGCCACCGACGTCGAGAAAGTTCGCGGGACTACCGCCGTAGAACTTGATGATGTCCATCGTCGCCATGGCGAGACCGGCGCCATTCACCAGGCAGGCGATGTTGCCGTCGAGCCCGATATAATTGAGATCGTGCTTCGACGCTTCGACCTCGCGCGGATCTTCTTCGCTGATGTCCCGCAACGCCTCGACCTCCGGATGGCGATAGAGCGCGTTGTCGTCGAAATTAAATTTCGCGTCGAGCGCAAGCACCTCACCCTTGTCGGTCACGACGAGCGGATTGACTTCCACCATCGAGCAATCCAGCCCGATGAAGGTGCGATACAGACCGTCGAACAACTGCGACGCGGCTTTGATCTGCGTCGATTCGAACCCGAGCTGTTTCCCCAGTTTCCGCGCCTGGAACCGTTGAAATCCCGCCAGCGGATGAACTTTTTCGCGGAGAATTTTCTCGGGCGATTTCTCCGCGACAGTTTCAATCTCCACGCCGCCTTCCGTGCTCGCCACGACGATTGGACCAGCCGTCGCGCGATCGAGGAGGATGGCAAAATAAATTTCGCGCGCGATGTTGACCGACTTCGCGACCAGCACCGTGTTCACGACCTTGCCGTCCGGCCCGGTCTGATGGGTGACGAGGGTTTGACCCAACATCTTCCAGGCAAGGTCGCGCGCTTCCTCGGCCGAGTTGCACAAATGGACGCCGCCTTTGAACCCGTTCGTGAATGTGCCTTTCCCGCGACCGCCGGCGTGGATCTGCGCTTTCACCACCAGTTCGCTGCCGCCAAGATCTTTCGCGGCTCGTTCTGCTTCCGCTGGACTGCGCGCCGCCTTTCCCGGCGGCGTCGCCACGCCGAATTTCTGGAGCAGTTCCTTGGCTTGGTACTCGTGAATATTCATTCGCGACTTAAGCGTTCACTAAGCCTTTGAACTTCCCGCGCGGCAATCGTTTTTCTTCGCGTTCGCTTGCAACGCCGAACAGCGTCGCCAAGTTCGCCAGATGAGCGCGGGGATTGATTTGGAATCTCGACTGGAAACGGCGCGGAACGCCGGTCAGTTGCGCAAGTCGACCGTCGCAAATATCCTCGCGTTGATTGCCGGCTCGAAGTCGCCTCTGTATCGCGCCGTCATCAATGAGTTGCTGGATCATGAGGAATGGGCGGAGCTGAACGACCGCTTTTTCAGGACGCTCGCATTCGGGACCGGCGGTTTGCGCGGACGAACGATCGGCAAGGTCATTACGAACGCCGAGCGCGGGAATGCGCAGGAGGGCGAGCCGCCGGAGTTCCCGTGCGTGGGAACGAACGCGATGAATTTTTACAACCTCAGCCGCGCCACGCAGGGACTCGCCGCTTATCTGCTGGAATGGCGCGCTCAGGAACAGCTCGCAGGCAGACCGAAAATCGTGATCGCTCACGATACGCGACATTACTCGAAAGCGTTCGCCGACCTGGTGGCGAAAACGGCGGCCGAAAATGGTTGCGATGCCGCGGTCTTCAAAGGCCCGCGCTCGACGCCGGAACTTTCGTTCGCGGTTCGTTATCTCGGTGCGAGCGCCGGCATCGTTATCACTGCGAGCCACAACCCGCCGCACGACAACGGATTTAAATGTTACTTCGACGACGGCGCACAAGTCATCGAACCGCATGCCAGCGCGATCATCGCGAAGGTGAATTCGATCGCGAGCGAAAGTTACGCGCCGAAATCCGAGCGCGGCAAAGTCCAGGTCCTGGGCCGCGACGTCGACGACGCGTTCATGGAACGAGTCGAAACGTTGATCCTGAACAAAGAGCTCGTTCGATCCGCGAAAGACCTGCGCATTGTTTTCACGCCGCTCCACGGAACCGGCGGCGTCATTATCAAACCGATGCTCGAACGGCTCGGATTCAATTTCTCGGTCGTCACCGAACAGGATTGTTTCGACGGAAATTTTTCGACGGTGGATTCGCCGAACCCGGAGAACGCCGCAGCGCTTCGCCTGGGAGTGGAGCTTGCGAAGAAGAACGGCGCCGATCTTGTCGCGGCAACGGATCCCGATTGCGATCGAATGGGCGTCGCGGTTCGTGATGCGAATGGGGGAATGAAGCTGCTGACGGGCAATCAGATTGGTTCGTTGATGGCGTATTACCGTGCGAAAACGCTTTTCGATCTTGGCGTTTTGAATGCGGAGAACGCGCCGCGCGGCGTGATCATCAAGACGTTTGTCACGACCGATCTCCAGAAAGCGATCGCGGAGAAATTCGGACTGCGCTGTGTCGAGACGCTGACCGGTTTCAAATACATTGGCGCCAAGCTGGGCAAGTATGAGTGCGAGATCCCGGAATCGTTGCGCGAGAATTATGCCGAGTTGAGCGAGGAGAAAACGCGCGAACTCCGGTTGAGATATTCGTCGCTCTACGTTTTCGGCGGCGAAGAAAGTTACGGATACAGCGGCGGCGATTTCGTTCGCGACAAGGATGGCAACGGCGCCGTGATCATGTTCTGCGAAGTCGCGGCCTACGCGAAGTCGAAGGGGATTACTGTCGCCGAGTTGCTCGATGAGATCTTTTCCGAGTTCGGTTACTTCGAAGAATACAACGGCTCGCTCACGTTCGAGGGCGCGGAAGGGGCGGAAACGATCAAGCGCCTGGTTGCTTCTTATCTGGCGAATCCGCCGGCGGAAATGCTCGGCGCCAAGGTCGCGCACGTGGAGAATTTCGAGGCGGAAACTTTTCGCGACGTGGAAGGCAACGAGATTCCGAAAGAAAGGATGCTGATCTTTGAATTGGAAGATCGCACCCGGATCGCGGTCCGCGCTTCCGGCACCGAGCCGAAAATCAAGTATTACCTGTTCGCCCAAGAACGGCCGGGCGAATCGAAATTCACCGACGACGAACTGGCAGCGATCAAAGAAAGAGTCGGCGCGCGTTTGAAGGAGCTTTGGCAATGGCTGCGCGAGGACGCGATAAAGCGCGCCGGCGGATAAACTCTCGACATCTCATCGAAGCGAAGGAAAAGTTTCTGCGTGGGCCGTGAAATAAAACTCGATGGCGGTGAGATCTCGATCCTGAAAAAGATCGGGCTCTCCGGTTCGCCGCTCTTCGGCAAACTGCTGCTCGAGCGAATCGAGGAAATGGAGACGGGCGAATTTCTCGACTCTCTGATGGGGTTGCTTGATATGGGCTATGTCCTCTCGAACAAGGTCAACATTCGGCTGATGGAGGACGTCGAAAAAGCTTCCTTCCGCGTGAATCCGGTTCACTCGAAAGATTTGCAGGATGCCGTGAATCCGGCCCGAAAGCGCGAGCGCGAACGCCAGGAGCGGTTGCGCCGCCGCTGAGATCGCGTGGCGCGAATTTCCAAATTGCTGCGGCTGCTCTGGCCCTGGCTCGCCGCGATCACGACCGGTCTGCTCTACGCCGGATGTTTCCCTCCATTCAATTACGATTGGCTTTGTTGGTTTGCGCTCACGCCGTTGCTCGCGGCGCTCTGGTTTTCGCGGGGAGAATCGAAGCGCCGCTGGCCTCGCGACATTCTGCTCGGCTATGTCGCGGGCATTTCATTTTTCTGGAGCGTTTTTTCGTGGCTGCGGACGGTGACCGTTCCCGGCTGGCTGTTGGTCGGCGCTTACATGGCGATTTACGTCGCGCTCTGGAGCTGGCTCTGCGGTTTGCTTCGACCCGGTTTGCGAAAGGTGCGCCATAAACGGGTCGAAGGACTCGCCGCCGTCTCGCAGCGGTTGAATCAGAAATACGCCGCCGAACATGGCGAAATTAGTGATGTTCCGGAAATTGCGCCTGATTCGCCGGCGCGCCGATCGCCCTGGCTCAGCTCCGTCAACAATCTGCGGCTCGCGTTTCTTCTCGCGACCGCGTGGGTCGCGCAAGAATGGCTCCGCAGCATTGTGTTTTCCGGCTGGGGCTGGAACACGCTCGGCACCGCGTTGCATCGGCAGATCGTCTTGATCCAGATCGCGGAGCTGACCGGCGTCGCCGGCATCTCGTTCATGGTCGCGTTTGTGAACGTGATCCTGCTCGCGACCGTGCGCCGGTTCATTCTCGAGACCCAGGTCAAACCAATGCGGCCGCATTTCGATCTCACGCTAACGATGGCGAGCGTCGTCGGCGTTATGGCATTCGGCCTTCATTGCCTCCAGATCCATCCGGAAACCAAGCCGCTCAATCTCGCGCTCGTACAGCCCAACATTCCGCGTGAAGAAAAATTCACCGTCGAATTCGCGAACAAGACTTTTGATTTGTTCACGCGCCTGAGCCGCCCCGCGTTGGAGTCGAGCATTAAACCGGATCTGCTCGTCTGGCCGGAAAGCGCGATGCCCGGTCCGGTGCTCGGCGATGAATTGAGCCACCGCTTCGTCATGGATTTTTCCGCGTCCGCGAAAACGGACCTGATGCTGGGCACGATCGACCAGGATGAAGAGCACGCCTACAACGCAGCTCTGCTCGTTTCCGACAGCGGCGCTCATCTGCAAATTTACCGGAAAGTTCACCTCGTGCCTTTTGGCGAATACGTTCCCGGCCGCCACACGATCCCGCTCCTGGCACGCGTTGTCGGCGATCAGGTCCCCGACGATTTCGCCTTCGGAAAAGAATTCACGATATTCAAATTGACCGGCGACAAGGCGAAGATCGCGCCGCTCATTTGTTTTGAAGACACGATCGGCGATCTCGCGCGCCAATTTGTTTTGGCCGGCGCGAATCTCCTCGTGAACGTCACGAACGACGGTTGGTTTCTGCGGAGTGCCGGCTCGCGTCAGCATCTCGCAAACGCCGTCTTTCGTTGCGTCGAAACGCGACTGCCGATGGTCCGCGCGGCGAACACGGGCGTCACCTGTTTCATCAACGAGTTCGGCAACATCACCCAAATGCTGGTCGACGAAAACGGCAGTCCGTTTACGCAAGGAACGCTCACCGGCCAAATCGGCATCATCGCGAATCCCGAACCGACATTTTATGTCCGTCATGGCGAGTGGTTCTCTTATGCCGGCGTTGCCGTCACCGCGCTGACGCTTTTATTTCTCATCGGCCGCTCCGTCATTCGGCGAAAGTTGTAGCGCCCGTCGTTCACCTCCGATATTTCTCAAGCGATCCAAATGGCAACGAACGGCGACTTTGCGATTTACGTGCGTGGGCTGCGCAAGGCCTACGGCGATTTCGAGGCAGTGAAAGGGATCGACTTCGAAGTGCGACCGGGCGAAGTCTTCGGCTTGCTCGGACCAAACGGCGCGGGCAAGACAAGCACGGTTGAGATTCTCGAAGGATTGCGGCCGCGGACCGCGGGCGATGTGAAGGTTCTCGACTTCGATCCCGATCGGCAAAAGCAAAAGCTCAAGGACCGGATCGGCGTTTGTCTTCAGGCGACGAATTTGCCGGACAAAATCACCGTGACCGAGGCGCTCCAGCTTTTCGGCGCGTTTTACACACGCAATATCGATGGCGCGGCGTTGCTGAAACGATTGCAGCTCGACGAAAAGAAGGACGCCTATTACTCCACGCTCTCCGGCGGACAGAAGCAGCGGCTGGCCATCGCGCTCGCGCTCATCAACGATCCGCAGCTTCTCTTTCTCGATGAACCGACGACAGGGCTCGATCCGCAGGTCCGTCTCGAGATTCGCGATTTGATCGAAGAGCTGAAGGCCGAGAAACGCACGATCGTGATGACGACGCATTACATCGAAGAAGCCGAACGACTTTGCGATCGCGTCGCGATCATCGATTCCGGCCAGATCATCGCGAGCGGTTCACCGCGTGAGCTTCAGGCGAAAAGCGCGAATCAGGCGGCGATCGAGATTGTGCTCGCGCAACCGTGGAGCGGTGAGCTGCCGGCGTGGCCGCACGCAATTCGCAGCGCGCTGAGCGATGACCGGCGCGGCATTCAGGTGAACTCGGAGAAACCGGCTCGCACGTTGGTCGAGATGGTGAAATGGGTCGACGCACAGCACATCGATCTCGAAGACGTGCACCTGAAACGACCGACACTCGAAGACGTCTTCATCGAGCTAACAGGGAAGAAGCTTCGAGACTAATCAATGAAGGCGTTTCTCGCTCTCACTCGGATTGACCTGAAGCTCGCGCTGCGAAATCGCTCCGTCCTTTTCTTCAACTATTTTTTCCCGCTCATTTTCTTTTTCATGTTCGGCTTTTTGATGCATGCCGAACAGGGTTCGCGAATTCTCCAAGTCGTCTCGATGGTCACGGCCATTGGTCTTCTCGGGAACGGTCTCTTCGGCGCCGGAATGCGCGCAGTCCAGGATCGGGAAACCGACGTTCTCCGGCGTTACAAAGTTACGCCGATCACACCGGTGCCGCTGCTGGCTGCTTCCATGGTGACCGGCGTGGTCCTCTACCTGCCTGGTCTGATCGTCGTCCTCGTTCTGGCCAACCGGATGTTCGGGATGGTAGTCCCGCCAAATCTCGGATCGCTTTTTGTTTTCGCGATCATCGCCTGCGTCGCCTTCCGCGCGATCGGCCTCATAATCGCCTCGGTCGTCAATTCGTCGCAGGAAAGCCTGATCCTCATCCAACCGCTTTACATGGCAATGCTCTTCCTGAGCGGCGCGACGTTTCCGATCTTTTTGTTTCCTGACTGGTTGCAATTAGTCAGCCAATTCATTCCCGCCACTTATCTGATGATCGGTATCGCCGGGATCCTTCAGCACGGCGAATCTGTCGTGCAGAACTGGCAGTCGGTAGCAGCCTTGACCGTTACGGCGGTGATCGGCCTGTTCATTGCGACGAAGCTTTTCCGCTGGGAAAAGGAAGAGAAGCTGCGCAACTCGGCCAAGCTCTGGGTTCTCGCGGCGCTCGCGCCATTCCTTCTTCTCGGCATTTACCAATCCTGGAGCCGGCAGGATTTGGCCAAGGCGAAAATTCTCGCGCGCGATCTGGAGCGCGGAAAAACGTGGCTGATTCAAAACGCGCGGGTCTTCGTCGGCGACGGCCGGGTGATCGAGTCCGCTTCGATTTTGATCAAGGGCGGAAAGATCGCCGAGATTTATGAAGGTAACGCGCCCGATCCGAAAACACTCAAAGCGGACGTTGTCGAAGCCGCGGGAAAAACGGTGCTCCCCGGCTTGATCGACGTCCATGTCCACCTCGGAGCGAGCGGCGGATTCCTCGATGACTTTTCGAAATTCGATCCGAAGAAAGCCGTCGAGCGCGAACTGCAATCGTATTTGTTTTGCGGAGTCACGTCGGTGCGGAGCGCGGGCGATGCCGTCGATGACATGCTCAAAGCCCGGAAACTTTTTGGCAGCGGCGAAAAACTCGGCACGGAATTGTTCCTCTGCGGGCCGCTCTTCACGGCCGAAGGCGGCCACGGAACGGAATACGGAAAATTTTTACCGGAAGCGATGCGGGCCAGTTTCATAGCGCAATTCATCCGCACGCCGAAGTCCGCTGAGGAAGGACGCAAACAGGTGGACACGCTCGCGGCCCAAAAAATCGACGCGATCAAGGGCGTGCTCGAATCGGGCGCGCCGGGCTATTCGTTCAATCGCATGGACGTAAACATTCTCCGAGCGGTGACGGAGGAAGCACACGCGAAAGGCTTGCCGATCGCCGTTCACACCGGGAAGGCCGAGGATGTCGTCGATGCGGTGTCCCTCCCCGCGGACTCGATCGAGCACGGTTCGTTTGCCGATGAGATTTCCGACGCGACGATCGCGGAGATGAAAGCAAAAGGGATCGCCTACGATCCAACGCTGAGCGTCGTCGAGGGCTTCACGAATTTTTCCAAGGGCGACACGAGTTTGCTCAAGCGCTCGTTGGTTCAACAGGTCACGCGCAAGGAATTACTCGAAGGGACCGAGCACGCCGCTTCGAAGCCGGAGTTCGACGGGCTCCGTGAAGGCTTGAAGCATTATCCAATGTCGATGGAAGCCGGCACAAAGAATTTGCTCAAGGCCTGGCGCGCCGGCGTGGTCCTGGTCACCGGAACGGACGCCGGCAACTTCCTGGTTCTTCACGGGCCCACGGTCCAGCACGAGATCGAGCTTTGGGTCGCGGCCGGGATTCCGATCGAGGTGGCTTTACAAGCTGCCACGCTGAATGCCGCGAAATTGCTCCGCGCCGATTCGCGCATTGGCACCATCGCAAACGGCAAGGAAGCGACCTTGTTGATCGTCGATGGCAATCCGCTCCAAGACGTGCGGGCGCTTTCGGGGGTGTCGACGGTGTTTATGAAAGGCGAGCGAGTGAATCGGACGACACTGCTGCAAGACAAATAACTTATGAACTGGATTTCAACTCTTTCTATCTCTTCTTTTGTTGAGCGCGGGATTTTATTTCTGACGCTTTTCGCCTCGCAAATCGCGTTCGGATACGGTCCCGTCGGCCACCAGGTCATTGGCGCAGTCGCGGACGAGAAACTCGCGAAGACGGCAACAGCAGAAAAGGTCGCTGCGCTGCTCGACGGGCTCACTTTGGAAAATGTTTCCACCTATCCCGACGAGATCCGCGGTTGGGACAAGAACGGCCCAGATGACCCAAACACCTTCCATTTTTCGTCGCATCCAAAAATCGACGCGCAGCTCCGAGATTTTTGGCACGCTAATCCGCCGACCAAGGACCTGAATTCAGCGACGCCGTCGCATCATTGGTTCCACTACACCGATGTGCCGGTGGCGGACACGGAAAAGTACGGCGACGGGCAGGCGGGCCGTTCGAAATGGGACATCGTCCACATGATTCCCTACTGCATTGCCGTTTTAAAAGGCGAGGTCCCCGAAGATAACCCGCGGAAAATCACCAAACCAATCGCGGTGATTTTGATCACGCATTACGTCGGAGACATCCATCAGCCCCTTCACGTGGGCGCGGAGTTTTTCGACAAGGAGGGACATGCGGCGAATCCCGACAAGACCAGCGGCCTGTTGGAAGATCAAGGCGGCAACACGTTGACGCTGAATCTCACCAGCGGCGGAACCGAACTAACGCGCCACGCGAAGTTCCACTACTTTTGGGACAGCGAAACCGTGATGGCGAATCTGCCGCCAATGCCGGACACGCTCTCGAAAGAGGAAAAGCACGCAAAGATCGAGACGGCCAAGAAAGATTTGGTTCAGGATTTTGTCGCACACGAACCGAAGGATTGGCGACTGCCGCAGGGCACTCCCCTAAAAAATTACGCTGAAGCGTGGGCGAATGACATCATGCCGATCGCGCGCCAAGCGCACGACCGCCTTCAGTTTCGCGAAGTAGCCGCGAAGCAAATGGATGACGGCACGGTGGCGGCGGCCGGATTCCTCGACGAAAAGAAAATGCCGGATGGCGTTTCTTATTATGATTGGTCGGCTCGCATCGCCCGGCAGGAAATGGCGAAAGCCGGCTGGCGCCTGGCAGACGTGCTTGAGCAGGCGTTGCGCTAAAACAAAACGGCGATCCGGTCACGCCGAATCGCCGTGTTGAAATTGCGTCGCGCCAGTTCTTAGGCCGCGTCTTTCTTCTCGTGCATCTTGGCGCACTCGGCCTTCAAGGTGGCCAGCTGCTCCTTTGACAGGACGCCCTCGGCCGACTTCATGAACGCATCCATGCTCTCCTTCGTGCAGCCATCTTTGTTACACTTCTGGACCAGCGCATCCATCTTCGTCTTCTGCTCCGCCGAAAGATTCAGTTTCGTGAACGACGCCGAGTCCATCTTCTCGCCCGTCGCGCAGCAAGCGCGATCCTTTTCCTTATCGCCGGCGAACGCTGGAGTCACCGCGAATGCCGCCGCCGCCATCAATGCTACTGCCGTAAATTTTTTCATGATGGGAGGTTAAGACAGCGGGGAGTGCTTGTCGTTCAAATTTTAGGTAGCAGCGAAAGTCAGCGCGTCGCCAGTTACGTCCACTTTTATCCGCTGACCTTCGCGGATTTTGCCTTCGAGAATTTCGAGGCTGAGCGGATCGAGGATGTATTTCTGAATCGCGCGCTTGAGCGGCCTCGCGCCGTAAACCGGATCGTAGCCGTGAGTGGCGACGAACGCCTTCGCGGCATCGGATAATTCCAGCGTGATCTTCTGGTTCTCCAGCCGCCTCACGAGTCGTCGCAATTGAATCTCGACGATCTTCTGCAGCTCATCCTCGCTTAGCCGGTCAAAGATAATGATGTCGTCGATCCGATTGAGAAACTCCGGGCGGAAATGCTGGCGCAACGCGTCCATGACCAGCCGTTCGCGGGCGGCCGGCGACGATTCTTCCATGATGAATTGCGAGCCGATGTTCGACGTCATGATGATGACCGTGTTCTTGAAATCGACCGTTCTCCCCTGCCCGTCCGTGATCCGCCCGTCGTCGAGCACCTGGAGCAACACGTTGAACACGTCCTGGTGCGCTTTTTCGATTTCATCGAAGAGCACCACCGAATACGGCTTGCGCCGAACGGCTTCGCTGAGCTGTCCGCCCTCCTCATAACCGACGTACCCCGGCGGCGCGCCGATCAAGCGCGAGACGGTGTGCTTCTCCATGTACTCGCTCATGTCGATGCGGATCATCGCGTTCTCGTCGTCGAACAGAAACTCCGCGAGCGCCCGTGACAGCTCCGTTTTCCCAACGCCGGTAGGCCCGAGAAAAATGAAGGAACCGATCGGCCGATTCTCGTCCTGCAATCCCGCGCGCGCCCGGCGAATCGCGCTCGCCACCGCTTTGATCGCGGCGTCCTGCCCAATGACGCGCTGATGCAAATGTTCCTCGAGCCGGATCAACTTCTCGCGCTCGCCTTCCTGCAACCGCGACACCGGAATGTGCGTCCAACTCGAAACAACTTCGGCGATATCTTCCTCCGTCACTTCCTCGCGAAGCAACCGGTTGCCCCCTTCCTTGATCTTCTCCTCGACGGCGCGCAATTTTTTCTCCAGCTCCGGAATGCGGCCGTATTGCAATTCGCTCGCCTTCGCCAGTTCGCCGCGGCGTTGGGCGCGCTCGAGTTCGGTCCGCGCCTGATCGAGTTCTGCCTTGAACTTGCGCTGTTCGTCGATGACCGATTTCTCCTTTTGCCATTCGGCCTTCAACGCCGATGACTTTTCCTTCAGCTCCGCCAATTCCTTCTCGAGCTTCTTGAGCCGCTCTTTGCTCGCCGCGTCCTTTTCTTTCTTGAGCGCCTGCCGCTCCATCTCGTGCTGCATGATCTCGCGCTCGATCACGTCGATTTCCGTCGGCATCGAATCGAGCTCGATCTTCAATCGCGATGCTGCTTCATCGACGAGGTCCACCGCTTTATCGGGCAGAAACCGATCGCTGATATAGCGGTGCGACAATACGGCGGCGGCGACGAGCGCTGCGTCCTGGATTCGCACGCCGTGATGCACTTCGTAGCGCTCCTTTAATCCGCGCAGGATCGCGATCGTGTCCTCGACCGACGGCTCGTTTACCATCACGGGCTGGAACCGCCGCTCGAGCGCCGCGTCTTTCTCGATGTATTTCCGATACTCGTCGAGCGTTGTCGCGCCGATCGTTCGCAGTTCGCCGCGCGCCAGTTGGGGCTTCAACAAGTTCGACGCGTCCACCGATCCTTCCGCCGCGCCCGCGCCGACGATCGTGTGGAGCTCGTCGATGAACAAAATGATTTCGCCCTGCGAGTCCGTAACTTCTTTCAGGAACGCCTTGAGTCGGTCTTCGAATTCGCCGCGGAACTTTGCACCGGCGACCATCGACCCGATGTCCATCGCGATGATCTTTTTCTGCTTCAGCGATTCCGGCACATCGCCGCTGATGATCCGGCGCGCCAGTCCCTCGACGATTGCCGTTTTTCCCACGCCCGGTTCGCCGATCAACACCGGGTTGTTCTTCGTCCGCCGCGAGAGCACCTGCATCACGCGCCGGATTTCGTTATCGCGTCCGATGACCGGATCGATCTTTCCCCGTCGCGCCAGCTCCGTCAGGTCGCGTCCATATTTTTCCAGCGTCTGATACTTCCCTTCCGGATTCTGGTCGGTCACCCGCTGTGAACCACGCACCTGTTGCAATGCCTGCATCAGCTTGTCGCGCGTGACGCCGGTGTCCTTCAACAATTTCGACGCGGCTCCTTTTCCATCCGCCAGCGCCAGCAGATAGTGCTCGGCGCTGAGAAACTCATCCTTCATCCGCGCCATCTCTTTCTCAGCCGCATCGATCGTCGATCGCAGCTCGTTGCCGATCCCCTGATTCAAATTCTCGCCCTCCACCTTCGGCTTTCGATCCAAATCATTCGTCAACCGCTGACGCAAATCGACGACATTGACTCCCATCTTCTCGAGCAATGGTCGTGTCACTCCATCCGTCTGATCCAGCAACGCGATCAGAAAATGTTCGTTCGTGATCTCCTGATGCCCAAACTCCGACGCCACCGCCTGCGACGCGTGCAACGCCTCCTGCATCTTCTGGGTGAATTTATCCGGCCGCATATCTAGATATCGCTAACGGAGACGTTGTCAGTTTGCAATTCGCAGCATCGGCAAAACGCGGTATCGGGTTCGTTAGGCAACCTCCGACCGGCCGGGCGACGAATCAGATTCGTGACTGCCCGGGACAACTCTGTTCTCTGGCGTGAAGTCCTTGCCGACGACGAGCCCTGGCGGCGGGGTCGCACATTTCTGATCCTGATTGGCTGCGTCACATTCCTCTTCCAAGCGCTGGTTCTTGGCTACGGAATCATCACGGGTCTCATTGAGTTTGTTTTAGTTCACACGCTGGCGAGCCTCATCTTCTGGCTCCAGTTCTATTTCATCTGGATTGGCGTTCACTGGGTGCGCTGGTTGAACGGCGGGTGGAACGCGCTGTGTGGTTTTGCGTTGCTCATTTGGGCACTTCGCGATCGTGCCCCGGTCCCCGCAGTCCTGGGCGCGTATTTGTTAATGATCGGTTGTTACATGGGCTTCGCGCCTTCGGTCTATTTCTTCGCAAAGCGACAGAAAGAGAAGGTGCGCTGGATGGAATCACTCGCGATCGGCGGCGTGTTTGTGCTCCTTCTTGGCAGCGTCTACGCGGGCGTTCTCGGTCTCGCCGGATATAAAGCCGGCCTCGAACGCGAGGCACGCGAATTTGCCAGCACCGCGTTTCAGCGAATTTTTGCCCAACACGATACTTATTATCTGCTCGACCATGTCAGCGACCAGGTTCTCAACCAACCCAACGGTCGCGACCGGCTCACCAGGTTTTTGCAAGCTGCAACCATGCAGGTCGGCGACGTTAGCGATATCCAGCCCGCTGCCGGATCGGTTCGGTTTTGGTATTCGTTTCCGTTCGATCTCGCCAGCGAAGCGCAAATGACAACCCATGCGCGCGCCGAGCGGGGATCCAACATCAGGATGCAAGTGGTCCTCATCGAAGCCCACGGCGATTGGAAGATTCAATACGTGGGCTGGTATCCTGATTATGACCGGCGATCGGCCTCTCCGCGCTGAATCGATTCCTCCGCGTTGCGACGCGGGCTTTCCCCGCGTATGAATCCGGCGATGAGCGCGGAAGCGAAATTGACAGCGAGAAACGCGTTGAGCGTTTTGCGCAATGCGCCGTATCGCCGCTACATCATCGGCTCGGCGATTTCTGATACCGGCACCTGGATGCAGGTGATGGCGCAGGGATACGTCATGAGCATGCTGACGACGAAGGCAGTCTGGCTCGGCATGGCGAATCTGGCCGCGGGTCTTCCGATGTTGGCGCTCACGATGGTGGGCGGTTCCGCGGCCGATAAATACGACAAGCGCCGCATCCTGCTCATCACCCAATTCGTCCAGATCGCGCTCGCGATTGGAATCGGTTATCTCGTCTGGAGGGGCCAAATCGCGATCTGGCACGTTCTGACTTTCGCCGCGATCCTCGGCGTTTCGAATTCGTTTGAAATGCCAACGCTCTCCGCCCTCATCCCCGAACTGGTAAAACGCGAACAGATCCCGGCCGGGATCGCGATCGATCGTTCGGTCTTTCACGGCTCCCGCGTCGTCGGTCCGACCATCGGCGGGATTCTCATCAGCGCCTGGGGAACAGCCTCAGCATTTTTTGCCAATGCGATTTCGTTCGTGGCGCTGATCATCGCATTGCTGTCACTACCGCCGCGCGAAAAAGGAAGCGCCGACGAAGAAGGGAAGCGCGCCACCGGATTCAAGGACGGTTTTCGCTTCGTGGCCAATGACCGACCGAGCCTCGCCATGATCATGCTGATTGCGACGCAATCGGTCTGCATCTTTCCCATCATCACGGTGATGATGCCGCTCTACGTGCGGATGGTTCTCGGGCTTGGCCCGGATCGTCTCGGTTTTCTGATGGGCGCCTCAGCCATCGGTTCCCTGGTCGGCTCGATTTTCCTGATCGGCCTCGCGCGAGAGAAACGCGTGCCGCTGATGATCCTGTGCGCGCTTGGCGTAACGGGCGCGATCCTTGGCCTCTCACTCGGGCCGACTTTCAACGTTGCCACCGGTTTGCTGATCGTTAACTCGTTAGGCCTGGCCACGAATTTCGGACTCGCCAGCACGATTGTGCAGGAACGTGCGCCGGATTATCTGCGCGGCCGCGTTTCGGCCGTTTTCATGTTGAGCTTCGTCGGGCTGATGCCAATCGCCGGACTTGGCGTGACGAGTTTGTCTGACTTCATCGGAATGAAAACCGCGCTGGCGATTGCTGCGGTCATTTACGGCGCAATCACGATTCTCGTCTTGCTGCGTGTGCGCAACGAATGCGCGCAGCCGGGTGAGTGCCTGGCCGAGCTCACCACGCCGGCGCCCGCGCCGATTTCTGTGCGGCCTTGAACCGTGTGATCTCCTTTTCCACGAGCTGGAACTCAGGCCGCCACACCGATGGCGCCGAGATGCTGCGCGAGATCAAGGAACTTGGCTTCAATCGCATCGAGCTGGGACACGGTATTCGCATCTCGCTCATGCCGGGCATTCAGAAAATGTTTGAAGCGGGCGAAGTGGAGTTAACGAGCCTCCACAACTTCTGTCCGCTACCGGTCGAGATCATGCAGGCGTCGCCCGATTGCTACAAAATCTCGGCCGCATATTCGAAGGAACGCGATCGCGCGATTCGCCAGACTTTTCAGACGATCGATTTCGCGCAGCGGCTCGGCGCGCCGTTTGTCGTCCTTCATTGCGGCGAAGTGGAAATGAATCCGATTACCGATCAGCTCATCGCGCTGGCGAAAAACGGCGAGCATTTCTCGCGAAAATACGTCCGATTAAAAGTGAAGGCGGTCCAGACCCGCGAAGCCGCCGCGCCGCCGTACCTCGAGCGAGTGAAAGACGCGCTAAAACGGATCGCGCAATACGCGGAGAAGAAAAATATCCGGCTCGGCCTGGAAGGCCGGCGCGGCTACGAAGAAATCCCGAGCGAACGCGAATTGCCCGCGCTCCTCGACGAATTGAATTCGCCGCAGTTCGGCTACTGGCACGACATGGGGCACATCCAGATCAAGGAGAACCTCGGCTTCGTGAATCATTACGAATGGCTCCGGCGAATCGGGCCGCGCGCGTTTGGCTGCCACCTCCAGGATTGCAAATGGCCGGGGCAGGATCACCAGGCGCCCTTCACCGGGATGGTCGATCTGGCGAATCTTGTTCCGCTGCTTCCGGCGAACTGCTTATTTGTCTGGGAAATGAGTCCCCGCCGAACCGCGGACGAAATCCGATTATCGCTCGCGCGCTGGAAAGAACGCTTCGGGGAATGAAAAAAACGCTGCTTACGATTCTGCAATTGCTCGTAACGGGCGCACTCCTCTATTGGGTCTTTCACGATCCGGCAGTGCGCAGCGCCATGGCGACGGCGATTCGCGATGCGGACTACGGCTGGATTGCCGCAGCCATCTTAATGTACCTGGTCGTCGAAGTGGCGGCCGTCGTTCGTTGGCAAATTCTTCTTAAGGTCCAGGGCATCAACCTGAGCAACGGCCGGATCGCAGCGCTTTTTCTTATTGGCATGTTCTACAACCAGTTTCTGCCCGGCGGCACCGGCGGCGACATCATCAAAACCTACCTGCTCTGGAAAGAAACGCCGAAACAAAAACCGGGTGCGCTGCTCGCGGTGATTTTCGATCGGATGATCGGTCTCATCGCGCTCATCGTTATCACGGGCGTCCTGATTTTTCTTCGCTACGGCTGGCTCACGCGGGAGACGGCGGCACAGCTCGACAGCAACCCGCTCCATAACCCGCGCTTTTATGTCTGGGTCGTGCTCGCCGTTTTCGGCGCGTCGGTCCTGTTCGTCACGACTACGTTCGTCGTCAGCGGTTTCAATTGGCTCCATAAATTGCCGCACCGTTTTCCCGGGCGCGAAAAGCTGATCGAAATTTCGGCCGCGTATCATCTCTACGCGCGGCATTGGCGCGCCACGGCAGCAGCGTTCGGCGCGTCACTCGTCTGTCATCTGGGGACGTTCGCGACCTTCCTTTGCGTCGCGTACGCGTTTAAGGCCGCGGTCGCGCCGGTCGATTTCTTCGCCATCATGCCGATCGAACGCACGATCTCGTCGTTGCCGATCAGTTTCGCCGGCGTCGGCACGCGCGAGTTCCTTCTGCAAGTCATGCTCTTCAATCTTTGCGGTGTTTCGCCGGCGGTCGCGCGCATGATCGGACTGACCGGTTTTCTTGTGATCCTGTTGTGTTGTTTGCCCGGCGGCCTGGTCTATTTCCTTTACCGGCCGAGCGGCGCCGTCGGACACGTCAACATGCGCGACATGCAGAAAGAATTCGCCACGCTCGAGCATGAAATCAGCGAGCAGGAAGAGTAAGTCACGCGCCTCCCGACGACCGTTCGTCGCGGTGACGTTCGCCATGACGGTCGACGGCAAGATCACCACGAAGAATTATTCGCCGGTCGACTTCACTTCGCGTGAAGACAAGACCCATCTCCTTCGCCAGCGCGCGCTCGGCGACGCGGTGCTGATCGGTCACAGCACGCTTAAACACGACAACGTCCGGCTCGGCTTGCCCGACCCGAGGATGCGTGAGGGGCGAGTCGCCCGCGGTCAAACCCCGTCTCCGTTGCGCGTGATCGTATCGAACGAAGGCCGCATTGACGCGACATTGAAGATTTTCCAGGCGGATCCCGCAAAGGCGGGACCGATCGTGATTTTTTCCACGCTGCGAATGCCGCCCCGTTATCAGAAAGCGCTTCGCGAAAAAGCGACCTTGCATTTGAGCGATGCGAACGAAGTCGATCTCTCGTGGATGCTGCGACAGCTCCGGCACGAGTATGGCGTGCGGACCGTTGCCTGCGAAGGCGGCGCCACGCTTTTCCGGGCGTTACTCGAAGCGGATCTCGTCGATCAGCTCAACCTCACGATCGCGCCGTATCTTTTCGGCGGCGCGAATGCGCCCACTTTAACGGGCCTGAGTAAAAAATTTCTGCCGGGCAGTATTCGCTGCTCGCTCACAGACATGCGCGTCATCGGCGAAGAATGCTTCCTGACGTATCGCATCAAGCATCGGCGCAGATCCTGATCCGGTAGCGGCGGTCTATGACCGCCGGGGAGCGTCGTTTCAATTCTCGGCGGTCATAGACCGCCGCTGCAATTTCTTCTCGGCCGCCGCACCAGTTCGCCGCCGCAATTCGGACACACGGCTTTCATCGCTTCCGTGCAGTCGCGACAGAACGTGCACTCGTAGCTGCAAATGAACGCTTCCCCGTCCGTCTCGAGTTTTCGCCCGCATTTTTCGCACTCGGGTTTCATTAGTAACGCCATTGTTACTTTTCCTTTCGTTGTCCGGTTTTGACGCGAGTTTAGCCTCAAGAGCGATCATGCACACGGCGAACTCGATCATCATTCGCGCCCCGAAGAACGCGATCTTCGAAACCGCCGCGAACCTCGAGCTGTGGCCGAAAATTCTGCCGCATTACCGTTACATCCGCTATCTCGAACGCGGCGCCGACCGTAACCTTGTTGTCATGGCGGCGCGTCGTTGGGGCCTGCCGATCTCGTGGACCTCGGAGCAAATCATCGATCGCGACCGCTGCGAAGTTCGTTTCCATCACTTGAAAGCCTGGACCAAGGGAATGGATGTAGTCTGGTCGTTCAAGGAAACGCCGGCCGGCATCCTCGTCGAGATCGCGCACGATCTGCGTTTTCGGATTCGCTTGCTCGCGCCTGTCGCCGAGCGAATCATCAGCAAGGGATTCATCCATCCGGTCGCGAGCAGAACGCTGCGCTGGATGAAAATGTATCTCGAAAGTCAGGCAACCTCAGTGTTTCAATCTCAAACCCAGCATGGCTAAACGTCGCGCCGTCATCACCGGCATCGGACCGATCACCTGTATCGGCATTGGCCGCGAAAATTTCTGGCGCGGATTGCGCGCGGAGAAAAGCGGGGTTCGGACAATTTCGAGCTTCGATACGTCCCAATTTAACGCACACTGCGCCGGTCAAATTCTCGAGTGGGTTCCAGAAGAATATTTTCCGCCGCATCGCTTGAAGCGCCTCGATCGCTACGCGCAATTCGCCGTCGCCTCGGCGAAAATGGCGCTCGATGATGCGGGCATTTCGTATTCGCGCGACATGCCGCAGGACAGAGTCGGCGTCAGTTTCGGCACGGCCTTGGGCGGAATCTCAAACGCCGAGCAGGACCATGCCCGCTTCCTCAAGAAAGGCACGCGCGGCGTTAATCCAACCCTTGCCGTCCAGGTTTTCGGCGGATCGGCTCATTCCAATATCGCCATCGAATTTGGATTCCGCGGCGTCGGCACGACCAATTCCAACAGCTGCGCGAGCGGCACCGTTTCGGTGGGCGAAGCGCTCCGCTATATCCGCGATGATTTTGCGGACGTCATCGTTGCCGGCGGCGCTGAAGCTCCGTTGAGTCCGCTCACTTTTGGCGCGTTCGCGATTATTAAATCGATGAGCCAATGGACCGGCGATCCGTCAGTGGCCTGCCGGCCGTTCGACCTGGAGCGAGACGGTTTCGTAATGGGTGAAGGCGCGGCGACCTTGATCGTCGAAGAATTAGAACACGCTCGGAAACGCGGCGCGCACATTTACGGGGAGGTGCTCGGCTACAGTTTGAACAACGACGCGTTTCATATGACTTCGCCGTTGCCGAGCGGCGATTCCTCCAAGCGCGCGATGCGCGAAGCGCTCGCCGATGCCGGGCTCGCCCCTCCTCAAATCGATTACATCAATGCTCACGCGAGCTCGACACAACTGAATGACAGTTGCGAGACGGCGGCGATCAAGGAGGTATTCGGAGCGCACGCGCATCGAATTCCCGTGAGCGGGACCAAGGCCTACACCGCTCATGCGCTCGGTGCGACCGGGGCCATGGAAGCGGTAATCAGCGCACTTGCGATCGATCGCCGTTGGGTCCCGCCGACTTTGAACCGGCGCCATCCCGATCCGGCGTGCGATCTCGATGTTGTCCCGGATCACGGCCGCGACGCCGAACTCAATTACGTTCTGAGCAATTCCTTCGGATTCGGCGGCATCAATGCCTGCGTAATTCTGGGCAAAGTTTCCGGGTAGCACGCGCTACTCAGATAACAAATCGGGTCGGTTTTTCTGCGTGCGATTGCGGCCCTGTTCCTTTCGCCATTTCGCGATCTCGCCATGATTTCCCGACAGCAAAATGTCCGGCACTTTCCATCCGCGGAATTCTGAGGGCCGCGTGTATTGCGGGCCTTCGAGCAATCCCGCATTGAAACTGTCGTCCGCGGCCGACTGGTCATCACCGAGAACTCCCGGCAGCAATCGCACCACGGCGTCGACGAGAACAACCGCCGCGATCGCCCCATTCGTCAGTACGTAGTCCCCAATCGAGATCTCTTCGTCGATCAAATGCTCGATGACGCGGTGATCCACTCCCTCGTAATGCCCGCAGATAATAATGAGGTGCTGTTCGCTCGAAAGCCTCGTCGCAACCTGCTGATCAAACTTTCGTCCTGCCGGCGACATCAGGACAATTTTCGATTTTCGATTTTCGATTTTCGATTGGAGCTCTTCCACCGCCGCAAATATCGGTTCCGGTTTCATCACCATTCCCTGCCCTCCGCCAAACGGCGCGTCGTCCACGACATGGTGTTTGTCCGTCGTCCAGTCTCGCAAATTGTGGACGTGCAATTCCAACGCGCCGCTTTCTTGCGCGCGCCTCATCATGCTTTCGTTGAGCGGCGCGTGACAGATTTCCGGGAACAGCGTCAGGATATCGATTCGCATTGGTAGGGGCGGTTCACCGAACCGCCCGCCTCATTCGACGATCTCGAGCGTAGCGCGCTGGCCATGACGTGCAGCGGAGCTGGCCAGCAAGGCGCGAATGGCGTGAATCGTCTGGCCGTTGCGGCCGATGATGCGGCCGACGTCGCTCTGGCGCAGTTGGACGCGGAAGATCGTCATTTTTCCAGACGGGATTTCCGAGAGCATCATCTCATCGGGAAACTCGACGAGCTGGCGAATGACGAATTCGAGGAACTGTTTCACGAACCCGAGTTTATTCGAGGTTCGCGCTTTGTCACTACTCGTTGCCGTAGGTCGCCTCGAAGTTGGACGTGTCTTCGCCGACTGGTCCAACTTCCTTTCCGTCGGGCCGCAGCAGCCAATACCAATCGTAGGAACCGCCGCCGACGAAATACCGGTGCTGCTGCACGAGAAGGCAATCCTTGTATTCGCCGCTCGGCACAAGCTTCAGATTGTTCCCCGGAAAAACGTAGCGCTCCTTCCGATTCGTCGTGTCAACGACGTGGACCGCGCCGGAAGTTGCCCAGGCCGGCGTCACGAAATAAAGCAGCTTCCCGTCGGTCGAAAATTGCAGGTTCTCGAAGCCGCCGATAGCCGACTCTATCTTGTCCGAGTCGCGGCCACGAACCAGAAGCGACGGCTCTTTTCCATCGACGCGCACCTGCCACAGTTCGGTTGGTTCTACCTCATCCGATCCGGTGGCAATTTTCTTGCCCTCCACTTTGCGAACGAACGCCACCCATTTTCCGTCGGGGGCCACAACCGGATTAGAATCCCGGCCGCTCGAAGTGAGTGCCGTCGTCTTTCCGGACTTATCGGCGAACTGAATGTTGCCGTCCTTGACGGAAACGGTTTGTGCGAATGCGGTCGTCGCAAGCGCGATCCAGAACAATCCTGACGCGATTTTTTTCATTACGCTATCGACGCACACCAAGCGGCCAATTGAAAAAATTTCGCTGTAGCGACGCCGCTCTGTCGGCGTCCAGGGCCGCGGATAGCAGCAACGCGTTTGGACGGCGACAGAGCGCCGTCGCTACAGCCTATTCCGCTGCGGCGGCTGGTTCTTCAGCGACGGGCTGCGCTGTCTCAGCGGGGGCCGGCGCGCTTGTCGCCTGCTTGCGGTTCTTCTTGATCAAACTGCGAACCGTATCCGAGGGCTGCGCGCCTTTGGAAATCCAATGATCGATCCGGTCCAGCTTCAACGTGCTGTTGTGCCCGGTCTTCTTCGGATCGTAGGTCCCGAGAATCTCGATAAATTTTCCGTCGCGCGGGCTGCGGCTGTCGGCCACGACTACCTTGTAGTATGGGCGATTGAGCGCGCCTTCTCTGCGTAATCTGATTGAAACTGCCATATCTTATTTTTTCATTCGCGCCATCTGCGCCATCATTCGTTTCATTTTCCCGGCGTTCTTCATCATCTTTCGCATCTGATTGAAACGCTGGAGCAGGTCGTTCACTTCCGTGACGGTGCTGCCGCTGCCGCGGGCGATTCGTTGACGGCGGCGCGCGTTTAGAATGTCGGGCCGCGATCTCTCCTCGTGCGTCATCGAAAGCACAATCGCTTCCGTCCGCTTGAGCTGCTTCTCGTCCACGGAGAGGCCCTGCACGTTACTCATCCCCGGGATCATGCCAAGGATATTCTCCAGCGGCCCCATCTTCTTCATCATTTTGAACTGGGCCAGGAAATCGTTGAAGTCGAACGACGCGGTCCGCAGTTTGCGCTCCATCCGCGCGGCTTCCTCTTCGTCCACCGCTTCCGCCGCTTTTTCGACGAGGCCAACGATGTCGCCCATTCCGAGAATGCGGCCCGCCAACCGATCGGGAACGAACAGCTCGAATTGATCGAGCTTTTCGCCGACGCCCGCGAACTTGATCGCGCGCTGCGTGACTTCGCGCATCGATAGCGCTGCGCCGCCGCGCGCATCGCCGTCGAGTTTCGTCAGCACTATTCCCGTGATGCCGAGCGCTTCGTGGAAATGCGTCGCGACGCTCACGGCCTGCTGACCGGTCGCAGCGTCAGCCACCAGCAAAACTTCCTGCGGCTTAAGGAATTCCTTCAGCTCTTTGATTTCTTCAATAAGCGCTGTGTCGATCTCCTGGCGTCCCGCCGTATCGAAAATCTGGACGTTGCCGTTTTGTGCTTCCGCCCAATCGAGGGCGGCCGCCGCCGACCGCCGGACGTTTTTCTCCTGTGGATCGGGAGTGTAAACCGGCACTTCGATCTGCCGGGCGAGCATCGCCAGTTGTTCGATCGCCGCCGGCCGCGCCAGGTCCGACGCGATCAGCAGCGGCGCGCGACCTTGTTTTTTCAGGTACGCCGCCAGCTTGGCCGACGAAGTCGTTTTGCCGGCGCCATTCAACCCGACCATTAAAATCCGCGCGGGCTTTTCCAAGTTTAACGGCGCGGCATCGCCGCCGAGCAACGCGGTCAATTCGTCGTGAAAAATCTTAACGATCTGCTGGCCGGGTGTGACACTGCGCAGCACTTCTTCACCCAGCGCCTTTTCCTTGATCCGCGCGATGAATTGCTTCGCGACCTGAAAATCGACATCGGCCTCGAGCAACGCGAGCCGGACCTGCCGGAGCGCATCGTTAATATTCGCTTCGCTGATCGTCCCGTGACCGCGAAGGTCTTTAAAGATGTCCTGAAGCTTGTCGCCGAGCTGCGAAAACATTGCGGATGAAAGCGACGAAAAACGCGTCGCCTATTTCTTTTTCTTTTTCGGCTTCGCGGCGGGCGACGCGGCCGTCGGTGGCGTCGAAGGCGCGATGGACGGGACCGGCGCCGGCGGCGCGGCGTTCGGCGTGCCTTCATCAATGTTGAACGTCCAATGCGTCTCGACTTTCTTGCCGCCCGATTTCGCGCTCACGATCACCGTACACGTCTTGTCCTTCAGCCGCTGCGTCACCTGATAAGCAACCGTCGTGCTCTTCGGATCAAAGCTCGCGTCGACTTTGCCAAGGCCGCTCACCCGCATTTCAACGGAGCCCTGATCGATTGCCCCCAGCGATCCGATGTTCGCCTTGATGAGCGGCAACGCGCTCTTGATCGTCTCGCCGTCAGCCGGCTGCGTCTGCAAATTCGACGGCGCCACTTCCGCGACCGAGGGTCCGACGGCGGTGGTCGCAATCGCCGCAACCGCGTCGGTGAACACCTTCGGCTTGTTCGCTTCCATCAAATAGCGGCCAACCGAGCTCAAGGGCGTGTGCATCGTGATCGGTTGCCCGTAAACGGTAAAGAGCGCCTCGTAACCGGCTTTCATCGCCACGTCACGAATGTGGTCGTTGTGAAATCCGTACGGAACCGCGAAGCAGTTCACTTTCACGCCAAGCTTCTGTTCGATCATCTGTTTCGAGCCGGCGATTTCCTTTTGGAGCCACTCTTCGTACTCCAGCGGATTGAGACGTTTCTTCGCGATCTTGTCGTACGGCTTGCGCAAATCGGAATGGGTCGCGGTGTGCCCTTGAATGTCGACGCCGGCATCCCGCATCCCGGCCAGCTGTTCCCAGCTCATCGATTCTCCGCCGCTGAAATGCCCCGGCTTGATTCCTTCCGTGTAAATGAACAGCGTAAACGGGAAGTTAAATTTCTTCATGATCGGCCACGCCACATCGTATTGCGACTTCCATCCGTCATCGAACGTGATGATCGCGCTCTTCGACGGAATGGCTTTCTCGCCGCGCCGCCAGGCCAGGAAATCCTGCATCGGAATCACCGCGATATTTTTGTTTTTCAATTCCTGCATCTGCGCCTCGAACGCGGCCGGCGTTATCTCCGTATCGGGCCGGCGCACGTTGTTGACAAAACGGTGATAACCGAAAATCACGACCTGCGCGTTCTGATCGATCGCCGGTTTGCTGATCGACGGCGCGGCCGATGGAGTGGCCGGGGCGGCAACGGTCGTCGAGTTGGCGGCGCTCGCACTCGGCGAGACGGATGCGGCCGGGGTTTGTTCGGAATTACTCTTGGCGACGCTGGCGAGCTTCTTACAGCCGGGCAGGAGCAGCGCGAAAAGCAGGGAAAGAATGACAAATCGTTTAAGCATAAATGCGGTAAAGCGCTTTAGTTTGGGGCGGCAAAATTACAAGCGGTTTTTGGTTCGCTTGCACGCCACGATAAAAAATTCTGTGGCGTGGTTTGTTCGATGCGGTATCTGATTGCCGATGCGGTTAAGCCTCAGAGTCCTCCTCGTTGCTCCTGCGTGCATTTTGCTCGCGAGCTGCGGCACCGGGCCGGAACTGCGCGTCAAAGACACGACGCGCAGCTTCACGACGGTCGTTGTCGACGCCGGCCACGGCGGGAAGGATAACGGCGCGTTTCGGCGTTACGGCGGCGCGGAGAAAAATGCGACCCTCGATGTCGCAACTCGACTCGCCGCGAAATTGCGTGAATCGCAATTCCGCGTCGTCATGACCAGAGCAACCGACACTTTCATTCCGCTCGATGACCGGGCGTCCATCTCGAATCGCCAGAACAACGCGATCTTCGTCAGCGTTCATTTCAACGATTCGGGGAGACGCGGAATCCGCGGCTTCGAGACTTACTACCATTCGCCGGTCGCGCGCCCCCTCGCCTATCGCATTCAACAACACTTGATGACGTTGCCCGGCGCCGTGAATCGCGGAGTGAAAACGGCGAATTTTCGGGTCCTCCGAAAAGCAGCCTATCCGGCGGTGCTGGTCGAATGCGGATTCCTGAGCAACCGGAAGGAAGGAGCTAACGCGCGCAGCGCAAGTCGTCGCGACGATCTCGCGGATAAAATCGCCGAGGCGATTGTCGACGAACGCTACGGCAAGGGAACTTATCGCGGACCGACGACGGCGACGGACGCGGCCGCGACGAGTTCCGAACATGGAAACTAGATTCCCTAATTGTCATTCTGAGCGGAGCGAAGCGGAGTCGAAGAACCTCTAGCTGTTCTCCTGCAGCGGCACCGATCCGAAGAAAAGTTAGAGATCCTTCGACAGGCTCAGGATGACAGTTCGGGAAATCAAAACTCGATCCCGCGCTTTTCCCGGCCAATCGCCGCGAGAACGATGACAGCCACAAAGACCACGCATTGGACCAGCGCCATGGTGAGCGCGTAATTCGGTTCGCCGCTCGGTAACCGAAATTTTTCCGCAAGCCACGCTTGCTGCTGGGCCGCGTACGCCGCCGCGAAATTCCCGAGCTGATAAGCGAGGCCCGGAAACGTCCCGCGAAAATCAGGCGGCGATAATTCGTTCAGATGAACCGGAACCACGCCCCACGCGCCCTGGACCATGAATTGAATCGAGAATCCGCCGATGATGAGCAGGGCTGTGCTTGGTGCGAAAATCCAGAGCGGGATCAGCAGCATCCCGCCGAGGGCTGAGAGAATAATTACGCGGCGGCGTCCCCAATGTTGCGAGAGAAAACCAATCACCACGCCGCCACAGATCGCGCCCATCGCGTACACGATGCTGATCATCGATTTCGCGCTGACCCCGAAGCCGCGCTGTTTCTCGAGATACGTCGGGTAAAGATCCTGGGTGCCGTGCGACATGTAATTGAACGCTGTCATCAGCAGCGCGGCGTAAAGAAAAAGCGCGCCGTGTTCGCGAACGAACTTCATCAGATCGAGACGAGGCCGACGCGCGCGATCGCGTTGCCAGACCGGCGATTCCGGCACGTGCATGCGAATGTAAATCACCAGCAGCGCCGGGAGCGAACCCGCGATGAAAAGTCCGCGCCAGCCGAAGTGCGGAAAGACGATCCAGTAAACGAGCGCCGCGAGAAGGTAACCGACGGCGTACCCTTGTTGCAGAATTCCGGAGAACAATCCGCGGGCCTGGGTCGGTAACGATTCCATCGCGAGCGAAGCTCCGAGTCCCCATTCGCCGCCCATCCCGATCCCGAAAAGCGCGCGCAAAATCAGGAAGACCGTGAAATTCGGAGCGAACGCCGTCGCCAGTTCCATGGCCGAGTAGAAAACGATGTCGATCATGAGCGGAATGCGCCGCCCGAATTTGTCGCCGACCAGACCGAAGATGAACGCGCCGAGCGGTCGCATCATCAGGGTGAGGGTGATTGAGAACGCGACCTGCGAAATGCTGCGGCCAAAATCCTGGGCGATTTGAGTCAGGACGAAGGTAACGAGAAAGAAATCGAGCGCGTCCAGGGCCCAGCCCAGGAAACAAGCCATGAAGGTGTTCCGCTGCTCCCGCGTGAGCGATTTGAAAAGCCGGAGCGATTCCATCACAATATTCGGTCGTTCACTATGCGTTACCTCGTCAAAGCTCGCGTGAAAGCGGGCAAGCACAAACCGCTGCTGGAAGCGATTGAGCAGGACAAGCTCGGCAAAGGCTCGATCGCCGGCGACGAATATGAGCACGATATGCGGCAGGCGCGCGTGGATGATTCTGGTGTGGCGACCTGGGTGGAAACGTGCTTCTGCGATCCGCCGTTGGAAGAAGAGCGACCGTACTGGGAAAAATATTTCGAATTGCTGACGGTCAAGGATGCGCACTCGCGCCGGAACTGCCGGCACGAGAATGGAACGGAGCCGTGGGCCTGCTGCGATTGCGATTGCACCGCGAAGCTGGAACAGACGCTGGCCGGGCAGGGCGAAGCATTTCTAGCCAATCTGCGTTGCAGCAGCTCTTCATCGTAATCGTGCTCGATATCATAGAACACATCTACGCATCATGATGCGTCAATTTGTTCCTTGCCGTGCACGGGAACTGCGCTTAGTTCTCTCCGATCATGCCGGACAACGGTCTCCATCCTCTCGAAGCCTTAATGCGCGAGCGCATCGTCGTGCTCGACGGCGCCATGGGCACGATGGTCCAGCAGTGCAAGCTGACTGAAACGGAGTATCGCGCCGACCGATTCAAGGATTGGAAAGGCAAAGACCTCAAAGGCTGTCTGGAAATTCTTCTTCTCACCCGGCCGGAGATCATCGGCGACATCCACCGGCGTTATCTCGAGGCCGGCGCGGACATCATTGAGACGAATACTTTCAGCGGCACGTCGATTGGTCTCCACGATTTTCTTTTCCGCGGAGAACCGTCCAACCGACGAAAGGACATTGAGTTTTTCCAGCGCGTGGTGGACGACGCCGAGCTTTCCGCGCTTGTCTCGGAAATTAATCTCCAAGCTGCGCGCATTGCGCGGCTCGTCGCGGACGAGGTGACCGAAAAGACGGGCCGCCCTCGTTTTGTCGGCGGGTCAATCGGTCCCCTCCCCGTTGCTGCGTCGCTCTCGCCCGATGTAAACGATCCGAGCTTTCGCGCCGCGAACTTCGATCAAATTCGCAAAGCGTATAGCGAACAGGTCGCCGCGCTCCTGGAGGGCGGAGTCGATCTACTCCTCGTCGAAACGATTTTCGACACTCTTAATGCGAAGGCCGCGATCGCCGCCATCACTGAACTGTTTGAATCCACCGGAAGACGCGTCCCGCTTGTCATTTCCGGCACGGTCGTGGATCGGTCGGGACGAATTCTCAGTGGCCAAACTGTCGAAGCGTTTCTGATCTCGATCGCGCACGCCGATCCGCTTGTGGTCGGACTGAATTGCGCGCTCGGCCCTGGCGAAATGGAGCCTTACATCGAGGAACTCGCGCACGCCACGAACCGTTACGTGAGCGCTTATCCGAATGCCGGTCTGCCCGATCCGCTTTCCCCGACTGGTTTTCCCGAGACGCCGGAAAGTCTCGCGCCGCAACTCGACAAATGGGCGCGCAACGGCTGGCTCAACCTTGTCGGTGGCTGCTGCGGCACGACTCCGGAGCACATTCGGCTGATCGCCGAGCGAGTGCGCAATCTTCCGCCGAGGAAAATTCCTGAAAATAACGGGACGCCACAGAGGGCGTCCCTCCAGTTATCCGGGCTTGAGCCGCTGAACATCACGGCGGAAACGGGACTTGTGGTCGTGGGCGAGCGGACCAACATCACGGGCTCACCGAAGTTTTCGAAATTGATTCTGGCCGAAGACTTCGAAGGGGCGCTGGTCGTCGCCCGGCAACAGGTAAGCGGCGGCGCCAACATTCTCGACGTCAACATGGACGAAGGAATGATCGATTCGGAAGCGTCGATGACGAAGTTTCTCCAGCTCATCGGGAGCGAGCCGGAAATCGCGCGGGTGCCGATCATGATTGACAGCTCGAAGTGGAGCGTGATCGAGGCCGGACTCAAATGCGTCCAGGGCAAAGCGGTCGTGAATTCGATCAGCCTGAAGAACGGCGAAGAGGAATTTCTTCGGCAGGCCGCGCTGGTGAAACGCTACGGCGCTGCCGTCATCGTGATGGCATTCGATGAAACCGGGCAGGCCGATAACCTTCAGCGACGGATCGACGTTTGCGCCCGTGCTTACCGGCTGCTGACGGAACGCGCCGGCATCGCGCCTAACGACATCATTTTCGATCCGAATATTCTGACGGTCGCGACTGGACTCGAGGAACACCGCAATTACGCGGTCGATTTCATCGAAGCCGTTCGCTGGATCAAAGCGAACCTGCCCGGTGCACGAACCAGCGGCGGGGTGAGCAATATTTCGTTTTCGTTTCGCGGCAACAATGTTGTTCGCGAAGCGATGCACGCGGCGTTTTTGTTTCACGCCATTCAGGCCGGGCTCGACATGGCGATCGTGAACGCGGGGCAGCTCGCCGTTTATGAACAAATCGAGCCGGAATTAAAAACGCGCGTCGAAGACGTTCTCCTGAATCGACGCGACGATGCAACCGAACGGCTGGTCGAATTCGCCGAAGGCGTGAAGGCGATCGGCAAGACCGCCGCGGAAAAGGAAGCGTGGCGCGACGCACCCGTCGAGGAACGTCTCTCGCACGCGCTCGTCAAAGGCATCGTCGATTTCATCGAAGCGGACACGGAAGAAGCGCGCCAAAAATTCAGCCGGCCGCTCCAAGTCATCGAAGGGCCGCTCATGGCCGGGATGAGCGTGGTCGGCGATTTGTTTGGCGCCGGGAAAATGTTTTTGCCGCAGGTCGTGAAGAGCGCGCGGGTGATGAAAAAAGCGGTCGCGTATTTGCTGCCTTTCATGGAAGCGGAGAAGCGCGCGGACGCGAAACCGCAGGCGCGCATCGTCATGGCGACGGTGAAAGGCGACGTGCACGACATCGGCAAAAACATCGTGGGCGTGGTCCTTCAATGTAACAACTACGAGGTTGTCGATCTGGGCGTGATGGTTCCGGCGCCGAAAATTTTGGAAACAGCGCGCGAGCTGAAGGCCGACGTAATCGGACTGAGCGGACTGATCACGCCATCGCTCGACGAAATGGTGCACGTGGCGCAGGAGATGGAGCGCGAAGGATTTTCCGTCCCGCTTTTGATCGGCGGAGCGACCACCAGTCGCGCGCATACCGCGGTGAAGATCGCGCCGCATTATAACGCGGGCGCGGTTCATGTTCTGGACGCATCCCGCGCGGTTGGCGTGGTAAGCAACTTGTTGAATGCGGAGACCAAACCGGCGTTCGACGCGCAGACGCGGGCCGATTACGAGCGGCTTCGGGAAGAACACGCGGCTAAATCGCGCGAGAAAAAATTGATTTCCCTGGAAGAGGCGCGGGCGAACCGCACGCCGATCGGCTGGACGAATTACACGCCGCCGAAACCGGAGTTCGTCGGCACGCGCGTCTATTCGTCGGACGCGGGGACAATCTCGCTCGACGACTTAATCCGCTACATCGATTGGTCGCCGTTCTTTCATACTTGGGAACTGCGCGGCCGCTATCCGGCCATCTTTGACGATCCGCTTGTGGGAAAACAGGCGCGCGAGCTTTTCGATGACGCGCAGCAATTGCTGGAGCGTATTCGCACGGAAAAATTCCTCACCGCTCGCGGCGTTTTCGCTTTCTGGCCGGCAAAAGCAATCGGCGACGACGTTGACGTTTATTCTGACGAAGCGCGCACGAATCCGCGAGCCACTTTCCATTTTCTTCGCCAGCAAATGAAGAAGCCGGCGGATCAATTCAACCACAGCCTGGCCGACTACATCGCGCCGAACGCGCTCGATTACCTGGGCGGATTCGCGGTCACGGCGGGTATCGGCGCGGATGAACTGGCGGCGAAGTTTGCGGCCGAGCACGACGATTACAACGCGATCCTGACGAAAGCGCTCGCCGATCGACTGGCGGAAGCGTTCGCGGAATTTCTCCATCGTGAGGCACGAATCGCCTGGGGATTTGGACGCGACGAAAATCTTTCGTCGGAACAACTGATGCGCGAAAAATACCGCGGCATTCGGCCGGCAGCCGGTTATCCCGCGTCACCGGATCACACCGAGAAGCGAACTTTGTTCGATCTGCTCGACGCGGAAAGGCAAACCGGCATCACGCTGACCGAATCATTCGCGATGCATCCGGGAGCGAGCGTGAGCGGCCTTTATTTTTCCCATCCCGATTCCAAATATTTCGGAGTCGGCAAGATTGGCGACGACCAGGCCCGTGACTACGCGGCGCGGAAAAACGTGGGCACCGACTACGTCGAGAAGTGGCTCGCACCGAACCTGGATCGTTAACGAGCTGGCAGCGCGTACGGGAATCGAACCCGTCTTTCGGCCTTGAGAGGGCCATGTCCTAACCGATAGACGAACGCGCCGTTTGGCGGCGGAAATCCTAGCGGCTAATTGGCGTTGGGCAAGCCGGCGTTCGCCGCTGATGACTCGTTAGGCGAACGATTCAGCGCTTTGGACTCGGATGCGGCGTAGCCTCCGGTCGGAGGTGAGGCTGGGCGAGCCCGTTGATCGCGTCCTTTTTTTTCTGTTCCAGATACGCCTTCACATCCGGCGTTTCGGCCAGCGCCAGCATGCGGCCATAAAATATTTTGTAATAGTCGCGCGTCAGATCTCGTTTCTCCGGGTCAGTCCGCGCGCCCGCGATCGCTTTTTTCGCAGCAGTCACATCCTCTTCCTGGCTCACACGATTCTGAAGCTTGCGCCATTCGAGGTGTAACCGTTGTTCTTCCACCGCCGCGCCTAACGACGAGTGCTGAAACGCTGTATCCAATTCCTGGATAGACGGCAGATTTTTCTTCGGCGCCGGTGACGTGTTCGGAACGAGCGGCGACGGTTCGACCGTCATCGGGATTTCTGGAATGTTCAGTTCCGGCCGGGCGCCGGGGCTCGCCGCGGGCGTTGACGTCGCCGCAGGCAAAGGCGGTTCCTGCGCGAACGCCACTTGCGTCCCGAGAGTAATCATTAGGACAACGATTGCTGCTTTCATCCATTATCGGCGCGCCGAAAAAGAAATCGGGGTGACAGGATTTGAACCTGCGACCTCCTGGTCCCAAACCAGGCGCTCTACCAAGCTAAGCTACACCCCGGACGCTCGGCGTCATTTAGCACGCTCCAAAGGGACGCGCATGCGGAATCGCTCCGGCGACTAATTGTGGCCACCCTGGCTTTTGGACGAAGTGGATGGACTGATCGAAGTGATCGATTTCACGATCGCGATGACGTCCTGCGTGTATTGCTTGTCCGCTTCGGGCGTGCCGGCCTGGAACAGCGCGAAGTAACTTTCCCTGTCGATAGTGAAACCGACGATCGCGAGCGCGCGTGGCGAGTCTTTGTCTTTCGCAGTGTAATCAACCTCGAGAAACTTGATGCCGTTATCGTTGCTGAAGTCCACCGGCTCGCCCGGCTTGACGTCGCTAAACCGTTTATCGACTTCCTTCAGAGTCTCCTCAATCGCGCCACGCGCCGTTTTTGATTCAACCGGGAAAATGCTGATCGCGTAGGCCGCGCCTTTCGGTTGCGCGCTAATGATTCCGGCATCGGTGATTTCCGCTTTCCAATCGTTGCTGAATGTCACGCTGAACTGCGGATTCTCCTTGGGGAACTTCAGCGTTTTGGCCTGAAGCATTCCTGAGACGCAAATCGTGAGCAACGAAAGCAGCGCAATCGCTTTGAATTTCATACTCGGCAGCGTAACGCCGAGCCGCTGATTACGGAAGCAGATTTCCCGGTCGATCTGTTCGCTTCCGTGCGCGGATCAGCACGGCGCGAAGTCCGAAATAAACTATCAACGCCGCCGGGACTGCGAAGAAGAGCGAGCCGACCAGGATCGGCCGGCCGACCGTAAGGAACGTCGTCCATTCCATCCAGGCGGAGAGCGAGACGCGACGAAATCCTGCGCGCTCGGGGACGCGATGATACAGCGCCCACATCCCGAGGCGGTACTGCCAGAAGAACATCGCCGGGACGAGCGGAAGAAGCACGTCGTGCAGCGTCACCGTGATCACGGCCGCGGTCTTGTTCGCTCGAAAGAGCCACGTCAGGAAAAACGCGAGGAGCGTTTTCAGGGTGAAGAGAGGCGTGAACCCGAAGAACATCCCGATCGCTGAGCCGAGGGCGATATTATGCGGCGTATCCGGCAGCGTCATCAGCGTCATGTGATGCGCGCGCATCCAACGATGAAGACGGCGCCACCAACCGACCCGCGGCGCATCGATCTCCTTTGGCTGATCCGGTTCGGCCATCGGACTAGAATAACTCCGTTTGCCGCGGCGTCGGCGGAATCATTTGGCCGAGCGCCTCGCGCATTCGCGCGGCCGCGTGCGGCGCGTAATCGAGCGCGTTGTTGTTGAAAACGACGTGCACTTCTTTCGCGTCCTTCGCGAGGTCGTGCGCGCGCTCGGCGACTTCACCGATCTCTTTGTCGCTGTAATCGTAATTGAACCGGGCGGCGACAGTTTTCCCGGTCGTGTAAGCATGCGCGTCGCGTCCGTGCAGGCGGAGATAGGCCAGCTCCGGATTTGTGACCGCATTCAACTCAGGCGGCATGATCGTGAAATGTTTTTCCAATGGCGCATCGACTGAGACCAGCGTCGTCGAATGCTTGCGCATGAAAGCCAGAGTCGCTTCCAGGTTCTCGCCTTCGACCCAATTGCGGTTTCGCAATTCGATCGCGATCCGATATTCCGCAAGCGCGCCTAACAAGTCGTCGAGCTCGTTCAGCTGATGTTTCCGCGGCGAGAAGCCGGGGGACAACTGGAGCAAGAGCGCCCCCAATTTTGCGTGGCCGCGCAGGATTTGGAGCGGGCGGCGAAGTTCCTCGATCATCGCCGCCTCAATTTTTGGCGTCAGTTTCACCCGGCCCTTCGCATCGCTCTCGGCTTTCTTTTGCAAAGCGGGCGGCAACAACTTCAGGTTCGCAGAGTGCCGAGAGAGTAATTGGTGCAGCTTCACATCGAAAACGAATCCGTCCGGCGTGGAGTGACACCAGCAATCCACCAGCCGAGGGTCCGGGACGGAATAAAAACTCGAATTCACTTCGACCATCTCGAAGTGTTGCGCGTACCAAGCCAGCCGTTCGCCCGCCGGCATTTTCTTCGGATACCAATGTTCGACGAACCCCGGGTCCGACCAGCTCGCAGTGCCGACAAGAATTCTCGATTCCGCGTTTCCCTTCTTCCCCACGCCGCGATTCGATTCCTTTTCGCTGCTAAAGTAAATCGCGGAGACCACTGGGATGGCTCCAGAGGTAGAATTCGAACCTACGATCCCGCACCTGCGGGATTAACAGCCGGGCGACGTTTTAATTCGGGGCACCTCACTCGAGACGCCCGATTTCGGTTGCGTTCGCGGGCGAATCTTGCATAATGCACGCTTCAAGACGCGGGGTGGAGCAGCCTGGTAGCTCGTCAGGCTCATAACCTGAAGGCCGCGGGTTCAAATCCCGCCCCCGCAACCCAGATTTCTCTCCTCAGAATGACGAGTCTCCACCGGGTCTACGTCCTGCAAAACAGCGCCGGGAAGTTCTACATCGGACTGTCTGATGATGTCGCGAGACGAGTGGCCCAACACAATTCTGATCAGTCCAGGTACACAAAACGAAAAGGACCGTGGACGCTTCGGTGGATGAGTGAAGAATTGTCGCTTGGTGACGCACGAAGATTAGAGAACCGTCTCAAGCGCCAAAAAGGCGGAATCGGATTTTATTTGATCACCGGCTTGTCCCGCTCATAATCCCGCCCTGCGGGACCGCGGGTTCAAATCCCGCCCCCGCAACCAATTTGTCTTCTGTCGCGGCGTGCCTATTATCAAGGCCGCATTCCGATCCAGAGTAGCTCAGTGGTAGAGCGGTCGGCTGTTAACCGATTGGTCGTAGGTTCGAATCCTACCTCTGGAGCCACTTTATCGGGGTCTCGCTGGGCATTGACTGAAACGCGCTCACCCTCTACATGAGTCGCCGCATGGCGAATGTCGTGGAAGGCAAGCACACCATCTCGCCATTGACCGCGACCTGCATCGTCGTCGCCAACATGGTGGGTACGGGGATTTTTACGAGCCTCGGATTTCAGGTAACGGGATTGCCGACTGGTTTTTCGATCATGGCGTTGTGGATCGCGGGCGGGATTTGTGCATTGTGCGGAGCGCTCTCGTATGCGGAACTTGGCGCGGCGCTTCCACGCTCGGGCGGCGAATATAATTTTCTGAGCGCAATCTATCATCCGTCGCTGGGATTTTTGGCGGGATGGATTTCGGCGACGATCGGGTTCGCGGCGCCGGTCGCGATCGCGGCGATCGCGTTTGGAACTTATTTTGCCGATGTTTTTCCGGGACTGAATCCGCTCGTCCTTTCACTCTCCGTCGTGACAATTTGCACCGTCGTCCTGCTGCGCGACCTGCAGCTCGGGAGCGCTTTTCAAAACGGCTCCACGATTTTGAAGATCGCGCTCATCCTGGTCATCGTCGTCGCCGGATTCTGGGTGAAGTTTTCGCAGCCGATTTCATTTCTACCCGTCAAAGGCGACGGCGCATTAATCATGAGCGCGCCGTTCGCCGTCAGCCTTTATTGGGTGATGTACGCCTACTCCGGCTGGAACGCGTCCACCTATATCGTTGGCGAGCTGCGGAATCCGGCCCGCACCGTTCCGTTGTCCGTGGGTCTCGGGACCGTCCTCGTCGTTCTCCTTTACGTCGCGACGAACGCCGCGTTCCTTCGCACGACTCCCGCCGCCGAAATTGCCGGCAAACAGCAGGTCGCGATCATCGCCGGCTCCCACATCTTTGGCTCGGCCGGGGCGAAGATCACCGGACTCTTCATTTGTCTGGGCCTGATTTCCAGCGTGAGCGGCATGATGTGGATCGGCCCCCGAATTACGGCGGCGATGGGCGAAGACCTGCGCGCCTTGAGCTGGCTCGGCCGGCGCAATCCTCACGGGGTGCCGGTCAATGCCATTCTCACTCAGTTCGTGATCGTGATCGTGCTCCTGTTGAGCGCGACTTTTGAAACCGCTGTCAGTTACGTCCAGTTCAGTCTCACGCTTTGTTCGACGCTCACCGTGCTGGGCGTTTTCGTCCTGCGTTGGAAACGGCCCGATCTTCCGCGGCCTTACCGAACCTGGGGTTTCCCAATCACGCCGCTCATCTTTCTCGCGATCAGCCTCTGGATGCTCGAGCATCTTCTGGCGGATTCCACCACGCGCGGGCCGTCGCTTTGGGGACTTGCCACGATGGCGCTGGGATTGATTGTCTATTTTCTTTCTCCGAAAACAAAAGTGGCACGCACGTCTTAAGCGCATTCCATGAAACGACTTTCGCTTCTCTTCTGCTTCATCACGTCGATAGCCGCGCCGGTTTTCGGTCAGCGCGCTACACTCGACGACACCGCCAAATTTCTGGCCGGAATCCCCGTCGGCGGTCCACTCGCTAGCCTCACCCACGATCCGTCGTGGCAAGATCACGCCCGCAATCTCGATAGCGCCTGGGTCAAGAAGGATTTCTACCAAATCCGGCCGATCCGCGCCTGGATGCTGGCGAACGCACCCGAACCGTACTCGAGCACGAACACCTGCTACTACATGTTTGGCGGGCCCGATTTCCTTTACGCGAATCTTTTTTTTCCGGAGTCCAAAACTTACATCCTCGCCGGGCTCGAACCGGTGGGCCAGGTGCCGGACATCAACCGGATGGATCCGGCGACGCTGCGGACCGATCTCAACGCGTTGCGCCAATCGATGCACACCGTTCTCCAAACCCATTATTTCATCACCAAAGACATGCGGACCGATCTGAGCGGCCCGAACTTCGGCGGCACCCTGCCGATTCTTTACGTGTTCCTCGCGCGGATGAATTGCACGGTGCTGGACACGACCTACGTCAAGAGCCCGGCGGAAGGCGTGAAGATCAACTTTACCCGCAACGGTCCTCCACAGACGCTCTATTATTTTAAAACCGACCTTTCCGGCGGGCCGAGTCCGTTCTTGAAATGGTGCGCGCAACAGGGCCCCGGCGTGAGCCTGCTCAAAGCCGCATCTTACCTGATGCACACGGAAGGTTTCTCCGGCGTCCGGAATTTTATTCTGAACAACAGCCGCGTCATCGTGCAGGACGATTCCGGCATTCCGCTCCGCGCGTTCCCGAAAAACTGGAAGGTCGATTTCTATGGGCGCTACGTCCCGCACGAAGAGATGTTCGCGAAATACGATCAGCCCGAACTGGCGGCGATTTACAGGCGCGATCCGCCCCCGCCCGAAATCGAGTTCGCTTTTGGTTATCATTGGCAACGCGACCGCGGCCTTCTTATGCTCGCGACCCGAAAGTAGGCTTCGTTGCGCTTAAAATTGTTTCTTTTTTTCAGCGCACTTATTGCGTGCAGCTCCGTCCGCGCGGCTGATCCAACCGCCGACGCGACCGCGAAATTTCTCGCCGGGTTGCCGATCAACGGCACACCGCTCGAGGATTACGCCACCGGTTCCGGATGGAAAACTCACGCAGCCGATCTCGATCGCGCCTGGAAACAATTCGACGAACGGCAACTCGCGAAGATTCGTGACTGGGCGCCGCAAGCGCTCGGACCGGCGTATCAGGATAGCGGTCCTATGTATTACATGTTTAGCGGGCCGGATTTTCTTTACGCCAACGCTTTTTTCCCCAACGCGAGCACTTACATCCTGTGCGGGACGGAACCGGTGGGCTCGATTCCCGACATCACAAAAATACCGCAGCACGTCTTGCCTTCCGCGCTCGCCAACCTCCGCAAGTCTCTCGATTCAGTCATGAGCTGGAGCTTCTTCATCACGAAAAACATGAAGGTGGATCTGCGCCAGCAACAACTGAGCGGGACGCTCCCGCTGCTTTACGTTTTTCTGGCGCGCGCCGGCTGCACGATTGAATCCGTTGAGCAGGTCGCGCTCGACAAGGAAGGCGCCTTTGTTCCGCAAGGCAAAGGAACCACGCCGGGCGTGAAGATCACCTTCACCGGGCCGGCGGCGCGACCGCAAACGCTTTATTATTTCACAACCGACCTCGCGGATTGGGCCGTAAAAGTCATCCCTAACTTTGGGAAATTTTGCGAACAACAAGGCCAGGGCGTCACGTTGCTCAAAGCAGCGTCGTTCCTGATGCACTCCGATAATTTTTCCAAAGTGCGCGGCTACCTTCTCGCCCACAGCAAAGTGATCCTGCAGGATGACTCCGGGATTCCTTATCGATTTTTCACGAACGACAAATGGAACGTTCGCTTCTACGGACATTACGCAGGGCCGATTAAGCGGTTCCTGAAATACCCGCAGCCGGATTTGGCGAAGGACAATGCGGCCAGCAACCCGCCGCCATTACCCTTCAGTTTCGGCTACCAATGGCAGCCGAGCCGCTCGTCGCTCATGATCGCGACGCCTAAGTAATTGGTAGGGCGAGACTCTGTCGAGCTGCGGTGGGGACGCTCAGGCGGTGGCTCGATAGAGTCTCGCCCTATCGGCCAACCAGCAAACGCAGGAAGTGCGCGTCGGAAAATTTTCGGCCCGATCCGTGCCGGACCACGACGAGGTTCATCGACGGAATCACGTAGAGCCGCTGGTATCCTGAGCCGATGCACGCGACGACATCGCTCGGCGCGTTGCGACAAAGAACGGTGCCACCCCAGCCCTGGCGTTGCCATCGCGGGATCAGCATCGATTCGATATCGAACTCGCGCCCGCCCGGCGCCTGTCGGTTATTCCACCAGCCTAACGAAAACGCGCGATTCGCGCCTGACCCGCGCCAGCATTGCGCCATCAATCCGGCGGAGACAACCGGCGCGCCGCCGTTCAGCACGGCCTCGCCGAGCTTCGCCCATTGCCGTGCGCTCAACAGCCAGCCGGACGCGAGAAGCGGATTTCCCGCGCTGTCGGTCAGGTAACGTTGCGATCCGAGTCCGAGTCGATGGAGAACGCGCCGCTCCAAATAGCGCGTCGGCGATTCGCCCTGAAGTTTCTGCTTGAGGACCGCGTGAAAAACCTGGAGCGCGCTCGGCCCGTAAATAAATGCACTTCCCGGACTCGCGACCAACGGGGCGCGGATCGCAATCGCGTCGCGATCTCCCGGGTTGTTGTTGTGCAATCCAAATTCCGGATCGAGGCCGGCGGAAAAATCGAGCAGCTGCCGGATCGTGACGCGTGACTTGCGCGGATCGGTTTTCCAGGACGCGATTGTGTCGGCCACCTGTTCGTCGAGGCTGAGCAAGCCGTCTTCGGCGGCCGCCAGCGCGGCCAGGCACCAAAACGCTTTCGTTCCGCTGTAGATTTTGTGCGCTTCGCCCGCCGATTGTTCGAAAAGCGTCTGTCCATTTTGCATGGCAAGGAAGGACGTTCCGCCGACGCTTGCCGAATACGCGGCCGCGGCCCGGATCGCATTTGGATTTACCGGAGCGGCCAGCGCAGTTCCCGCCGCAAGCAACCACACGATCAGCCACTTCTTCATTCGCGCCTTCACTTTGCCCGTCGCCCGCCACAATTCCAGCGCCGGAAACGGCGAAATTCACTCGGCTGGCATCCCTTCTTCTGCCATCATGCGACCATGCGGGTTTTGATCGCCGACGACCAAAAAAGCGTCGGGACGTCTCTCGCTGAGCTAGTCCGCCGCTGTCAGCACGAAGTCGTCGAAGTCGTCACGTCGGGTTTGGAAGCGATCCAGGCTTACGGCCGGCATCGTCCCGATGTCGTCCTGATGGATTATCAAATGCCGAAGCTCAACGGCGCCACCGCCTGCCGAAACATCGTTGCGAAATATCCGGAAGCGCGCGTCATTCTCGTTTCCGGTGTGGCGCGCGAGATCAACGAAACCGGCGCCGTCTCCATTTTGGTAAAGCCGGTGAACCTCGATCGACTCTACGCTGCTCTCTACGACGCCGCTCAGGTGCGGCCGCCCGCCTGACGAATTTGCTCTCTAGCGCGGCCCCATCGAATTATCCGAGGTCGGTTGCATGTTGGTGTTGCGGGCCGGATCCAGCGCCGAGGTGTCGGTCGTCGAAGTCTGCTGGCTCGTCCTCGTTGTGGTGGTGGTTTGCGTCTCCGTGGCGCAACCAGCGAAACTGAACAGGATGATTGCAATGACACTGCTCGAGAGAAATTTCATCCTCTCGTTCTAATCAATGACCCGCCGTCAGGCAAGGTATCGCTCCGGCAACGGATGCGCGGCGCTCTCGTGTTGCCAGAAAATATTTACGATCCACCAGCGGGCGCCGTCGTGAAATAACTGAAAGCTGTTAATCCCCCGCATGAACGGCTCCTTATCGTCCGGCGAATGCCGCGATTCGTAGGTGCTCCAAACGTGCGCGATTTGCCCGAACTGTTCCGTTCGCCGCGCCACCTCCATTTCGTAAAAGCCGTTCTCGCGAAAGAACGGCTCGACCCGCGCGATGTAGTCCTCGACGTCCAGAAACTGCGGCGCAAGTCCCGATTCGTTGTCGCCCGCTTTCACGGCCGTCGGAATACAACGCGCGCCGGGAAAAAAGAGCGCGCGTTCCCGCTCCCAGTCGCGCGGTTTCCCAGCCGGCCCGGAGATTACATCGTAGGCCGCGTTGATGAGAGCATCGATTGAAGAAACGTCGTCAGAATCCATTCACGAGGATAACACGAGCTAGACGACCCAGCCTTTTCCATCGTACTCCATGTAGGTCGCGGTCGCCTGCGCTATGCCGCGGCCGAAGTAACGCTCGACGACGCGCAACGCCAGATCGGTCCCTGAAGTCAGGCCGCCGGCCGTCGAGATTTTTTCGCTCTCCACGAAACGGACGCCGCGCTTCACATGAACGTCCGGAAATTTCCGTTCGAGTTCGTCGAGGAACTCATGATGCGTCGTCGCCGACTTTCCCGAGAGCAATCCGGCCCTGGCCAGATGAAAAGCGCCCGTGCAAACCGACATCGTCACATCCGCTTTCCCGACAGTTTTCCGCAACCATTCGCGCATCGCATCGGAACCGCGTTGCGCGGGGATGACGACGATTTTCACGTCAGGCGCATTGGCGAACGTATAATGCGGCATCAGTTTCAATCCGCTCCCGGAAGTAACGATTTCCGCGGTCTCGGCCAGCGTGAACAAATGAAACGGAGGCTCGTTCGCGTCTGGAAGTTGCACGCTCTCAAACACTCCCCACGGACCCGAGAAGTCGATGACGTTGAGACCGGCTGAGATCAGAATGGCGACGGGAATACTGCCGCTCGCTGGCGGCGCGAGCCTGGATTTTTCGACGACCAAACCTTTGACCGAATTATCAGTCGCGACGGCGCTCGCGATCGGGAGAAGGCCTGCGGCGCTGCCGAATGCAATCGAGCGGGCGAGAAATTTTCGTCGGTTCATAATTGAGCGATTAATTTGCGCGTAAGGCTGTGATCGGATTTACCGCGGTCGCGCGTCGCGCGGGCAGGAGACAGGCGAGCGCCGCCACCATCAGGAGAACGGCCGCGACGGCTAGAAATGTCAGGGGATCTGTGGGAGAAACGCCGTACAAAACTTCTTTCATCAATCGCACGAGAAAAAGTGCGGCGATCGTGCCTCCGCCGAGGCCGATCAACACGAGGAGCAATCCTTGTCGCAAAACCATTTGCAAAACGGCGCCGCGACTCGCGCCGAGCGCCATCCGAATTCCGATTTCCTGGGTTCGCTGATTCACAGAAAACGCGAGCACGCCTCCGATTCCAGCCGCGGTGATGACAAGCGCGAGGAGCGCAAATAAGCCGAGCAGCGTCGCGATCAGCGTCGGCGAAGCGAGCGCGCGCGTTCGGACCTCGTCGAGCGTCTGGATGCGCGTGACCGGCTGTTGCGGGTCGACGCGCCGAATGGCTTCGCGCAATTCGTGCCGTAATCCGCCGGGCGTGCCGTGCGTCCGGACGACGAGGGCCCCGGCGTTCAAGGCGTTCCCGGCCCGAAGCGGAAAATGGATTTCGTCCTGCGGCTCCGAATCGATTTGCGAGCGCGCGTTCGCGACGACGCCGACGATCGTCGCCCAGTGCTCGCCGTTATCGAACGTGATCCGCTGCCCGATCGGATCCTGGCCCTGCCAGTAACGGCTGGCGAGCGATTGATTGATGACTACAACCTGCGGCGCTTCCCGTGTGTCGCCGCTCTGGAAAAGGCGACCGCGCAGCAGAGGCTCGCCGACGGTCTTGAAATAATCTTCGCTGCTGATGAGAACAAACGCGGCGGCCGAGGCCGAATTCGTCTGCACGTCACGATGCTCGATCGCGAAGGTTGAGGGATTATTCGCAAGACCGTTCAAGGGCAGACTGCCGGAAACCGCGACCGATTCGACGGCAGGCAATTGCCGAATTTCATTCAGGTTTCGGTCCCAAAAATCGAGCCTCTTCTCGAACGTGTTGTACTTGGTGAAGTTGAGGCTGAGGCTTGCGGCGAGAACGCGATTTGTGTCTACGCCGGGATCGACCTGGTGCAACTGGACGAGGCTGCGCGCAGCTAATGCGGCGCCGACCAACAGTGGAACCGATACCGCGACCTGCCCAATGATCAGCAATCCGCGCAACCTTCCGCTCTGGCCGCCAGAGCCGCGAGCGCCGTCCTTGAGCGTACCAAACACCGCGCCGATTCTTGGCAGCCGCGGCCACGAACCGAACAGCAGACCGGTGAGCAGCGAGATCGCGGCTGTGAAAATAAGAACCGGCGCGCTGATCCGAATTTCATCGGTCCGAGGAAGGAAAGCTGCCGCGTACGATTTTAGGGCGTCGAGTCCCCAGGTGGCCAACGCCAACCCGGCAATGCCGCCCAACGCGGCCAGCAACAGGTTTTCAGTAATGAGTTGCTGAAGAATTCGCCCGCGACCAGCGCCGAGAGCGACGCGCATCGCCAGCTCGTGATCGCGCAGGACGAGGCGGGAGAGCGAAAGATTGGCGACATTCGCGCACGCAATCAGCAGGACGAACGCGGAGGTCGCGAGCAGGACATAAAGCGGCGTGCGGGATCTGCCGGTGAACTCCTGGCTCACGCGTTGCATTCGAACGGTGTAACCGTCGTTGACCGGATAATCTTGCGGATACGCCTTGGCCAGTTCGGCGCCGACGCGTTGAGCGTCTCCCGCCGCCTGGGTCGGCGTCACGCCATCCTTCAATCGGGCAAAGACGTGGCTGATGATGCGGCCGTTGCGATTCGTCAGGACGCGATCGGCGCCGCGAAACGGACAGGCGGCCGCCGGCATGAAGACTTGATCGAGATTTGGAAATGCGGGCAACGGCGGGAGCACGCCGACAACGGTGTGCGGCTTGTCGTTCATCTGGAAGACCTGGCCGACGACGTTCGGATCGCTCGCAAAACTTTTCTGCCAGAAGTTGTAGCTGAGCAGGAGAACCGGCGCCGCGCCTTGTTTGTCTTCACCGGGGAGAAAGGCGCGGCCGAGAAGCGGTTTCACACCGAGGGTATCGAAGAAATTATCCGAGACGACGCCGGTCTGGACGCGTTCCGGCTCGGGACGGCCGAGCAGGATGAACCACATCGAGTGATATTCCGAGAGGCCGGAGAAGGCGCGCGTCTTTTCCCGGAAGTCGGTGAAATCCGGAACGGAAAATCCGAACGACTCGTCGCCGATTTTGGGCGCGGCCTGGTGGAGAATCATGAGGCGTTCCGGTTCCTTGTAGGGCAGCGGCCGTAGCAAGACACCGTGAACAACCGAAAAGATCGCGGTATTCGCGCCGATCCCCAGACCAAGCGTGAGAACGACGATCGCCGCGAAGCCTGGATTGCGGGCGATTCCCCGCAGACCGTAGCTGCAATCGTGGCGAAGTTGATCTAAGAATCGAAGAACGCGTTTGTTCATTTTCGTTTGTTTTTGTTTTCCGCGGAACGCGTTCGAGGGAGCGCGAAATTTCGCCGGAACTTGCTGGGCGTAACTCGAAATCGCCGTGTAAAAGCGCGCCGAAATGAATCTCTTCCCCGAAATCCGACCGATTCCGCGACGTTATCTATTGAAGGTTCGCCGGCGGTCAGGCGACGCCGCGCTTCGTTTAGCCGCAGGGTCTCGACAAACATGGCGGGCGACGTACCGAACTGCTCTTTGAAGCGCCGAAAAAACTGTCTCACCGACAGCGACGCTCGCCGCGCGAGGATTTCCACTGACATCGCGGCGGTGGGATTATTCGTCATCCAGGTTACGAGGTCCGCGAAGCGATCGCCGGAGTTCGTCTGGAATTGCAACGGCTCGGAATACTGTTCCTGGCCACCGGATCGTTTGAGGTAAACGACCATCTCCCGCGCAGCCGCCAGCGCGATCTTCGATCCGAAATCTTCCTCGATCAGCGCCAGGGCGAGATCGATCCCGGCGGTGACGCCAGCCGAGGTGTAGAAGCGGCCGTCCTTCACGAACAACGCGTTCGGTTTCATTTTCAGGGCCGGAAAGCGGCGGGCGACATCGCTCACGAAGCGCCAGTGCGTGGTTACCTCGCGCCCATCGAGCAATCCTGTGGCGGCAAATCCGTAGATGCCGGTGCAGACAGACGCGACGCGCCGGGTGGTCTTCGCTCTCTGAGCGATCCAGGCAGCTATCTTGCGATTCGTCTCGGGCCGGCGCAGTCCGCAACCGCCCGGCACGATCAGGGTATCGAGCTTGGGCGCCGCGCCGATCGTCGTCACCGGCTGAAAGATCAGACCTGATTCAGTAACAAATGGCCGTCTCGTCAGGCCGATGATTACGACCTCGTAACAGCGCTCGAATTTTCCCCCGCCATTGTCGCGGACGGCGGAAGCAAAGGCTTCCGCGGGCCCCGCCAAATCAAGACCATTCGCCTGGTCGAATCCGATCAGGCCGATGCGGAGCGGTGTCATGTCCGCGAGAATAACCTGAATCTTCGGATGGCGGAATGACGAAGATACGACAAATTGTGTCATCGATTGAATCGCGATCCACCCGCGCTACCTGTTGATGTGCGGATGAAATTTCTTCTGACCAACGATGATGGGATCGAAGCAGCGGGACTCGAAGCATTGTTAAACGCCACCCGAGAGCTCGGCGATGCGGTTATCGTGGCGCCAGCTAATGCGCAGTCCGGCGTGAGTCATCGGGTGACGTGGCAGGAGGGTGTACGAATTGAACGGCGCGGCGACAAACGCGTCGCGATCCACGGGACGCCGGCTGATTGTGTGCGGCTCGGATTACTCAAAGTGGTGCCGGACGCGAAATGGATCCTGAGCGGGATCAATCACGGCGCGAATCTCGGCGCGGACGTTCATTATTCCGGGACGGTCGCGGCGGTGCGCGAGGCGGTGCTACATGGCTGGCCGGGAATCGCAGTCTCGCATTATCGCAGATCAAGCGTCACATTCGATTGGGATCGCGCGACGAAATGGGTGAGCCCGATCCTAAAAGACCTGCTCGCGCGACCGATCGAGCCCGGACTTTTTTACAACATAAACCTGCCGAACCTGCCGCCGGACGCGGCACCACCGGAAGTGGTCTGGTGCGCGCTCGATCCGAATCCGCTGCCCCTCAATTACCGGCATGAAGAAGAGAGCGATCTTTATTTCGCGGGCGACTACCAACTGCGTCATCGCACGCCCGGCGCCGATGTGGATGTTTGCTTTGGCGGACGAATCGCCGTGACGGCGGTGCGCTTGCTCTAAAAACGTCAGCGCGCTTGCGCGATTTGAGTCGGCCCTTTGCCGGCGAAAAGCTGATCCAGATCGTTCAGGACGGCTTCCGGACCGCGATAATTCTTCCCGGCATACGTGTCGAAAATCACTTTGCCGTTTTCGTCTACGACGACAAGACACGGAATCGATTCTCCGAAGTATTTCATCAGGGCGGCGTTGCCCGGCACTTTGTCGAAACTCACGGCAGGCCACGGCATTTGCTCGTCGCGCATGTAGCCTTCCATCGCGCTGGCCGATTTGTCATTGCTGACAAACACGAGCTCGAACTCGGGATGCGCCGCGGCGACCTTGTTATAAAAGGCCACGAGCTGCGGCGTGAATTTTCGGCAGGGCGGGCACCAATGGGCGGAGTGATACAGCGCGATCAATTTCTTCTTTTCAAATTCGCCGTCGAGATAAGGACGGAGCACGCCGTTGCGGGAAGTGACCAGCTCGCCTTTCACTAACGACGCGATGCTGCTCGCCGGGGCAGCGGCATTCGGCGGCGGCGCGTTTTTTGTTTGCGCGAGTCGCGCCTGATACAGCGTGTTGAGCTTGCGGGATTCCTCTAACTCGGCCGTGCGCCGCTGCGCTTTCGCGGCGAGTTCAGCTTGCACCGAGGCCACTTCGGAGGCGGGAACCGCGAACGCACCCGATTTCAATTTGCTGATCAGGGCTGGCGATGCGCCCGCCTGGACAAGGTTCTTCTCGCCGGCCGCATCAAGTGTTCCCATGAAATGCCGCGCCGCTACTTCGCGTTCGACAGCATCACTCGAGTAACCGCCACGCAGCATCAGGCTGATGTCCTTGAACGACATCGGCGCCAGATTGCCGGCCAGGCCGAAAGAAACCAGCGCGAGCAGGACCAGGAACGAAAAACGCATCGCATCTGGTGAGCAGAAGATGCGCCACCAGGTCCCTTACGGCGGGTTCAAAAAAGAGCGATGTTATGTTAGGCAAACTCCGTCACCTATTGCAGAATTCCCGGCAGCTCCATGCACATCACCGATATCATCCGCGGCGGGACGCCAACGTTTTCGTTTGAGTTCTTTCCGCCGAAAACGCCAGCAGCCGCGGAGGCCCTTTACGAGACGATCCGCGAGCTGGAAGAATACATGCCGCATTTTGTGAGCGTCACCTACGGCGCGGGCGGTTCGACCCGGGAACTGACGCACGACCTGGTTGAGCGCATTCAAAACACCACCAAGCTCGATCCGATCCCGCATCTCACCTGCGTTTGTCACACCGAAGCGGAGATCGACTCAATCGTGCGGCGCTACGCGAAATCGTGCATCGGAAATATTCTCGCGCTCGGTGGCGATCCGCCGCGCGGGTGTGCTTACGACAAATCAAAAGACGCATTTCAAAACGCGGCCGATCTCGTGAGATTCATCAAACGGTTCAACGAAAGCGGCGTCCATCCCGATCCGCGCGGGTTCGGCATCGGCGTCGCCGGTTTTCCGGAGGGCCATCCGGCGACTCCGAATCGGCTCGTCGAAATGGATCACCTCAAGGCGAAGGTCGATGCCGGCGCCGATTACATCGTCACGCAACTTTTCTTCGATAACCGCGACTTTTACGATTTCCGCGAACGCTGCGAGCTGTCCGACATCCGCATTCCGATTATCGCGGGCATCATGCCGATCACTTCGATGAGCGGCTGCAAACGCATCGCGGAGCTCGCCGGCGGCGCGCGGTTTCCAGCGAAGTTGCTCCGCGCTCTTCAGCGTTGCGAAGACGATCCTAAAATGGTCACGCGCGTCGGCGTGCATTTCGCGCTCGAGCAATGCCACGACCTCCTCGACAATCACGTGGCCGGAATCCATTTCTACACGCTCAACAAATCCGACGCGACCCGGACGATCTTCGACAGTCTCGGCATCCCTCGCCGGCAATCCGTTGAAGCTTGATTGTTGAGCTCATCTCCTGATCTCCGGACCCGCTGCGTGATTGTCGGCGGAGGCCCCGCCGGGATCATGACCGGTTATTTACTGGCGCGCGCGGGTGTCGAAGTGGTGGTTCTCGAGAAGCACGGGGATTTCAATCGCGATTTCCGCGGCGACACGATCCATCCGTCTACGCTCGAGCTGATGCACGAACTGGGATTGCTGGAAGAATTTCTTCGGCTGCCGCACCAGGAAGTGCGCGAGCTGCGCGCGGTCATGAACGGTCACGTCGTTCCGATGGCGGATTTTTCCCGCCTGCCGACGCGCTGCAAATTTATCGCGTTCATGCCGCAATGGGATTTCCTGAACTTCCTCGCCAGCCACGCAAAAAAATTCCCGACATTCACGCTCCACATGCAACATGAGGCGACCGGCCTGATCGTGAAGAGCGGACGGGTGATCGGAGTGACCGCGAGAACGCCAGAGGGCGAACGCGCCGTGCGCGGCGACCTTGTTATCGGCGCGGATGGCCGGCACGCGCTCACGCATACACGCGGCCATTTCGAAATCCGCGAATTCGGCGTTCCGATCGATGTCCTGTGGACACGACTTTCGAAACGCGAGAGCGATCCGGCGCAATCCCTTGGATTTTTTCGGCAACGCCGGCTGCTCGTTCTCCTTGATCGCGGCGATTATTTCCAGGTCGGGTTCGTGATTCCAAAGGGAACGTTCGAGGAAATCAAACAGCGCGGCTTCGCCAAGTTTCACGCGGACATTGTCGCGATGGCGCCGTTCCTCCGCGATCGCGTGCCGGAATTGGACGACTGGTCGAAGATCAAACTGCTCACCGTGCAGATCAATCGCTTGCACCGCTGGGCGCGCGAAGGTCTGCTCTGCATCGGCGATAGCGCGCATGCAATGTCACCGGCGGGCGGAGTCGGAATCAACCTCGCTCTGCAGGATGCGGTCGCGACCGCCAACTTGCTCGCAGCGAAATTGCGCCAGGGTCCCGTCACCCTCGACGACCTCGACAAGGTTCAAGAGCGACGCGAATGGCCGGTGCGTTTGATTCAACGAATGCAGGTCTTCATTCATCGCCGTATCGTCAGCACTCGCCCATCTGATCGCGACAACGATTCTTTGCCGTTCATCGGCCGGCTCTTTCGCTGGTTTCCGTTTCTCCGTCGCCTGCCCGCGCGTTTCATCGGAATCGGTCCACGGCCGGAACACATCCGGTCGCCGGCCGCATTCTGACTTCGACTTCTTCCGCGCGCTTTCCTAATCTGGCGATCTCATGAAACGAATTCTTCTCGTAACTCTTTCGCTTCTCTTGATCGCCACCGCACTTCCCGCCCAGACGGCACCTGATGCCGCCGAACTAACGAAATTGCTCCAGGATTTTCTCGCCGGCGCGAGCAAGAACGACATCGCGATGCACGATCGTTTCTGGGCCGACGAACTCGTTTACACTTCCGCGCTCGGCCGCCGGAAAAGCAAACCCGACATCATGCGAGAGCTGCGCGAAGAAACGAAAGCCACACCGAAGCCGGACGAAGGCACTGCGGTTTACACCGCTGAAGACATTCGCATTCAACAGTACGGCGACACAGCCGTGGTGGCATTCCGTCTTGTGGCGACAACCGACAAAGCCGGGACGAAAACGGTCGCGAATTATTTCAACACCGGCACGTTCCTGAAACGAAACGGCAAATGGCAGGTCATCGCCTGGCAGGCGACAGCGTTGCCGAAAGCCGACCAGCCGGCGAAGTAGCCGTTAACGGCGAAAGCGCGGGCTGTTGAAGTTCGTTTCCTGGCGATAGTAACCCGCCGTGATAGAGAACTTGTCGTTGCCAACCGTGCCGATGATGTAACCGGCAAAATCTTCGCGGCCGAATCCGTGGCTGCCGGACGATTTCCCGTAGAGGAAACCAATCTCGCCGCCGAACCGAACCTGATCCGGTGCATGCAGATCGATGACTCTGTCGATCGAAGTCTTATTGTCCGGAGCCAGGTAGCTGTAGGTCCCCCCGTCGGATGGATTGAAGACGGGAAGGTATTCCGGCGTCGCGCGCATCGAACCGAACGCGGTCGAAAACATGAATCGGTCCTGGCTTTCGAGTGAGGCCCACGGCGAATAGATTGAGGGTTGATCGAACAGGCCGCCGGCAAAGAGCGGCTGCGCCGGCAAGGACGAACCAAGGCAAAGCAAACCGGCCAGAGCAAGAAGAGCGCGCTTCATCATGCCGGAATTGAACCCCATGTTGCGGCGCTTGGCACCTAAAATTTTTCTGCCGAAAAAAATTTCTGGAGCTCACCGTGGGGAGCGGCGCCGGCAAAGCCATCGAAGACGCCGTCCTCGGCGAGCTGTTTCGCGGCGCGGATGAATCCGCCCCAGGCGGCGCGGGACAGCGCGCCGCCGACGCTCACGCGACGAACGCCAAGTTCTGCGGCGTCTTGTATCGTCAGCCCGCCGGGCGCGCTGATCAGCAGATTCACCGGTTTCGGCGCGACCGCGTTTACGACAGCGGTAACATGGTCGCGTTCGCGAATTCCCGGCGCGTACAAACAATCCGCGCCGGCTTCCGCGTAGGCGATTAGACGCCGGATCACTTCGTCGATGTCGTCGCGGCCGACGAGAAAACATTCGGCGCGGCCGGTCAGGACCACGCTGCTGTCACCAATCGCCGCTTTCGCTGCGCGAATCCGATCCGCAGCCAATTCCAGTTCGTAAAGCGGTCGCTCCCCTCGCCCACTGTTGTCTTCGACCGACAACCCCGCGACGCCCGTTTCAACGCAGCGCCGGACATTGTTCGCGAGTTCTTCAGGATCGTGCGCATAGCCGTTCTCGAAATCCGCATTCACCGGCAGGTCCGTCGCTTCCACGATTTCGCGAACGTGCGCCAGCATCGGATCGAGCCCAACTGCGCCGTCAGCGAGCCCACGCGAAAACGCGAAGCCGACTGAAGTAGTCGCGATTGCCGTGAACCCGAGATGCTGAAGATATTTCGCGCTCCCGATATCCCACGGATTCGGCAACACGAAACAGCCGTGCTCATGCAGTTGTCGAAAACTGTGACGGCGTTCGGCGATGGATGTCATCGGATCAGCTTAGCCGCTTCCCGGGAATTTTCCTGTTTAAGCTCAATTCGGTTGGATAAAAGCAGCGTGGCCTGAGGGCTCTATTGGATGAATTCCGGCAATTTCTTCGCCGAGCTGAAGCGGCGCAATGTCTACAAGGTGGCGGTTGCGTACGCGATTGTCGGTTGGCTCCTCGTGCAAGTCGCGACCCAGGTTTTTCCGTTCCTGGAAATTCCGAATTGGGTCGTGCGGCTCGTGATTGCGCTGGTCGCAATCGGGTTCCCGATCGCGCTCATCATCGCATGGGCCTTCGAGCTGACGCCGGAAGGAATTAAGCGAACGGAAGATGCCGAGCGCACTGGCGAAGGACCGTCCAGGAGTCGCGCCTGGATTTACGTGGCGGTAATCGGCGCGGCGGTTTCCGTAGGATTATTTTTCATGGGGCGCTACACCGCACCGCAGAGCGGCCCCGCCGCTTCCAGCGAATTGTCCGCGAAATCCATCGCGGTTTTGCCGTTCGATAATCTGAGCCGCGATCCGGAAAACGCGTTCTTCACCGAAGGCGTGCAGGATGAGATCCTCACCCGGCTCGCGAAGGTCGCCGACCTGAAAGTTATTTCGAGAACGTCGACACAACGCTTCAAAAGCGCTCCCGATAATTTGCCGCAGATCGCGAAGCAGCTCGGCGTCATGCACATCCTCGAAGGCAGCGTTCAGAAATCCAACGACCAGGTGCGTGTGAACGTCCAGCTCATCAACGCGATGACCGACGCGCATCTCTGGGCGGAAATTTACGATCGCAAACTCACCGACATTTTTTCGGTCGAAAGCGACATCGCGAAAACGATTACGGACACCTTGCAGGCGAAGCTCACCGGCTCGGAGAAGCAGATGATGGCGGCGCAACCGACGACCGACACCACCGCCTACGAGCTTTATCATAAAGGCCGATCGTTTTGGGAGAAGCGTTCCGGCGACAACATTCCGAAGGCGATCGCCTTCTACGAACAGGCGATCGGGCGCGATCCGAATTACGCGCTCGCCTACGCCGGTCTCGCCAATGCCTACGTCCTGCTCTCATCGTATACCCTCGCTCCGCGCAATGACTCTCTTAGGAAAGCGAGAGAGGCCGCAAATAAGGCTCTTAGCCTCGACTCCAAGCTTGCGGAAGCGCACGTCGCGCTCGGCAAGATTGACTTTTTTCAACTGGATCTGGCCGGATCGGTTCCCGAATACCAGCGCGCGATCGAGCTAAAGCCGAATTACGCCACGGCCCATCAATGGTACGGCAACGATGCGCTCGTCAGTTATGGCCGATTTGAGGAGGCTATTGCCGAAGCTAAACGCGCGGTTGAACTCGATCCGCTCTCGCCGGTTATCAATGCGGACCTTGGCATCACTCTATACCTGGCTCGCCGCTACGATGACGCCATCGCGCAATTAAAAAAGGCGGTCACGATCGATCCGACGTTCTTCTACACCCATTACAATCTGGGTGTCGCCTTGCAATTGAAGGGCGATTTGGCGGGAGCGATTGCCGAGTACGAGAAGGCGAAACAGTTGAGCAGTTTCAATGATTCGTTCACGATCGCGCTGCTGGGGGCGGCCAAGGGTCTGGCCGGTGACAAACCCGCGGCCGAACAAACGTTAAAGGAGCTCGATCAGATCGCGCAAAGTCAGGAGGTAGACGACTACTCGCGCGCACTCGTCTATCTGGGCTTGAATAATAAAGAAGAAGCCCTTCGCCTAATCGACCGCACCTTCGCCGCCCGTGACGGTTCCAGTCTCTGCTGGATTAAAGTAGATCCTTTCCTCGATCCGCTGCGCGGCGATCCGCGCTTCGAAACGCTGATCCAAAAAGTCATCGCGCCAAAAGAGTGAAGTATAATTTCTTCGCCGAGTTGAAGCGGCGCAATGTTTACAAGGTCGCTGTCGCTTACGCGGTCGTCGCGTGGCTCGTTATCCAGGCAGCGTCGATCCTTCTGCCGACGTTCGAAGCGCCGGCCTGGGTGATGAAGGTCATCGTCCTGTTGCTCGTGCTCGGTTTTCCAGCAGCGCTGATTTTCTCGTGGGCCTTCGAGATCACGGCGGAAGGAATTGTGCGCGAAACGGAAGTCGAAACGAGTAAGTCGATTGCGCATCATACTGGTCGCAAGATTGTCGCGTTGACGATCGTCGTCGCGCTCGTCGCCGGCGGTTTGTTCGTTTTTCAAATGCTTCGCGCACGCTCGACAACGGCGCCTCGACAGAACGAGGCGGCTCCAGCGCCTCCTAATAAGTCGATCGCAGTCCTTCCGTTCGACAATCTTAGTCGCGATCCGGACAACGCTTACTTTGTAGAAGGCATCCAGGACGAAATTCTCACCCGCCTGGCTAAGATCGCGGACCTCAAAGTAATCGCCCGCAGTTCCACGCTGCGTTTTCAAAACAAGGGTGACTTGCCTCAGATCGCGCAACAACTTGGCGTAGCTCACCTGCTCGAAGGCAGCGTCCAAAAAGTGAACGACCAGGTGCGCGTCAACGTGCAGTTAATTAAAGCTGCCAATGAAGCGCATCTCTGGGCTGAAGTTTATGATCGTAAACTCACCGATATTTTCGCAGTCGAAAGCGAGATCGCGAAAACGATCGCTGATACGTTACAGGCAAAGCTGACCGGTTCCGAACAACACGCGATCGCCGCGCGACCTACCGAAAACACCGAGGCACACCAGCTCTATCTGAAGGGACGATTCTTTTGGAACAAGCGCACCGGTAACGATCTCAAGAAGTCGATCGACTACTTTGAGCAAGCCATCGCGATCGACCCCAACTATGCCCTCGGTTACGCCGGCGTGGCTGACGCTTACGTATTCCTTCCCGGTTACAGCGCGGGGGATCCGCAAACTTCTTATCCGAAGGCGATGACAGCGGCTAAGAAGGCGTTGGAGTTAGACGATACGCTCGCCGAAGCCCACACCACCTTGGCGCTGGCGCTTTGGTATTACGACTACGATTTCTCCCAAGCGAACCGGGAATTTCAACGCGCGATTGAGTTGAACCCGAATTACGCCACCGGGCACCAGCAATATGGCAACAACACTTTATCAGCCTTAGGCCGGTTCAATGAGGCGATCGCTGAGGGAAAACGAGCGGTCGAACTGGATCCTCTGTCCCTCGTGATCAACGCGGATCTCGGCTCTAATTACTATTTTGCGCGCCGCTACGACGAAGCTATTGCGCAACAGCGCAAAACCCTGGAGATCGATCCTGGCTATTACTACGCCCACGTCAACCTAGGGGAGGCTCTCGCCGCCAAGCGAACATTCGACGATGCGATTGCGCAGTTCCAGAAGGCGCGAGCTTTAAACGACGATCCCTTTGTGCTGGGGCTACTCGGCCACGCTTATGCCTCCTCAGGCAACAAGGCTGAGGCACTGAAAATACTGGACCAACTCAAAGCGCTATCGGGACAGCGCTATGTCTCCGCGTATAGCTTCGCGATTGTTTATGGCGCCCTCGGCGACAAAGAGAACGCGCTGCGCTGGCTTGAACAATGTTATCGAGACCGCGCCGGCGCCGACTTACAATGGATTAGAGTTGATGCTCTGGTTGACCCACTGCGCCACGATCCGCGGTTCGAAGCGCTGGCCGAGAAAATTGTTCCGGCGTCGGAGTTCAAGGGAGCGACCGCTTCGAAATGAAAGACTTTTTCGCCGAGCTGAAGCGGCGCAATGTTTACAAGGTTGCGGTTGCCTACGCGGTCGTTTCCTGGCTCTTGATTCAAGGGGCCTCGATTTTCTTACCGGCTTTCGACGCGCCGCCGTGGGTCATGAAGGCCGTTCTTATTTTTCTTGTTCTGGGATTTCCGATCGCGCTCGTTTTCTCATGGGCTTTCGAACTTACACCGGAAGGAATCAAGCTTGAATCGGAAATAGAACCTAACAAGTCGATCACGCGGCGCACCGGGCGCAAAATTGTCGGCATCACCGTCGGGCTCGCTGTCATTGCGGCCGGTTTATTTGTCTTTCAAATGGTAGGGATCCCGCAACGGCGGGACTGGGCCGTCCGCTCAAATGCGGAAGAAGACGGACGCCGGAGCGCAGCGTCCCTACCAGCTAAAAGCATTGCTGTTCTCCCGTTCGATAATCTCAGTCGCGATCCGGACAACGCTTACTTTTGCGAAGGCGTGCAGGATGAGATCCTCACCCGGCTGGCGAAAGTCGCAGACCTCAAAGTCATTTCGCGAACCTCGACGCAGCACTTCAAAAGTGCGCCGGAGGACCTTCCCGAGATTGCGAAGAAGCTTGGAGTCATGCACATCCTCGAAGGCAGCGTTCAAAAAGCGAACGATCAGGTGCGCGTGAATGTTCAGCTCATCAATGCTCTGACCGACGCACATCTCTGGGCCGACACCTACGATCGAAAACTGACCGACATCTTCGGGGTCGAGAGCGAGATCGCGAAAAATATCGCCGAGACATTGCAGGCCAAGCTCACCGGATCGGAGAAAAGTTCGATAGCAAAAGCACCGACCGCGAACCCGGAAGCATACGAAGCTTATCTCAAGGGCAGATTTTTTTGGAACAAGCGAACTGGCGCGGATTTGCGAAAAGCGATCGAGTATTTCAATCAAGCGATCGCGAAGGATCCAAACTACGCCCTCGCTTACGCCGGTCTAGCTGATTCATATCTACTCCTTCCGAACTACGGAGGCACTTCTTCAAAAGAGGCCCTTCCTCCAGCGCGCGTTGCCGCCCAAAAAGCCCTTGAGTTGGACGATTCGTTAGCGGAAGCGCATGCTTCCCTTGGTCTCCTAGCTACCATCGAACTCGATCTCGACCGTGCGGCCAACGAATTGGCCCGAGCGGTTCAGTTAAAGCCAAATTACGCCACCGCTCACCATTGGCATTCATTAAGCCTGATGACACTCGCGCGATTTGATCCTGCGATTGCTGAAGGAAAACGCGCGATCGAGCTCGATCCACTTTCATTGATCATTAACGCTGATGACAGCTGGCTCTATTTTTGTGCGCGCCGCTACGACGAAGCAGAGGGCCAGGCCCGCAAGACTTTGGAAATGGATCCGCACTTTTTTCTCGCCCACTACTATCTCGGCGTCGCGTTGCAACTGAAAGGACATCTCGCCGGAGCGATCGCTGAATTTCAAAAGGCGTTCGACATAAACAACGATCCATACTCGCTCGCCGCGCTCGGTCAGGCGTATGCACGGACTGGACAGAAGGAGGAGGCCGTAAAGATTCTCGCTCGACTAAATGAAGAAGCGAAGTCGCGATACGCCGCGCCCTACGCCATGGCACTTATCAATTTAGGGCTAGGAGAGAAAGAGCGCGCCATCGATGAATTGGAACGCGCCTACGCGGAAGGTGAGACTAACTACCTGTTTGTGATTAAGGTGGACCCGCTGCTCGACGAGTTGAGAGGCAATCCGCGTTTCGAAGCACTCGTCCAAAAGGTTACAGGCCAGAAATAGTGAAATAGCGATTCGCATGAAGCCATTCGAACATGTCACCGCGCTTTTCTCGTTTGTTTATGCTTTGGCCCTGACACATCTGCTCGCGCGCGTCTAGCAATGAATCCATCTTTCGTTTGAATCCTGAGCCGAGCCATAAACATGCGCACATTCATCATTCTTATCGTAACTCTGTCTGGCCTCACCGAAATGGTGGGCGCTGAGCGCACTGACAAGATTTTCATCCAGGGAAATTCGGCTGGAACCCAGACCGTCAAAGAAGAGCCCGCCGGCACGTTTCGCGTCGAATATTCCTATAACGATCGCGGGCGCGGCGATCACATCGTTGCGGCATGGAAGCTCGATCCGACCGGCGTGCCGACGGAATACCAGGGCAGCGGCAACGATTACATGAAGGCGCCGGTCGAAGAGCGCTTCGAAATCAAGAACGGCCGCGCCAGCTGGAAGAATCGCAGCGAACAGGGCGAAAGAACGGTGAGCGGCGAAATGTTTTATCTGCCGATGAGCGCGCCGCCGGAGTTCTTCGGCGTGCTGGCGCGCGCTCTGTGGAAAGCGCCCAATCACAAACTTCCGCTGCTTCCCGCGGGCGAGGCGAGCATCGAAACCGCCGGAAAATTGAAGACCCCGAAAGGCGAAGTCACCGAGTATCGCCTCACCGGACTCGGATTCTCGCCGCAATCGATTTGGCTGGCCGCGGACGGCACACCGTTCTCGGTCTCGGGTTGGTTCTCCGTGGTCGCGAGTGGGACAGAAGCGGCGATCCCGCAGTTGCGCGCGACGCAGGAAACAACGGACGCCGCGTGGTCACAACGCATCGCGCGCGCGCTCGCGCACAAACCGGACGGCGAATTGGCCATCCGCAACGTTCGCTTGTTCGATCCGCGCGATCTCACTGTTACCGAGGGCACAACCGTGATCATCGCCGGAGATCGCATCGTGCGCGTCGGACCGGACGCCGACCTGAAACCCTCCGAGAGCGCCGAAGTCATTGATGGCTACGGCCGTTTTCTCATGCCGGGATTGTGGGACAACCACCAGCATTTCAGCGATGTCGATGGCGCGCTCGACTTGGCGAACGGCGTGACCAGCGCCCGCGACATGGCGAATGACCTCGATAGTTTTCCGCTGCGCGTGGCGCGCTTCGATGAGGGGCGCGAGCTTGGGCCGCGGGTTCTGAAAGCGGGAATCATCGATGGAACCGGAGAGCTGGCCGGACCTACCACGATGCGCGTCGACACCGTCGAGCAGGCGATCAAGGACGTCGATTGGTACGCGGACCACGGCTACGCCCAGATCAAAATCTATTCCTCGGTAAAACCCGAGCTCGTTCCCGTAATCGCCGATCGCGCGCACGCTCGTGGATTGCGCGTCAGCGGCCACGTTCCCGCTTTCATGTCCGCGAAACAATTCGTCGAGAACGGCGCCGACGAAATCCAGCACATCAATTTCATCGAGCTGAACTTTCTGTTTCCCGAAGTGAAAGAGACGCGGAACCGCGATCGATTCATCAAGGTCGCCGAACGCGCCCGGGAATTCACGCCGGACAAACCCGAAGTCCGCGACTTCATAAATTTCCTCAAGCAACATCACACCGTGCTTGATCCGACGATGGTCGCCTTCGAGGGACTTTTCTGTGGCGATCCGACCGCGATCACGCCGGGCCTCGAAGATATCATCCCGCGATTTCCGCCCCAGGTCCGCCGCAACATGCGGAGCGGCGCGCTTGAAGTTCCCCCGGACAAGAAGGACGCGTATCGCGAAGCGTTCCCGGCAATGCTGCGCCTGCTCAAGGCGCTGCACGACGCCGGCGTCACGATCATTCCGGGCACGGACGCGCTCGCCGGTTACATGCTGCATCACGAGCTCGAGCTTTACGTCCGCGCCGGCATTCCCGCGCCCGAAGTCTTGAGAATGGCCACGCTAACTTCCGCGACCGTGATGGGCGCGAACAAGGACCGCGGCGTGATCGCCGCCGGCAAACTCGCCGATATGATTCTGGTCGACGGCGATCCGGCGAAGAACATTCGCGACCTCGACAAGACCACGACCGTAATCAAAGGTGGTCAGATCTACGATCCGGCCGCGATCGAAAAAGCGCTCGGCATCGCGCCCTCTAAGTGAACCCAGGAAAATTCTTCGCGGAGCTGAAACGGCGCAACGTTTACAAGGTGGCCGTCGCCTATGCGGTGGTCGGCTGGCTCGTGATCCAGGTGGCGGCGACGATCGTGCCCGCGCTTCATCTCGCGGAAGGAATCTCTACCGCCGTTGTTGTGATTGTGCTACTCGGGTTTCCGGTCGCGCTTGTTATTGCGTGGGCCTTCGAGATGACGCCGGAAGGAATGAAGCGCACCGAAGACATCCGGCCCGACGAAAAAATTCCGCAATGGAGCCGGCGGAAATTCGCGGCGCTAATTATCTTTATCGCGATCGCAGCAGGCGCGCTGTTGGCCTATCACCTGGTAGGGACGGACCGATGGGCCGTCCGCCCCGACACCGACGGACGCCGCAGCGCAGTGTCCCTACCCGAAGCGCCGCTCAAATCGATCGCCGTTCTGCCGTTCGAAAGCCTGAGCGAAGACAAAGCGAACGCGTATTTCGCCGAAGGCATCCAGGACGAAATTCTCACCCGGCTATCGAAGATCGCGGATCTCAAAGTCATCTCCCGCACGTCGACGCAGCGTTTTAAGAGCGCGCCGGCCGGTCTTAAGGAGATCGCAAAGCAGCTCGGCGTCGCCAACATCCTCGAAGGCAGCGTCCAGCGCGCTAGCGACCAGGTCCGAGTAACGGTGCAATTGATTAATGCGACGACGGATGCCCATCTCTGGGCGGAAACTTACGACCGGAAGCTGCTCGATACGTTCCAGGTCGAAACCGATATTGCGCAGAAGATCGCCGCCACTTTGGAGGCCAAGCTCACTGGCAAGGAAAAGGCCGCTATCAACATGCGGGGGACCGACAATCCGCAGGCCTATGAGACTTATCTGCACGCCATCGCCTTGCGGGATTCGCAATCGGATGCGGACAGCGCCCGGATGCGCGACCTGTTGCGCGAAGCGGTGCGGCTAGATCCGAATTTTGTCGAGGCCTGGGCCTGGCTCGCGGTCATGGAGTCGGTCCGCTACTTCTTTCCCGAAGAAAGTCCGGCGCAGAAAGAACGAGCGCGGGCGGCGGCAGACACAGCCCTTCGGCTCGCGCCGGAATCAGCGGACGCGCAAGGCTCGATGGGTGTGTATTACTACTACGTCGAGAAGAATTACGATGAAGCTCTTCGCTGGCTCGATCGCGCCCGCGCTATCGCGCCGAATGACTGGAAGTTTATTAGCGCAACGGCCCTCGTAAAACGCAGGCAGGGAAAACTGGACGAAACGATCGCGTTACAAAAACACGGCGCAGAGCTTGATCCTTTGAATGTCGACAACTGGGTCGAACTGGCCTGGAGTTATCGTGGCCGGCGCGACCTGGAACAGACGCGCCTCACGCTCGACCGGGCGCTCGCCATCTCGCCTAACGACGCAAATATCATTGCTAACAAAGCGGAAACGTACGCCGCCGGGGGCGACCTCGAAAAAAGCTGGCAAATGGTGCGCGACCTCAAATTTGGCCCCACGGACAGCGGTTTCGGCACCGTTGTCGAAATCGCGATTGTCCGGCGCGATTACGACGAGGCACTCCGGCGGATCAAAGCTATGATAGAATCGGGCAAGGAACCCCCGGTATTCCTCGCACTCGATCAGGGGGTAACTGGCCGGATCGAATTCGCCAGAGGCAATCGCGCCGCGGCAGAGCCGTTGCTACGCGAAGGCGAACGCAGACTAATGAAGCTGCGCGACCAGCACGAAGGCGGCCTCATCGTTCTCGATCAGCTCATACAGTTAGAAGCTTGTCTCGGCCGGGCGGACGAAGTCGAACGCATCGGCGAACAACTGCGCGCGGCCCGGCGCTTCGACAAGTGGACTTACCCGTTAGCGGATGCGATCATCGCTACCGCCTATGCGCAGATGGGTGATGCCGATCGCGCCATCCCGTTGCTCGAGGCGGTGTTGGGCCAGACCTATGTTCAGGCACTTACCCAGGCTTGGCTGCGGGTTGACCCCAGATTCGACCCTATCCGCGGCGATCCGCGCTTCCAAAAATTGGCGAACGCGCGGTAGTCTTTGCTGACCTCCGACTTCTGATCTCCGATCTTCGGTTTACTTCGCCTTCTCGCACATCAGCGCCATCACGTTGTTTTCCGTGTCGCGAAATTCCGCCAGCCACAGATCGTAAGTCTCGCACTTGAGCGAAAGTGGCAATCCCGGCGTCTGCGCAAATATGAATGTCCCCGTCCACTCGTAACACCGAGCGTTGAAACGTGCTCCGCGGATCAAGCATCTTCGCTTCGGCGCAGCGCACGCCGCTGCGCCGTTTCTACTTTCTACTAACAACTTTCTGCTTTCCGCCTATCTCGGTCCGGTAGCCGGCATCCGCTCTGTGCGGCTCATACTGGTCGTCGCGTCCATGCTCGCACTTGGTTGCCGTTCTCTCGTCGTTGTCGTGGTCGTCGACGTCTCTGTTGTTGTCGTGCAACCCACCAGCGCAATAACCCAGACACCCAGAACCACCGGAATTAGTTTCTTCATGGCTCGATTCTATCGGATTGACGTTGGGCGCTCGATTCTTTTTTTCCGGGGCGCGCACCCTTCTAGCGTGCTGGTGATCGCATTCTGGGATAACGAATTTTCCGTCCGCTTCTGACCTCCGATGTCCGACCTCAGACTTCTGGCTCGAGGACCCATCTCCCGATCTCCTTGAGCCGCGTGCATCCGCAGAGGAGCATCGCTTCTTCCAGTTCGCGTCTGAGAATCTCGAGGACATGCGTCGCGCCTCGTTCCCCATCCACGGTCAATCCCCATAAAACAGGGCGGCCGACCAACACCGCTCGCGCGCCGAGCGCGATCGCCTTCAGCACGTCGCTCCCCCGACGAATCCCGCCATCGACATAAACCTCGCAACGATCACTCACCGCCTCGACCACCTGCGGTAACACCTCACAAGTGGCCGGCGCGGTATCGAGCTGGCGCCCGCCGTGGTTCGACACCACTACCGCTTTCGCCCCGTGTTCCGCCGACCGCCGCGCATCATCGCCGCGACATACTCCTTTCACCACCACCGGCAACCGCGTGCATCCGCACAACCAATCCAGATCGTCGAACCCAAGATCCGACTTAAAATTCTCCCGGACATACGCCGCCAACCCCGAGCCGCTTACCTTGGGGAACTTTCCCTTCCCCAGCGGTGCCAGATTTTCGACGTTGAGTCCCTCCGGCAGCTGAAAATTATTGCGCACATCCCGCTCGCGCGTGCCGAGTCCGGGCGCATCCACCGTCAGCACGATCGCCTCCGCTCCCGCCGCCTCCGCTCGTTGCACGAGCGCTTTCGTGATCTCTCTATCCTTATATATATAGAGTTGAAACCATCTCGGAGTCGCCGCTTCCGCGAACACCTTCTCCATCGCCGTGTTCGATAACGAACTCAGAATAAACAACGTCCCGGCCGCTTTCGCCGCCTTTGCGGTCGCGACTTCCCCTTGTTCGCACGCCAATCGATGAAACGCTGTCGGCGCTACACAGATCGGCATCGAGACGCTTTGCCCCAGAACCGTCGTGCCGAGTTCGCGCGGGCCGACTCCCGCCAGCACTTTGTAATAAAGTTTTAGCCGCTCCCATCCCGCCGTGTTCTCCCGCAACGTGATCTCATCGAGCGCACCGCCTTCGTAATATCCGATGACATCCTTCGGCAGCTTCTCGCGGGCAGCGCGCCCGTAATCGGAGATGTTCAACAGCTCGTCATTCATTTTCTTAATTCTTCCTTCTTAATTCCTACTTTGGAAAGCCCAGACAGGGCTTTCCACCTTTGGCATGAAAAGTTCTGCAAAGTCCGCATGCGCATACTCATCGCCGACGACCAAAGAAGTGTGGGAACAACGTTGGCGGCCCTGGTTTCGCATTGCCAACACGAAGTCGTGGAAGTGGTTGGCTCCGGCCTCGAAGCCATCCAGGCCTACGATCGCTACAAGCCCGACGTCGTCCTGATGGACTATTGGATGGCGAAACTGAACGGCGCCACCGCCTGCCGCAATATCGTCTCGAAGGATCCCTCCGCCCGCGTCATCCTCGTCTCCGCGTGGGCGCCCACCGAGCATCCCGAGGACTCCGGCGCGATCGCTGTTCTCACCAAACCCGTCAATCTCGACCTCCTCGAAAAAGCCCTCGACGAAGCCTCCCAGCGGCTCTCTTTCCAACCGGCACCCGCCCCTGCGGCCTGACTCCCGTCAGTCCAGCGCCCGGAAGGACGCACTTCTGCGCGTCCGACTCTCCAAACTCGCTCGGCGTTTTCCCTCCGACTTTCTACCTTCTACTTTAGCCTTTGAAAGCCCGGCCTCGCCCTTGCGGCTACGTTACGGCTACTTTTTAGTATGCCACGCATCTCATTG